>JAZLMM010000029.1:0-39023 GCA_045598705.1 Oscillospiraceae bacterium
TCAATGCCCGACTTATTCATCAGTAGTACAATCTTATTCACATCCTGTCCACCCGAGAGGCCCTGGCGGACTAAGCATTTCGCCTGGAAATATCTGCGTATGATCTCCTGCTTACTTGCTTCACGGCAAGCTTCGTCGTCAACGATGGCATATCCGGCCATATTGACGCCCATATCTGTCGGGCTCTTGTATGGAGACTCACCGTAGATCTTCTCAAAGATTGCATTTACTACCGGGAAGACTTCAACATCACGGTTATAGTTTACGGTCGTCTCACCATATGCTTCCAGGTGGAACGGATCGATCATGTTTACATCGTTCAAGTCAGCCGTAGCGGCTTCGTACGCAATGTTGACCGGATGGGTCAGTGGGATACTCCAGATTGGGAAGGTCTCGAACTTTGCATAACCGGCCTTGATGCCACGACGATTCTCATGATACAACTGCGACAGGCAGGTAGCCATCTTACCGGATCCAGGTCCTGGAGCGGTTACAACGACCAGTGAACGCGTCGTCTCGATATATTCGTTCTTGCCATATCCTTCGTCGCTCACGATTAGCGGCACATTGGTCGGATAACCGGCAATCGGATAGTGCTTATATACTTTGATGCCGAGCTGGCGCAGGCGCTTACCGAAGTGCTCAGCCAGAGGCTGGTTCGCATATTGTGTAATCGCGACACTTCCGACATATAATCCAATCTCGGTAAAAGCATCAATTAGACGGAGTACTTCCTGATCGTAAGTAATGCCCAGGTCTCCTCTTCGCTTATTCTTCTCGATGGCATCAGCACTGATGACAATGACAATCTCCGCCTCATCCTTCAGTTCCATGAGCATCTTCACCTTACTGTCCGGTTCGAATCCTGGCAGTACTCTGGAGGCGTGAAAATCGTCGAACAGCTTTCCGCCGAACTCTAGATAGAGCTTGCCGCCGAACTGGTTGATTCGATCACGAATCTTCTGTGACTGCATCTGCACGTATTTCTCGTTACTAAAACCTGCTTTGAACATGTTTCTCACACCCCTTATCCGAGAAAACCCGACTGCTTGGGTCTAGAAGCTTCCTCCATAAAAAAAGAGTTTCTCGCGTGATCACTTGAGAAACTCGTCAGCCTTCCTTAACGGCTCTTTGCAATTATAACACATTTTGTTATCCTGTCTACATAAAGAAGTGGTGAAAATAGTTCCGAAAATCACCGCAAAATTGACGAGGTATATTAATTATGCGATTTCTGATTCAAAGAGTAACTTCAGCCAAAGTTGCCGTAGAGGGTAAGACCGTGGGCGAGATTGACCGTGGGTTTCTCGTATTCATCGGTGTTTCCAACACCGACACCAAAGAAATCGCAGACGCTATGGTGAAGAAACTTCTCGGGCTGCGCATCTTTCGCGATGAAGACGGCAAGACCAACAGAAGCCTCGCCGATGTGGGCGGAAGTCTCCTTCTCATCTCGCAGTTCACCCTCTATGCAGATTGTCATCACGGCAACCGTCCGGCTTTCATCCACGCAGGGGCCGCAGATCTGGCCAATGAATTGTACGAGTACATCATTGCTTCCTGTCAGGGGAAAGTTCCGCATGTGGGGACCGGTGTGTTCGGCGCAGATATGGCCGTATCCATCGAGAACGAAGGTCCTTTTACCATATGGCTCGACAGCGACGAGATCGTAAAGAAAGCCTAACTGCTAGGAAATATCTCTTCTACACGAAAATGACTATCAAAAAGGCTCCTCTTGCTACGAAGCAAAGAAGGAGCCTTTCGTGATTTGGCGCTCCGAGCAGGAATCGAACCCGCATTGGCAGTACCGGAAACTGCAGTCCTATCCGTTGAACGATCGAAGCATCTACTTATTGGACACTGCGCTTGATGTTCGCAGAACCAAACAAGCAACATTATATCTACCGAAGTGGATTTTTTCAACCGAAACCCATGACAATCAGAATCCACGGATACGAAGCTTGCTGACTAACTGGACATAGAATTCACGCACATCATAACCGTCTATATTTTCACGGTTCAGGTCGATCACGTCACCATGCGAGACGCCACGTTTCCCTTTGACAGTGATGAACTGATATTCTTGTCCCCATGCAAAAGATTTCTCGCCGACAAGTCCGTCGTTCGGTCCGTCAAAACGACCCACCAGAAGTGTGGAGAAATTGAGCGGAAATTGTCCGGACGTTGCACCATTCAGTTTCGAACCGAAGCTCTGACAGAAGATACCTTCTGGACAGGGCATCTCTTCGTTGAGACGCTCACAGGCACTTGATGTCAGATCGTTGACTGCATCAAGGAAGCTCGGATTCGGGTCGCCCATCTTCCGAAGCGTTGACTCGTAGATTGACGCAACTTTCTCCTGATAATTCTCACCGATCTTACTTAATAGATAGTCTGCGAATTCGCAACCGTGGTGGGGTGTATTGATGGTCGTTAGGCTGGCCACATATGGTCCTGCACCGTACTTCGCGATGGCCATACGGCAATCTAGACCACCCTTGGAATGCGCGATAATATTGAGTTTCTCGCAGTGATACTTCTCACACAGGCTCTTGATACGTTCTGCCAGTTCTTGACCACAAGAATCGACCGAAGCTGCGGACTGCTGGTTGCCGTAATGAATCTGGGCACCATTCTTCTCCAGTTCTTCCGGCACACGTCCCCAGTAATTAAAGAAGTTCGAATCTCTGAAGAAGACGCCATGTACCAGCAAGATTGGATACTTACATGCGCAGATCTTCTGATCGGCACGTTTCTCATTGAGGATGAGCTTGTCATTTTCAAACTTGACTTCTTTGTCCGCAATCCGAATCAGCATCCCGAGCAGAATCAGATTGACGATCGGGAACAGCCCACACACGGCACAAGTCACGCGAAAGAGAAGACTCATCTGCTTACCGGTCACATAGACACGGATAATACCATTCCAGAACACGATACTCTCGATTCCGACAATCAGAATAATGGCAAATGTCCAGAGCAGTGGCTCATCAGTAATCTTCGGAATATCCATTGTTTCCTCGAATTTGCCCATCATGGCAGGAATATTGAAGGCAATCGCGATACTCGTAGACAGAAGAAAGATTTTGAGCAGCATAGAGCCAGCGGCTGTATTTCTTAACTTGAACGTGCGGACTCGATGTGCCGCAATCGGGAAGATCGGCATGAACTGCACCGCGAGGAAAAGCGGAATAAGCAGAACGAGCCAAACTGCCGAGATGGGAAGCATCACCATGTTGGCAAACACAACAATTCCTGCTGTACTAAGCATAAAATATAGGATTTCAATCAGTATCATTGTTCGTCTCACTCCTTGGAAGCAACCGATTCTAAAGGCCCTTCTTCATTCATCAGATCCAGTAGTTCTGCAACATCACTGACCATACGGTTCCGGTCTTTCGGCGAAGGCGAGTATTGCAGGTACGGGTGTGCAACAGAATAGACCATCACATGCCCTTGATATCGGGAGTCAGCGCCGGCACGAAGCAGTGCTTGCGCTGCTCCGGAAACATTCGGACGATAGAAGAGTCTTGCCTTCTCTTTGTCGATCTCCGCGCGTTCGAATCCCAGTTTTCCCGCCAAGTGGCGGATAATGGACACGTTTGCAAGAATCGTTACTTCCTCCGGAATATCTCCGAAACGATCCAGAAGTTCATCTTCCAGGTCCTCGCGTTCTTTCTTCGTACTAATATTCTGAATGCGTCGGTACACATCCATACGCTGACCATCATCTGCGATGTAGGAAGGAGAAATGTACGCATCTTCCTGCATATGTACCACCGCATCTTCGGCCTGTGGTACCCACGTGCCGGAGAGTTTCTTGATTTCTTCATCCAGCATACGGCAGTATAACTCATATCCAATGACATCCATCTGACCATGCTGTTCGGCACCGAGGAGATTGCCCGCACCACGGACTTCTAGGTCTTTCATAGCAATCTTGATACCCGAACCCAGTTCTGTAAAATCACGAATGGCGGCGAGTCTTTTCTCCGCATCCTCCTTCAGCACCTTGTCCGCTTGATACGTAATGTACGCATAGGCCTGACGGTCCGAGCGACCCACACGACCCTTGAGCTGATAGAGCTGGGCCAGACCGAAGCGGTCACTATTCTCCACGATGATTGTATTGACGTTCGGCATGTCTACGCCGGATTCAATAATCGTCGTACACACCAACACATCTGCTTCTTTATGGATGAACGACTCAATGATATGTTCCAGTTCGCGTTCACTCATCTGTCCATGTGCGTACACAATACGCGCACCCGGCAATAAGGCAGACAGTTGCTCCGCCTTCTCCGCAATGTGATGTGTGTTGTTATATAGATAGAATACCTGACCATGTCGCTCAATCTCACGCAGGCACGCTTCTGCGATAATCTGTTCGTCGTATTCCACCACATAGGTCTGAACCGGACGACGGTCTTGCGGCGGTTCCTCCAGTACGGAGATGTCGCGGATGCCGGCCATAGACATGTGAAGCGTACGTGGAATCGGCGTCGCCGTCAGGGTCAGTACGTCTACGGTATTGCGAAGGTTCTTCAGTTTCTCTTTGTGGTTCACACCGAATCGCTGCTCCTCATCGATGACCAGAAGTCCCAAGTTCTTCGGCTCAATATCTTTGCTTAATACGCGGTGCGTACCTACCACTACGTCTACGGTACCATCATTAATGCCATTCACTGCACGTTTCACTTCTTTGGGTGTGGCAAAACGACTCAAAACAGCAATACGGAACGGATATCCGCGAAGGCGTTCTTTGAGATTATCGTAATGCTGCTGCACCAGAACCGTGGTCGGAGCCAGCATGATGGCTTGTTTGCCTTCTGCAATACACTTGAAGATTGCGCGGAAGGCCACCTCGGTCTTACCGAAGCCTACGTCACCGCAGAGCAATCGATCCATGGATTTATTGGATTCCATGTCTTTCTTGATATCGTTGATGGCGCGTAACTGATCGTCGGTCTCCTGGAACGGGAAGTCATCCTCGAATTGGGCCTGCCAGACCGTATCGGGTTGGAAAGCATGTCCGCCCAACGCCTGTCGCTTGGCATACAATTCCACAAGATTGAAGGCCAACTGTTTGATTGAATTCTGCGCACGTGCGACCGACTTACTCCACTCGCTGCTACCAAGTCTTGCAAGCTTCGGCGTGCGTCCGTCGGATGCAACATATTTCTGAATATGGTCGAGACGGTCCATCGGGATATAGAGGTGATCGTCGTTGGCATATGTAATCTGCAAGTAGTCACGCTTCGTGCCCTCGATCTCCAGATTGACCAGTCCGTCGTAGCGACCTACACCATTCTCATCGTCTACGACTAGTTCACCTGGAACAAGGTCCGAGAACAGATCAATGGTCATGCCGCCTTTCTTCTTCTTCTTGATGCCATGGTCCACACCGAAAACATCCTGTGTACCAATGACATAGAGAGAGATGGCAGGATAGATGAATCCATCCGGAAGTGGTCTGGGAATCAGGAGCGGCATGCTATTTCGTTCGAACAAGAATGTACGGAGTTTGTCCGCACGCTGTCCGCTTCCGCTCATGATATACGTGGTCTGACCTTCCGCGTTTCGCTGAGAAATCAGGTCAGCCAACGCCTCTTCATGCCCACGGTAACTGTTACATGCTGTACCTGGAATACTGATCTTTACGCCACCAGGAAGTCCATTATTAGAACTTGGTAGCACAGCCATGGCAATGACCTGCTTCTGGTCGAGTTCACGGAAGACATCGGGTATTTCTGCCAATGCTTCTTCACAGATAGCAGGCACCAACCCCTTCTCGAAAGCCGTCTTGAAGCGAGCCATGAAGTCCGCCGCCACACCGTCCATGCGGGATTTCACCTGAGCGATCTCATCAACATAGATGGTATCCCCCATGCTGCGCACGAAGCCCAGAATCGATTCTGTTTCCGGACATAGTACGGAGATCCATTTCTCCCACCCGGCAAAAGTACCGCCGCTTCGGAGGGCGTCACTTTCTTTGCCGATCATGCGGGTCATGCTATCGATGCTGTTCCGATCTGCACCAATGGCCGCTGCTTTCGTAGCTGCTTTCTCGCCAATGCTGACGAGTTGGTCTGCAAGGCTGTCCCATTTCTTCCCTGGCACGAGAAGTTCCGTCGCCGGGAAGATCGTATATTCTTTCACCTGTTCTTCTGAACGTTGGGAAGACAGGTTGAACATCTTAATCTGATCGATCTCATCATCGAAGAATGAGACGCGAACACCCATATCCGAGCCACTTGGAAATACATCGAAAATATCTCCTCTTCTTGCAAATTCACCTACACCTTCCACTTCACGGGTGCGGATATAGCCCATAGACACCAGCGTCTGAGCCAGGTCTTCCGGAGAGATGCGTCGTCCGATGCGTAGGGCAACCTTGGTCTCGATAAATGACTTCATAGGGAGCATCTTGGTCAGAAGTGCACCCGCTGTGACAATCAGTGCCCCGCAGTCTCGGGTAGCATACTTAATCAGCGCACGCACACGTCCCTGCTCAATCTCGCGACTAGATGCCGACACCGCAGACAGACTGGTCTCACGGCCACGAAGAATCACACATTCTTTCTCGAAGAATGCATCAAGATAAGACTTAAATCTTCTTGCAGAAAGTTCATCGGAGACTAGGATCATTGGGACCGGTGTCTCCTGGGTCTGGGACTTCTCAAGTGTCATGGAAGCAATCAGATACGCTTTCTGCGTTTCGGTCATGCCGCAAAGATTGATGTGTCCCTTCTTATTAGAGGTAGCGTCTAGCAGTTCTTGAAATGCGGGATCGGCTTTCGCCTCGCCAAGCAGTTTCTCAATGGTAGGGAGGAAAATCATGCACGACCTCCACCACGGTTGCGCCCGTTGGGAATGGCCTTGCCCGCGATGATGTCCTCGATCGCTTCTGCTCCTTCCTCGAAGGCTTTCTTCATCGTATCATGTTCTTCTTTCGGAATCGTAGACAATACAAAGTCTGCCAGATCCCAATGCTCTGGAACCGGTCCGCAACCAATACGCACACGCGGGAAATCCTGCGCACCGAGACTATAGATGATAGACTTCATACCATTATGTGTACCTGCGGAGCCTGATGCACGCACGCGAATCGTACCACGTGCGATGTCGATATCATCATAGACCACGATCAGGTGATCATGTGGAATCTTATAGAACTGCATCACTTCGATCACACTCTGACCGGAGAGGTTCATGAAGGTACGCGGACGTAGAAGGATACAGTCCTCCCCACCAATCGTGCCTTTACCATATTCACCTTTCCATTTGAGCTTGTCGATCTCAATATGGTGTTTCTGCGCCAGGATTCCTAGCGTAATGAAACCACAGTTATGAAATGTCTCTTCGTATTCTCTGCCTGGGTTGCCCAGACCTACAATTAGCCACATATGTCTTCTCTCACCAGTTCTTCATTTATGAACTTCTCGCGTAGAATTCGTCCAGTTTATAGACCGCTGTTACGCTTACGATCAGGCTGAATGACTGTCGAAGCACGGGAACGGTTCTGCTTCGCAACCCAATTCTCCTTCACGACCTGCTGGGATCTTGCGATCGCAAGACCAAGCTCCGGTACATCCTCCGTAATGGTAGAACCGGCAGCAATGTAAGAGTTCTCCTGCAATGTAACTGGGGAAATCAGGTTCGAGTTACCGCCGATAAATACGTTATCGCCGATGACACACCAAGTCTTATCCATACCATCGTAGTTACAGGTCACTGTACCGCAACCGAAGTTCACATTCTTACCGACCTTCGCATCACCTACATATGTCAGGTGACGGGCACGGGAGTAGTCCCCGATTGTTGCATTCTTTACTTCAACATACGCACCGATGGTGACATTGTCTTTCAGGATCGTATCCGGACGCAAGTGAGAGAATGGTCCGATACGGCAGTTCTTACCCACCGTGCAATCCGATGCAATGGAATTATCGATCGTGGATCCATCACCCACGATTACATTATCTAGACGGGAGTTCTCACCGATTTCGCATTCGTCACCGATAACAGTATTTCCCAGAAGTACGGTACCCGGCAGAATCTGTGTATCCATACCGATTTTTACTGTGTCCGCAATCCAAGTCGTATCGGGGTCAACAATCATGACACCCTCACGCATCAGCTTCTCACATACACGACGATTCAGCATCTTGCCGACAGCCTGCAACTGTACACGGTCGTTGACCCCACGTGTCTCGTCGAAAGGTGCCACATACGCACCGACCTTGTGACCATCACGGATCAGGATCTCGATCGTATCGGTCAGATAGTACTCTTTCTGTGCATTCTTGGCATCGATACGTCCAAGTGCTGAGAGCAGAAGCGGTGTCTTGAAGCAGTAGATGGAGGAGTTAATCTCACAGACTTTGCGCTCTTCATCGTTGCAATCACGATCTTCGACGATCTTCGTAACATTACCATCTTCATTTCGGATGATTCGTCCATATCCCTTCGGATCCGGAGCGATACCGGTAATGATGACTGCACCATAGTCACCCTCTTCGAACAACTTCAGTGCCGCGGAGATTGTCTCGGAAGTGATCAGCGGTGCATCGCCCGGAAGAACGATGGTGCAACCACTTCTTCCTTCGAGGAAAGGTGCCGCCTGCATGACAGCATGTCCAGTTCCGAGCTGTTGCTCTTGGAAAACAAATGCCACATCCTCACCTAACACTTCGCGGACTTCTTCTTGACGGTGTCCAACGATATAGACCTGCTCATTGGCGCCTACGCCAGTGAGGGCTTCTTCTACCCAGCGAATCAACGGTTTGCCCGCTGCCAGCTGAACGACTTTCGAATGATTTGAATGCATTCTCTTTCCTTCGCCGGCTGCCATGACTACTGCACAAAGTTCCATATTGACTTCTCCCTTATGTTTTCCGATATGAATATCGAATGTTTCCCTTGCACGCAAAAACCCCTTTAATCAACGTCTTTCGACCACGTGTAGATTCACGACGGACAGAAGAACATGATCTCAAGGATAATCATACTTTTCATACCTTTCTATTATAGCGACTTTTTTCTCTTCTTGCTACCTGTTTCAGAAATCTGTGTCATGTAAAGGAAATCAATACTCAATGGATTTTTACTTTGTAATTTGGTAAAATAGATAAAAATCAATGTTTCTGCAATCTTGGAAACGATTTGAAGGGGGATTTTCAGTTGCAGGGAATGTTTGTGATGTGTAGAAAGGAAACTTACTATGATTGCCTTAATTCTTGCCGCCGGATATGCAACACGCCTGTATCCATTGACAATTGACACACCGAAACCTCTTCTTCCTGTCGGACCGAAGCCCATGATCGACTATATTACCGACGAGATCGAGACCTTACCGGATATTTCCAAGATTGTTGTCGTTACAAACCATCGTTTCGCAGAACAATTCGATAAGTGGGCAGCAGAGAAGATGGAAGACCGTCGCCGTATCATCCCGATTCAGGTCATAGATGATGGCACAACAGATGATTCCAACAAGCTCGGTGCAATCGGCGATATCCAGTTCGTCATTGAGAAGCTTCAGATCAACGAAGACCTCATGATTATCGCAGGTGATAATCTCTTCACCTATAAACTTCGTGAAGTCTATGACTTCTTCATGCAGAAGCGCAAGGACACACTCGTAGCGATTCGTGTGGAAGACATCGATCAGTTGAAGAAGTTGGCCGTTGCCACACTTGACGAGGACAGCAAGATTCTCTACCTTGCTGAGAAGCCAGAGATTCCGCGTTCTACCGTAGCCATCTATGCCACCTATTTCTATCTCCAGGAGACCCTTCCACTCTTCAGCGTCTATCTTGACGAAGGCAACTCCCCAGATGCTCCCGGCCACTTCCCATCCTGGCTCTACCAGAAGAAGGATGTATATGCGCTCCGCGTGGACGGCACCTGTATCGATATCGGTACCCCAGAGAACTATAAGGAAGTCTGTGACAACTATAAAGAGATTCTCGGCATAGAGTAATCTCAAGATGTAGCATCCTATTTGAGTCAAGAATCTCTCCGCCTGCAAATTGCATTTTACCGATGCACCCGTTTATGAGCAGGCGGAGAAATTTATTATTGTCACAAGAGATTATGAGACTCTGTACAGAATGCTTGTAGTAGCTTGTTGACTTCCTCGACAGTATTGGCGTTCATGATGCGATTCTTGAATTCCGCTGCACCGAATTCGCCTTTGAGGTAGCAGGCAATCTGTGCACGCATTTCTTTGACACCGGTCTTCTCGCCGAGTTGGTCACATAACCCCTGAAGGTGACGTCGCATTACGTTCACTTTTGTCGCACGATCTACCCGAGATGGCAACATCTCGCCAAGAAGTGCGCTTCGAATCTCAGAGAAGATCCACGGATTACCTTGCGCCGCACGCCCCACCATCACGCCGTCCGCACCGGTCATTTCCAGCATGGCCGCAGCTGATGCACCGTCCTTCACATCGCCATTCCCCCATAGTGGAATACCGGTGTCTGCTATCGCCGCCTTGGTTCGTGCGATTACTTCCCAATCCGCCTGACCACTATACATCATGGACTGCGTGCGAGCATGAAGGGCAAGACCTTGGGCCCCGGCTTCTACACACATCTTCGCAAATTCCGGCGCATGGATACAAGAAGAATCCCATCCGGATCGGAACTTCACCGTGACTGGTTTACCGTATGCCGAAGCCGCACGGACAGAAGCACGAATAATCTTCTCGGCGATTGCCGGCTCCTTCATGAGTGCCGCGCCACACCCCGTCTTCACGACTTTTGAAACCGGACATCCCATGTTCAGGTCTATCAGATTTACATCTGCCAGACGTGGATCTTCCAATATCTTGTGAATGGCAAAGTCAAAGTCCTCCGGATCAAATCCGAAGAGCTGGATGCCTGTGGCACCTTCTCGGGCAGGATCAATCTCCAGATAACGCATACTGATCTCCAAAGAATCTTTGAAGCGTATGCCACGGGCAGAGACCAGTTCAGTCACGCCAAGACCCGCCCCACACTCATGTGCGATGGTTCGGAAGATGCAGGTACTCGTTCCGGCCATAGGCGCAAGCGCCGTGTTCTCCGGAATCGTTACTTTACCGATAGAAATAGGATGCAGGTAATTCTTCATATGGGCATCATACCATGAATTTACGATAATTTAACCTAACCTCAAGAAAATTTCATGGTCATTCGACTTCAACCAATGTACAGTTAAATTACAGAACAATGTAAGAAGTAGCACTTCTGAAGGTTTGTTCGTATAAACTAACAGAAATACAGAAAGGAGCGACGCACATGCCATCTTCAATATCTAAGCGTGAACTGAAGATCCTTGATTGGATCTACCATAACCTTCGCAGAGATTCCATCGACAAAGTGATGCATTTCCTGTCCATGACCGGAAATTTCGGTATCGTCTGGTTTGTCGCGGCCGGTACTTTCTTCTTCGCAAATATCAATCGCCAGGCCGCGCTCGGCATCCTAATCGCACTGGGTGTCTCCCTGATCCTTGTTAATCTGCTTCTGAAGAACATCGCCAAGCGTCCACGTCCGTATGAGGTGCGTGGTGAAGAACGAGACATCATCATCCGTGAGCCGAAGGACTATTCCTTCCCTTCCGGACATACCTTCTCCTCGTTCGCAGTAGCAAGTACGTTGGTACATTTCTCACCTACAATCGGTTTTGTTGCCATGGTCTATGCTTCCGGTATCGCATTCTCGCGACTTTACCTGTATGTCCACTACATCACCGATGTCCTGACCAGCGCTGTTCTTGGCGTTACAGTTGGCATTCTAATCAGCTACCTATACTTTCTTTGATAGCTGTTCCTGACATTTCTTACAGTATCCGTACACCTCCACCGTGTGGCCCACGATCATGAAATCTTGGTCCACCGCGTGGAGTGATTTTTCCTCGGCAAAAGGACACCCCTCGAGTTCAGTCTTCCTCTTGCAATTCATGCAGATCGCATAGTGGTGATGTCCGTTCCCGGCGAGACTATAGAGCGCCTCCTGGCTATCAGCGAGCACCGTTCTACTGACCGCATGAGCATTGGCAAAAGCATCTAGTGCGCGATAAATGCTGGAGAGCCATAGTGCCCCCTCCGTTGCGCCCTCGCTCTGCTGATCTTTCGAATTCTGCGCCGCCCGTACAGCAATTTCCTTGGCCGTCAGAGGTGTATTGGCAAGGTTCAGAATCTCCCATACACGCATGCGGGACTGTGTCTTACGGATGTTACTTGGGAACTCCATCGCTCACGCCTCCTTGTTTTCTTCACGTTTCGCCATGTCCGTGCTGCGGTCACTTGATGCCAGGCGTCCGCGGATCCACTTCACGAGATAGAGAATCAGGAACCAGGCTACAGCAATCAGTACGATCGTACCACCTGGTTTCAGGCCGCAATAGAACGAGAGCACCAGTCCACCGATCGTGGAGGTAACCGAGATGACCGCCGACCAGAGAATGGTCGTCTTGTAGCTTCTGGCAATGCTCATGGCCGCCGCCACCGGCACCACCATCAGCGAAGAGACAATCAGTGCACCCACCGTGCGGGCTGCGATGGAGATTGTCACTGCGGTCAGAATCGTGAAGATTGCATTCACCACGCCTACCGGCACACCGGAGATTGCCGCAGCCTGTTCATCGAAAGAGATGTAGAACAATTCCTTGTAAAGCAAGAAGAATGCGAGTAGTACCACCAGTGCCAAGACGATGACCATGTAGGTCTCCATCTCGCTGATGGCGACAATTGAACCGAACAAGAAACTATTGAAATCCGCAGCGCTCTTTACAAAACCAGACATCACACCGGCAAGTCCGATACCCGTCGACATGACGATCGCCACCGCCAGTTCCGAGTGATTACCAAGTTTCTTGCGAATCCCTTCGATGCAGAATGCCGCCACCACACAGGCCGCGATGGCACCAATAATCGGATTGAATCCCAGAAGCAGACCCAAGGCCACGCCAGCGAGAGAGGAATGTGACAGCGCGTCGCCAATCAGGGACAGACGCTTATGCACCATGACCGTACCGAGGCAGGCCACAAGCAGTGCAAGAAGGAATCCAACCAGCAGCGCGCGCTGCATGTATGCATACTGAAGAATCGTCGGCATATTACTTTCCCTCCTTCTCGTGTTCGTGAACATGATCATGCTCGTGGTGATTACACTCGGGGCAATGCTCACTGTCGTGGTGATGGTCCACTTCATGTTTACAGTTCGCACTATGAATATGCGCGCCTTCGCCCTTGGCGTGTTGATGTGCATGAGCGTGAATGATCTCCGCCTGAGGCAATGCCTCTTCGTTACATGCTCCCTCGGACAGGCACAATACCTTGTTGGCGAAAGGACCCGCTTTGTCGACGTCGTGGGTGACCATGAGGATGGTGACGTTTTTCTCGATGTTCAGGTGGTGCAAGATGTGAAGCAGTCGGTCAACAGAATCAGCATCGACACCTACCGTTGGCTCATCTAGAATGAGGACCTCGGGATTACCGGCCAGCACACGCGCCAGCATGACACGTTGTTGCTGTCCACCAGAAAGCTCACCAATCAGGGCTTTGCGCTTGTCTTCCATGCCCACCGTCTTCAGCGCTTCTAATGCACGGAGCTTATGTTTCTTGCCAGCCAGCCGACCAAAGCCAATCTCACGATAGAGACTGCTTAGGACGATCTCTTCACATGTCGCAGGGAATGCCGCAGCACGTGAGCCACCGTTCTGAGGAAGATACCCGATGTGGCCGTCTTTCAACGAACGAATCTTCTTCCCGCCCACAAGGATCTCACCGGACGTCGGCGTATTCACGCCGAGCAGAAGCTTGACCATCGTGCTCTTTCCTACACCATTATCGCCGATAATGAGCGCGAAGTCCCCTTTCTCCACGTAAAATTCAACGTGTTCCAGAACCTTCTCCCTGGTATAGCCGAAGGACATGTCCTTCACTTCAATCACTTTCTCCATCGTCTACTCCTTCAACATTCTGCATGCGAACGTCTTACGCAAAGGCCTTCTGCAAAGCCAGAAGGTTGTCCCGCATCACTGAGAAATAATCTCGTCCACCGTCGATATCTTCCTGTGTCAAGCCATCAAGCGGAGACAGCGCCGCCGTCTGGCATCCCGTCTCCCCAGCAATGGTCTCGGCTACCTTCGGATCCACCAGTTCTTCGAAGAAGATGCAGTGGATATCGTATTCTCCCACCATGTCGATAATCTCACGCATACGCGCCGCATCCGGCTCCTGATCGGCTGAGACACCCTCAATGCCGATCTGATTCAGGTTGAATTCGTGGCAGAGATAACCATATGCTTCATGCGCCACGACAATGTATTTTCCCTCATAGGGTGCAAGCGCCATGCGGTATTCATCCATCAGTTTGTCGCACTCCGCCGCCGCATCCTGATAGTTCTGTTCATAGGCCTCAGTATGATCCGGGTCAATCGCAATCAGCGCATCTGCAATCGCTCGCATCTCTAGTTTTGCATTATTCGGAGACAGCCAGACATGGGGATCGAACTCGCCGTGGTGATGCTCTTCATGGTCTTCCTCATGACCCGCTTCGTGATCTTCCTCTTCATGGTCTACACGCAGAAGCGGCACATCCTTCGAAGCCTCCAGCTTCACCAATTCCTTGTTCTGAACACTACCCAGAATGTCCTCCATCCAAGGCTCCATGCCCGCGCCGTTATAGACGACCAGATCAGCCTCCTCTAGATCCATCATGTCACGTGTCGAAGGCTCCCACGCGTGTGGCTCCGTACCGGCCGGCACCATCATGTTCACCGCCACCAGATCGCCACCGATTTTCTTCACAAAGTCATACATCGGGTAGATCGTCGCCACGACTTTGACCTTGCCTTCTGCATCCTTGCCGAATCCCTTCTTCCGACAGCCACTCAGAAGACCCATGGTGCCAAGGATCATGGCGCTCACCAACATCCAAATGAGGAAGCGCGCTTTCTTCCCACCGTTTCTCTTATTATTTCGCATATCTTTTATTGTCATTTTTGCTCCATCTTGTTCCCGCTTGACTGTCACTTCACACGACGATGCCAGCTCGTTGTTTCTGCGAATGATTCGCAATTGCAACAAGCAGTATACTCACTTTGTCGCACTTTCGCAAGCATTTCTTCGTTCTTCTTAATCAAAGTGAAATAGTAATTCTCCTAACCATGCGATATACTGTATTTTGTAGAATCACTCGTACTGTGGGATTACAGTATTTCCGCCTGTTCTGTTGCTTCACATGCGAGTCCCGATGAAAGGAGTTCCCATGAAGCGTTCGTACCGCGTGTTCGCACTCATTACCGCTATTTCTTGTCTGAGTATACTCGGCGCAGCATGTAGTAAATCGAATCACGCAGACAATGGTGCTGCTTCTGTTGTAACCTCATCTTCTGAATTCCTTGCAACAACACCTGCCGCGACATCTACACCGACGCCTTCTCCGGAACCTACTTTCACACCAACTCCTACCAATACACCTACACCTTCCCCGTCCCCAACGCCGATTCCGGAATATGTCGAACCGATTCTGGAAGGTGGCCCTATCTGGTACGACGGATATGTAGACCCTCGTTCGGTTCGTGCAGAAATCGTAGCAGATCCGTCCGACCTCGCTGTACTCGTCAATAAGTACTACGCCAGCCCAAGCTGGTATGTGCCGGAACTCGTATACGCGAAGTATTCAGACAGTCAGCAACTTCGCCCAGAAGCCGCAGAAGCTTGGGAGAAGATGCATGATACCTGCATGGCCGACATCGGCGGCGACCTGTATCTGATTTCCGGTTACCGTTCCTGGGAGACACAGACTTACAGTTTTAACAATGCCATCACGAGAAGAGGCCTAGATAAGGCCTGCTGCAAGAATGCTTATCCAGGCCGTTCCGAGCATCCGCTGGGTCTGGGACTAGACATTAATGTTAGAAGCGATCCAGAGATTCGAGACAACTTCGTCTACACAGACGTCGGTAAATGGGTCCTCGAGCACGGTCATGAATATGGCTTCATCTGGAGATATCCTGCAGAATGCGGATCCATCACCGGCTATGGCGTAGAAGGCTGGCACTTCCGCTTCGTCGGTGTCGAGGTAGCCACCTACATGTACGAGAACAACATTCGAACATTGGAAGAATACTATGGCAAGCCACAGCTCATGCCGAACGAATACAACGAGTGAGGGATGTCTCCATATGTTAATTCATCGAGATGAGAACTACCAATTTTTCAATATTGGAACGAAGCTATATAACTGCTACTGCATTGCCTACAAAGACAAGATCGTCATGGTAGACTGTGGTCCCTTGGCTGAACGTGATGCAATCGAGAAGAACTTGCAGAAGGACTTCATTTTCGATGTAGATGCCATTATTCTGACTCACGCTCACGGCGATACCGCTGGAAATGCCGAGTATTTCTCCATGCTTTTTAACTGTCCGGTCTACGTATCGAAGACCGTAGTGGACTATGTCAAGCAAGGCACATGCAAGCGTCCGAGCAAAGATCATCCATATGTGAAGCGCGCTGGTGCCGCCGGGAACGTAGTTGCGAAGCTTCCGGCCTTTATTCCATATGAAGCCTGTCAGAACGTGGCGCCGCTTACGGTTTCTGTAGTCAAAGAACTTCTCGGTGATGGCGTAACCCTTCTGATGACCCCCGGCCACACGGAAGATTCCATCTCCCTTCACATTGGAGAAGTCGCGCTCATCGGTGATGCCGCACAATTTCTGAAGCGTGTCTTGGCACCAGTCTTTGTGGATAACGAAGCACAATTAGGTCGCACTTGGCAGACACTTCTCTCTTTTCAGTGCAAATACTATCTCAGTGCACATGGTCGCGCTTTCTCCTCTGACGAATGGGTCAAGCCCAAGGAGTAATCCACATCGATTCTTCCCAAACTCAGACGACTAGTAGTATTCCTTCTGGACACCTTCGATCACTTCATCTTTCATGATGTGGGTGATCCCAATGATTGTAGTGCCCACGACAACAAGCAAATGCATCAGGATAACAATGATGGCAAAGACCACCCGAATATGTCGATAGATATATGGATCGATGAACACCATAGTTATTGCTAGTGCACTGCCAATCAGCAGGATCAATAGCTGTATGCTCTCCGAGAAATAGATCAGACTCTCGGCCACTACCATGTGATAGAGTGATTTCTTCGTCATGCCCACTGCAGTCAACAGGATATATTCTCTCCTTCTGTAAATAAGATTGGACAGAACAGTCATGACGATATTCAGGAAGCACATCGTACTTAGCATGGCCACATATCCATACATGACAATCTTCATAAGATTATTCACCGCACGAGCGGCACGTGTCTGGCGTCCTACATCTTCCAGTGAATCGGTCATGTAGAGTCTTGCTTCCAGAATCTCTTTCATAGCCCCTACGGTCTCTCGCGGATTCTTGGCGGTAAACTGGAACACCTCCAATCCGACACTTCCGTCCATTTCGTAATAGTCCATGCGACTCATCGGCACGTAGATCTGCATACAGGATAGATCCGTCAACAATTCATCCGCCCAATCTACTTCTGCTACTGGTTCAAGATGCATCCGATCAAGCAATTCTGTGCGTGAATATCCATGTTCTTTGAAGAAATACGGGAAGTCGAATCTCTCTGGCATTTCCGAGAAGAGCCGAATGTTCAGCATCTGTCCGGCCGTTTCATCGAAATACACACACTGATTGTTGATAAGGCATTTACTGGAACCATAAGTAAGATACTCCTCCGAATCAATGCCGCTCTGTGCACATAATTCACGCCAGTCTGCATCCTCAACAAAGATGAACTGGACATTACATAGCGCCCTATCATCAAGCATGCAATCTGGGAAAAGCACTTGATACTCCTCCGCCACTTGTGAAGCAGGGATCTCTAGGCACATATCCATTGTGAAAGATAAACGGCTAGACTTGACTCCATCTACACTTGCCAATTCATAGAATAAGGAACGATCTCTCTGACCAAATCCGCTTTCATCCGTGGTCTGAATATAGGTGATCGCATCAGACGGTCCGTGCTGCTCCGTGTCAAAGAATACATCAGACACACTTCGAACCATCATATTCGCGAAGATAACCATGAGAATACTGGCGACAATGGAAATAACCGTGGCACGATATCTTCTACGATATCGTAGATAATTCTTCATAGAGAGTCCACCGGCAAACCCAAATATTCTCTCGGCGATCTTCGCATTCATATGACCGAGCATGTTGTAGTTTCCCTTATCATTGAAGTGCTCATTGTCGTGTACCGCCTGAATCGGCAATGCACGGGACACTTTCATCATCGGCACGAACACTGCAATGAGGATCGTCAAGATCGAAAGCAGGATCGGCGCAACCAGATTCTGATAACCCATGCGGTACTCCAGATCAATGTTCTTCGCAATGATGAAATTCGCGGCATCACTACTCATTCTCTGTAGCGCCCGAATCAAGAACATACTGAGAACTTCGCCTAGTGCAACACCAATCGGAATACCGATAATGGAGTAGTAGAATGCTTCTTTCAGAATCAGTTGTCGAACCTGTTTTTGCGTCGCGCCGACCGACTTGAGGAGACAAATTGCACGGATGCGTTCAGAGGAAGACGTGGAGAAAGAGTTATAGATCAGCATGACCGCAAGTAGAACAATAATGGTCACGGCAACAAATACAATGATACCGAACATCCACTTCGTGTGGCTATCATCCGCAGAATTCTCTAGTCGAATATAGTCTTTGTTATAGAGGCAACTGTTCTCATCCTCAAAGTAAGATTTGGTAAACGTCCGGTACAAAGATGGATCTGAAAGCTTGAAATATGCATTGACCGCATTACCGGTGGTAATCGAATCAGAATACGTAAGGATCGTGTTCTCCGCAATATTCTTCCAGGAAGCATATTCTGGTACGACAAAATAACCTACAATGGTGAACGTGCTACTTCCGGTCTGGAAGAGTTCTTCATCTACGAGGCCACTTCGATCCAAGGATAGATCTTTCAGGTTCATCACCTTATGTCCTTCAGAATAACGTGCATACATATCCAGAGAAATCTGATTGCCGAGGCTCATCTCCTCGCGATCATCCGCAAACATCTCTAACGAGATGATTGCTTCATTCTCGTTCTTCGGAAGTCTTCCCTGTACCAAGTGGTAATTACAGAGCTTCTGGTATTCTGGACTCATGGCGCCAACGAAGTACTTGTACTTCTTGTTAAGATCGACATGTTCCATTCCGGAGGGTCCCGGGTTGAAGCCAATCTCCTGTATGAAGGCCACTTCCTCCACCAGTGGATCATGGATGGTCTTCTGATAATCGATCGAGCTCATTGAATAGGCCTGCACATGCCATTGTCCATAGTCATCGTTTGCAAAACTGTGAAGAATATCGACCGCACTCACATATGCCGAGCTGACTAACGTAAACATCGTCGTGGCCACAATAATACCCAACAACGTCAGGATCGTTCTTCCTCTGTTGTTGAATACGGTTCGCTTGGCATACTTGCTAACGATGTTTGCGCGATGGCTCATTTACGGATCACCTCATCGTGACGGATCTTACCATCTTGAATCGTAATGATGCGCTTGGCCTGCAGGGCCACATTCTCATCGTGGGTGATGAGCACCGTGGTCTGGTTATATTTCGCATTAGAATATTTCAGTAGATCGACTACTTCCTGGCTGTTCTTTGAGTCTAGATTACCCGTCGGCTCGTCAGCCAGAAGGATGGTCGGTGCATTGATCAGCGCACGACCGATCGCGACGCGCTGCTGCTGACCACCGGACAACTGATTCGGATAGAAATTCTTTCGTTCACTAAGTTTCAGAATATCGAGTAGTTCATTGAGCCGTTCTTGATTGACCTTGCGGTGATCGAGGAGCACCGGCATCGCAATATTCTCTACCACCGTCAGAACAGGTATCAGGTTGAAGAACTGGTACACAAGCCCAATCTCTCTTCTTCGGAAGATGGCCAGCTGCTCATCGTTCTGCTTGAAGATATCTTTGCCATCGACGAAGACTGAGCCGGATGTCGGTCGGTCTACACCACCAAGCATGTGCAGTAGCGTGGATTTGCCAGAACCGGAAGCACCGATAATGGCTACAAAATCCCCTTTATCAATGCTTAAGGAGACGTCGTCCAGGGCAGCCACCACGTTCTCGTCCTTACCATATGTCTTGACCAGATGTTCTGCTCGCAGTAATTCCATCTTCTCACCTCGTAGATTTATATAGGCGAATCGTGAATCGCGCGCCATGCTCCGGCTGCTCACGATTCGACGCACGGATCGTACCGTTCTGACGATCGATGATCATCTTACCTAACGCAAGTCCAATACCGATACTGTTATTGGCGGCTACTTTTCCACGGTAGAAACGCTCGAACACATGAGGAATATCTTCTGGAGCGATGCCGGAACCGGTATCCTGAATCATGACTTCGCAGTAGATGGGGGTATCCTTCACTACCACTTCAATGCTTCCACCAGATGGTGTATGTTCCATGCAGTTCTTGATGATGTTGCTCACCGTCTCACATGTCCACATCATGTCACCACGGACTTTCGCATCCTCCGGTACATCCATCTTCATCGCAATATTATTGATATCCAGCGGTACAGCCAGTGCATCTGCTGCTCGCTTCACCATATCTTTGACCAGATACTCTTTGTTCTCGAAGAATACCGTATCTGCATCAATCTTACTCATCTTGAGTAGCGTATTGATCAGCCACTCTATACGGTTCAGGTTCTGCATCATCTCGCCTAAGAGATCGTAACGCTTCTCATCGGGAAGTTCTTCTGCGGCAAAAAGATCCGTAACAATATTCATAGAAGTCAGTGGTGTACGGAGCTGATGGGCAATGTCTGCAATGGAATCAGAAAGGAAACGCTTGTCCGCCAGAAGTTGAGAAGCTTGTTCACGAAGACGAATGACCATCTTATGAATCTCACTGCTTAAGATAGCTACCTCGCCTTCCTGATATTCTTCGAAGCTCACTTCTTCCGCACCATGCAGGACCTTGTCGATGGCATCGGAAAGATCCGCCATGCGTCGATAACGACGGTGATCTGCGATGATCCGCACCAACATGAGCACAGAGAAAGTTACCATGACTGCGATGCCTGCGTACAAAGAGAAGACGAAAGCAACTACCGAAAGTACCACGGCCAGCGCTAGACTTACCAGATATTCGTTACGTACTTCTGCATTATTTCGAATCATAATTACTCTCCGGCTTTATATCCGAATCCGCGGATCGTGCGGATCAGCACCGGTTCGGCTGGATCGTCCTCAATCTTCTCGCGAAGACGCTTAATATATACTGTCAGGGTATTGTCGTTGACGTACTCACCACCAACATCCCACAGATCTTGCAGAAGCTTTGCACGGGTCAGTACCACACCTTGGTTATTGGCAAATAGAAGCAACAATCTATATTCCAATGCAGAGAGAATGATCTCCTCACCATTACGGCTCACGTTACCTCTGGCCGTGTCGATCTTCACTGGACCTAATTCCACCACATCACTTGCTTTGTGCGTCCTTCGCATAACACTCTTGATTCTGGACAGCATCTCTCTCGGGCGGAAAGGCTTACTGATGTAATCATCTGCACCCATATCCAAACCGGTAACGACACTATACTCATCACCGGAAGCTGTGACAAAAATAACCGGCACATCCGGTTTCTGCGACTTCAGTGCTGCGCAGACCGCATATCCGTTACCATCTAACAATGAAATATCGATCAGCGCCAACTCGAACGCTTCGTTCTCAATCTTGGTCATGGCCGTGGTCTGACCAGGTGCCCAAATTACTTCAAATCCCTCTGTCTTCAGAAATGCGGTCAAAGTTGTAACGATACTCGTATCGTCCTCTACAAGAAGAATCTTAGTCATAAAGTCTACCTCATGCTCCTTCTACAAATGCTTAGCCCGACACGCACCATGCGTTGTACGCTGAATGCGAGACAATCCCACGCTAATATTGTACCTTTTTTCTGGGCAAAAGAAGAGACCTTTTTTCACTATCAGAAACTTCGGGGGACTTCTCACCGTTTATGTCTTCGTTTCCGAAGCCGAAACAACGACAACATCCGCTACAGTTTCCGAGGTCGTACGATGAGGTTTCCGTGTAAGCAGAAGCACGATAAATGCAACCGCGATGACGATGGTGACACAAAGTCCGCCCTCTGGTCCGAACCCGCCACCGGTAAGCAAGTCACGTGCAGACGCAGACGTGGTAGAAGAGAGCACCGAGGCGTTGCCTGCATTGCCGCTAACTTCCAGTCCGAAGACGTTGCCCTGACAGAAATTCCAGACCGTATGCATGGCGCAGACCATATAGATATTGCCGTTACGAAGTGCAATACAAGCGAACAGGGCGGCAATCAACGCCAGGTTAATAAGGGCCAGTAAGGAGTATCCGGCATTTCCTGCGTGCATCAGACTGAAGCACATGGAAGAGAAGAATATGGCAAATGGTACGCCTAATCTTGAGGCAACACGGGGCATCATATATCCACGCATCATGATCTCCTCGGTTGCACCCTGTGGGAGCCACATCAAGATGTAAAGCAGGAACATTGGCAAATGCTCTGTACGAAGTGCAAAACCATTACAGGTCACCTGACCGGTCACAAGAAGTAGTCCATACACAGAACCGATCAGCAGAAATCCAATACCCAGACCCGAGAGATAGGATTGAAGAGGAGAATGCTTCCCTTCTGTCTTCAGTGCTTTTGCCGACGGGAAACCTAGAGTAGACAAAGCGTTCTTCTCACGATAACGAACCAACAGGGCATAAATACCGATAATCATCCAGTAGCCGACGCCCATCAGGAAGATGAACCATCGATTCTGCATGAACCGCGCGAAAAGATCGCCAGCCTTGACCATCGTTTCAGATATGTTCTCCACGGCGGAGACATCTCTAAACATGCGGATAAAATCCATGGATTCTGGTTGTTTCATATAGGAGGAAATCGCCGGAATCATAGCGATCGTTTGGAAAACAGACAGGAGCGCCAACGGCAGCATCGCGTGGCCGACAAGGAATTTGAACAAAGAGCGTCTCTTCTTTGCATGATAACCGAATACATTGGCACGGGAGATAGAAACATAATCTTTCTCCTGTTTCTTCGCGATCTTCGCAGCACGTCGTAACTCTCGATCTGACTTCGTCTCGACCGCAACCGTGAATGATTCCGTTTCCATTAGTCTCTTGGATACGTAGATACATATCGCCGCCAGAAGCAGGGTAATCAGGCTTGTCACGATTACCGGCAGGATCTTCGCTGTACCCATCATGCATTTACCGATCCCGTAGAAATGTCCGTAGATCGGAATGTAGTCATTGATTGGATTCGAATTTGTTGACTGCATGCAGGTCACACAGGCCACCAATACGATCAAGAAGATCGGTAGGAACGTAGTCTGTGCCGATGAGATTGAATGATTCATGCAGGAAATCAGTATGGTGATTGCAGCCATGAAAGCCGACAGCGAGCATGTAAGAAGGATCACACCGGGAAGTCCATACCATCTCGACAGGAAGATTGTCGGTACCATTAGCACTGCACAAGGAATCAGTGCATGGAGCAGTACACCGAAGTAATTACCCAATACGATGGTCAGACGAGAGACCGGAGTCATCAAGATCGAAGCAAATGTGCCTCTTTCCTTCTCGCCGGCAATGGCATTCATACCCGAAAGCATGCATACGTACATGATGCCAATGAAGAAAAGAAGCGGCATCACCATCGTACTGATTCGTTCTTTGATTAAATTGCCGCCAACATTGGTCGGCATCCCTGTAATCACCTGCTCTGGAACAGTTTCCCACTTGACCGGAATATGTAGACTCGATTGCACATGTGGAAGATAACCTTCTGTGAGGACTTCTTTGATGAGTCCATCTCGTGCTTCCACATACTCGAGGTAATCCGGCGAGCAGTAAGTAAGGATCTCCGGCAATTCATCCGGAACCTGTTGAAGCGTCAACTCATCGAAATCCTCTGGGAAAACCATGACGAGGAAGGCGTCCTCCTCTTCCATCCAGGAAGTAAACGTAAACATATCGTAGTAGGACGGCCATTCTTTCTTGATGATCTGATCATCCTGATAATAACCCTCTTCTTCCAGGTAAGCGTCCATGGAGTCCGGCATATTGACAACAATCAAGCGCTCCGCGTAATCCGGTACAGTTTCATTATCAGAATAGTAGATGATCAGACTTGCGAAATAGCAAACCACCACCATAACAAAGCCAACACAGATCAAGAGCGTCGAGAAGGAAGCCTGCGCTCGCATGCTGTGGTTTTTGCCGAATGTTTTCCGAACAAGTGCGTGTATAGCGCGGCGCATGATGTCAGCCTCCTACGTGATACTGGGTATAAAGCTTAAAGAAAGCTTCTTCGAAATTCTTACTTTGTGTCTTCTCGGTCAAAGAAGCAGCTGATCCCTGATCTACGATTCGACCATCCACTAAGATGGCAATCTCATCGCAGAGTTGTTCGGCTACAGAGAAAATATGTGTGGATAGCAGGACACTCTTCCCCTTCGCCTTCAATTCCAGGAGATAATCCATCACCTGTCTGGATGTCAGAATATCCAGTCCATTGGTTGGTTCATCGAAGATGATGACTTCCGGATCGTGAATCAAAGAAATCACAATCGATACTTTCTGCTTCATGCCGGTAGAAAGTTCTACAATTCTCTTATCTGCGAATGGTGTGATGCCGAATCGCTGGAACTGTGTCATTTTTCTGGATTCAATCTCTTCTTGTGGAATGTCGTAAAGCTCGCTGAAGAAGCGATAAAGTTGATTCGGTGTAGACAGCGGGTCCAGCTTGATCTCCGTTGTCAGGAAGCCGATTTTCCGTCGGATCTCTTGGGCCGAGGATTGACTGTCCAATCCACAGATCGTGACTATACCGGATGTTGGTTTGAGCAATGTAGCAATCATTTGCATCAAAGTAGTCTTACCGGCGCCATTCGGCCCGAGGAGTCCGAAAATCTGTCCTTTTCTCACGGAAAAACTAACATCCCGAACCACTAGATCGCTCTTGTTATATCGCTTTGTTACATGGTTTACTGTAATCATTCTCGTTCTCCTTCTTGTGACTTTCCGTCACTCACTCTTTGAAATATGTGTCATGCCTTCTTTATTCTCTGCACATAGCCAGAACAGTAGCAGCGCCAACACAATGTTTACGCCCATGGCAATGACGCAGGTATTCAAGCTTAGGGAACCTCGGAACACATCGCGAATCACCATAGCAGAATTGTGAATAGGTATCAAATACTCGGCTAGAATACCCGCCGAAGGACGGAAGATCATGCCGAAGAAGTCAAAGATCAGCAGTGCCAGCGGCACCTGAAGATTCATCAGTACATCTTCAATACGGCGCAAACTGAATACAATACTAAAGCAGAGTGCCGACATGAAGATGGCCGCTACCAACAAGGCAAGGAGGCAAACTAACAGTTGTGTCCCAGTCAGGAACAGTCCGAATGGTAACATGGAGAAAGCACTGTTATTGTGGTTCATCCAGGAGGAGAAGAACATGAGCAGAAAGGTCGCTACTGCACTGACCATACCTACTGAAATCACGGCAAGTGCTTTGCCCGTCAGAAGTGCCTGGCTGGAAATCGGTGTAAGATAAACCTTTGTAAGGAATCCACTTTCACGCGAACTTGCGATCGACTCTGCAGTCAGTGAGTAGATGCAATAGTACATCAGAAGGATCAGCATGCATGGGATTGTGCGGGCGGCTCCGGCATTGGCATCTGCTCGGTGACTCATGACAAATTGGAAAGGATTGAAATCATCTACCTTCCAACGGGCGCCGCCACCAATCTCGGTATACTTCTCCCCTAATGTATCGAGCAAAAATCCTGCGTATCCATCTCCAATATCCATTTGAAACTGTTCTGCCTGCATGTAGCTCATAGAGGAACTGGAATCGCAGTATGTAAACATTCGATTCATGGTTGATGGGATACCTATGCCCTGCGATAGTTCATCATAATACCGTTCGACAGTCTGATCAAAATCTGTCTGATACCAAACTCCGTCTTCCCGTACGGCAGATCGGAAGAATAGAAATATCTCTCCGGATTTCAATTCTTTCCGAAGGTCCTCATTGCCACGGAGATAGAAGTCAAATTTAATGTTCTTTCCTAATTGGAAATGCGATTTCTCATCATTCGAATACGTATACTGCTTCTCAAACTCTTCTTCAGAGAGCCACGTGATTGCGTAGCGGTCGGAGAGTCTGTTCTCCTCCATATAATCAACAAAAGTATCCGGTGCGCCAACCACAGTCAGTGGACGACTCTGAAGATGTCCGGTAGACAGATAATTCATCAGGAGTGGAAATACGTTGATGGCAACAAGCAGTAATACAGCCGGCAGTAGAAGTACTGCCAACGTTCTTCTCCAATTGCCCAGGAGTTTGTTCATCTCCCACTTAAAAATCGTAAATGTATGTCTCATATGAACCCCTCTTTATCTGATAATCTCATTATAGTGAATTCACGAGAGAACTGGGGTAAAGCAAACTTTCAGTTTCTATGAATAAACTGTGAATTACTAAGAGAAAGTTAAGAGATTCTCTCAGAATACTTATGTAGCATTCATTTCTCATGTCGTCCCAACTGAGTAAACACATGACTATTCTTTCTAGTATGTGTGTATTATTCGATATTCTTCAGATGTTCGGCATCACATGCAAGTTCCAACACAGGCATGATTCGGCTTCCGGGTTCACTGTTCAATCGAATCGAAGTGATTGCTGTATGGCGCATGCGAATGATCGCACAAAGATATGGAAAAGGCAAATTCAGAATATGTGCCAGCATAGCCGTGCCAGATCCACCATGACAGAATAGTGCCACAGTATGCTCATCACTGTCTTCACGAACATTCCGATAGTACAGCCCCTCTCTTCTATATCCGAGTTCCAACATCCACTCATCTGTTGCATCCGCAATCCTATCTACATCAGATGTTGCAACATTGTCTCGAAAGAAAGGAGACTCGTGCCATTTCAGGTCAAGAATATCTCTTCCTTCCGTAGCCATCTTATCGGTCTCATCCCAAGGATTTCCTGTGGTAAATAGTGCTTCGCCCTGTCCATATCGAATCTCACGCATGAAGTCCAATTTCCGAATGGGAGTATTGACCTTGTTGGCATAAGGTAAAGCCGTCTCATATGCACGTCCCATGGAAGAAGAATAAACAGTCTCGATGTCTTCACTCATCAGTCTTTCTGCAACTACTTCGGCCTGTCGTCGCCCAAGTTCCGTCAAACTATCGTGCTCATAATCCGGATCCCCATGACGAACAATTAGAATTCTCATCGCTTCTTCCCCCCTATGGTTTACATACTATTCCTATCTACAGTAAATCAGATTCATGTAGTACAAGCAATAGAAGTAGTCAAAAACAAACCGAACCGTAACATATTCGCTACGGTTCGGTTGTTTCTCATACATATTAGTAGTTTGCCGATACTTCTCAGAACAATTCTGTTATATATCTGAAAGGAAACCAGCAAGCTCACCGAAGGAGAGTTATTTTACCAGTTCTTCGGTCTCCTGCGCGATAGCCAGCTCCTCGTTGGTCGGGATGATGGCAACCGTTACTCTGGAATCGTCCGCAGAGATAACTGCCTCGGAACGAACGCCGTCGTTCTTGCTTGGGTCAATCTTTACGCCCATGAACTCGAGGCCTTCGCAAGCTGCTGCACGGATATAGTCAGTGTTCTCACCGATACCAGCTGTGAATGCGATGACATCTACGCCGCCCATTGCTGCTGCATAGGAACCGATGATCTTTCTAGCCTGGTACTCGAACATATCCAGTGCCAGTGTTGCGCGCTCGTTGCCTTCGCGGGAAGCCTTCTCGAGGTCACGGAAGTCAGAGGATACACCGGAAAGACCTTCTACACCGGACTTCTTGTTCATGAGAACGTCGATGTCATCTGGTGTCATGTTCTCGTTCGTCATCAGGAACGGTACAATAGCCGGGTCGATATCGCCGCAACGTGTGCCCATGCAGATTCCAGCCAGAGGTGTCAGACCCATGGAAGTATCGACGCACTTACCGTGGTCAACTGCTGCAAAGGAAGAACCGTTGCCGAGGTGGCAGGTGATAATCTTGATGTCGTTGTAATCTTTGCCGAGGAATTCAGCTGCACGACGGGAAACATAACGGTGGGAAGTACCGTGGAAACCGTAACGACGGATGGAGTACTTCTCTGTCAGCTCGTAAGGCAGTGCATAGGTGTAAGCCTTCGGTGGCATGGTCATGTGGAACGCGGTATCAAATACTGCAACTTGTGGTGTGCCAGCAGGAAGAACAGCTTCGCAAGCCTCGATACCTGTGAGGTTAGCTGGGTTATGAAGAGGTCCCAGCGGGAAGCATTCGCGAATGACGCGCTTTACATCGTCGTTTACGATAACAGACTTGCTGTAGTACTTACCACCATGGAGCACACGATGACCAACAGCCTTAATCTCGCTGATGTCGGAGAGTACGCCGTGATCCTTGTCAACGAGTGCGTTGAGGATCATCTGTACAGCAACCTTGTGGTCCGGCATCGGATCGGTGCAAACATAGTCTTCGTTACCCGGTGTCTTGTAGGTGAGCTTACCGTCAATACCAATACGCTCCGCATTACCTTTTGCGAGTACGTCGCCGGTGGATGTTTCGAAAAGCTGGAACTTGCAGGAAGAACTTCCGCAGTTGATAACTAAAATCTTCATTCAATTTCTCCTTTAGTACAATGTTTGAGGTTTAGTACGATGTATGAGGTTCGAGTGCTTTTACCAGATAGGCGGAAGCACAAACCAAATATTCAAATAAGGTGGGACAGTCACCCGTCCCACCTGATTCAACTTAGTTATTCTGAGCCTGTACAGCAGTGATGGCGATTACACCAACGATATCCTTCGCGGAGCAACCACGGGACAGGTCGTTAACCGGCTTTGCAATACCTTGGCACATTGGGCCGTAAGCTTCTGCCTTGCCGAGTCTCTGAACCAGCTTGTAGCCGATGTTGCCAGCGTCGAGGTCAGGGAAGATCAGGACATTTGCCTTACCAGCAACCTTGCTGTCCGGAGCTTTGCTTGCACCGATGGAAGGAACCATTGCAGCGTCAGCCTGGAGCTCACCATCGATTGCGAACTCAGGATACTGTTCCTTGGCAATCTTGGTCGCTTCAACAACTTTGGTTACGTCGTCGTGCTTAGCGGAACCCATGGAAGAGTGAGAAAGCAGTGCAACGCATGGCTCTTTGCCAACGAGCTGCTTGAAGGATGCAGCAGAGGAACCAGCGATTGCAGCGAGTTCTTCCGGATTCGGGTTCTGAACGAGACCGCAGTCACCGAATACGAATACACCGTCTTCACCGTACTCGCAATCCGGAACGACCATAACGAAGAAAGCAGATACGAGCTTGGTGCCCGGAGCGGTCTTGATGATCTGGAGGGACGGACGGAGTGTGTTAGCAGTAGAGTGGCAAGCACCGGAAACGATACCATCACCATCACCCATCTTCACCATCATGCAAGCGTAGTACATATAGTCGGAAAGAAGTGTCTTCGTAGCTTCTTCCTTTGTCATGCCCTTAGCCTTACGCAGTTCAACGAAGCCATCGATATAAGCCTCTGTCTTCTCGTAAGTATTCGGGTTAATGATTGTAGCCTTGGAAATATCCAGACCTTCGCTGTTCGCCTTGACCTCTTCATCTGTACCGATGATAATCAGGTTTGCGATATCCTCAGCGAGGATCTCTGCAGCCGCCTCAAATGTTCTTCTGTCCATAGACTCAGGAAGAATGACGGTCTTCTTGTTGCTCTTTGCTTTTGCTTTAATCTCATCAATAAATGCCATAAAACTATCGCCTGCCTTAATTTATATTTTTCACCCGCTAATCGCACCCTCTCAGGAAGGAATCACGGAACTGAAATCACGTCTTTGTATTATAACCCTTATTAGAGGGGATTTTCAATTACAAATCACATTCCAAACACGATTGTACGGCTTGAAATCGCATTTCCTTGATTCCAGCCGTACTTTGTACGGGTATTGTACGGCTTGAAATCGCATTCCCTTGATTCCAGCCGTACTTTGCACAGGTATTGTACGGCTTGAAATCGCATTTCCTTGATTCCAGCCGTACTTTGCACGGGTATTGTACGGCTTGAAATTGCATTTCCTTGATTCCAGCCGTACTTTGCACGGGTATTGTACGGCTTGAAATCGCATTTCCTTGATTCCAGCCGTACTTTGCACGGGTATTGTACGGCTTGAAATCGCATTTCCTTGATTCCAGCCGTACTTTGCACGGGTATTGTACGGCTTGAAACCGCATTTCCTTGATTCCAGCCGTACTTTGTACGGGTATTGTACGGCTTGAAACCGCATTCCCTTGATTCCAGCCGTACTTTGCACAGGTATTGTACGGCTTGAAACCGCATTTCCTTGATTCCAGCCGTACTTTGCTCGGGTATTGTACGGCTTGAAACCGCATTTCCTTGATTCCAGCCGTACTTATAACTACACTCCGAACAGAGCCCGCATCATCTGCCGAATCTCCCGCATATTGAGTTCACTTCCCTTACCCTCGAACGTAGCAATCAGATTCACACCCAGATACACACCGTTCCGTCGATATAAATCAAGTTTTCGCAAACAAGCTTCCCGATACTCTGTGTCGTCCATTAGCCCAAAATGTTCATGGAAAACAAAGCGACGATGCCTCACGTCCAACAAAGTGAAATCTGGATATCTTACCGTTCCATCTCGCAGCGTCAATTTGCTCTCGTATCGATATGGGATATCAAGTTCATGGTACAGATTGGCAAACATGAGTTCACTCTTCGATCGCACTTTCTCTCCCCGCTTCGTCTCGTACAGTCTCTGATCACTGAAAGCAGGGTTTGCTTCGTATGCTTGCTTCATCCATCGCTCTGCATACTGTTCCGGACTGAGCAGAATCGGTTGGACTATCTTCTGCCGTTGCTTAATCAACATTTCGTACACATTATTGGGATTCTCACATTCCAGCGTCTGCATATACGTCGAGATTAACCGAAGTTCCTTGTCTATCCGCCGAATGAGCCGATCAGCATAGTCCTTGCAAACCAGTTTCTCCGCCAAAGACCTCTCTTCCTTCTTCAAATATCGGCCATTTATTCGGCCAGAACTTTGGCAAAGATAGAACTGATCTTTCCCTCGTCTTGTCGAGACCCTTACCTTCCCTTCCGGCGCGCCGTCCAGCATCTTCTCCGCCTTTGCCCGCGCCGCAAGCAGCATCTGTTGCCGTGTCTAATTTGATACAACATAACGGAGCAGAATTTCTACTCCTTAACGATGCACCCGCACAGGTGCATTTTTGCACACCCCTCATAACGATGCCGTATGTACCGTTACGGAGTAAGGGATTAAGTTTTATTGAGGTTTGTGCGTACATTATGTTTTCCTCGTGAAACTGGAATTGATCCGGCTCATTTGGCTTTCTTTAGTTTCTTTTCGGGCAGTTCTGCATACATACTTTCCAGTAATTCTGCAATCAAATCTGTATTCTCAAATCTGTCGAATACGTGCATCAGTGTTTTTGAGCCTTCATACGGATAACGCAGTTCGGAATCTGCAAGTAGCCTGTCCGATGTCGGTGTTCTCTTCAAAAACAGTTCATTATCGCAAATGTCACCTATCAGCTTATCGTTGAGGTATACAAGATATCCGCCCATCATGGATTTTATGACAATATCACCGGCTGCGGAAAAAGCCTCACGAACATACTCGTTAAATTCATTCACTATGATTCCCCCTTCGAATCCCGATTTATAATTCACACACCATGATATATTCTTCGGCGTTCTCATCCACGATCTTGAACCCGACATTCTTATACATCTTCACAGCGTAGTTTGCTTTCTGCACCGCCAGGGACGCCCGTTCATAACCATGCCATTTCAGCAGTTCGAGCATCTTCACCATAAGATGTGAGCCGATGCCCTGACCGCGATATTCCTTGTAAAGTGAAATGGCGAAGGACGGCGTATCATCATCCACATGACCGTAATCGTCCATAATCCTCGTCCAGACGGCGCCGACCACCTTGCCGCCGAAATCAGCTACCAGGCAGTTATCGCCTTTCCGGGTACCGAAATCATCCGTGTACACACGCAGTTCCGGCTTCTCGATGATATCTCGCATAGGTGGCTTCGCACCCTTCGGTATGAAAATAGCTTCATACAAGAAGTCCTTCAGCAGATCGTTTTCGCCCTTGCGAAGGCTGCGAATCACATATTTTTTGTGCTTGTTGCTCGTCATGTGGGAAATATGCTCGTTACGCAGTTTTCCCAGCATCTCAAGCATCTGTTTGCCTATGCGTTCCGGCTCATTGTCATCCCCGCTGCATATCAGTTCCAGCGTATCCGGTGTCCAAATGTACCCGTGCGACTTGTTATAGAGGTACTGCTGGAATTCTTCGTATTCTTTTTCTTTCAATTGCTTCATTTCTACTTTTTCCTAATCGGATGCCGAATCACAGTCTTCAGCTTTTCGGGATCGACCTTCCTTGCATCGCTAAGATAGATTTCATGATGCAGACGCTTATCCGTAATATCGAGGGCATAACCTTGGCTCTCTATATACTCGTGCATGAGTGCAACAGTAGCAGGCTCACCATCATAGGAGCCGATGTGCATACACTGAACGCATTCACCCTCGTCATAGGTAAAAAACTCAACCTTGGAGAAATCGGTTTTCTTTTTCTTTGTGGCTTCCTCGACCGCCCATTCAAAATCTTTCTTTGTCACAAAATCGGGGAGTCGAATGACGGATATCCATTTGAAGTTTTCCTTGTGCGCATAGTCAATACCGTCCACGCCATCCTGCCACCAAAAGCCCTCAAGCGGTGGTACGACATAATCAAAGTATCCTTCGATCTGGTGATTACCCTTTTTGCTCATCTTGATGGTAAATGCAATGCCATAAAGAAGTCCGATAGCCTGCTTGTATTCTCCATCTTCTGTGTTCGGATCACCTTGACCACGAACCGCTATATAATTTATGCTCGGCACGGTAACGATGCCGGGCTTATTCTTTGGCATATAGAACTCATTGTATTCCTTTTTGAAATCGAAAGCCATTAGTCACATCCTCCACTATTATAAGTATTTCTTGAACGCCTTCTTCATCTTGAGCATGACATCAATGATCCAATCGAACTGTGCATTCCATTGGCTCTTATCGCCGAAGGTCACGCCCTTCTCGATAACGATGCGGCTTGCTTTACGTTCCGGCAGTTCTCTCCAATCGAATGTCAAGTCGGCATTGGCTTCAATCTCATCCTTCTTATCGAAAAGAGAATGGAACAGGTCTTTATCCTCGCTGATATACAGTTCCACATCCAGTTCGTTCCGTTTCTGAATCTGCGACACGGCGATGTGGCAAGCAGAAGAACCCACGCTGAAGTTCATCCAATGATCCATAGACGGCTTCCTGCGATTGAAGTTCTTTGCAAACTGTGTGTTTTGGAAAGCATAGTCCTGGAACGCCACCCAATAATCGTATCTCTGCTGCTGAGTCTCGTTTGCGGACTCGCTCTTTTTTACTTCCTTAGTCCAGTCGTTCGGCTTTTCGATGACCTCAAACTTCACGGCAGGCTCGGATGTACCGATGCGATACAGTTTTATCTCACAGAGGAAGAATCCGATTTTCTCATCGGTATGGTTGTTCAGCCATTCGATGGCAGCCTTGTGTTCCTCACGGGCGTGTTTCACTACCCATATAATCACATCCGCAGATTTGCCGGACGCATAAGTTATCAGCTTTCCGAGGTGATCGTGGTTTGTGTCCTCCAGCTGATTCTCGATGATGATTTTCCGATCCGTACCCGTCTCGGACGCAAAGATATCGACATTGAAATCGCCCACGGAGGACTCTGTTTCATCCACAGTAATATCAAGGCCTATGGCATCAGCGAGGAGGGAGATGTTATCGTCCTGCGTGAGCCACGGAGTAAAGTCCAGGGCTTCATGCGGCCACACCGTCCGCAGGTCTTTTATTTCTTCCAATCTGCTCAAATTCACCATTACGTCATTCCTCCCCGCGTTTTACATAGGTCAACTCAACATCGTATCCCAGCTTTTCCATCAGCTGGAGAAAAGTCTTATTGACGATTTTTTCGTTATTCCTTATGAGCCGACTGATATATGGTGCCGAAGTTCCAATTTCTTCTGCCAGTTTTGCCTGGGTAACATCGCCCTCTATACATTTCACTTTTACATCGACTTCTACGTTATTCTTCAGCATTCCGACTCTCCTTTGCTGTAGTAACATATATTGCACTCGCGCTACAATTTATTGTAGCACAGATTTGTGAACATTTCTACCCCTTGACGAAAAAAGACACCCGACCGCAGCCGAGTGTCAATTCTGTCTTTATGCCTGTTATGCCTGTATCTCCGTACCGTCCCGGAAGGTGACTGTTATAACCTTGTCCCTGCCTACCGTGACGAACTCGACCATGCCGCCCCAAAGGCTGCCGTCGAACTCGCTGATGGTGCCGTCCTGTGCTTTCAGTACCTTGATGAAGTCCGCCAGCCGTTCGCTCTGCGCGTCCTTTGCGGAGATGGCGGCTACCACATCATCGTACCGTGCCTTGGCTTCATCGTAACGCTGAACCAGTCCATCATAGCGTTTTTGGTACTCGTCCTGGTCCTGTGCAATGCGGGCATTCTCCGCCACGATGTTCTGTGTCATTTCCACAAGCACCGCCATCTCTTCCTCCAACTTGCCCTTTTCTTCTTGCAGGGCATCGGTGACGCAGAGCGTCTTGCGAATGATCTCCGCATTGGCGATGATTTCTTTCTTCTCGGTCACGAGTTGGTTGTACGCCGAAATGAACGCCGCTTTGACTTCTTCCTCCGTGACATGGGGAGTCTGGCACTTCTCGCCGTTGTACTTACGGTTGCAGCGGTAAATGACCCTGCGATAGCGGTCTGTGGAATGCCAGACCTTCGAGCCGTACCATCCGCCGCAATCGGCGCACTTTATCTTGTTGGAGAAGAGGCTCACGCCGCTATAGCGCGTACCGCCCTTTGTGCGCTTGGCAAGCTCCGCTTGCACCATGTCGAACACCGCAGGGCTGATGATCGCCTCGTGGTTACCCTCCACATAGTATTGCGGAACCTCGCCCTCGTTCTTTTTCATCTTTTTCTGCAGGAAGTCCACCGTGAACTCCTTCTGCAAAAGGGCATCGCCTTTGTACTTCTCGTTTGAGAGCATCCGGCGAACCGTCTGTTGGTTCCACACATCCTTGCCCGCAGGCGTCTTGATGCCCCGGCTTGTCAGTTCGGTGGCGATGGAATGCGGCGTCATGCCCTCAAGGAACAAGTGGAAAATAAGCCGCACCGTTTCTGCCTGTTCGGGATTGACCACGATTTTGCCGCTTTCTTTATCCTTGTCCAGTCCGAGAAAGCGACTGTAGGCAAAACTGACCTTGCCGTCCGCCATGCGCTTTCGCTGTCCCCAGGTGACGTTCTCGGAAATGGAACGGCTTTCTTCCTGTGCAAGGCTCGACATGATGGTGATGAGCAGCTCGCCCTTGGAATCAAGCGTCCAGATGTTTTCTTTTTCAAAATAAATCTCAATGCCCTCGTCCTTCAGCTTCCGCACCGTGGTAAGGCTGTCCACCGTGTTCCTTGCGAAACGGCTGACGCTCTTGGTAACAATGAGATCAATCTTTCCGGCAAGAGCATCCGCAATCATCGCCTTGAAACCCTCGCGCTTTTTGGTGTTCGTTGCAGAGATTCCTTCGTCCGTGTATATGGCAACGAACTCCCAATCGTCCCTGCTCTTGATGTAGCTTGTGTAGTAATCGACCTGTGCCTCGTAGCTCGTAGTCTGGTCTTCATGGTCGGTTGAAACGCGGGCATATCCGGCAACGCGGCGTTTCTTCGTACTGTTTATCGGTGTGGCCGTGTACCGGCTGATGGTAGCCGGAATCGCCGTTACTTTTCTTTGCGCCATGCTTTCCCACGCTCCTTCCGTAATTGTTTCATGTGTTCGCTCATCTGCTGCCGCAGTTCCGGCGTGTACCTGCCCTTGACGGATTCCTTGAACTTGGCTCTCTGCTCATCCGTCCAAGGTCTGCCGACCCGTTTCGGCTGTTCCCATGTGCGGCTGCCCGTTCTGCCGTCCTTGAAATGGAAAACCATCTCCGTTGCGGAAAGTACATCGATATGGTCGATCTGTCTGTCAAACTCGACATCATCAAACTCGGCAATGCCGAGCATCTCCGCTATAAAGGGCTTCAACACATCCTCACGAAATCCGACCGTTCCGCATCCATCCCGCTTGGCGCACCGCCAGTAGTAGGCTTTACCGCTCTCCGATGTGGCTGATGGCTGTGAAGCCCTACGGAAATTGCAACCGCAGTGTATGCACTTGATCTTGCCCGTCATAACGGAGGAGCCTTTGCAGTTTGGTTTCTTCCTGCGCTTCTCGGAGGTTTTCGCTCTGTACTCAGCCGTCCAGCAATCCCGGTGTCCCGTGTTCGGGCAGTCCTTTGTGATGACCTCTCCGTTCTTCAGATGGAACTCCAGCACATACCGCTCCGGCACATTGATGAAGTCCACCTTTTCACAGAACACATCCTCATCGAATGCATCCAGCCCAAGAACCTCGGCACACGCCTTTTTCAGATTCTCGTGATTGATGCTGCCACCGACAGGACACCTACCGCCTTTTTTCTTCCGCGATCCGCAAGCCCAATACTCCATGAAACCTCTGTCCGTGCGCTTGTTGTGGGCATAGCTCATTCCGCAGAACGGGCATTTCAGCTTCCCCGAAAAGCAGGTGAGGTTCAGACTCTTGTTCGCCCTTGGTCCCAGTTCCTTTCGCCGCGCGATTTCTGACTGCACATAGTCGAAGGTTTCCTTGTCGATGATGGCGGGATGTGTGTTCTCCACATAATACTGCGGAAGCTGCCCCTTGTTCTTTTTTCGTTGTTTGGAAATGGGATCGGATATGAACTCCTTCTGCAGGAGAAGGTTCCCCGTGTAGGTCACGTTCGTGAGAACCACCTTGATGTTGGAATCCACCCAGCGGCAGCCCTCCCTTGTTGTGATGCCCTCGGCGGCAAACTCCCGCTCCGTTTCCAACCTTGATTTTCCGTCCAGGAAGTTCTGAAAGATGCGTCTCACGATTTTCGCTTCCTCCGGCACGATGACCAGGTCATCGCCCTCCCAGCGGTACCCGTACACTCGGAAGTGTCCGTTCGGTATGCCTTTCTCGAACCGCTTTCTGATACCCCATTTGCAGTTATCCGAAAGGCTACGGCTTTCTTCCTGTGCGAAGGATGCGAGGATGGTCAGCATCAACTCACCGTCACCGCTCATGGAATTGATGTGTTCTTTCTCGAAACGCACCTCCACGCCGATGTCCTTTAAGTGCCGCACCGTTTCCAGCAAGTCCACCGTGTTCCTGGCGAACCGCTGGATCGACTTCGTAAGGATGATGTCTATCTCGCCGTTCTCGGCGGCTTCTACCATGCGCCTGAACTCATCGCGTTTGGCTATCCCCGTGCCGGAGACTCCATCATCCGCGAACACTCCTGCGTACTGCCAGTCTGGATTTTTCTGTATCAGGGAACTGTAGTAGCTGATCTGCGCGGAGAGGGAATGGTTCATGCGTTCCGATTCCATCGAAATGCGGGCATAGGCAGCGACTTTCTTCTTCGTTTTTATGGTCGGCACTGCCTGTTCGACCCTCGTGATTTTTGCCATGAAATCACTCCTTTCCGACACTATACATCACTCTTTACGCCCCGGAAGTCAACGATATATCCGAGAATAATGTGCCGAAAACAGGCTTATATTTCTCAAGGAAAATTGTATCAATCTGACGATACTCCTCCTCGGAAATAATGCCCTCTTCGAGCATCTTCCTGGCAAGGTGCATGGTGGTCTGATAGAGCTTTTCGTTTTTGAATTCTTCCTTACTCATCGCCGCCACCGCCTTTGAACCTGTCAGCGATGTAACACTCGTGACTACAATACTTCCTGCGCTTATCGCCGTAAATGTTGAACTCCTTACCGCAATGCGGGCATCTGAAACTATAGACAGCTTTCCGCTTTACCTGGTCGAGATGGCTGTTCCACCACTCGTTCCTGCACTTGTCGCAGCAGAAGCGTTTTTTCTTCCGCTTGATGATCTGCTGAATCTCCCGTCCGCAGTTCTCACAGAAAGTTGTCTCGCCGGTGAACGTAACTGAAGGTTCAGCTACCGCATTTCCATTGATATCATTTCTACGACAGAAAGACTTCACCGTGTTCAAAGATATGCCAAGCGTCTGGGCAATCTTGCCGTAACCGTTGCCTGCGGCGCGGAGTTTGATGATCTGCGATTTTTGATTGTCGGTCATAATCCTTCGGCTCCTTCTGAGGGATGCGTCTTGTTGTATCTCCCTCACTCACTACCGAAAAATTCAACCCCCACCGTTATGGCATAAAAAAAGCGGCCTGCAGGCTCTCCGAAGAGAAGCCCACAGGCCGTACCTGTTCCGAAAAACTCTTTATTTTCAGCCATTGGAACACGAGGAACACGAAAAACCCATTACAACATAAATTTCGTGAACAAAAATAGGGTATATAAAAAATGTGTATTATATACGGAGAGGTAGGAATTTGCTGTTCCAATATGTTCTCGTGTTCCGATTAAATCCTCGTGGCGAAGTCGAGACTGATCCATCCCGCACCGCTCTTCAGCCGTCCCCAGCCTGCGGTTGAGCCTTTGCCGGATTTAACCTCCACGATGGTGTACACACCCACGGGAATGAACTGCGTTCTTGCATAGTCCGTTCCGGGACCCTTGCGGATATTGAGGTCGCTGATGGTGATACGGACGAGAAAGGGAACATCCGTTGCGGCAGGAGCAGTTGTTTTCGGTGTGTAGATGTTTACGCCGTTTACATCGAACACACTGTATCCCGG
>JAZLMM010000030.1:0-90861 GCA_045598705.1 Oscillospiraceae bacterium
CACTCGCATCTTTCATTTTCTCTTCCGACTACAGAACACTTTAGTCTCTCCAGTCGGAAATCTCGCGTTTCACACCAGTATGTTATTCCCCCATTTCAATTCTTCTGATTCCTCATTCCCCAAGTTTCCGTGATGAACCAATAAAAAACTCCCTTTGACTAAATCTTCGTTCTGTAGTACAGAACGGATTTTGCCGTCCAGGAGTTTCTCTTATTCTGTTTTCTATTTTGTGATTACGCTAAGGCTACTGTTTTCGTTCCATCGAAATATTCAATATGAATCCAAGTGAGATGAAGTTAACCATCATCGCGGTTCCACCGTAACTGACAAATGGTAACGGAATACCGGTAATCGGAAGAAGTCCGACACACATACCCATATTCTCGATAAAGTGGAATGCGTATGACCCCGTCAGACCGACAACGATGTAGGAATAGGCTTTACGCGATGACTTTGATGCCACATAGAGGCACCTCAGCAAGAAGAAAAATGCCAGAATCAGAATGGCAGTCGTTCCTATGAATCCCATACGCTCTGAAACCGCAGAATATATAAAGTCGGATTCTTTTACTGGTACCTTAACCAATACACCCGTGTGATTACCGGTAAGTCCACCTGAAGCAATCGCCATTTTAGACTGTACTAGGTTCCATTCTGCTACCGGGTCAGATCCTTCAAAAATCAAAGAAAGGATTCTCTTCTTCTGGAAAGGTTCCAAATAGAACGTCCATACAAGCGGAATAATACCGACTACCGTACCGGAAATAGCTAGCAGAAAATAGCGATACTTCAGGTTCCAGATAAAAAGCATGCACACGAAGGAGAACATGATTACCATGGCCGTTCCGAAGTCTGGTTGCTTCAAAATCAACAGCATCGGCGGCCCATAAATCAACGCAAGATACACCCAGCCGCGCACCAACGAGATTGTCTTCGCACCCATATCTTCCAAAACATAGGAAGAGACAATGACTAATCCGATCTTCGTTAACTCCGAAGGTTGGAAAGTACCAAGAACAGGCAGTTGCATCCAAGAATCTGCACCCCACTGTGATTCCAATGTGAAGCCATCGATCATGACCCATACAAGGAGGAGCAAGGAAACGCCGTAGATAATCCATCCCACCATTCGCATGAACTGCGTATCGAGAAGGCAAATGACCATGGCAATTATGCCGCCGATCAATACCGCCGCCACCTGCTTATAGAAAATGCCGGGATAGCCGGCAAATCCTTGTGAAAGCACCAGATTCAGCACATAGAGGCCAATCGTGGTAATAGACAGAATAGGAATAATCAGCCAGAAATCGACTGTTCGAATCGAATTATTACGAAGAAATTCAATGCCGGACTTTCCCTGACTCATAAAGACCTCTTACTTGTCAGAAGGCACTTCTGCTTCTTCAGCCGTATCTTCTTCATTGGACACTTCTTCAGCATCCTCGTCGATGCTCGAGTCAGAATCTTCTTCTGATTCTTCTGAACCTTTCTCATCCGAATCATCCTCTTCGAGGGTAAATTCCTTCTTAGAAAGTCTTTCTACGCGGTCTTCTTCATCCTCTTCCTCATCATAGGAACGAAGCTTGGCTTCCTTCTTTCTTGCGGCATCGCGCAGCATCGCCTCATCTGCCTTGATGAAGCGCTCAGGAATCGGCTTCTTCTCCCAATCATACATACGAGCCAGTGAAATCAGAACCAGGCCAAACACAACCAGAATCAAAGAGAGTACCTGAGAGGTGCGAAGGTTAGTATGTGCAATGTAAAGAGAATCAGTACGCAGGCCTTCAATGAAGAATCGTACGATACCGTAGAAGATACAGTAGCAGGACAAGGTCGTCCAAGCACGCTTACTCTTCTTACGAATAATCATCAGAAGAACAAAGATCAATAGTGTCGCAACTGACTCATAGAAGAACGTCGGATGAACCGGCAACGTCGAATCAAGTTTCGGACAGTTTTCTGCCAAATACCTAGAAATGGCGTTACTAGTCATACCCCAAGGCAAATCTGTTGTTGAACCAAATGCCTCTTGATTAAAGAAGTTACCCCAGCGACCAATCGCCTGCCCAAGCGGAATGTAAACGATAGCAAAATCCAAAACAGTTGAGATCGGGACCTTACGAATCTTGCCCATGATCAGCACAGCAAGGAAAGCCCCAAGCACACCACCATAAATCGCAAGTCCACCGCTTCTTACATTGATGATCGCATTGAATGTTTTACTGAAGCTACCTTTGACGTAGTAGTTGTCCCACTCACAAATTACATAGTATAATCTCGCACCGATGAAGGCCATAGGAATGGAAAGCAGACAGAAATCAGTCAGAAGATCCGGCGTCAAACCATACTTCCTACATTGCTTCATGGACAGAATCAAGCAAAGTGCCACCGCACCTGCAATCAAGATACCGTACCAATATAGGTCTATTCCGAAAAGCGTAACAGCTACGTTACTAATCTTAAAGTTCCATCCCAACTTTGGGAAAGAGATTTTCTCTGCCTCAAGAGCAAGCAAGTAATTCATCTTAAGCCTCATTTCTTATTCTCATCTTGTTCACGCAATATAATATCACACATATTCATCAAATCGAACAGGCAATTGTCGGTTTTTGTGGTAGAGACGAACCATCTGCTGATCAACCTTCATCTGATTGTTCAAGGCTTCCAAATTGGGGAATGCCTGTTCTGGACGGATAAACTTCTGAAGAAGAACACTCCCTTTAGTACCATAAAGTTGGAAGTATCCGTCTAGGATCTTGGTCTCTGCAAGCGGAGTCTTATCTTTCTGATTCACCGTTGGCCGTAGCCCAATGTTGGTAATACTGGGATAGGCTTTACCTTCGTAAATATAGGTAGAAGCATACACGCCGAATTTCGGAATGACCTTCTGTTCCGGGAGACGGATATTCGCGGTTGGAAAACCAAGCGTTCTTCCTAATTGTTGTCCTTTCTCGACAACGCCGGCAAAAGCAACCGTATGGCCAAGCAGTTGTTCGGCCATCTCAACTTCTCCAGATGTAATCAGTTCTCGGATCCAGCTTGAAGAGATTCTTCTATCTTCGTAATTGACTGGATCGACCGAGATGACCTCAATGCCATTCTTGGCTCCCCAGATCTGCAAAGTATTCACATCGCCTTCTCTGCCCTGACCGAAACGATAATCTCGTCCGACAATGACTGCTCGAGTATGCATCCATTCCTTGAGGCATACTTCCATGAAGGTTTCCGGCGACATCGACTTGATCTGTTCATTGAAAGGAAGCGCAAATAAATCGTCAATACCCATACGTGCCACAAGTGCACACCGCTCAGCATATGTAGTAATAAGATGATTCTGTGTTTTGTTACTTGGTGGATTCTCGAATGTCTGAACTGCCGTACGAAGACCCCGCGCGCTCGCTACATCAAGCATGGTCTGGAAGATTCGCTGGTGACCTAAGTGAACGCCATCGAAGAAGCCCAGTGCCACTGCACGAGCTGCCGTGCTTTCCGTCGCACTGGAAGGACTAGAAATCAGTTTTCCTTCACGGTTGATGATACAGTTCCAAACGATCATGACCTACGCGAACACCCTTTCTTCCCGAATCAGCTTTTGTCCATCTTCTTCCGCGACATATATGACTGCAATCGGTTCTTCCCGACAAGTTGCTAGAACCGTCTGTTGTTCCTTCGCCCCCACGGCTTCCATTCTATCCTGAAAGAGTGAGAAATCAAGTTTCTTGCCACATCTTAGATCTTTTGCTTCACTTTCCGTGACTTCGATTCGCTTCATGTGAGCCATGGCCGACATTTCACCGCGCAGATATCTGGTGTCTTGTCTTTCGGTGAAAGCTGCAAGTTCTTCCAGCGTAATGGCATCTTCAATTTTGCAGTCGCCACTGCGAAGACGTCGCAGTGCCAAGCAGTATGCACCAAATCCCAACTTATTTCCGATATCTTCACATAACGTACGGATATAAGTTCCCTTGGAACAGGACACGGTCAGATCGATTTGTAATGTTCCGTTTACTTTCCGAATCTCTTCAATTTCTATACTGTGGATTGTAATCACTCGTGGCGGTATGACAACTTCCTGGCCGGCTCTCGCATATTCATACGCCGGTCTTCCAGCTATCTTGATCGCTGAGTAGATAGAGGGGACTTGTGTGATTTCTCCAATCATACTCTTCGTCGCTTCTCTTACCAACTGGTAATCGTCTCGGCAGAGCAAAGCCATTTCTTCTTCATTTGGGATTCTGCCACCGATGACCGTTCCTTCTTTATCGCCGGTATCCGTGATACTTCCCAAGACCATCGTAGCTCGATAGGTCTTATCGTGATTCTCCATATAACGTAAGACGCGCGTAGCCTTTCCGACAGCAACCACAAGCAATCCCGTAGCAAACGGATCCAACGTACCGGCATGTCCGGCTTTCTTGGTATGTAAGATTTTTCGTACAGAAGACACCACCGAGAAGGAAGTAATCCCCTCCGGTTTATTGATCAGCAGGATTCCGCTTATTTCATTTCTCTGGTTCATGCTTGCTCTAGAAATGCCGTCGCTTCCGCTACAATTTTGTCCGCAAACGTATCGATATCTGTATTATGTCCGGTAAAACCAGCCGCACGGTGATGTCCGCCACCACCAAGTTTCTTGGCGAATTCCGCCGCATCAAATCCTACCTTTGTTCGACAATTCACTCGAAGTTCGTCCTGGTCGTTCTCACGCACTACAAAGGCCGCGATAACCGAATCGATATCACGAAGCGTATTGACGATGCCATCCGCCGCACCTTCCGGTGCCTGTGTCTGGTCAATCATCTCCTTCGTAATCTTAGTAATTGCGATACGACCGTCTGCAAAGAGTTGCATGCCGGAAAGGGCCAGACCGTGAAGTCGCACTTTCCCCTCGCATGTCTCATCGAAGAGATGATATGCATTATCGGTCACATTGGCGCCTCGTTCCATGAGATCTGCTGCAATGCGGAACGTATTTGGTCTTGTATTCTGATAGGAGAATTTACCTGAATCGGACTGGATACCTACCATGAGGCAATCTGCTACAAACTGATCGATCAGCACTTTCTTTTCCAGTTTCTCCCACTCTAAAATCACAGAAGCTAAGAGTTCAGCACAAGAGATAGAGGTACCATCGATATATGCATAGTCGGACTGAACTTCAGAAGAGACATGGTGGTCTAGTATCACCTTGCAAGAGGCATCATCAAAGATTGGCTCAGCCGCACCCATTCTGCTTCCTTCCGAACAGTCCACGGCAAAAGCAACCGCCTGTCTTGCAAGGATTTCAGGTGCATTGTCTGAAGTCGCAATCGTCAACATCTCATCAGGAATTCCCATAAAGGCAAGCCTTTGTGGTACTGCACATTCAACGATCACCTGAGAAGTGCATCCCAGTTTTCGAAGCGTTGAAGCCAGCGCGCAGGCTGTACCTAAGCAATCACCATCAACTTTGGCATGGGGAAATATCTGGATCTCTCCTTCCACCTGCTTCAGTAGCCGAAGTACTTTGGCCGCATAATCACACATCGCTTCCGCCACGAGATTGATCCTCCTTCATTGTCCGATCGATAAGATTCATCAGTTCCATGCCCTTCTCAATCGACTCGTCCAACTTAAAGTGCAATTCCGGTGCTACACGCAGTTTAATGCGTTTTGCCACCTGTGTCCGAATAAATCCAGAAGCACGTTCCATGGCGGCCATGCACTCCTGCTTCTCTTTTGCTGATCCATATACGGACAGGTACACATTGGCATGAGTCAGGTCAGAGGACATGCGCACCTCCAGAACGGAGGTCATCACGGGCACACGCGGGTCCTTGATCTCCGTTAGTAGAAGCTGTGAGATTATTTTTTGGATCTCGTCACCGACACGGGCTGCTCGATTCTGTCTCATCTGTTCACCTATTTGTTATTACTTTCTCTTAATCTCCTGCATCTCGAAGACTTCAATTACATCGCCTTCTTCGATGTCGTTATAGTTCTCGATGGAAATACCGCACTCGTAACCAGCAGCCACTTCCTTCGCATCATCCTTGAAACGCTTCAGAGAAGCGAGCTTGCCCTGGTGCAGAACGATTCCCTTACGTACGACACGTACTTCAGATGTTCTCAGGATCTTACCATCTGTTACATAAGCACCACCGATGGTACCAACAGAAGATACCTTGAATGTCTGACGAATCTCGACATGTCCAAGAACCACTTCTTCGAACTGTGGCTTGAGCATACCACGCATTGCCGCCTCAATATCTTCGATCGCGTTATAGATTACGCTATAGAGCTTGATGTCTACGCCGACACCCTTGGCCTGTTCAACAACAATAGCGCTCGGACGAACATTGAAGCCGATGATGATTGCATTGGAAACATCAGCCAGCGTAACATCGGACTCGGTAATCGTACCGACACCACCGTGGATAACCTTAACACGAACTTCGTCGTTGGTAAGTTTCTCAAGAGACTGCGTAACCGCCTCGACGGAACCCTGAACGTCTGCCTTGATAATCAGGTTGAGGTCTTTGACTTCGCCTTCAGCCAATACTTGAGACAATGTCTCAAGTGTCATTCTCGAAGACTTATGAAGTTGTTCTTCTCTTTGCTTGATCTTACGCTTCTCAACCAACTGACGAGCCATCTTCTCATCCGTTACTGCATAGAAGGTCTCACCAGCCTCCGGCACTTCCGGAAGACCTAAGATCTCTACTGGTACAGACGGACCAGCCTTCTTCTGGGCAGCTCCGTTCTCATCGTACATCGCACGAATATGACCGAAGATTGGACCGGAAACAACTGTATCACCGGAACGGAGCGTACCACGCTGTACGAGAACGGTAGCAACCGGACCTCTGTTCTTATCCAATTTAGCCTCGATGACTGTACCCTTCGCCTGACGCTTCGGATCAGCCTTCAACTCCATAACATCTGCAGTCAGAAGGACCATCTCAAGGAGTTCATCGATACCTTCACCCGACTTACTGGAAACCGGAACCATAATCGTGGATCCGCCCCACTCTTCCGGAAGAAGATTATGTGTAGAGAGTTCCTGCTTCACGTGGTCAATGTTCGCGCCAACTTTATCGATCTTCGTAATGGCAACGATGATTTCTGTGTTGGCCGCACGAGCATGGTTGATAGCCTCGACCGTCTGCGGCATCACGCCGTCATCCGCTGCTACAACAAGAATTGCAATATCTGTTACCTGAGCACCACGGGCACGCATGGTCGTAAATGCTTCATGACCAGGTGTATCGAGGAATGTAATCTGTCTTCCTTTGCAACGAACGGTATACGCACCGATATGCTGGGTGATACCACCTGCTTCTCCCTTAACAACAGATGTCTGACGAATCTTGTCGAGAAGAGATGTTTTACCATGGTCAACGTGACCCATGACCACAACAATCGGCGGACGTGGCTTGAGGTTCTCCTCGTTATCTTCGCTCTCGTCGAAGAGGATATCTTCTTCTGTGACCTCTACGATTGGTTCAGCAGTGATGCCATACTCCTGTGCAACCAGTGCCGCCGTATCGTAATCTAATTCCTGATTTAAAGTAACGAGCATACCCATCATCATCAAAGTCTTAATGATGTCTGTGGAACGTTTCTCCAGACCTTCCGCCAGTTCCTTAACCGTAATGAATGGTGGGAGAGAAACATGAGTAAGCTGCGGCTTTGCAACCGGTGCTGCGACAAAAGTCTGGCGCTTCACCTTCTTCTTGTTCTTACCGCCCATGTACATTGAATCCAGTGCGGAATCATCAGAAAGGATATCTGATGCATTACCGGTGAACTGATTCGCACGCTTGTTACCCATACGGCGATCATTGTTGTTGGAAGACTTTCCGTTGTTATTATCTTTCTTGGAATCCGCTTTCGGATCCTTGCGGCTCTTCTCGTATGCATCTCTTGCAGCAAAGTTTGCCTTCTCCTTCGTAGCTTCCGGTGGAAGATCCTGCTTCGGCTTGGAGCTGCGCTTCGGCTGATTATGGTTATTGTTGTAAATCTCGTCGTCGTCCTTATCCTTTGGTGGGAATCCACCGAAATTACGGTTTCCACCGCGGTTGCCGTTGAAAGAGGAACCTCCCTGACGAGGCGCGCCGTTACGGTCATCTCTACGCTGGTAAGAACCATTTCTCTGACCACCATTGTAGCTCCCCTGTCCCTGACGGTTACCATCTCTGGAACGAACGAATGTCGAAGTCTCTCTTGTATAGCCGGAACCAGAACCGTTACTCGGACTCGGTGCACGAACGACAGCAGAAGAAAGGCGACTTGTGGCCTTCGGCTCTTCTGGTTTCGCCTTTACCTCTTCCTTTGGAGTTTTAATTTCTTCCTTCTCCTTCGGTGCAACAGGTGCTTCTTCCTTCGGAGTAGGCTTCACTTCTTCCTTCTTCGGCTCTTCCACCTTGACTGCTTCTTTCTTTGCAGCCTTCGGTGCAGGCTTCACTTCTTCAGCAGAAGTTTCAACATCCTTCTTCTCAGATGCTTTCTTCGTTGTCTTCTTCTCTGCAACTGCTTTCTTCTCAGTTACAGCCTTCTTAGGGGCTTCGGCCTGCTGTTCAACCGGTTTCTCAACTTTCTCGGTCTTCGGCACCTCCACCTTCGTTTCCTCCACAATCGGAGCTTTCTCCTCTTCTACCGGAGGTTTCTTGGCCTTCTTATTTACACGGCCAACACGAAGTGTCTTCGTACCCGAAATACCACTGACAGTCTTCTGAGGAAGCGAAGATTCAACCTTAGCCTGCTCTTTCTCTTCCGTGATTGATGCTTTCTTGTCTTTCTCTGCCATCATTTCCTCCTGTTTACTCCGCGCCACTGGCGGACTCTTCTTGTTTACTTAACACTTCGATCTGGTCCAGAAGTTTTCTGGCCATCCCCTCATCTAGAATCGCAATCGCAATCCGAGAAGGTTTTCCGATTGCGTTCCCCAGTTCTTCTGCCGTGGCAAAATCACTGGCACTTGCTTCTTCTTCTTGAGCAATTCGGCGAAGTTTCGCAACCTGTTTCTCCGAACCGTCTCTTGCCAGAATAAGAAGTTCCACTGCGCCTGCATGGATAGCCATCTCGATTGAATCGAAGCCCGATGTGGTCAATCCAGCTCGATAAGCCAATCCAATCGTCTTCAGAATACGTTCTTTCGTGACTGGCTTTGCTTCCTTCTTATTCCTCATTTCTGTTCTCCGCCTTCCTCGATCTTCTCAAGTTCTGGACGGATCTTCTCCGGATCGACCTTGCAATGAAGTCCTCGATCAAACTGCTGTTGAGCGACCGCTTTCTTCATGCACTCCGGTTTATGACAGACATAGGCTCCCCGTCCCGGCAATCTTCCCGTTGGGTCCATCACTACTTCCCCTTCCGGCGTTGCAACGATACGGATCAAATCCTTCTTGGCCATGCGTTCTTTACAACTCACGCACATACGCATTGGAATCTTCTTTGCCATATCTTCTGTCTACTCTTCTTTCTTACTGATCTTCACCCTCGGATGCATCGTCATCTGCAATCGTAAAGTTGGAAACGAAATCGTTCTGAACCATCTCCTGATAAGAAGACATGCTCTTGATATCAATCTTCCAGCCTGTAAGACGTGCAGCCAAGCGAACATTCTGTCCACTCTTACCGATCGCCAGTGAATACTGCTGATCCGGTACAACAACCTGAGCGTTCATCTCCTTTGTACCGTCTTCCTTAGTAATGATTTCTGTATCTACGCGCTCGACCTTTGCCGGAGAGAGTGCGTTACTGATGAACAGTGCGGGATCTTCGCTATATTGGATAATGTCAATCTTCTCGCCACAGAGCTCATCCATGATGGCTTGGATACGAGAACCACGCTGACCAACGCATGCGCCAAGCGGATCTACATCTGCATCACGAGAAACGACTGCAACCTTGGAACGAGAACCAGCTTCACGTGCAACTGAAACAATCTCGACGATACCATCGTGAATCTCCGGAACTTCCTTCTCCATGAGTTTCTTCACAAGGATCGGGTGGGATCTGGATACAATGATCACCGGACGCTCTTTCTGAGTCTCTACGCGAAGGATCAAGAACTTCATACGCTTATTAAAGGAATAATCTTCTGTCTTGACCTGTTCCTGACGTGGAAGTGTTGCTTCAGCACGTCCGATATCTACGAATACGAAACGGTTGTCGCTTCTTTGGATTACACCAGAAGCCAGTTCACCGATTTGATCAGAGAATTCAGACTGAATACGATCATTCTCAGTATCACGAAGTTTCTTGCTGATAGCTGCCTTTGCAGCACCGGCAGCAAGACGTCCCAGGGACTCTACATCAATTGTCATCTCAATGGTATCACCCTCTTCAAGATCCGGGTCGATCTCACGTGCTTCTTCCAAAGAAATCTGTGTCTTCGAGTCAGTTACTTCAGAAACGACCTCTACAACCTCATAGACGTACATCTCACCGGTCTCACGGTCAATCTCAGCAAAAACCTGTTCGTTCTGCTTTGCTTCTGCAAACTCTCTCTTGAAAGCTGCAACGATTGCTTCCTCGATTGCATCGAACAGTACATCCTCCTCGATGCCCCTTTCCTTGGACAACGCCTTGATAGCCTCCAGCATTTCTTTGTTTTCCATAAGTTACACTCCTTTACGTATAATCCTTAATAATTAGAACCTTAATGTGCGTTGGGCCTTTGCAATCTGTGGCCACTGAAGCGTCACTTCTTCTCCACCGACCTCAAGTACCAGCGCCTCTTCAGTTGCCAACTTGATGGTTCCTTCCAGATGCTTACTTCCTCCTACCGCAGCAAAGAGAGAAACTTCGATCTCTTCTCCCTCGTGTCGGATATAGTCAGCAAGTGACGAGAATGGGCGTGTCGCGCCCGGTGAAGACACTTCAAAATAATCCGGATCCGCATGAATCTTTCCTTCCAGTGCAGCATCGACTTCTCGACTGACTGTCTCACAGTCATCAATTTCAATACCGCCTTTCTTGTCGATGAAAAGTCGAAGGAAATAGAATTGACCTTCCTTCTTGTACTCACAGTCCACCAGATCGAACCCCAAAGATTTCACGATGGGTTCTGCAATCTCAAAAACTTCCTGTGCGACTTTTGATCTTCCTGCCATGCTACCTCCGTATTCTTCTGATAAACAAAAGAGCGGGTCAAGACCCACTCTCATGTCAATTACACTTCTAGCATGTAATATCTTACTACTACATATCCATGTTTGCAATGCTTTTACTATATTTTCCTAATATATACGGCAAAAACACTTTCGTTTGTTTTATTTACACAATTTTCATTAATAAATTATCAAAAATGCTATTCAAATTATCCAAGTTATCATGTAGAATATAAGTAATCCAAAACAACAACGTTGGATAATCAACAAAACAAGGAGATGATGCCAATGATAAAGGTAATTGCAGGAGAAAAGGGAACAGGAAAGACCGCGCAGCTTGTTGAAGATATCAATTCACAAGCTACAACAGACAACAATATCGTATGTATCGAGAGAAGTGATCGACTCGATCGTTTACTGAAATATAGAGTTCGTCTGGTCAACATTGATGAATACCCAGTTGAGGGATTCGAACAATTCTTAAGTTTCATCTGCGGAATCTGTGCGAAAGATTATGATGTGACACACATCTACGTAGATAGTATCCTAAAAGTCACAAACGAGACAGACTATGAGCGTTTCGGTGCATTTCTGGATAAGCTCAATACTTTCCTCGGAGACAAGATTACAGCTACGATTATTTGCAGCCGTGCGAAGGAAGTCCTCCCAGAGAGCGTAACCAAGTACTGCTGAGTTCTATATAGCGCATCCTACAATTAAATAGAAAAAGAAAGGGACGTCTCGCGAACTGAGACGTCCCTTTCTTTTTCTCATCAAATCGGAATCGCCTCATTCATGCACCGACATTTATATCAAGTATCTCTCAGAAGCGAAACGATCCGGTATCTCCCACTCCCCCGCTTCCTGTCCGTTCCAGTAGCATCGCGCCCCGTACGCTTCCTGCCAGAAACGCACATATGGCAATAATTCCGAAATTCGTTCATAAGCATGATGCAGAAGTGTTTTTTCTTTCGGTGTATTCGGCTCAGAAAGGAGAAAAGATGCCGGAAACTTGTCGAATGCATGACCAATCGGTGCGTTGGAGACATACGGATCACAGTCTGGGCAGCTAAGACTCAACGTCTCGCGGTAATACTCTTCAACAATATAGAAAGGAATTCCTTTCGCTCTGAATCGAAACTCGTGAACTTCCGAAATATCCGACGGTCCGATCATCGATTGATCCTTCGCGACAAGCGCCGCCACTTCTCTATTCTTTTCTGACTTTAACGCATCGAACTTCTCTGCACCAATCAGTTGTTGCATCTTGTAACGTGGCATCTCGATCATCAATGCGCGAACGCAAGTCTCTTCATCTTTGAAATACATCGCGCGCTTCACATGGAAGTGTCTTCCCACTTCCCACCAGGCGAATCGATATTCACCATCGGGTGAAATTTCAGAGATGGCCCACGCACTTGGGGAAGTGTAGATTTTTACAAAACCCTCGTAGACCTTGAGATAGAAGTCACGCATATCAGCAATTGCACGACTCTCAAGCATTTTTCCTTGATTCTTACGAAGCTCATCTATGGATTTCCCTGAGATAAAAAAGGGATTGAATCAACATCACAGTTGAATATATCCGCTTTCCGGTAGATACGGGTATGCCCGTCCCCGAAAGATGTAAATACATTCAGTAGTTCTTTTATCGTCATAATCTTCCCCTTGTCTCTCTGACATATTACACCAAAAATGGGCTATCTCAAAACTGAGATAGCCCATCGGGAGTTTGCTAATTCTTAGCTGTAAATTATGCCTGAGGCTTACCGCACTCGCTGCAGAACTTACCGGTGTTACCTGTCTGACCGCATGTGCATGTCCAACCCGCATTGTCAGCCGGCTTCGGAGAACCGCAGTTTGCACAGAACTTACCCTTGTTACCAGCCTGACCGCAAGAACATGTCCAACCTGCATCTTCAACCGGCTTCGGGGAACCACAGTTTGCACAGAACTTACCCTGGTTACCGCCCTGGCCACATGTGCATGTCCAACCTGCTGCTGCTGCTGGAGCTGCTGCCTGCATCTGCTGTTGTTGCTGCATCATCTGCTGCTGCTGGAGGAATGCCATACCCTGGTTGCCCGGATTCATAGCACTACCATTGAAACCACCAACAAGGCCGACACCCATCATTGCGTTACCAGCGCCAGCCTGGTTGCCTGCAGCTGTCTTCATTGCGTCAACAGAGCCCTTAATCTGGTAACCAGCAGCCATGTTCGGGTTATTACCAAACATAAGACCATCGTCGAAGTCCTGAATTCTCTTTCTGGACTCATCGTCTGGTGTTACAGACATAACCGCAACCTTGTCAACGACCATACCACGACCCTGGAGCCAATCCTCGTCGAGAACATCGTTCATGTACTTAGCAAGTTTAACCTGCTGAGACTGCAGACGATTGTACTGAACATCTTCTCCGCCGGCACCCATCTTGTTGAGCGCTTCACCAAGGTACATCAGGAACTCAGCCTTAGCCTGGCCAGGCTGACCATTCTTACCCATCAATTCATCACGACAATAGTCACCAGCAACATTGCTGCTGAGGTTCTTGAAGAATGTAACCGGGTTTACAATCTTGAAAGAGAATGTACCGTTCATACGGATATAGATACCACGATATGTCGGGTCATCATATGGGAGCGGAGAAGCTGTACCGAACTTATTGTCGATGATCTCAGTCATGTTTACGAAGTAAACTCTCTGCTGAGTCATGGCCTCACCACCTGCCTTAATACGTGTCCAGATATCTGCGCAGGACTTCTTTACGCCATCCAAGAAACCGTTGGAACCGAAGCAAGACGGAGCAGAAGATGTATCCCATGTGTACATACCTGCTTCTGTGGTGAAGTCAACAACACGACCGTTGTCTACGAGAAGCAATGCTGTTCCTTCTGGAACTGCGATCTTGGATCCGTTAGAAATGATATCTGCGTCTCCCTTGTTGCTACCGTTCTTCATGTGCTTCGCACCGCGGCGAACCAAAACTTCTTTGCCCAAAGCATCACAAGTGAAGAATTCCAGGTACTGATCCTTCAAGTTTCCTGAAATACCCTGAATTGCTGCTTTAATTAATCCCATAGTAATCTCCTCCCTACAAGAAAAAATAATCAGATTTCAAACAACTTATCGACAAGCCAGATTCGCATATCAACTGCTCGTATCGCTGTACCACAGAACGAACAAACATCTGCACCCAGATGGCTGACCGGAGCACCGCAATGCGGGCAAGTAAAACCTACGCCCTTTATGTCTTCCCTCGCTAGTCGATCCGCATCAAGTATGTTAATTACTTTTATGTTGTATCGAGTTTGCGTTGGAGTCGCTCGATTGCCTGATATAAATTTACCATTTCTTTCCTGGTATTGCAAACATTGTACCGAATATTGGAAGGTTATTTCTACCGTTGAAGAGAGCTTTTTGTAGTCGTTAATTCCGCTATTATGAACAATTACATCTCGATAAACCAAAGTTTTCCCTTCCGCCCTGGCATTTGCGACCTTCTGCCACAGTTCTTCCGTTAGAGAACGTGTCTGGCCAATGCCACAGGAAGACAGTTCGGATTGGATTCGATCAATCGTATCGCCGTTATTTCCACTCGTCATCTGATACAGTAATTCTAAGCTCTTGACCAGCACAGTCTGGCATGAACTCTTCATCTGTTCCAGATTCAAATCGGGAAAAGCACTGTTGATCTGGGGAATCAGTGCAGCCGAAAGATCCGATACGGATTTAGGTGTAGCAAGTTCCTGCTTCATGCTGAAGTCTTCCTGCCCAACCTTACCTTCTTTCACTTCCTGCTTCACACCATTGAGGATCATGCCAAGAAGAGAATTTCGCCACGCGCTTCTCACTTTGCGAATACCCGCACAAATTGCAAGAATCACGAGCAATCCACCAACGATTAGCAATCCCAAAACCGATAATTTCATACTTTATCTCACTTTCGCATGTTTTCTCATTACTCTCACCAGCAAGCTACGGCTTCTATCAGTACTTATACAAGATATTCCGATCCATTGCCATTACAGGAATTCCAGCCGGTGTTTTCTCTTTCCAAGTGTCCGGAAGCACATTCGACAGTCCAGTCTGATAGACAACTGGAATACCGGTCAACTTCTGCGCTTCCAGTAAGACTTGTTCTCCTTCTACCAACTCTTCTTCTTTCGTATCTTCCAGAAGGTTCGAGTTGTTGATGAACCCTGAGATTGGAAGTCTTGCCGCTTCCGACAACTCCGTAGCCATCTGCTGAATACTCTGCGCATCCGAAGTGAATGGGCGGAAAGCATTGACTACCATGTAGACTCGATACTCGATATTCTTGAATCGGCTGAGCATCGCACCCAGCACCCTTGCGCCAAGGTCCTCACCGCCGATATCAAATACGGCTACCGTGTCGTCCTGGTCAAATGCGGAATAGACTTCACCCGGAAGTGCCGGTACATCTACATTCGTATTGGCATAGGTCGGAACAATAACATGAACGCCTTCATTTTCCAGCGTTTCTTTCGCATCGGCAGAACGATAGAACGGGTTCACAATATCAAGATCCGCCAACATGACTTTGGCACTCGGATCTTCCTGCTTCAATCGGTGGGCGAAATGCACTGACACTTCAGACTTACCACTTCCGTATGCACCTACAAATACGTAAAGGCGCACTTTCTTCTCATTCTCAGTTTCCATATTCTCTCCTGTTCTCGGACGGTAGAACCACCCGAACGTTTTACTTCAATTCTGCGATGGTTACACCATCTTCTCCTTCTCCGAACGTTCCCAGTCGATACGAGCGAACGCGTCTGTCTTTCTTCAGGAACTGATCAACCGCCGCGCGCAGGGCACCGGTTCCCTTACCATGGACGATACGAACGTCCGAAATATTACTGAGCACGCAGTCATCCAGATAACGGTCCAACGCTGAACAAGCTTCATCCACCGTCATACCCAGAAGTTGAATCTCCGGCATCATGGCGGACTTCTTCGCCATACGCAGGGAATCGGCACGGGAAATGTTACTTTTTCTCGCGGTTTTTCGGTCTTGAGGAGCAGACCGCTTCACTTCTTCTTTCTTCGGATAACGAAGCGAGTCCGCAGGTACAGTGAGCTTCAGTGAACCGGAAGACAGAATGCAGTTGCCCTTGCTGTCCGGACCCTTGAGAATAATCCCGGTTACATCAAGTTTCGGTGAATAGTAAAGTCCACCTTCACGAATCTTGTCCGGTTTCTCACCTGGAATCTCCTTCACATACTCATCTGCACCTTCTTCGGCATCAATGTCAGAAAGTCCCGCACGCAGGTTGTTGCGGATCGCACGCACCTTGCGTTCTGCTTCGTGTGAATTCTCCATCTTCTGCAGTTCTTTGATCTCATCAAGAAGCGTATCCGCTTTCTCCAGCACTTCCTCCAGCATTTCGCGTTTCTCTTCACGCGCCTGAGCCAGTACTCTCTTTCGCTCTTTCTCAATCTGTTTGCGCTGGACTTCAAGATCATCCGACTGTTTCTGAATCTGATTCTTCAGATCAGCCATCTCCTGCTGGAGTTTCTCACTCTCACGATTGTGGCGTTCCGCAGAAGACAGAAGTTCCTCTACCTTCAGACTCTCCTCTGAAAGGATGCTCTGTGCCGCCTCAATTATGGATGGTGAAAGTCCCAGTTTCCGGGAAATCACAAATGCGTTGCTGACACCAGGAAGGCCAATCATCAATCGGTAAGTCGGCGACAGTGTCTCAGTATCGAATTCGCAGCAAGCGTTCTCTACGCCTTCTTGTTCCACTGCGTAGGCCTTCAATTCCTTATAGTGAGTCGTAGCAACTGTGACCGCGCCTTTTTTCCTACATTCATCAAGAATGGCAATCGCAAGTGCTGCGCCTTCCGTTGGGTCTGTACCGCTTCCCAGCTCATCCACTAACACCAGTGATGTTTTCTTCGTCAGTTTCAGAATTTGAACAAGATTGGTCATGTGTGCAGAGAATGTAGAGAGGCTCTGCTCAATGCTCTGCTCATCACCGATATCTGCCAATACTTTGGTAAACGTGGACACTTCCGAGTTCTCGAGGCAAGGAATGAATAATCCCGCCATAGCCATCAGCGTGATCAGACCACAGGTCTTGAGCGATACTGTCTTACCGCCGGTATTCGGACCGGTAATGACCAAAGTACGATAGTCTGTGCCTACCGAGAAATCAATCGGCACAACTCGCTCTCTATCAATCAGCGGATGTCTCGCACGGTGAAGTACTATTCGCCCATCCTGATTCATAATTGGGCGGGAGGCATCCAGTTCCAGTGCAAATTGTGCCTTCGCCTGCATGAAATCAATATGTCCCACCAATTCAATATCCATAAGAAGTTCATTCTTACAGATTGCCACTTTGCCACTTAAAATGCCCAGAATTCGATTGATCTCTTCTTGCTCAGCTGCCGTCCATTCACGAATTTTGTTATTCAATTCGACAACCGCCATCGGCTCAATAAAGAGTGTCTGTCCAGATGCAGATGTATCATGTACCACGCCCGGTACTTCGCTCTTCTTCTCTGGTTTTACCGGCACACAATATCTTCCATCTCGAATGGTGACCAGTTGATCCTGCAGCGCCTGTGGATTCTTATGAATAAGTCGTTCCAATATTTCACGGATACTACTTTGTGCATCACGAATCTGTCTTCGAATTGTATAAAGATCATTACTGGCCCGATCATTCATCTCATTCTCACCGGTAATTGCCATAGAGATTTCTTTCTCAAGTGAATCCAGTGGAACCAGAAGCTTCAGTTCGGACAATAGACGATGAGTAGACGGGTCTAAATCTATATTCTTCGGTTCCACATGTGCCAGACGCTCAACCGTGCGTAGAAACGAAGCAATGTGAAGCAGATATTTCATCGTAAGCGTTGCACCGGTGTCTGAAAACTTCACCGAATCTCGAATATCGTTGACGCCCCCCAAAGGCAATGTGCCTTCTTTCACCAAAAACGTCAATGTATCCTGGGTTTCCTGTTGCCAACCCTCAACAAGATCCAAATCGGACGTTGGAAGCAGGGCATAACAACGCTCACGCCCGTATACTGTACGAGCGTGTTGGACTAATTTATCGAGTATCTTGTCATACTCCAAGATGGAAAGAGAGCGGCCACGGACTAGTTTCTTTGCAGCCTCTTCTTCAAATGTGGTATACATATTCTCCTCTTATTACGTGAGAAGTTTCGATCTCTCCAGGTCTTCCATGGAAATGGTCTTCTGAAGAGACAGACCTTCCTCTATATCTACATCTGTGATTTCACCGTTCTTGCAGACCACAAGACGGTTCATCTTCTTATTCTTGATACACTCAATGGCGTGAACACCCATAAGGCTTGCCATCGTACGGTCACGCAGCGTCGGACTGCCACCTCTTTGCAGGTGCCCTAAGATCGTCGGACGAGACTCAATCTCCGTTGCTTCTTCAATCTGCTTCGCAATCTCCGTAGCACTTCCCGCACCTTCAGCCACAATGACGATATAGTGACGTTTGCCTTTGTTCCGGCAGGCTAGAATCGTTCTGACGACTTCGTTAATATCCCATGGCTGTTCCGGCAGAAGAATGATCTCTGCACCGGTTGCAATACCAACATTCAGCGCAATATATCCGGCATGGCGTCCCATGACCTCAATGACACTACAACGCTCATGAGAGGAAGCTGTATCACGAAGCTTGTCGATGGCCTCCATCGCTGTATTCATCGCCGTATCGAAGCCGATGGTGTACTCTGTGCATGCAACATCGTTATCAATTGTTCCAGGAATACCGATAACCGGGATACCAATACGGGCCAGATCTCTAGCGCCACGGAAAGAACCGTCTCCACCGACCACGACCATACAGTCTACACCAAATACCTTGCACATCTTCGCGCCCTGAAGAACACCCTCCGGTGTCTCGAAGCTCTTCGATCTTGCAGTCATCAGGAATGTGCCACCACGCTGAAGTGTCTCAGAAACATCACGGGAACCTAATTCCTTGATTTCACCTTTCCAAAGGCCATGGTAACCACGGGTTACACCCATCATCTTATATCCTGAATTGATACCGGCACGAATGATTGCACGAATCGCTGCATTCATACCCGGGGCATCACCACCGGATGTCAGTACCGCAATGCCTTGAACCTCTGGCTCTTGGTTCGGATCAATATTGTCATAATTCTTTGCCTTCATCTCTTTCAGATTCGGAAGGTTACCGTTCGTATATTCTTCAAACATTTCCTTTTCTCCTCATGACCGTGCGGATTTTCTATGCCCAGTCCACTCTACATTATACCAAAGCTATTAAAACAGTGAAATATTCTCGACACCGAATTCATCCGCAAATATCTTGCAAGTTTCTCTGCTCCATTCGACAGAATACTCAGAAGGCAGTTTCACGACACGCTTCTCCCCCATCACCGCTACATATACAGGTACATTTCCCCGGAAATATGCACAGGTTGCAAGAAGTCTCTTATAGCCCGCATCTTCCGTCGTTCCGAAATGGCGAATGGCAAGTTTGATTTGTGCCGGTGCACTATTACTCTTTGGTGCTGGCTCGGGCGAAGGAGTCTGTACCGAAGACTCAGTTTGAATCGGCGTAGAAGAAGGCGTTCGTTCCTCCTGATTCTCCGAATTACTCGCTGACTTACGTGGTTCACTATATGTGTAATTGATACGCTCTCGACCTCTCGGAGCAGGGAGCTGGCACAACGGTTCGTCATCTCGGCTAAGGGCCACACAATCCTCCAACAGAAGCTTCACTTCATCATCATCGATCTGTACCACTCCACGAATCAGTAGTGCTTTGGCTGACTGTATGACAGCACCATAGCGAGCATAGGTCTCAGAAAATACCGTCACTTCATATTCTCCATACAGATCTTCCATTCTCAAGAAGCAGATCACCTTGCCGCTCTTTGTCGTCTTCTGTGTCCGACTATTCACTATTCCTGCCATTCGGACACGTTCACGATCCTTCAGCACACGACCGTTTCCGGTGCTCTCGCCCAATGTCATGAGGAAGGATGTACTATCAGTATCTGTTGTCTCAGACAGTGCTTTCTTATAGTTATCCAGCGGATGTCCGGACACATAGATGCCAAGCATTTCCTTCTCTTTGGTCAGTCGTTCTTCCAAAGTAAATTCATTCACGTTCGGCAATACCGGTTCATCTTGGGTAAGTGCTTCATCGGGGTTCATCAGACTAAAGATTGAGATCTGACCTTCCATCTCGTTTCGCTTGGTAGATGAAAGACGGTTCATGTACGGCTCGGCCGCCCCCAACATCTTCGATCTAGGAATTCCAAATTCATCCAACGCCGAGGCATAGATCAGGCTTTCAATCATTTTCTTATTGATTTCCAATTTGTCGCTTCTTCTCAAGAAATCTCCAAAAGAAGTAAAATCACCATTTACCTCACGGTCGACGACAAGCTTCTCTACCGCATTGGCACCGACGTTCTTGACCGCTGTTAATCCAATACGAATCGACTTATCCCCTTCGGTGGCAAATTGCACTTGGCTCTTTCCAACGGAAGGTGGAAGAATCGCAATTCCCATCTTCTTCGCACAAGCCGCATACCAAGCCAATTGCGCCTGATTGCCTAGGAAGCTGTTCAACATGGCCGCCATGAATTCCGTCGGGTAATGGACTTTCAGATATGCGGTAAAATAACCCACCACCGCGTAGGCGGCTGCATGGGATTTATTGAAGGCATAGCCGGCAAACTGCGTCACATCGTCGAATATCTTCCTTGCAACAGGTTCCGGCACGCCATTTACAATCGCACCGGCAACTTCACGTCCCTTCTCATCTTTACCACCATAGATAAATGTCTGACGATACTTCTCCATCATGGAGGCTTTCTTCTTTGCCATGGCTCGTCGGATGTTATCGGACTGACCCATAGAGAATCCGGCAAGATCTCTTACGATCTGCATAACCTGTTCCTGATAAATCATACATCCGTATGTCATATTCAGGATTGGCTCAAGAAGCGGATGATCGTACTTGATTGAAGATGGATCGTGACGGGCCGCAACATACTTTGGGATCTGATCCATCGGACCCGGACGATAAAGTGAAATCCCTGCGATAATATCTTCCAGCGAAGATGGCTTCAGATCCATCATGAAAGAGGTCATACCGGAACTCTCAAGTTGGAAGACACCCTCTGTATCTCCTCGAGAAATCATCTCATACACCATGGGATCATCCATCGGTATATGGTCGAAATCAATCTCTATGCCTTGGTTGGCAAGAACCATCTGTGCGGTGTCCTGAAGAACCGTTAATGTACGTAGTCCGAGAAAGTCGAATTTAAGAAGACCAATCTCTTCCGAATTCGCCTTGGCAAACTGCACGACTACCGACTCATCGTTCTTGGACAGCGGCGCAATTTCAGTCAATGGCACTGCGGAGATGATGACGCCGGCGGCATGGGTAGAAGCATGTCTCGGCATTCCTTCGAACAGCAGCGCTGTATCTATGACCTTACGTACAATGTCTGAATTGTCGTATTCCGCTTTCAATTCAGGTGAACCTTTGATTGCATCCTCTATCGTAACACCCATCCCATTCGGAATTAGTTTACAGATTCGATCGCTCTCGCCATATGGTACATCCAGCGCACGGGCTACATCTTTTATGCAGGCTTTTGCAGCAAGCGTTCCGAATGTAATTACCTGTGCCACGCGCTCTTCGCCATATTTACGCGTCACATAGTCAATGACTTCCTGACGTCTGACATAACAGAAATCTACGTCGAAGTCAGGCATACTGACACGTTCATTATTGAGAAAACGCTCGAAGATCAAGCCATATCGAATCGGGTCGATGTTGGTAATCTGTAGAGCATAGGCCACCAGAGAACCTGCACCGGAGCCACGTCCCGGCCCCACCATGATGTTGTTCTCTTTGGCATAGTGAATAAAGTCCCAGACAATCAGGTAATAATCGGTATATCCCATCGAGGTGATGACAGACATCTCGTATTCCGCTCGATCGTAATACTGCTTGAGAAGTTCCTCGTCGGTACAATCGGCCAGGCGCTTCTTCAATCCTTCTTCACACAGATACCGCAGATACGCTTCCGCATCCGCATAATCCAGTGGTACCTCATAAGCTGGAAGATGAATCTGATTGAACGTATACTCCGCATGACACATACTGGCAATCTTGGTCGTATTCTCGATTGCAGAAGGAACCGATGCGAAATAAGTCCTCATCTCGGCTTCAGACTTAATATAGAATTCATTACCGGGCATGCGCATACGATCCGTATCGCTCATACGCTTGCCGGTCTGCATACAAAGCAGGACTTCATGTGCATCTGCATCCTCTTTGTACATATAGTGACAGTCATTCGTCGCAACCAGCGGAATACCGGTCTCATTTGAAAGACGAATCAGATGCGTATTCACCTTCGCCTGTTCTGGCATCTGATTACTCTGAATCTCTAAGTAGTAGTTGCCCCGACCGAAAACACGGTCATACCACAAGGCCGTCTCCTTCGCTTCAGTAAATTCATTGCGTAGAACATGAGTGGCTACCTCACCGGATACACACGCTGACAGTGCAATCAAACCTTCCGAATACTTCTCCAGGATCTCGTGATCGACACGTGGTTTGTAATAGTACCCCTCTGTGAATCCTGCAGATACCAGTCGGTTGAGATTCGTAAGACCTACATCATTCTTGGCAAGAAGGACCAGATGATAGTAATTGCGGTCTTCCGGTTCCTTCATAAAACGGCCACGCGGTGCCACATAGACTTCACAACCGATAATTGGATGAATGCCCTCTTCCTTCATGGCTTTGTAGAACTCGACAGTGCCGTACATGACACCGTGATCCGTAATGGCACAGGAAGTCATGCCCAATTCTTTCAATCGGGCAGCTAATCGCTTGATACGAATCGCACCATCCAGCAAGCTATATTCTGTATGCAGATGCAGATGAACAAATCCTTGCGAAATCTCCTCAGCCATAATCTTTCCTCATTCTTCCAAATCCGACCTATGTCATGTCGGTAGCACGCATCTAGGTAACGGTAGCATGAAGTGCCCGTACCATCTTCTATTATGCATCCCCGAGCTTACCTTTGACAATGACCAACAGATCACGAAGTCTTGCGGCCTCTTCGAAAGCCAATTCCTTTGCCGCTGCCTTCATATCCTTCTCCAGCTTCGCCGCAAGCTTGGTCAGTTCAGCAGTAGAAAGCTTCGTCTTCTTCTGATCAAGAAGTGCAGAGAGATCCTTCATCTCAATCTTCTCTTCTTCGCTTACCTCTTCGAATGTCTCCAGCACATCACGAACTTCCTTCGAGACACTTCTCGGCGTAATATGGTGTTCCTCGTTATACTTCATCTGGATTGCGCGGCGGCGATTCGTCTCCGTTACCGCTTCGAACATGGAATCGGTCACCTCATCCGCATAGAAAATAACTTGTCCGTTGACATTACGTGCCGCACGTCCAATCATCTGAATCAGCGATCGCGTAGATCTTAAGAAGCCTTCCTTATCCGCATCCAAGATCATCAAGCGCGAGACCTCCGGAATGTCCAGACCTTCACGGAGAAGATTAATACCAACCAGTACATCGAACTCGCCCTTACGGAGCTGACGAAGGATCTTCATTCGCTCCACCGTATCAATATCAGAATGCAGATAATTGACACGAATATCCTCTTGCTTGAGGAAAGCCGTCAAGTCCTCGGCCATCTTCTTCGTCAGTGTCAGAATCAGCGCGCGTTCACCACGAGCTGTAGTCTGTCTGATTTCGGACAGGATATCTTCCATCTGACCCTCGACAGGTCGAATTGCAATCTCCGGATCCAGAAGTCCTGTCGGACGAATAATCTGTTCTACGGTCTGATCGCTATGTTCCGCTTCGTACTTGGAAGGCGTCGCCGAAACAAAGATCGTCTGCCCCATCTTCTTCTCGAATTCTTCAAACTTCAACGGACGGTTGTCGAATGCAGAAGGCAGACGGAAACCGTAATCGACGAGCGTAGTCTTACGGGAACGGTCACCATTATACATGGCGCCAATCTGCGGAACCGTCACATGAGACTCATCGATCATGAGCAGAAAATCATCCGGCATAAAGTCCATGAGCGTGAATGGTGGCGTCCCCGGTTCACGAGCCGTAAGATGACGCGAATAGTTCTCAATGCCCTTCACAAAACCTGTCTCAGTCAGCATCTCTAGGTCGTAGCGAGTACGCTGCTCCAGTCGGTAAGCCTCGATTAATTTACCAGCCTCGCGAAGTTCCTTGAGTCTTTCCTCCAGCTCCGCTTCAATCGTCACAAGTGCTCGCTCCAATTTAGACTTCGTCGTCGCGTAATGAGAAGCTGGGAAAATCACTGTGTAATTTCTCGTAAAGACTACTTTGCCTGTGATGTGGTGGACCTCCGTAATCTTCTCGATTTCATCGCCGAAGAAGGTCACACGGGTCAATAATTCTTCTGAAGAAGGCGGAAAAATATCCAGCGTATCGCCCTTGACGCGGAAGGCACCACGGGTAATCTCATAATCATTGCGGACATACTGAAGATCGATCAGACGGCTGATGACCTGGTCACGCGAGGCACTCATACCCACACGAAGGTTGACCATCAGGTCTCTATAATCAGAAGGGTCACCTAATCCGTAAATGCAGGAGACGGTCGCGACCACAATGACATCACGGCGCTCCAGAAGCGAACTGGTAGCGCTATGACGCATGCGGTCGATCTCGTCGTTGATGTCGCAATCTTTCTCGATAAATGTATCGGTCGAAGCGATATAGGCTTCAGGTTGATAGTAGTCGTAATAGGGTACGAAATATTCGACGGCATTCTCTGGGAAGAAAGCCTTGAATTCCGCCGTCAATTGGGCAGCCAGCGTCTTATTCTGTGCAATGACCAGCGTTGGGCGCTGTGTCTTCTCAATAATGTTCGCCATCGTGAAGGTCTTACCGGAACCGGTAACACCCAGAAGAGTCTGTCCACGCATACCGGCGTGAATACCTTCCACCAGTTTCTCAATTGCCTGTGGCTGATCTCCGCTAGGCTCATATGGCGAGTGAATGACAAATTTCTGATCTGTACTCTCTTTCATAAAGACACCCTGTATTCATCGAACATATTTTCGTTTCAATCAGTATAGCATATCTTTACGTAAAGAGAAATACTTTTTCTCAACTTGCGTAATCAACTACCAGAATTCGTTCAATCGGTACGCGGAATGCGTCAGACAGCACGACCAGATTGTCGATGGTCGGCATACAGACCCCTCTCTGCCACTTGTAGATTGCCTGTGGTGTCGCAAAACCGAAGAGGTCCTGCAGGTCTCGTACGGACAGTCCTGCATTCTCACGCAGTCTGATGATGTTACTTCCTGTTTCTTCCATGTTGATAATCGGCAGCATAAGATTTTTCCTCCTAATTGTATAAAAAAACCGCTTTCCCAAAGTATTTCGGAAAAGCGGTCGTGTCGTTCCAATAAGTAGTGAAACCTATATCATGTGGTGTTTCACTCCTGCTTTTCCATTTAGCATCGCAACGTATTTATTAAGATAAACATTATGTTTACCTGCGTGAAGTCGCATAGCCCCTGCAGCATTCATGTTGTTCTTCATGTTATGCATCATTGTTCTCATTCGTGAAACACTCCTTTCATGTAAAATTAGTTCAGTTGATTTACTGATATTTGTACTTTAGCACTCTTTCAAGTGTTTGTCAGTATACCGCAAGTATAATCTTGCACAGATTTTGGTGGATGAACTTTCTGATCACTCAGCGTAGTACATATAAAGATACGGATCGGTATCGTTCTCAACGCACACAAAGACCACAAGTGACCCGTCCTTCACCTCGCCTACTGCTTCCCAAGAAGTAGAAGTTGGGCTAGGAATCAGTTTACAACTTCCAAACAATTCGTACTTGATGACGTTGAATTTCGAAAGCTCAATCTCATCGTGATTCTCCCCTATTATGTCGTGCATCTGACTGACTACTTCGAACATGTGATCACTTGTATCAATTCGAATCTTCGCCTCGAAACTGTTACGGTGGAAGATGGAGCCACCGGCCACATACTTCTCAATCGTGCAGTAATCCGGAATATCGTACCCAGTCTTGCGCTTTATGACACGCTCTTTCTGATCTAGGACCTTGAGCACCACGAAAGTCGCACTTAGTATAATGATGAGGACGATTAGGATAATTGTTGTTTTCCGATTTGAACGCATATCATGTATCCTTCCCGAAAAGTCGTTGCGCGTTCTCCGTCGTGATCCGCGCCATCTCTTCTGCTGAGACGCCCTTGATTCGAGCCATCTCTTCGACCACATACTTCACATAGGCTGGTTCATTGCGCTTGCCACGCATTGGGACCGGTGCCATATATGGCGAATCCGTCTCGACAAGAAGACGATCCATCGGACACATCCGAATGACATCCGGTGCTTTTCTCGCATTCTTAAATGTGATCGGTCCGTCAAAACCGAGATAGAATCCCATCTTCAAGAGGATCTCCGCCGTCTCCGGGCTTCCCGAGAAACAGTGAAAAACACCTGGAACATTGCGAAGCGTCTTCTGCTCGTACAAAGAACGAATCATGAACAGTGTATCTTCACAGGCATCACGTTCATGAATGACTGCCGGCAGATCATAACGGAACGCAAGTCCCATCTGATAGATGAAGGCCGCCGCCTCACAGGCCGGTGAGCAATCTTCGTAATGGTAATCCATACCAATCTCACCCACAGCTACGATACCCAACTCGTCTTTACGACGGAGCCAATCTTCCAGTTGCTCTTTGGCACTTTCGTCGAAGTGTTCCGCTTCTTCAGGATGGACACCCACCATGCAGGAGAGCTTCACACCACAATTCTGCTTCGCCTTACGAATTTCCAGAGAGATACCGCTGTCCTCGATGTTGGAGCTGGCCAGCATGATGTGTGTCACACCAGCATTTCTAGCATTTTCCAGCACAGCATCGAAGTCATCCTTATACTCTTCATGCCAGTTCAGATGCGCGTGGGTATCGAAAATTTCCATCTTTTAGGAAACCTCCGCACCCGGTTCTACACCTTCCGGAACAGACAGCAATGCGTAGTCACCATTCTCCTTCTCTGCACAAAGGATCATGCCGTACGAATCGAAACCACGGAGTTTTCTCGGTGCAAGGTTCGCCACCCAGACAACCATCTTACCCACCATCTCTTCCGGTGTGTAATACTGCGCAATACCGGACAGCACCTGCATCTTGCGGTCGCCTACGTCCAGCTGCATACGAAGAAGTTTATCTGCCTTCGGCACCTTCTCACACTCGAGAACCTTGGCCGCACGAAGTTCCAGTTTCGCAAAATCATCGTAGACGATCTCGTCTTTATGCTCCAGGACCTTACCCTTGGCCGCCGCCTCGGCTGCCTCAGAAATCTTACCCAGTTCTTCCATTTCTTTGTCCATATCCAGACGTGGGAAAAGCACTTCGCCCTTCTGTACTGTGACATCCTTTGTCAGTGCGCCGATGTCATCGGAAGCTGCCCATTCGCATACGGAAGCATCTGCTCCGATCTGTGTAAAGATCAGCGGGCAGGTGTTCGGCATAACCGGACTTAACAGAATTGCACAGACACGGATCGTATCCAGCAGATTGTAAAGCACAGTTGCCAGACGAACCTTCTTACTCTCATCCTTGACCAGTGTCCATGGTGCATTCTCATCGATATACTTATTAGCACGAGCAATGACCTTGAAGATTTCTGCCAATGCAGCAGAGATATGGAGTGACTCGTAGTTCTCTTCTACGAACGGCTTCAGGTTCTTCGTCATAGTCAGAAGCTCGTCATCCAGTGGATCGCTCTCGCGCTCTACCGGAAGCTTGCCGTCGAAATACTTGATGACCATTGCAACCGTACGGGATACAAGGTTACCGAGGTCATTTGCAAGGTCAGTATTGATACGCTGAACCATCTGCTCATTGCTGAACGGGCAATCTGCACCGAAAGGCATCTCACGAAGGAGATGGTAACGAACCGCATCCACGCCGTAACGGTCAGCCAGAACGAACGGATCAATCACGTTTCCTGTGGACTTACCCATCTTGGTACCACCGAATGTGATCCAGCCGTGGCCGTAGATGTGCTTCGGAAGCGGAAGATCCAGTGCCATCAACATTGCCGGCCATATCAGTGAGTGGAAACGAACGATCTCCTTCGCCATAACATGAACGTCTGCCGGCCAGTACTTGGCATAATCATCATAGGTATTGTTGCCGTAGCCGAGCGCAGTGATATAGTTCGAAAGAGCATCAATCCATACGTATACGACGTGCTTCTCATCGAAGGATACCGGAACACCCCATGTGAAGCTGGTTCTGGAGACACAGAGGTCCTCGAGACCCGGCTTGATGAAGTTATTGATCATCTCGTTTACACGGCTCTTCGGCTCCAGAAAATTTCTCTCCTCATCAAGAAGGAGTGCCTCGAGGCGATCGGAGAAAGCAGAGAGCTTGAAGAAATAAGCTTCTTCTTCTGCATCGGTCACGTCACGGCCACAATCTGGACATTTGCCGTCCTTCAACTGGCTCTCCGTCCAGAATGATTCACAAGGTGTGCAATATTTACCAACGTACTTACCCTTGTAGATGTGTCCTTTGTCGTAAAGCGTCTTGAAGATGTTCTGAACAGATTCCACATGATACGGGTCCGTGGTGCGGATGAAACGATCGTAAGTAATGCCTAAGCGCCCCCAGAGTTTCTGGAAGTTTGCCACAATCTCATCGACATAAGCCTTCGGGGTCACGCCCTTCTCCTCAGCCTTCTTCTCGATCTTCTGACCATGCTCATCCGTTCCGGTCAGGAACATGACGTCAAAGCCTTGCATTCGCTTATATCTGGAAACCACGTCACACGCAAGTGTGGTATAGCAATGCCCAATATGTGGGTTGCCGGACGGGTAATAAATCGGTGTAGTAATATAGAACTTCTGCTTTTCGGCCATGAGACATGCCCCCTTTAATACTTTTGCATTACATGATTATAGCAACATTGGAGAGTTAAGACAATGTATTTTATATAGCGTTACGGTATAAAACCACTTCACGTTGTGATAGAATGATGAAGGTTTGGAAGGAGAACAGAAGTATTCTCACAAAGCAGTTCTCTTTTCCACGCTGAATCAGAAACAAGAGAGGGGGATCAAACCATGCCCGATTCAGTATCACCGCTCACGCAAAGATGCAAGATATGCGGTGGCAAATTGGTCAATCACTACCTATCAGGTTCTTGTGTCTGCGCAAACTGCGGTAATAAGTGGTCTTTGGAAGAACTCATTCCGAATTATTCCCAATATGGCAGCGTCATCTCACTCATTAACGAAGCCAACGACACATTGGCGTCGAACGAGACTGTCATCGGAGCAAGTCAGGCACTGCTCCTTTATAAGAGCGCAATTGCGCAATGTGCAGTCTATCACGACGCAATCGGTGCAGAACTGGTTGACGAATGTAAGAAAGGTCAAGCATTGGCAGAAAAGGTAAAGATCTATGCGAATGCCAAGGATGCCTTGAATCACAAGAATTATCGCAAAGCAGAATCTGAGTTTTCTAAGATTCCTGATTTCCGCGATACAGAAGAGCTCGCCGCGGCATGCAAGAAGGCACACGCCGCAGCACGTCTGAAGATGATTCCGATTGACATCATAATTGGTGCGATTATGCCGACCGTTCTTTGCATCTTCCTTTACTTGAAGTTCGGTCTCAATTTAGGAATCATCATTCCGATCGGCATAGCATGTACCGCACTTCTGGCTTTTGTCCTCTATTTGGACACAGACCTATCTACCGTTGTGAAAGTACTAACGTTCCTCGTTTCCGTACCTTTTACCATATTCTTGGTACTCTTCTACGGTTTCGATCTACCTGCAAAGAAAGCAGCGATCTCAGCGATTGCCGCACCTATCGTTATCATTTTTGTCGTGGCTGTCATGCCAGAAAGGAGTCAGAACAATGGAGTTAATTAGTGTTATCAAGTACGAGGGTAGTAGTGACGTCTTGGTTTACAAGTATCCAAAGGAAGACATTAACTTTGGTTCACAGTTGGTCGTCCACGAGGCGCAGGAAGCTATCTTCATGCGTGATGGTCAGATCGTGCAGGTCTTCTCTGCCGGCCGTTACACACTGGAGACCAAGAACTTCCCGATTTTGAAGGGATTGATGAGACTTGGTACCGGTGGTGAGAATGTTTTCCACGCGGAGATCTTCTTCATCAACCTGACAACTCAGATGGGTCTTCTCTGGGGCACCGATGACAAGGTCAGACTCTTTGACCCAGCATCTGGTCTGAATATAGATATTGGCGCAAGCGGCAGCTTCAACTTGAGAATCGATGATTCCAAGAAGCTCCTTACCACTTTGGTCGGCACCTCCCAGACGCTTCTCAATAGTGATATTGCAGGATCCGAGGATAATGGCGAATATAGCACCGGTAAGTTCAGATCTGCCATGGTCAACCGCATCAAGGCACATCTTGCTCGTGTAATCAAAGAGAAGAACATCAACATCCTCGAGATCGACGCGTATCTGGATGTCCTCTCTTCTGAATTGCTGGTCATCATCAATCAGGACTTCCAGGTATATGGTCTGTTCCTACCGGAATTCTACGTCACCACTGTCCAGACACCGGACGATGATCCGAATTTCCAGGCATTGAGACAGCAGTTCGCAGACCGCACCTTGAAGATTCGTGAAGAACAGATCAAGCGCGACACCGCGGAAGCAGCTCAGCAGAGAAAGATGGTCGAAGCGCAGACTGAAGCGCAGTTGAAGATGATGGGTGCACAAGGTGATGCCGAAGCACTCCGCATCAGAGCACAGGCCGAAGCAGATGCTTACCTTGCTAAGGCAAGAGTCGAAGCCGAAGAGATGAAGATGAAGGGTTATACCTATCAGGAGGAGACTGCAAGACAGGTTGGCATGGAGGCCATGAAGAATGGTATCACAGGCGGTTCCGGTTCAGGATCGGCCGCGGGCGGACTGGGTGACATTGCAAGTCTTGGTGTTACCCTTGGTGCGATGGGCGGTGTCATCAACATGACCAAAGAAGCCATGAATCCAATCATGCAGAATGCTACACAGATGGGTCAGGGATTCGGCAACGCCGTATCCGGCAACCCAAGTGCTGCACAGACACCAGTCGCTCCCGCAGCACCAGTAGCTCCTGTAACTCCAGTAGCACCCGCGGTTCCAGCACCAGAGGCACCGGTTGCACCTGCTGCCCCATTGGCTCCGGTTGAAGCGGGCTGGAACTGCACCAACTGTGGCAAGATCGGCATCACTTCCCGTTTCTGCCCAGACTGCGGCACACCTTGTCCGACACAGGGTGCGAACTAATCGTTCCACTCTGCCTTCTTACGAGGAACGCGTATGTTTTATATCGTATGTGCCCTTCCTATTGAGGCCAAATCACTGGTTCTTCCGCTTTCTTTGCGGAAGGACCAGTTTTCATGTCCATACGAAACATACCTATCCGAAGATCATTCCTGTGTATTGGTCGTTTCCGGTCCGGGCGCCATTGCGGCTTCCGCCGCCACGACCTACCTTCTCACCCGTTTTGGCTTCAAGAAGGACCAGGATTTTCTTCTGAATTTCGGTTCTTGTGCCGGTAAGAAAGATGGTCTATATCTCATTCATCAGATCATCGATCAGGCGACGAATCGGACGTTCTATCCGGATATGTGCTATGACCTTTCCGCATCAGGACTGACATACTCCGAAGAGCGCGCGATCACCACCAGTTATCAGGTCGTATCTTCCATTGAAGATCCAGACATGCTCTACGATATGGAAACTTCCGGCATTTATCAGGCCGCTTCCCGCTTCGTCCCGCCGCATCGGATGGTCTTTCTCAAATTTGTATCGGATGCCGGCATCTCTGAAGCAGGACAACTTACGCCTGCGGCACTCAAGGTCTGTGCCGATACTCATGCCTCCACTGTGTTGAAGGTGATGAAACTGTTGACTGCAGCCTGTACGCCGGCACCTACTTTCGACGAAACACTCTTTACGCAGACCGTATGCGACCTCTGTGCCAGTGAGACGATGAGTCATGAACTTCGACAGTTGTTCCGCTATGCCCTCACTTCAGATCAGGACATCGCAAGTCTCTTGCAATCCATGAAGCAGGAAGGCAAGCTTCCTGTCTCTTCCAAGAAAGAGGGAAAGGTGGTGCTCCATGAAATCCGACAGCATCTCCTATAACTTCCCTTTCTCCCATATTTATGTGGAAAAACAAGCCGCGGATCATCCGCTGACCAAGGAGATCCTCGGTCGCTTCAGAAAGTCTGTGGTGATCCCCATCGACCACTACAAAGATGTCTTCAACCGTGCCCATCAGGATTTCGAACTTCAGAAGACTGCCCCCGCCCTGATTCTTGCAAAGAATGAAGGAGAAAGTGTTTTTGCCGGATCTCCTGTATGTCAGGACTTCGGAAATGACCACTTCTACTACACATCCTGTGCAAGAGGATGTATTTTCAACTGCGAATATTGTTTCCTACGAGGCATGTACGGATCCGGAAACGTCGTGATATTCGTGAATCTAGAGGATATATTCACCGAGGTCGATATGATGTGCAAGCAGCATCATATGTATCTATGTGTCTCCTACGACACCGATCTCATCGCACTGGAGTCTCTCACGGGCTTCGTCTCAAAGTGGTCTTCTTTCACAGAAAGCCACGAAGATCTCACCATTGAGATCCGCACCAAGTCTTTCCGCAAAGATATCTACGACATCTGTCATCCTTGTGAACGAACCATCTTCGCCTATACGCTGTCACCACAGGAAGTCATTGACCGCTATGAACGGAAGACGTCTTCACTTTCCGACCGGCTGGATGCCGCCGCTTATGCGATGTCCAAGGGATTCCCTGTGCGACTTTGTTTCGATCCGATCATCTACTTCCGAGGATGGCAGAAAGCATATAGCGAGCTGATTCAGAAAGTCTCGGAGAAGATCGACCTTACTAAAGTGAAAGATGTCAGTGTCGGTTCGTTCCGTATTCCGGCAGAATATATGAAACCACTTCGCAAGAGCTTCCCGACCTCTTCCATCTGCCAGTTTCCGTACGAGAACCGAAACGGTGTCTTCCAATACTCGGAAGATCTTCAAGGCGAGATGGAGAACACCCTTGTAACACTGTTACAAAGCCTGATATCAAAGGATCGGATCTACCTAGCCGAATTCTGAGTAAACACTAGAAGGAGATAGACGAAATGAGTAAAACTGCAATCGTAACCGGTGCTTCTTCCGGAATTGGACTTGTCATCTGTGAAGTGTTGCTTCAGATGGACTATGTGGTCTACGGCATTGGCCGAGACTTCAAAGCAGCAGATCGCATCACAGAGTCGGGTGATTTTCACATCGTCGAATTGGATCTTCTGGACACAGCCAAGCTGGAAACAGAGATTCGTGCCATCGCAAAGGGAAAAGACATCCACCTTCTCATTAATTGTGCCGGGGTCGGCTTCTATGGGTTACACGAAGAGATTGCCTCTTCCGACCTCTCCGCCATGGTTCGCACCAATCTGGAAGTGCCGATCGTTCTGACAAACCTTCTACTTCGAAAACTGAAGGAGGCCCACGGCACCATCATCAACATTGCTTCCATCACCGCGATAGAGAGCAATCCGCATGGTGCAGCCTATGGTGCCACGAAAGCAGGGCTTCTGAGCTTCTCCCGAAGTCTTTTCGACGAGGCCAGAAAGTACGGCGTCAAGGTGACGACGATCCTTCCTGATATGACCGACACTAACCTCTATCGGAATGCGGATTTCGAAGCTTCCAAGGAAGTATCTGCACGACTTCTCCCCCAAGACGTATCCGACGCTGTAAAGTATATTCTCACCGCTGATCCTCACATGGTGATTACAGAGTTCACCCTACGGCCGCAACTGCATCGAATTGAGAAAAAACGTTAAAATTCGGTTCCAATCGCGTAAATCGGAAAAAATACTTGATTATTCCATACTAAATCTGTGACAGTCCTCGTCAATATGTATCGCACTCGTGCTATACTGATGATGTAGAACAAATCTGATTGATGTAAGCAGAAATGGAAGACTACTATGAAGAAATACCTCGTGATATCGGATATTCACGGACGTGAGACAAAACTTGAAGCCGTGCTAGAGAAGAACAAAGACGTTTCCTGTGTCATCGTTTGTGGTGACATCGAAATAGAGACTTATAATCTCGAGCAGATCATTCAGCGTCACCTCTCCCCCTCAATAGATATTCGGATGGTTCGTGGCAACTGCGACATCTATTACTCTACCTCTTCCCGTATCTTGGATCTTATTGCTTTTCCTGTTAGTTCTACACACAGGGCAATGGTCACCCACGGTCATCTCTATGGCCGAGCTCGCATGGACCTTCTCGCCTATGCCGCCAAAGAGAAAGAATGTGATACCGTCTTCTACGGACACATTCATCAACAAGTCGATGAGACGATGTTCGGTGTTCGTTTTCTGAATCCCGGCGCCCTTCGAAACGGTGAATACATGACCGTGATCACCGATGACAATGGGGAACTTCTTGTGACCCATCTTTCCTTGTAAAGGAGGCGATCAAATGTCTGAAGCAGGCAGAAACACGCTAATTTTCGTGATCACATTTCTTGTATCGATATTCGCCTATATGGGCTTGAGGAAAGCTTTGCATCGCTCCTTCAAGAATATGCCCGATGCTACTTCTTATACAGAGAAGAAAAACCCTAGCGGAATTTTCCGCACTGTGAAAGCTGTAGGAATGTTCGTGCTGATTTGTCTCTTCCTCCGTTACGCTCTTCCTGCGTTCTCGAATTTTCTCAAAGATAGAAGCGAGCGCGCCAGCGAACAGAGGCAAGAAGTCATCGATGAGTATGAAGCGCTAGGTGAGGATAATGTTGATCCGGAAACTGGGCGAACGGCCCTCACAGAGAACTATCTGATGAAAGACTATAAGCTCTACGTCTTAGAAAACAAGGGACGGGAGAGAACATCCATAGCGATGTATATGATATTATTCGTTTTCTTCGTTCTCTATGCGGGTGGAGCTGCTTGCATCGAGGCTCCCTTCCGTTTCTATATTCAGAAGAAGAAGATTCCTGTCTTAAGTGTCGTCGCTCCCCTACTTCTGATCCCCACATTCTTCTTTGGGTATAAGATACTCAGAACGACAACTGATGCGCCTCACTTATCGGACCCAAAGGATGTGAAAGTCTATGCTACGCCCGTCACCATTGTCTCCCGACGTGAGAATACGGTACATGATGATGAAGATGGTGATCGAACCACATACTTCATCACCATTGACTATGGTGACGGTAAGGGTGCGATTAAGAAAAAGGTCGATGGTTACATGTATTCCGACGCTGAGTTGCCGGGAGACTACCTCATGGGGCAGTACGAAGAAGATGGTAAGGTATATGACTTTAAACTCTATACCTGTCTAGAATATGAAGAAGATGTAGACTTATGAATTCACTACATGAAGTATTCGATTTTCTATCTACGATGGCCATAGTTTTCTTGTTTCCATGTGTAGTCTACGGTATTTTCAAGAAATTCTGAAAACGTTCCATTCTCGTGAACTTGAGCAAGTAAAGAAAGAAAATCGGTCACTCGAACCTTCTTCCAACTTTGAAAAGGTCCTAAATACATCATCCCGATTGAACAGACATTTTTCTTCATCAAAAATCAAAGTGAAATCATGTTCTCCACGCAAAGTTGCCGCAATGCCAAGGAGATTATCTGACTTATACTCGTTACGCTCCATATCATCAGAGATTTCAATGTCTGCACCTACTAATGTTGAATAGTATGAATCTACTTTCTTTCTCTTTTCACAACCGACGAATAGAGTAAGAGCAAGAATAAGCAGAAATAGCACTTTATTGGTTTTCATCTAGAAATGTAAAAAGGGGATTCGATTTGAATCCCCTTTCTGTATATCATGCCTTGTGAGCAATCAGTCTGAAAGAACTATGGCTTTATTCTTTTGCATTTCCACCCTGACTACCGCTACCACGCATTGCATCAAAGACTTCTTTATCCGCAAAGGAGACCTTGACGGAACGTATGAAGTGATCGTTGGAGTTGGTGCGCAGAAGCAGGTTGATAATGGTCTCGGTAACCGGCGCGGTCTCCATCTGAGAGAAGGCCTTTCGAATCGTCCAAACCGCATCCAGTTCTTCCTGTGTCATCAAGAGATCCTCTCGACGTGTACCGGACTTATTGATATCAATAGCTGGGAAGATACGCTTCTCAGAGAGTTTTCTATCCAGGTAGACTTCCATGTTACCTGTACCCTTGAACTCCTCGAAGATTACTTCGTCCATACGGGAACCTGTCTCAATCAAGGATGTCGCAACGATGGTCAGAGAACCACCGTTCTCGATATTTCTAGCCGCACCGAAGAAACGCTTCGGACCATAAAGAGATCCCGGATCGAGACCACCGGAAAGGGTTCTTCCTGTAGGTGTGATTGTTAAGTTATAAGCTCGAGCCAGACGCGTCATGGAGTCAAGGAGAATGACAACATCCTCACCCATCTCAACCAGTCGCATTGCACGCTCGAGAACCAATTCCGTAACACGTGTGTGATTCTCCGGCTTCTTATCGAACGTAGAGTACACAACTTCGCCTTTGATGGAGCGTTGCATATCCGTAACTTCCTCCGGACGCTCGTCAATCAGAAGTACAATCAGCTTCGTCTTCGGACTGTTCTGTGTAATCGCATTGGCCACCTTCTGAAGAAGTATGGTCTTACCTGCTTTCGGCGGAGAAACAATCATACCACGTTGACCCTTACCAATTGGCGATACAAGGTCAATTATTCGTGTAGAAAGTTCCTGTTTACCGGTCTCCAGACGGAATCTCTCATCCGGATAGATCGGCGTCAATCTTTCAAAATGAGGACGCTTACCGAGCTTATCCACCTCCACGTCATTGACAGTGGTGATATAGCTCAGTGCGAGGTTCTTATCCTGTCCACGTTTGGGCAACGCAAAACCACGAATCTGGTCACCCATACGAAGTCCGAAACGGCGGATCAGGTTGGTCGGAACAAATACATCCTGTGGAGACGGGAGATAGTTCTCACGTCTGACGAAACCGTACCCGCCATCGGATACAATCTCCAACACACCTACAAATTCGATGGGTTCGATCTGTGGCTTCTGCTGTTCTTGAGATGCTTCAGCATTCTCAACATTCTTCTCACTCGTATCAGAGACTACTTCACCAGATTCAGAAGTGGCTACTTCGCCGACTGGACGAATCTCGATACTTCTATGGTGCTTCTTCTGCTTCTTGTTCTGGTGATTCTTCCCCTGGACATTCTTGTCCTGTGCATCTCCTTCCGGCGCGTTGCTATCAGAAGGTTCATGCTCAGATGGTGTAGATGTAGTTTCCGACTGTTGAGCCGCCTGTTCTTGCGCCACAGCAGGTGCTTCGTTCGGTTGCTTGTTCTCCGAATCGTCATCTTTCTTTGTTTTCTTCTTATTGCGGGATTGCTTCTCCGAAGACTGCTTCTTCTCTTCTGTTACCGAAGACTCAGTTGCGGTTTTCGCCACATCATTCTTCTCTTGCGGAACTTCTTCCTTCACTTCAGAAGCGGCCTGTTCTGCAATCTCTTCGATTGGTGTCTTCGCTTCTAATGTTTTCTTTCTACCGGAATACTTCTTCTCCGATTTCTTCGGGGCTACTTCCTCTGACGTCGCCGACATCTCTTCTTCTGAAGTTTGTCTGGAATCCTCAGATCCATCTTTCTTCTCTTCAGAAGCTGGCTTTCTGCCCTTCTTTCCGGAAGGTTTCTTCTCCGTCTTGTTGGCCTTCTTTGAAACTTCAACCTGTTCTTCGGCCATCTTGGGTGATTCTGTCGCTTGGGTTTCTTCTGCCGGAGACGGTTCGACCTTTGCCTTCGGCTTTCTGCCACGCTTGGCAGGAGCCTTCTTCTCTGTTGCAGAATCGTTCTTGGAAGAAGATTCATCCTTCTGGGATTTCTTCTGTTCCGCTGACAGAAGGTTGGCCAGATCCGCTTGACTCATCGATCCGGCCTGCTCAGCAGTCACCAGATTGAACGCTACTGCGATAGTGGAAAGATCTTCTTTGCTCTTTGCGTAAAAATCGTCTTGCGCCACAAATATACCTCACATTTCCTCATGAAATTGGTTGCTTCTTTACTCACACAAGGGCACAAAATCCTCATGTTCTACATCGTATTTTCAATTGTTGTTATGGAAAAATTACACCTCATCGTATTGCCCACTCCTCTCCTTTGGAAAAGCACTTCAGCAATACTTCATCTAAACTGTTGTCATTATAAATGTTCATTTGGTGGGTTGTCAATTGAGTATTTCAAATCTGTTCACATATTATTTTGCAAAGTAGACCAATTCGATATATTATTTTTCTATAATCACTCTTAAGATTAAGAACAAGGCTAGGGTTTCTTTACGTGATTTCATTTATTCTCTGCGTGATCGCATTACTCGTTGGATATCTAATCTACGGCAGCATTGTAGATCGACTTTTTGCGCCGGACGACCGTTCTACACCGGCCGTTGAGATAAACGACGGTGTCGACTTCGTACCGATGCCCTTATGGAAAGTCTTCCTTGTTCAACTCCTCAACATTGCTGGTACCGGTCCAATCTTCGGTGCATTAAGTGGCGCATTGTTCGGGCCGATCGTGTACTTGTGGATCGTGTTCGGATGCATCTTCGCCGGTGGTGTCCATGACTACATGTGCGGCATGATTTCCATGAGAAATCGAGGTGAATCGATTTCTGAATTGACTGGCCGTTATCTCGGTCGGAACATGCGTCAGGTCATGCGTGTATTTTCCATCATTCTCCTCATCATGTGTGGCGTTGTATTTACCACTGGACCTGCGGGGCTTCTTGCTCTAATCACACCAAATCCTTTCAACACAGTCTTCTGGCTTTCTATCATCATCATCTACTACTTCATCGCAACCTTCGTCCCCATCGACAAAATCATCGGCCGTATCTATCCGCTATTTGGTGTATGCCTCATTGTTATGGCATTGGGTGTAGGAGGGAGTCTCCTTTTCTCTGGGGATTTCACGATGCCGGAAATCTGGAATCATTTCTCGAACGAGCATGCTTCTGGGACCGCTGTCTGGCCGTTCATGTTTATCACGGTAGCCTGTGGCGCCATCTCCGGCTTTCATTCCACGCAATCTCCGATCATGGCTCGATGCTGCACCTCGGAGAAACAAGGACGCCGCATCTTCTATGGTGCCATGATCGCCGAAGGCATCATCGCCCTCGTCTGGGCCGCAGCGGGTGTCAGTTGTTACGAGAATTCTCAGGCACTTCTGGATGTCGGCGGTGGATGTAGTGCTGTCGTGTACGCCATCTGTCAGAGCACCATGGGACGCATCGGCTGTATCCTAGCCATGCTGGGGGTCATCGTGTGTCCCATCTCTTCTGGGGACACCGCCTACCGTTCTGCCCGTCTCACCCTCGCAGACTGGTTCAGGATTGATCAGTCCAATTGGAAGAAGAGACTACTTCTGACTCTTCCGATTCTCGTCACGGGCTTTCTCATCTGTTTTGTCGATTATTCCATCGTGTGGCGTTATTTCTCCTGGTCGAATCAGACATTAGCCATGATTGCCCTCTGGGCCTTCTCTGTCTACCTTGTAACATGCAAGAAGAATCCTACCATCACAGTCGTTCCGGCAGTTTTCATGACAGCTGTCTCCCTCTCCTATTTCTTCGCCGCACCGGAATGCTTCGGTATGTTATGGAAGAAGTTGCATGTCAGTGCAAGTATCTACGAGCCGCTCTCAATCGGTCTTGGCCTCCTCGGGGCAATCATCAGTCTTTCCATGTTTATTCGCTTCAGAAAGAGAAGAGAATCCGCCGCAAGTCTCTAACCTACGGCGGATGTTATACTTCATACTCGTTTTCAATCAAATCTGATTAGGTATCACCCAAGGCTGCAAACTTATCCATCATGCCGAGTGCCTTACCGGTACCAATTGCAACACAACTGACAGTGTCTTCAGCAACACATACATCAATACCAATCTTGGTGGCCAGCATACGATCGAGACCATAGAGCAATGCACCACCACCGGTCATTACGATACCACGCTGGGAAATATCGGCCATCAGCTCCGGAGGAGTTCTCTCCAGAACAGAGTGTACGGCATCGAAGATTGCGGCAACCGGCTCTTCCAATGCTTCCAACATCTCAGTAGAAGATACTGTAACGGTTGCAGGAAGACCGGTAATTAAGTTACGTCCACGGACATCCATGGTCATTTCTTCTTCTCTCGGATATGCACATCCGATGTTGATCTTCAATTCTTCAGCCGTCTTCTCACCGATGAGAACATTGTGCTTACGACGAACATGCTTCACAATCGCTTCATCGAACTTATCGCCAGCAACCTTCAGAGAGAAGTCTACGACCGGTTCACAAAGAGAGATAACTGCAATATCTGTTGTACCACCACCGATATCTACAATCATGGAGCCACAAGCCTTCGTAATATCAATACCGGCACCAATAGCCGCGGCAATCGGCTCACGAATCAAGAAAACGTCTTTCGCACCGGCATGGCGGCAAGCGTCTTCAACAGCCTTCTGCTCAACTGGGGTAATCACAGATGGCACACATACAACAATCGTCGGACGGAAGTAAGTCGCACGGATACCCTGGCATACTCGTCCGATGAATGCCTTGAGCATGACTTCCGTTACCTTAAAGTCAGAGATAACACCGTCACGGAGAGGGCGGATTGCCTCAACGACGCCCGGTGTACGGCCAAGCATCAAGCTTGCACTCTCGCCGACAGCAAGTACAGTACCGGTCTTTGTATTAACTGCTACTACAGATGGTTCCTTAAGCACTACGCCCTTACCACGTACGTAAATCAAGACGCTACTGGTACCCAAATCAATTCCAATATCTAGTCCAAGTCCCATTTTTCACCTCATGTATATCGAAGAAAACACGCCTCTTCTTCACCGAAGCGTATTATATGCACAAATTAACACAGTAATGATACAATAAAAGTACTTATCTTTCAACGTTGCTAGTTTGCATTCATTTTACAAATCGGGGGAAAATTGTGAAGAAGACCTTGGCATATTTGTTCATGATATGCGGCGTCGTTCCGATCTACTTTGAAGGAATTCTACCTGGAATTGTTCTATTCATCCTTCAAATCATCGGATATATCAGCATGCCTTTCTTCGCTCAGGCGCTGGTAGACGGTTTCTTCCTCACGAAGAACACCTATCAGTATTTCCTTCGTGTCACCATCTGTGCCTACCTTACTCAGGCTGCTTCGTTTCTTGCATATCTCATCTTCGCCGACACCCCACAGCCCAGAAAATTCAATATCGCTTTCACTTGGATGGTTGCTTTTGCCGTTCTTTTTGCATTGGAGCTTCTCGTCTCGCTTCCACGCGATCGAATCGCTTCCTTGAATCTTCTTCATCCGAATCAGACCACTCACGCTACGCGTTTCGACGTAGTCGTCTCTTCTTCTGAAGCCAATCATCTGCCGAAAGGCATGAAGATTCCTTCCTGGCCACGTTCTACACTTCAGGGTGGCGCGATTCTTCTCATTGCACTATCGATGGTGATTGTCACCTTTCTGCCCCTGACCATGCCGATTCTGTCCTTAGTTGCCATCGTTGGCTTCTACTTCCTGCACAGATGGAAGATTGACTCACGAATCTTCGTTGTCACCATCTTCTTCAGTGCTTTTGCCGCTTGCTATACCTACGCATATTTCCGCATGACCGGACGAATCACTTACGAGTGGGCAGCCATCGCAGGATTTGTTCTGTGTCTCCTGATTCCGGGAAAACGCAGAAGAAAGAGGAAAATTTACTATCGTGTCTTGTACCTGATCTACCCGTTGGCCATCTTAGGTTGTGCCGGCATTGCAACATTGGTTCGTTGACGTGTATGAATGGTGAAATCCCCTACATATTTGTTGTTTATTATTACGCGCGTGCTGAAAATCTGTTATAATACTTGTTCGTAAGTTTCAACATGAAAAGAGGTAGGAAAGATGGCCTATTCAACTGACATTGACCGCAAATGGCAAAAGAAATGGGAAGAAACCAAGCTTTATAAATTCGACCCGGACAAGAAGGGTGAGAAACTATATGTGTTGGAGATGTTCTCCTATCCGAGTGCAGCAAATCTTCACCTCGGACACTGGTACAACTATTCTCTGACCGACTCCTGGTCCCGCATGAAGCGCATGCAGGGATATAACATATTCCATCCGATGGGATTTGACTCTTTCGGTCTGCCGGCTGAGAACTACGCCATTAAGACAGGCATTCATCCGAAGGATTCTACACTTCATAATATTGAAATCATGGAACAGCAGCTCAAGAATATGGGTGCAACCTACGATTGGGATTATGAGATTGCAACTTGCAAGCCAGAATACTACAAGTGGAACCAGTGGATCTTCCTTCGCCTTCTGGAGAAAGGTCTTGCTTACCGCAAGAACGCACCGGTCAACTGGTGCCCAGCCTGCAACACCGTACTTGCGAACGAGCAGGTCGTAGATGGTGCTTGCGAGCGTTGCCACACAGAAGTTGAGCATAAGAACATGACTCAGTGGTTCTTCAAGATCACGGCTTATGCGCAGGAACTTCTTGATTGTCTGCCGCAACTTGACTGGCCGGAGAAGACGAAGAAGATTCAGACCAACTGGATCGGTCGTTCCGAAGGTACACAGGTCTCCTTCCTCTGCGAGAAGAACAGTGAACGACTGAAGGATGAAGATGGTATCGACCTGAAGCTCTCCGTATTCACCACTCGTGCCGATACCCTCATGGGTGTCTCCTATGTAGTAGTCGCACCGGAGTCACCGCTTTGCACATTGCTCACTACAGATGATTGCAAGCAGAAAGTCGAGGAATATCAAGCATTCACCAAGAAGGCTTCAGATATCGATAGAATGTCCACTACCCGTGAGAAGACAGGTGTTTTTACCGGATCTTATGCGATTCATCCAATCACTGGCAAGAAGGTCCCAATCTGGGCATCCGATTACGTAATCGCCACCTATGGTACCGGCGTAGTCATGGCTGTTCCGGCTCATGACGAGCGTGACTTCGAGTTCGCCAAGAAGTTCGACCTGCCGATTCAGCGTGTCATCGCTTCTGCACCAGATGCAGAGGATGAACTGCCTTTCACTGAGAAAGGTATTCTTGTCAACAGTGGCGAGTTCGATGGTCTCAACTTCAAGACGGCGATCGATGCCATTATTGAGAAGCTCAAGCCACAAGGCATGGCAGAAAGAAAGATCAACTATCGTCTGCGTGACTGGCTGATCTCTCGTCAGCGCTACTGGGGAACACCGATCCCGGTCGTTCACTGTGAGAAGTGCGGCGTTGTACCGGTACCGGACGACCAGCTCCCTGTTCTGCTCCCATACGATGTAGAATTCCGTCCGGATGGTGAATCTCCGCTTGCAAAGTGCGAAGAATTCATGAATACCACTTGCCCGAAGTGCGGTGCACCGGCGAAGCGCGACCCAGATACCATGGATACATTCGTTGACTCTTCTTGGTATCAGCTCCGCTATCCGGATAATAAGAACGATCAGGCACCATTTGACCGTGAGCTCATCAACAAGATGTGTCCGGTAGATAAGTATGTCGGCGGTCCAGAGCATGCAGCCATGCATCTGCTCTATACTCGTTTCTTCTGCAAGGCACTCCGTGATATGGGTTATCTTGATTTCGACGAGCCATTCACTTCCCTCGTGCACCAGGGCATCATCCTTGGACCGGATGGAAACAGAATGAGTAAGTCTCGTGGAAATACCGTTGCGCCGGATCCATACATTCAGAAATATGGTTCAGACGTGTTCAGAACCTATCTCGCTTTCGGCTTTGCTTATACGGATGGTGGTCCGTGGAGCGAGAGCGGACTTCAGGCTATCGTGAAGTTCACAGGACGTATCGACCGTCTCGTCGAGGAAGTCTCTTCCATCGCCAAGGGACAGAATCTGCCGACAGATCTTACAGAAGACGATAAGGCACTTCTATACGCTTTGAACTACACCATCAAGGCGGTCACGACCGACACAGAGAAGTTCCAGTTCAACACATCTATCGCTCGTCTCATGGAACTTCTGAATGCCATCGGCAAGTATCAGGCATCTGCAAACAAGAACGACGCACTGCTTCGTAGCACTGTGGAGACATTCCTTCTGCTCTACGCACCATATGCACCGCACTTCACCGAGGAGCTGTGGGAGAGAATGGGCAACGACTACTCCATCTTCAACCAGGCATGGCCGGTATGCGATGAGAGCAAGCTTGTGAAGGATACAGTTGAGATTGCTGTGCAGATCAACGGCCAAGTGAAGTTCCGCGTGAATATCGCCCCAGATGCTTCATCCGAAGATGTCGAGAAGATTGTAAAGGACGACAGTCATCTCGAAGCAGCATTGGCAGGAAGATCTATTGTGAAGTTCATCTACGTCAAGGGTAGACTTGCAAACATCGTAGCCAAGTAAGTCCCGTGACACGCTTTCAATCTTAGTAATGTATCAAGAGGGCATCTCGAAATGAGATGCCCTCTTTTACTAACAATACGATGTCCCATAATGGAATGTGATCTATTCTCATCCATCAAAGCGTATTTCACCAATCTTGGATATACTGTCGACGGCGAAGTCAAAGATATCGACTTACTCGCCTCGCTTCGTCCGCTTCTTCATTTGTTGCATGTCAGGGTCTGGTCTAACATCAGTAAAATACTTCATCGCGAACTGTTCCGGCGCCAATGGTCGTGAGTAGTAATACCCTTGGAAAATATCTACACCCAGTGCACGGATTCGGGATGCCTTCTGAGAAGTCTCAATTCCCTCGACACATACAGTCATGCCAATTGTCCTGGTCAGTAGAACGATAGCGGAGATAAAGGATGTATTGAAGCGGTCATCCTGATCCACAAATGCACGGTCGATCTTAATCTCATCTACTGGGAATTCTCGCAAATAGTTAAAGGAAGAGTAGCCCGTACCGAAGTCATCCAAGGCAATACGAATGCCGTTATTACGTAGCTTCACCATATTCTGGCGGCAGATGGCCAGATTCTTCATCAACGTCGTCTCTGTAATCTCCAGAAGGATATTCTTCGGTTGGAGTTCATATTCGTCAAGAAGTTCAATAACATGGTCTGCAAAATCGATCTTGGCCATATCTTCCGCTGTTACGTTAATATGAACGTAGAAGTCTTTCGAAACACCGCTTTCAATCCAGTCATGGCATTGTTTCATGGCCGTACGTAGAATCCATTCACCCAATACACTCATCTGACCGGTTGCATATACTGCAGCAATAACCTTCTCTGGGCTAATCAGTTCACCTTGCGGAGAAATCCATCGAAGAAGCGCTTCGCATCCCACGAGTTTCTCTGTACGTGCATCCACCAATGGCTGGAAATGCAAGAGGAAATTCTGCCCGTCTTCACGTACAGATTTTGAAATCTGGTATTCGAAATCCATTCTCTCCTTCATCTCCACCTTAAACTGAGGCGTATAGATGGAATACGAAAGGTGTGCATCCTGTTTCACTTTATGGAGTGTAATCTCAGCATTGTTAATGAGTTCTTCCGCTTCATTTCCACAAGATGGGAAAAGCGAGGCGCTCATCGAATAATTCACATACATCGATCCACGGTCGATCTCCATCGGCTCATTGGATTCTTGAAGGATCGCCTTCATTAGATTCTCAACCTGCACCCTGGTCGCATTAGGCCACAGAATGCAGAATGTATCCACGCTAATGTGGTAAAGCTCGCATATTCTTGGCATGCTGTCACGGAGTTTCTTCGTCACAGCCACAACGATTCGATCGCCCATCTCACGGCCATAACGGTCATTGAAAACATGGAAATCCTTAATGTCAACCAAGATAAATCCGGCAGACAGAATATTGCGATCGTGAATCATCGATTCCGCATCTGCTTGCAAACGTTCACGAACCAGAAGGCCCGTCAACGGATTTCTCGACGAATGCTTCTCCACATACTCGCGAACTTCATTCATCTGACTTAGGTCAAATATCGTACCAATAATCAGCATCGCTTGCTTGGAACTATCGTAGACTGATTTACCACGGCTCGCCAGCCAGATGATCTCGCCTCTTTGGCCGTGAACACGGAACTCAATGGAGAAAGCATCCTGCTCGCCATCCACTAGATAGGTAAATGTCTCTACAAAACGTCGCCGATCATCTTCGAAGAGTTCATCAGCCATTTTACGAATGATATCACCTGAATAGCGAAGCTCCATATCTGGGAAAGCTTCATGGAAATTCGGTGAAAACTCGATCATTTCGCGCTTCGTATCATAGGTGAAGGTAATCGCTTCCGATCCATCGATAATCAGTTTCTGTAGTGAATTGGTCTTCTTTCTTTCGGTAACATCCATGAAGATACCAATCTTATATCTCTTCTGATCCGGTGAAACAAATTGAAACACGCCACAAGAATGAAGCCATACTTCGCCTTCACTCGGTGAAAGCACTCGGAAATCCATGGAATGTCTTGAGGACTTCGCCTTGATTCCATTGTTATTTAGAACCGATAACAGTACTTCGTGGTCATCCGGATGAACAAGATTCATCACCTCACGCGAAGCATGTGAGAGCTCATGGTTAGGAAGATCCACAAGCTGTGCAAGTGAGGAATTGAAGCGACAATGGTCATTACTCTCTTCGTAGCAGAAGAGAAAACCCTCAATAGAATCGGAAATCAGTTTATCATACACGATTTCACCAAAACTTGAGGTATAGTCTTCCATCATGCCATAAATCAGTATGTGATTGTCCTTCTTGACCATCTGCATACTTACTTTCAGGTGATACATGTCTCCCTTCACAGAGAAGAGATTGTGTTCTAAAGTGACCACCTTCTGATTGGCAGCAACAAGATCATAGAAGGCTTCTTCGTAGCGAACAGAAATGGCGCGACGTTCTTCAGAATCTGTAAATTCTAAGAAAGCCTCCAGAAGCATATCCTGTGTAGCAACAGGTCCGATAATGCCGACCATACCTCGTGAGAAGAAAAAGCGTTTCTCTTTCGGGAAAACAACAAAAGTACAAAGTGAGACCTGTTCCATCAGGCCATTCACTTGCGATAATAGTAATGGATCTGAACTGATAGATGCATCAAACAAAGCTGAACTGAAACCAGATTCATCAGCTACCATACGTATCTCTCCCCACTTTAGTCTACGTATATTATTTTACCATTTTCAGCACCTCATCGTATAGTGCTTTTTTGCTCTCCCCCCACTCTTCTGCGAGTTTTTTTGCAATTTCTTTCGTAGATAAGCCTTCTTGACTCAATTCAAGGATGCGGGCCTGACGTTGTTCCGGTTCAAGCACGATCTTCTCTTCCCGTTGACTTGCGCCTTCTAACACCAATACGAATTCGCCTTTAGGCGGCACTTCTTCGAAATGACGGATTAATTCATCAATCGTTCCACGCACCACCTGTTCGAACTTCTTAGTAAGTTCGCGAGCCGCAACCGCGCGACGGCTATCGTTTCCCGCCTCAGCAAGATCAGTAAGAGTACGCATCAGACGATGTGGGGCTTCATATAGGATGGTCGTGGTAGTCATCGACGAAACGGCAGCAATCCGTGCCTTGCGTTCTTTCGATTCGACTGGGAGGAAGCCTTCAAAATAATAATGACGTGTATCCAGACCAGACAGCACAAGTGCAGTAATCCCAGCAACCGGTCCTGGTACAGCTGTTACCGGAATATCTTCTTCTATACAACGTTTGACCAGATCCTCGCCTGGATCAGAAATGCTTGGCATACCTGCATCAGAAACCAATGCAACCTCAGCGCCCTCTTTCAACCGTGCTATCAATTTATCTCCAGCAGCAGCCTTGTTGTGTTCGTGATAGCTCATGAGCTTCGCAGAAATATTGAAATGCGAAAGAAGCAATCCCGTTCTTCTTGTATCCTCACAGGCAACTAACTCCACGTTCTGCAACACCTCAATGGCACGTGAAGACAGATCCTGCATATTTCCTATTGGTGTTCCGACTAAGTAAAGCATATTCAATCCTCAAAATAGATTTTGCGAAGTGCAGGGGTATATTCTCGATTTGCATCCCGAATGATAAGTGGTGGCGTAATGACCGTTCCCGGAAGTTTTCCTCCCTTTCTCGCCTGAAGCAGGTACAGCGTCGCTTCGCTTTCTTCATATGGGTGTACAAATGTAATTCTCTTGGGTATAAGGTTGTGCACCAAGCAAGCTTTCATCACACTGGTCAAAGTCTGTGCACGGTTCACGAGAAAGAGATTGCCTGTAGACGTCAACATAGATGCTGCACAGGCAATAAAATCTTCTACTGATCCATGCATAGCAAATCTAGCTTCTAACAGTTTCTCTGTATGCCTTACCGTTGACGTAACGGGTCCTGCATCAGCTTTCTGATATGGTGGATTCATAAAAACTGCATCATAGGAGTTTTTCGGAAGATCTTCCGTCGGCAACTCACGAAGATCAAGTTGAAACCCTCTCATACGATCTTCCAAATGATTCAGTTGAATATTCTTCTTATATAGCGCTGCCGCTTGTTCCTGCCGTTCGACGCCATCGATTCGGAGGTCCTTTCTTCGCGCAGCCAGAAGAATGGATGCTGCCCCACAGTTGGTACCCAACTCCAGTACGCGCAATGGGCGCGATTTACTGATTCGAAGATTGGAAGACGTAAACCAGGAAAGCAGCACGGTATCCTCACCGAAGCAGAATCCATCCGGATCCTGTATCAGGCGGAACCCGCCACGCCCCAAATCTTCACATGTTTCTTCACATGGAATAATGTCTTTCACAATCTTCTCCTTTATATGAAAAGAGACCTGCTCCCGTATAAACGGGACCAGATCCCTCAATCTTTCAAATCATGATAGCACGATCAGCCTTGGGAAATTGCACCAGCCGGGCAAGCAGCCTCACAAGAGCCGCACTCAAGACAAAGATCAGGATTGATCTCGTACTTTCCATCACCCTGAGCGATAGCGCCTACTGGGCACTCGCCTTCACAGGATCCGCAAGAAAGACATGCATCAGAAATAACATATGCCATAGGATTGATCCTCCTTCTTTTAGTCTACGAACTCATTAAACACTATTTTCGAATATTTGTAAATACAAGAACTTGATCAATTAATCCCTTTTATCTTGCTGGGATTTCTTCTTTGGACTTTCTTGTTTACATTGTGGTTGCGGCGGATTGACTAGAGAAACTTCCGAAGCGTCAAACACCTCCATCTCTGTCTCCTCATCTTTCTCTAAGCGAACCGTTACCTTCTCTTTCAGAAGATCGGAATAAATCACAACACCAATACCACTTGGTGTCTTGACCTTCTTACCTACCTTAGGCACACGCTTATTGGCGTCTTCATAAGCCGCCTGTTCATAAGAAAGACAACACATCAGACGACCACAAGTACCGGTAAGCTTAGTCGGATTCAGTGAAAGTCCTTGGTCTTTGGCCATACGAACAGTGACTGGTAGGAACTGATCCAGATAGGAGCAACAGCAAAGCTCTCTGCCACAAATGCCAAGTCCGCCAACCATCTTCGCCTGTTCACGGGAACCAATCTGGCGAAGTTCAATTCGCTGATGGAAGCAAGCGGTCAGATCCTTGACCAGTTCACGGAAATCTACACGTTTCTCCGCGGTGAAGTAGAAAGTCAGCTTCTTCCCGTCAAACGAATAGACGGCTTCCACAAGTGTCATAGGAAGTTGGTGCTTCTCAATCAATGTTAAGCATTTCTTGAAGGCGATATCCTCACGTTCACGTTTATCGTGATAATGTTCCATCTCCTTATCCGTTGCAAAACGCAAGACTGGAAGAATATTCTCATCGATTTTCTCATCCGGAATATCGAAAGGTTCATCCACGACAAATGCAATATCATATCCCAATGCAGTATTCACCATCACCGCATCGCCGACCTTCAGTTTCAGATCTCCGGTCAGGAAACGATATGGTTTACCCGCATCGTGGAATCGCAAATTTACAACTCTAGCCATTACTTAACTCCTTCTTCAATGCCAGAAGCATCCGGCACACCATGATCTCGAAATTGCCATTGGCCTTGAAGGCTTTCGCCGCCTCCGTCAGTACTACGCTACTTCTGCCGATCTTGGCTAAGGTCAGCTTATGTTTTCGAATCACGCTAATCATCTTATCTTTTTTATCGGCATCATGCAAGCGTTCAGACTTCGGGTCGGCAATGGTAATCGCCATTTCGTCGAGAATCATATTCATGAGTGCAAGAAGATCTACAAAGTGCTCTTTCTCGTCCTCAAAGAAAGAATAGGTATCCGTAAGCAGTTCCGTCCTGGTCATCTCTGGCAATCGCAAAATCAAATTTGTCAGTTCTTCCCAATCATTCACCAACCAAGTTGACTGAGAGAGGTTCATGGCGTATCCAATCACACCACCAGAGAATCTTGCAAACAAAGTAGCTTCATCCGGAAGAATCTCCGAGTCTTTCTGCATCAGTACACGTACCACTTCCTCTTCCGTATTGGGAATGAGTCGAACCGAGACAGTACGGGACAGAATCGTCGGCAGAAGCTTCGATTCATCCGAAACCGTCAAAATAAAAACTACATGAGCGGGTGGCTCTTCCAATGTCTTGAGGAGGGCATTCTGTCCTTCTTCCGCAAGTCCGTCCGCATCGATAAGATAGACCTTTCGCGAAGCAATCTGTGCCATAATGCCTACATCAGAAAGAATCTTCAAGCGAACATCTGCAACCTTGATATTCTTCTCACCTGAATCGAGTAAGAGTTCGCGATAATCCGGATGGGTATGCTCGCGCATATATACGCAGTTGGGGCAGGTACCACAACCGCCATTTTCCGTTGGATGCGAACAGAGAAGTCCTTTGGCAAACTCTCTGCCCAATGTCTTCTTGCCGATGCCAGATGGACCAATCAATAGAAAAGCATGCCCCGGTTGCCCAACAAGTGGCACGCCGAGGCGCTTCTTGGCTTCATATTGTCCAATCAGTTCAGAAAAACCCATAGATTACATCTTCTCAAACTGCTCAACCGGCACCACAAATACCGTTGCACCACCGACGGTCACATCAACCGGATAAGGCGCATAGGAGGTACCCATGGCAGAAGGCATCACGTTCGTATTGATCGCTGACTGTCTGCTGGAAGAATACTTACGAATCAAATCCAGTACTTCCGAACATTTTTCAGCTTCCACAACAATCATCAATGTCGTATTACCGGAACGAAGAAATCCTCCGGATGAATTCAGTTTCGTCACACGGAATCCAGCCTTATTCAATTCAGCCATCAGGCGGGGTGTATCCTCATCATGTACGATTGCAAATACAAGTTTCATCTTTCCAATACCTCCCAGACCGCTTGTTTAATCTTCTCATAGATCAGATCAGGTGTCTCTTGTGCATCAATCACTCGAATGCGATCCTCTTCCTTACTTCGTGCAAGATATCCTTCACGAACCTTCTTCATAAAACTCAGTCCTTCTGCTTCAAGGCGGTCCTCCTCACCACGTCCGTGTCTCCGAGCATATGCAGTTTGCTCATCCAAATCAAAGAGGAACGTGATATCGGGTACAAGTCCGGATGTGCTCCATCTATTCAGGAAGTCCACTGCCTCCAAGCCGAGTCCTCGAGCATATCCTTGATACGCTACGGTCGAATCGAAGAAACGATCACAGATGACCACTTTCCCTTCCGACAATGCCGGACGAATCTTCTCTTCAACAATTTGTGCACGAGCTGCTTCATAAAGAAGAAGTTCAGTGCGTGCATTCATCTTACTGTTGGCCTTATCCAGTAGAATCGTGCGAATCTTCTCTCCAATCTCCGTGCCACCAGGTTCTCGGATCAGCACGAATTCCTTACCAGCCTTCTTTAGGTCTGAGGAGAGCATCTCAATCTGCGTAGATTTGCCCGAACCATCTATTCCTTCGAAGGTAACAAACAAACCTCTCATCTTCTTATCTCTCCTCACCATACAAATTTATTATATCTCAAAATCAATCCAGTTTAACAGAATGGATACTGGCAATCTCCAGCCAAATTTCCTTCTCGATTCGTTCGTTATCCTTTCGGATATCCTCCAAAGTCTCCTCAGCCGGACGACGACGATTCCAATTTCGTTTCTCACGGTTCTCGCGATGATCCTGTGCATTGCGATCGAAGCTCTTCTGGTTCTGACGATGTTCACGTTTCTCAGAATTCCGATCGTTATTTCGAGCACGATTCTCTCTCGGTTTCTCGTCTCTTTCTTTATTTGCAGGTTCCTTGTTTACGTTACTCTCTGCATTCGAACGATTGGCATTGCGATTATAACCGTTTCTCTCCCGCATACCATTTCCTTCGCGGTTGCCATTATTCTCACGATTTCCTTCGCGGTTTCCCTCACGATTACCATTTCCACCATGATTGCCAGGTCTTCTTCTCCGATTTCGGTTATTGTTGTTCCGTGGAGTTTGATTACCGTTCGTATTGGTCGGTGCCACAGCACTCGTATTGTTCGGCTTATTGATTTCCTGTTCGCTCATGTATGACCTCCGTATCGTAAGCAAGAACTAAACATCTATATTATAGCGATTTTCCCAATTCATTCAACATGAAACTTCGGAAGCGTTCCGAAGTAACGGACTTCTTTGGACCATCTCTCAGGCACCTTCTTCTCTCCCCTCATGAAAAGAAGCGGCACCTGAACAAAACCTCGTTCCTCCATTCTTGGATGAGGAATTGTCAATGTCTTCGTATCCATCGTTATATCCCCATAAGTAAGGATATCCACATCAATCGTACGCGGTCCCCAGTGAATTACGCGTTTTCGATGAAGCGTCTCTTCGATATTCTGGCAGAAACGAAGAAGTTCCAGTGGTTCAAGGCTTGTCTCTATTCTCACACAGATATTGAGGAAATCATCTTGATCCAGATATCCCACCGGGTCCGTCTCAAAAATCGGGGACACCTCAAGCACATGCATTCCTTTCTCGGGATCATGAAGAAGTGCCACGGCTTGGCTTAGATTCTCCAGTCGATTACCCATATTACTGCCAAGCGACAAATAAGCTTCTACCATACTCATCTTAGCAGTTCCTCCAACTGTGCACGGGTGCGCGTAATCGTAACGTTCATCGAGTCATACTGACCATCAATGGGCGGCGTCGGCTTCTTGATCTCACAGGTAATCTCCTCGATCATTTCGAATTCTCGCATTACTCGAAGAATGATCTCGTGTGCCATATACTCAATCAGGTCACAGGTGACATTCTCTACAAAGTCACGAGTAATCTCAAATACCTTCGCATAGTTGACCGTATCCATCAGATCATCCGTTCGGCAAGCCGGGATTTCCGAGATATTCAGCTGCAGCGTCACAATGAAGTTCTGCCCATTTGATTTCTCTTCCGGAAGCACACCGGAATGGCTGACAAATCGCATATTCTGAAGTGTAATGCTATCCACGTTCCTTCTCCTCCAATAATTCTTCCATGGCAAAAGCAGCCGCTGTATCTTTAACATTATGGACGCGAATGCATGCCACACCTGTATGCTTACAATAGAATGAGACACCCAGTGTTGCAGCGTCGCGTTCTTCCACAGGGATACCGCCCATCAACTCTCCGATGAATCTCTTTCGAGAATGGCCGATAAGAATCGGGAATCCTGCTTGTTGCATCGCAGGAACAGCTTTCAGAAGTTCCACGGATTCTTTGGTATCCGTACCAAATCCGATGCCTGGATCGAACATAAGAGAAGCAGGGTCCACTCCTGCTTTCAATGCGATCTTTGCACTTTCCTCAAAATATCGAAGGCAATCTGCAACAATTCCTTGTTCCGAGCGAGTAAATATCTTCGGATCTGTGTAATTGGCCATCACGACGGCACCAGCGCCATATTCAGCAATCACTTCTGCCATACTGGGATCTTTTCGAAGCCCCCATACATCGTTGATGATCGACGCACCAAACCGCAATGCTTCGCGTGCCGTCTTACTCCTATAAGTATCCACCGAGACTGGTATGCTCACTTGTTCAACGATAATCTTCAACGCAGGAATCAACCGAGATAATTCTTGATCCGCTGTGATTGCCTCGCTTCCAGGCCTCGTAGATTCCGCGCCTATGTCAATGAGATTCGCACCGTCTTTCTCTAGATCGAGTGCACGTCTCATTGCTTCTTCCGGTGTATAGAAGAGTCCACCGTCGGAGAAAGAATCCGGGGTGACATTCAATATGCCCATAATCAGCGTTTCCTTGGCAAAAGAGAGCTCCCGATTACGGCACTTCCATATCTTCGTTTGTGCTATATTCTCGGCGGAGAATGTCATACCCGCACCCCACCTTCTCAAATGATATTTCTCGGTCGGTTGATCAGTGCTAAAGCTTCGGACCTTGTACGCGCATCCGAGCGGCAGCCGCCTCGCATGGCAGAGGTAACCGTCTTGGAACCTGGTTTACGGATACCTCGCATGGTCATGCAAAGATGTTCAGCCTCGATTACGACACATACCGACATGGCATCGACCGCTTCCTGAATCATGTCCGCAATTTCAGAAGTCAGACGTTCCTGCAATTGTGGTTTGCGAGAAAGTGTATCCACGATACGTGCAACTTTAGAAAGCCCCAGGATCTTACCGTTTTTCGGTACATAGACTACGTGAGCCTTACCATGGAACGGTAGCAGGTGATGTTCGCACATCGAATAGAACGGGATGTCGCCGATGAGGATCATCTCATCGTTTCCAGTCTCTGTGAAAACCTTAATGTCTTTACTGATATCACGATGTAATCCAGAGAAAACCTCACCATACATCCTGGCTACACGATTTGGCGTCTCCAGAAGTCCTTCGCGATCCGGATCCTCGCCAACCGCGATTAGGATTTCTCGTACTGCTTTCTCTATGCGTTCCAGATCCATGCCCTTACGGCTCTCCTCCGGTACGCGAAAATCATCATCATAAATGCTCATTATCTGTCTCCTTATTCTGCATATTTATGTCGATATTCCATCGGCGTCATACCCTTCTGCTTACGGAAGGCTACATTAAAACGCTGTGGGCTGGAAAATCCAACCGAGGTGGCAATACCACTGACCTTGATCTCTTTCTTCGTTAATAATCTGCACGCAGCTTCGATTCGTATCTGCATCAGATAATTCATCGGACTTACGCCGAATTCATCGCGAAATGCGCGGGTAAAATAACCCTGGCTCAAGAATACATACGCAGCCGTCTCGGCCACCGTTACGCCACGATCATAATTCTCATCAAGATAATCCTTCGCAATCAATACAAGTTCTCTGGCCTTGCCATTCTTCACGCGGAGGCTCTCTTCCCACTCTTCACGGAACGCTCGAGAAAGCGTGATCAGAAGTTCCATGGTCAGAAACTGCATCATCATATCCTTCGCATATGCATCGTGACGACTCTCATTCATAATGCGATTCGCCAATTCGCCGATAGCCTGCTTGCTCTTACCGGAGAAGATAAGATATGGCGAAGAATCTTCAATTGCATTACCGCCTGCAGCGAAATTGAGGAAATACCCGAGTGGCAACGATGAGACATTCTCCTGAAGGAAAGGAACAGTCGGTCCGCCACGAAGTCTACCGTTACTCATCGGTTGTTCGTCCTTCGGCGTAGAAGAAAGAGCCTGCTGTGCCTTTGCAATATCCGAAGAAAAACCAAAATACAGAACAACCATATCTGCAGGACCTTCCAACACCCGAACAGAGTGCGTGACCTGTGGTCGAATAATCAGCGTGTTACCTTTATTCAGTTGGAATGTCTTTCCGTTGATAGTAAATTCACACTTGCCCTGACGCAGATACAGAAGTTCATGAGATGTATGTGCGCTGGCCGTGGGAAAAGGTGTAGATGTCTCATAACAATGTTCCACGCCTTCAAATACTACCGGAATCGATCCGGATGCTTCAAGAAGACTTTTCTCAAAAGCCGGTAAAAGGTCTTCAACCATATTTCGTGCCTCCCTCCATATTATTGCACTTCCAATCGTACTTACGGTAAAAAGCGGATGTTATCGATATAGATTGCGCCGGAGCGCTGTCTGTCGAAAATCGTGAACTGAAGATCTGAGATCTCCATCTCGTCAAAAGAACTCCAATTCAGTGTAATCGTCTGCCATTTGAGTCCGATCTCAATGGTTGCTTCGCCGCGGAATCCTGAAATCTGCATGGTCTTCTTCACCTGATCCGGATTGAACACATCCATACAGATCCTTCTAGCCTTGGCAAAGTGAAGTGGTGCCATGATGGAGACATAACTTAATACCGGTCCGAAAGATAGCAGACTATTCTCTGGTTCATACTCAATACGTAGAGATGCTGCGCCGGAAGTCTTATTCATGACCTCACGGAAGATATTGGCCTTGCCCTTGGTAATCTGATATGTCTCCAGTCTCTCAAAGTCTTGGTCCCAAGTTCTTTTACCAATGAAGGATAAATCCTCACATGCGGCAAAAGTCAGGTCTGGGCAATACTCCGAGTCGATACGATCAAATCGGAATGGCAGGACAGGAAGATCGATACGGTTACGGAAAGTAGCCTGATGCGGGACCGGCGAATAGCCGTACGTAACACCTACCGGGTTCTCGATATCGTCATTCCAGACCATGACACGCACACCATGAAGGATGCGTGCCGTAGCCGGCACATAGACGTGGCTCTCATCACAGATGGCAAATCCACGAAGGACCGATTCATTCTCCGCAAGACGTAATCCATCAATGGTATTATCGAAAGAGAGCATGACCTTGTTGCCAATCACCTCTACGCCTACACACTCCGGCGAAGAAGCCGGCATTTTCGGCGTAAAGTGAAGGCCAAGTGCGATGCAGGAGAGTCGACGTCCCAGAATGAAGGAGACTGACTTATCCGGCAGTAGAAGATCATGCTGTCCGAGCACACCGATCGGCATAGACAATTTCCTTCGAATGGCGCAAAGCTTCTCGTTAAATTCTACGTGACGGTATGGTTCTTGCGGATCCATGGCATCTGGGTTCAGCTGCATAATAATGAACGAAGGCACCTGAAATTTATCTTCTATGGATTTGGGGCCAAACACTTGGGACAAATCCAGAAGAAGCTGTCGGATCATGGTACCATAGAGGCTCAGAATCTGTGCATCTGAGGCATCCGGTGCGAAAACAAAGCCACGTACACTTGTATCTGACAGCGGTGCGAGCTTATGGTTAAATAGCACCGACATCATGTCCTGCGGTCCAACCAATGGACGATGTGCTGCTTCTGATACCAGCGTATCGGTCTCTACTGTTTCCGCTGACGGAATCAAAGAAGTCAGGAGTTCTCGGTTATTCTTCGTCTCTTTCTCATAATTTGCCAGTTCTTCGGATGGGAAAGACAACGCTGGTTCTTCTTCTTTGGTTGAACCACCCGGCTGATCTTCAAAAGCAAGTGCACCTTCTGGGTCAATGGCTACGTCGATTTTCTCCTCATCTTCAAAGACAAATGATTCTTCGCTCTGCTTCTCCTCTTGAGATTCATCTTTCAGGATCTCGCCGGAAGAAATAGCATCTTTCTTCTCACTTAACCGAGCGATATTGGCACGCCATCCTTCTTCATCGAAATATAAATTCCGTTCTTGCAGATATTCTCGAATCGTATCATTTCTATCGATACTCTCATGTGAGAGCCAACGGTAGATCGGCGCATACTCTTCGGACAAATCAAGAATGCCTACTGGATAATGCAACTGCTCTGCAAGATGATAGGCATAAGAGAAAGCCACGGACGATACATTAGCCAAAGCCTGTGTATCGCGAATACGAATCCACTTCTCTTCTTCATCCATCAGAATCGGGGTATAGGAGAAGTCCTCCGCCTCATTGAAAACACCACGCTTCGGCGTATAGAAACGCAGAAGTGGCATCACATCTTTCTTAAGTGGCGTACGGGGTGCCGCGGTTTCTTTGATTGAAGCAGAAAGTGGGCGTCCGCCCAACATCACCCAGACATCGCCACAACGGCAGTCTTCAATCGTCAGGATCTGCGTCAAGGAGTGGAAAACCAACGTATATGCGTCCGTTGAAGAACGATAAGCCGGAAGTTCGAACCGAAAACTTCCATCTTCCCCAGAGATTGTCTCCAGACTCAAGATAACGCCGTAATCCGCATCCAACTTTGAAACCTTACGGCCATCAGTCGGATCCTTCATAACCTCCAGCGTGACTGGAACATTCGGAGATTGCACTTCTCCACGAAGAATCACCGGCACACCCTGCTGAAAGACCATACCTGGTGAAATCCAGGATGGTAGACGAATATCTTTGTTCTGCGCCATATATTTAGTACCTTTCCATTTAGGATAAACAATTCTCTTACATCATCTATTATACGACAACTTTTGCGTTTGTACGCATATAAGCGTACTTATATACCGTAAGAGTATAAATAGCAATTACGTTCGATTACAAATGCAAATTCGGCACAGTATTTTCTACTTTTTTCTTCTCAGTCGTCCCCATACCCATTATTATGATAAATACAAGTATTTTAGTTGATAGGAGAATAGGTTATGGATGATTATGTTTGTATCGGAAGAATTTTCAGAATGCTTCGCCGTGAACAAGAGCTATCTCAGTTCGATGTCGCTTATCGCTCTGAGATTAATCTATCTTACTACTGCAGGATGGAACGTGGCGAAGCGAATCCATCGCTTCGTAAGATTAATGCAGTGCTAAAAACCTTGTCCATCTCACCGCTACGTTTCGCTGAGCTGTACACACTTCAGAAGCAATGTTTTCTCGTCGCCCCACAACACGAGAACGAATCCGCCTCATCGGTCACAATAGAGAATGACGTCCAAGACCTACTCGCCGAAGTGTATATGTAGAAAAAAATAGCAACATTCTGCAAAATAATCTTTATTTCCTACCCTAATCATGTTATGCTGATGTAAGTTAAGCATTCAAAATATAGGGGTTAGTTAGATATGCATTCAGAGACATCCACACCAACTTCTTCTGCACTTTATGAGAACTTGCACCGTACGGATCTTCAACCGGTCATCGTAGCACGTCCAAGTTATTCACAGGAGTTCAACCGCTGTCGCGAAATTCCTACACACTATCACGAGTATATCGAGATCATATACGGATTAAGGGGTAGCTTCTCTGTTCATCTTGCTAATCGCAATTTCGAAATCAACGAAGGCGATATGCTTCTAATTAATGCAAATGAAGCACACGCATTCCGTCACAATCTTCCTTGTGAGTACTACTGTCTGCAATTCGACCCTACTATCGTATTCTCTTCTCCACTTTTCATGACCGGGGCTAAATATATTCTGCCTTTCATCTCATCGAATGCTTCAAAGGGCAAGGGAAGTAGTTTCTCGCTTTTTGTTGATAAGGAGAAACTCAAGCAGACTGACCTTCCCATCCTGATTGAAGACGCTTACAAAGAGTATCAGGCGAAGAAAATTGGTTACCAGATGGCGCTTCGTTCAGACGTATACCGTATCTTCCTGTGGTACTTAAGAAATATGGAGAAGGAAGGCATTACGCTTTGTAAGACAGACAATATTCGAGAAGAAGATATCCTTCGCCTTCAATCAGCTTTGGATTATATTCAGGTCAACTATATGCATCCGGTACAGGTCGAGAATATGGCCAAGATTTGTAACATGAGTTACAGTTATTTCTCCAGATTCTTCCGCCACTGTATGGGTCAGACATTCTCCGATTATCTTCTCTATGTACGTCTGATGGAAGCGGAGAAACTGTTAATCACTACTTCTCGCTCGATCAGCCAGATTGCACTGGACACTGGATTCAGTACTTCCAGTTACTTCATCACACAGTTTAAGAAACATCGGCATATCACACCGAAGCAACTCAAGCAGCAATTAGCCAAAAACGCATTGAATGAGATCTGACATTCAATGCGTTTTTTTCAAGAAGCAGTACTATAGCCGTACGCTTATTCCATTGTATTCATTGGCGCGATGACTAGTTCGATTCCAAAATCACGAATTTCCTGTGCAAGTTTTGTAGAAATTCCAGAATCTGTAATGAGTACATCTATCTTCTCTGCCGGAATAAAGGTGGAGGTTGAATCCGCATTGAGCTTGCTAGAATCCACCAATGCGATGCAACGCTTACACTTCTCTGCGAAGCGCTTCTTCAATTCAAGTTCATAGAAGTTATGTCCAGTCAGTCCGGATGTCAGTGAGAATCCATTTCCAGATACGAAGTAGCTATCACCCGAAATTCGGCGGAGCATCTCTTCACACAGCAATCCTTCAATCGCACCAGAATGTGGGCGTAGCACACCACCTACAAGAACTGTGCGGAAATTGCTATAACGTTGGATCTCCATCGCGGTATGAATGCCATTTGTTACGATTGTAAGGTTCTCAAGTTTACTGATGAAAGGAATCATGTGGAAAGTTGTCGAACTTGCATCTATGAAGATGGTCTCGCCCTCATGGACATACTTCCCTGCTTCCTGTCCAATCGCCGTCTTCTCGGCCACTGACATAACACTACGGCGCATATAGTTCTCAGAAGATGTAGATTGTTTCACCGAATCCGGAATGGATGCACCGCCATGGAAACGCACAATCGCGCCTTCACGTTCCAGATCACGAAGGTCACTTCTTACCGTCGCGCCGGTTACACCCAGGCGTTCCATCAGGTCGGTCGTAGAGATCCGGTTTTCTTTCTCCAATATCTCCAATATTCTCTTTCTTCTGTCGATATTGATCATAAACAATCCTCATTTTCTTATACTTTCAGCTCATCCTGTACGAATGCCGAACGAAAATTATCATACAAGCCGTTTTATCATTTGTCAACGATTCTCTTTCATTTGTTTTCATTGTTTGCATCAAGCTCTCATAAAGGAGTGTCGAGTAAAAGGAAAATAAAAAAAGGCTGTTTCCATATGGAAACAGCCTTGTGGCTGCCGAACTAGGATTTGAACCCAGACAAACGGTGCCAGAAACCGGTGTGCTACCCTTACACAATTCGGCAATGTTGTTTAATCAACGCTTGAAAGTATAGCAGATGTATACAGATAGTGCAAGAGGTTTTTTCGAATTGAACATACAAATCATCCACCCATAGAAAAGGGTCGTCTCAAGTTTATGAGACGACCCTCGAAAGCCAACGATTATGCCAAAATCAGTGGCGATAGTATCGACGCTTCTTCTCCATGGACATGTAAAGCACAATACCTGCAGCACTGAGTACGAGCATGGTAGCGATACTTACATTCACACTAGTATATGCGCCGGTCTTCGGAAGTACTGCGATCCACTTACCATACAAAGCCATGTCTTTGGTAATCTTCGAGCCTTCTACGAATCTCTGCGTGCAGGCCACATCCAGATACCATCCATCGAAGACATACAATGTCGTTGTACCGGAAGGTGACTGCGTCTTATAAGACGAACCTGGCTGAATAATATCTGTCTGCGGCAGATATACACCATTTGGCACTTCGCCTACGAAGTGATATCTCACAATCGGCAACTGCGTCCACTTCGCATAGAGTTTGATTTCCGGCGTAGTCATCGGACCCGGCACATATGGAATCGTGCAATCCGGATCTAAGAACCATCCGGCAAACTTATAATCATCACCGTTATAGACAGGGTCTTCAGGCATCGGGAGAATATCACCACGTTTTCCCGGTGGGATCGTAGGATAGATTACGTCATCTGGACTCGGTCCAGCGCCTGCGCCAGGAAGCAGATTGATGTTTGTAGTCTTTCTGGTCCACTTTCCGTACAGGATCTTGTCCTCATAGATCTTCGTGCCATCTTCGTACTTCTTGGTGCAATCGCTGTCTACATACCATCCGTCAAAGGTATAGTTGTCCGTAGAGGTCGTCTTCTTATCTGCATCGTAAGCAGTACCTTCTGGCATTCTCTCTGTAGCTGGAAGCTTCGCTTCGGAAGGAATATCCTCACCCACAAACTTGTAGCTGACAGTCGGCTGATAGATCCACTTCGCATAGAGCGGCAGCTCACCATCTTTCAACGGACCCGGTACATATGGAATCGTACAGTCAGGGTCCACGAACCATCCGCCAAACTTAAAGTCATCTCCGTTATAAACTGGAGCTGCTGGCATCGGGAGATCATCTCCACGATTCATCGTCGTATTCTTCGGATAAAGTACATCAGACGAATCTGGATGTTTCCCGTTCCCAGGCTGGAATGTAATATCCGTTGTCAAGCGTGTCCACTTACCGTAGAGCACTTTCTTACCGCCTGGTGCCGTTGTATCGTTGATGACCGTACCGTCTACATAAGGCGTGGTGCATGCCTCATCTTCGAACCAGCCACTGAATACGTAGTACTCCTTGCTCAGCTTATCTTTGGCCGTGTACTTCGTACCCCAGTCAACAGTATCACCGGAAGGAGCCGGTACGCCTTCTGGCTTCACATCACCAACGATCTGATAGCTAATGTCGTACGTCTTCAACGTATTTTCAATATCAGCTGATGTATTTCCATATGCGCTACCGGAGTAGGAAATAACTGTGGAATATCCCGGTACAGCAACTTCCTCTACTGTATATACATAGTAGCTCTTCGAAGTATCGTAAAGCGGGAGTTTAGTCCACGTGTAGGTCCATCCGTTCGCACTACTGAGTTCCGCAGTTGGGCTCGCCGCATACGGCTGACCGTTCTGTAGGAGCACAACCGTGATTGGGTCATGTGTAGCACTTGGATTGGACCAAATCTTCTTTGCCGTGAAGGTTCTAACATCTGTCAGTGCAGGCGGAGATGGGAATTCGTCCGGATCATAAGATGTTCCACCGACATCCTTGATCTGCGCAATATTCACTAATCTGGATGCATCTAATTTCGGATCTACATTTACTTTGATCTCCACCTTTGCCGTTTCTCCAGGTGCAATCGCCTGAATCGTCCAAGTGATTTTTCCGTTTCCATCGTCTACTGCAGTGTCCGGAGCAGTGAATACTAATCCGCCTGGAGTAACAAGTTCTACACCTCCTGGAAGAATATCCGTGATCACCACGTTGGTAGCTGTCTCATACGCACGCAAGTTCTTCACGGTAATTGTGTATGTGAGTACCTCGCCCGGTGCCGCCAGATCTGATGCAGTCTTCTTAAACTCAAGATCTGTTGCATCGATAATGTAGGTATTCAGAATATTCGTTGTGCGCGCTTTCGTAGTCGTATCGTAGCTAACCTTATATCTTCCGTTCATACTACCTTCTTCCAAAGGAGTTTCAATACCAGCCTTATCAACGATCTCACGGAAAATATAGGTATACTCGTTTCCGTCCTTGTCGTATGGTGGTACAGAAACGGAATCAGCAGGTTTGCCTTGTGTCAGTTCGATGATAGACCCAACAGCCGTGAAACTTGATTCCGTAGCAATCTTACGATAAAGACGAACTTTCACCGTATCACTGCCGTGACTTGTCCACTGATCGGACCAGTCCTTCGCTACTGCCAGATCTATGTCTACCGGCTTCGCAGAGAAAGTACTCGTCGGACTCTTCTCTCCTACAGGCTCTCCGTCTGCGGATGCTACCGTTGCCACGTTATCGTACTTCTTCTCCACCTTCAAATCAGCAGGAACTGTCGCATTGAAGGTAAGCTGTATTGTCTTACCTTCTGCCATATCCAATGTCCATGTGATGACCTGTCCGTTAATCGTGCCTGAGTCACTCACATTTGAAATGGTCAAGCCACTTGGTACCTCATCAGTAATCACTACATTCTTAATCGGCGCATTCGCGTTCTTGTTCTTCACCGTAATGGTATAAAGAACCGTACTACCCGGTGCAACCGTTCCGGTAATGGCGGAACCATTATAAGTAACCGTCTTGCTGACTTCGAATTCTTTGACTGACTTCCAGTAGCAATACAGATCCAGCGTACCGGTTGGCACGTTCGTGTCGTTAAATGTCATGCCATCTGTGTACTTGGTCGTGCAGTCTGCATCTGTGTACCAGCCGTAGAAAACATATCCGCTTGCAGTTAATGGCGTTGCAGCATTATAGTTTGTGCCCCAATCAACCTTCTCATCTGCTGGCATCGAAACTTTCGGCTCCTCTGAACCAGACTTAAGATGATATTTCACATCGTATGTCTTCAACGTATTCTTAATCGTTGCAGATGTATACTCATATTCTTTAGTTGACTCAGAAGAAGGGCTGTACGAAATGGTTGTGTCGTATCCTTCTACTTTCACCTCCTGCACCGTATAAGTATAAGGTTTATCATCCTTGTCGTTCAGAGGGAGGTTCTTCCATGTATATGTCCAGCTGTTCGTACTACTCAGTTCTACTTGACCATTCGTCGTATACTGAACTCCGTTCTGAAGAAGGATCACAGAGACTGGATCATGCGAAGCAGTCGGATTCGACCATACCTTCGTAACTTTGAAAGTACGAACGTCAGTCGGTGCAGTAGGAGAGTTCTTCGGATCGGTTTTACCACCCACCTCAGTAATCTTCGCTGTATTCTTAAGCTGTGTAAGATTCAAATCGCTCGACACAGTAACCTTGATGGTAAGTGTTGCAGTAACCCCTGGACCAAGTTCAGCGATTTCCCATGTAATATCATTACCAGAATTTGTCGCAGTACCCTTGTCCGCAGACAGACCACCAGTAGTCAGCAGTGTCACACCCGTCGGAAGTGTATCCGTGATCTTGATGCTCTTCGCAATCTCCTTCGGATACGTACGGGTATTCTTGACTGTAATCGTATAGATAAGTGTTCCGCCCGGTTCTGCGGTCTGAGATGATGCTACCTTGTTGAACTCGAGATCAGCTGCTGTCACAACATAATCATTCGAGATCTTCGTCGTCCCAGCTGTAGCCGTATCGTAACTGACCTTATACTTGCCGTTCATGTCACCAGCTTCTAACTTGGTTTCCGTTCCGGTGCTCGCATCAACGATGACTTCTCGGAAGATATATGCATACTCATTGCCTTCTTCGTCGTACTGTGGAACACTTACAGTCTTAGATGTAACGGAAGAAGTCAGTTCTATCATGCCTACATCCGTTGCAACCGTGTACTTGCTATCTGCTTCTGTTTTCAGTTTGCGATACAGTCTGACCTTCACCGTTTCACCACCGTGATTTGTCCACTCATCGGACCAGTCTTTCTTTACCGTGAGCTTAATATTCTCCGGTCCAGCATCGAATGAACTCTTGTTACTTGGCTTATCCAATGTCTCCCCGCCAGCACCTGTAAGTGTAGCTGTATTATCGTATGTTTTCTTTACTTTCAAATCAGAAGGAACTGTCGCGATAAAGGTCAACGTCTTTGTTCCGCCTGCCGTCACAGACAGGTTACTCCATGTAATCTTCTGACCACTTGCCGTACCACTATCACTGATAGAAGAAATCGTCAAAGCGCTATCTACGGTATCTGTCACCGTAATACCACTAATCGGAGCGTATGTGTTATTGTTCTTCACCGTAATGGTATACTTTACCTTTGTTCCTGGCGCCACAGTACCGTTGATAGCGGATCCGTCTTCCAAGGCAACCGACTTGGTTACAGTAAAGTCCTTAACGGTCTTCCACTTGCCGTAGAGGTTCAGTTCACTTCCACCATTTTTCAACTCTGCAAAGTTATCCCCACTTAGTACCTTCGTCGCATCGAACTTGGAACCCGAGAGATCTTCCTTGAGATACCATCCCTCAAATAAGTATCCATCAACAGACGCTACTGTCATAGCAGTAACATGTGGCTCAGTCATCTTACTTCCGTATGTTTCCTTGACATCAGATGGTGTCGTAAAACCTGACGGAATCTCTCCAGTGACGTGGTACTTCACATCGATATCTCGACCTTTGATTGGCTGATTGGCCGGCGCAGAAGTCGGAATTGGAGTCAGATTCGGATATTTACCACCTGCTACGTTTTCTAGTGTGGCGGTTCCAGCGAAATCCGGCAGGACAACTACTTTCAATTCCAAGGTCGTCGAGTCGCCTGGCTTAAGTGTAGTATTCACTGAATAGGTAGCCGTCTTCGTGGTCGAATCATATGTCCATCCATCGTTACCTGTTCCAAAGCTGACCTTGGACGTATCGATTTTATCGGTAATAGTAAACTGTGAAACAGGAATCTTACCTGTATTGGTTACCTTGATGTTGTAAGTGATGGTTTCGCCCGCCTTGGCCACAGTGTCGGAAGTTGGTGACTTGACCGACTTCTCAATTTTGAGTTCAGGAGGAGCAAACTTCACATCCACTGTGCGGTTCTTCGAAATGCCCGGAAATTTAATCGTAATCACGCCAGATGAGGCCGTGCTAATATCATATTTTCCATAATTGGTAATTGTACCAGAAGCCTTACCTTCGGAATCAAGTATAATCGATGTACCATCGATCGTGATGCTTTCCAACTTGTGGTCTTCTGCTGGTGTAAATGTATATACAGGTGTATCGTCCTTAAATGTAACGATTTCCAAGAATGAATCCGATGTAGTAGAAATAATCGTACCAGCTTGTTTCGACTCATCAAAATTCTGCGTACCACCTGACACTGTACCTTTGACGTGGCATACATCAACAAGTGGCGCCACAGCAAGCGCGTCACCTCTTGCATCACCCTTTCCGGTATTGTTGCCGTTCTTATACGCCTCAACAACAACTTCTCCTTTGTTTGGGTTCATCTCATATAGATACTCACCATTAGCGTCCTTGATTGCATTGCCTTTCGCATCGCGTTTCATCGTAATACATGTCTTAAAGCCGTCTTCATCTTCAAGATTAATCTCAACGCGAACATAGGTAAGCTTATTCTTCAGGTCTTCTATGTTCATCTTTATCTTGTTATTCTCTGAAAGATTGGCACCCGTGTTGCCCTTGTTCACACGAATCTCTCCGGCATCATCTACGACATACTTGATACCATCTGCATCCGTCTTCGTTGTTGCATTCTTTACATCAAATTTCGGACGTAATTTCCAATCCGAAGAAGTCGGATTTGTTGCTTCAGTTGCAGAAACGGTAATATCAGCAATCTGGATAGTATCTCCAACAGATACATGGATATCATCGCTGACTTTCATAGTGACACCCTTGATGGCCATGTACAGGAACTGCGCAACCTCCTCAGAATTATTGTAATACATCTGACGAGAATCACTACCATAGACCAAATAATCTGGCGCCTCACCATATAGTGGATCTAGAACATCCTTATGTCCAGGGGTCAAGGAATAATCGGAAGGCAAAGTAAATATACTACTGCCATTGCCATAATACGTGGCGGACGCAGTATACGAATATCCATTCTTAGTCGGTTGATGCTCTAAATAGTAATCAGGTGCCATCAGCGCACAAAGCGCACAGAATTTGGCTGCAGTGAGATAGTTTCTCTGTGTATCTTTATTCGTGAAGTATATATTCGTAGGCGTATACGGCAACACACCATAGCGATCTTTCTTATCCGCATAAGGTGTGTTTTGAGTCAGGCCAGAAGTATCCTGATTAAAACCATCTGTAATCCATAGAACCCTATCATCCGCATAATAGTCCTTCAACAAATTTGCCACAGTGGTTAACAGCTCAACATTATCATTCAGTGAAACATCTTGAGCAAGTCTGGAAGAGTCAAATTCCATAACGATATAGTCATAGGTGCGATCTTTTCTATTAAGCTGTGTTTTAATTGCATTGCAGAACTTTATTAATGATGCATGCTGACCTCCATTCTCTGTTGAAACAGTACCAGAATATGTATTTCCACGAGTCAAATCGCCACTTATATCACCTGAAGACTTACTATCACTCCACAGAAGTTCATAATGAACGTCTGCATTTTGAGCAATCGCATTAATGGATTTCACCAGTGTATCGGTCTGCATTCCGTGGGCAGTACAACGGGTACCTAAAAACAGTACTTGTGTATCTTTCACTTTCGGAACGTTACTAATAATTGTTATCTTTGCTTTCTCAGGATTACTAGGATCCCAGGTAATTGTCTTTGAAACATCCAAAGGATCTGGCTGTGGATCGTCCGCCAGGACCTTCTTCTTTGGATTCGTAATAAACAAATTCACGACAACTGCCAGTGCCAGAATTGCAGATAAAACTTGTTTCTTTTTCATCCTTATACTCCTCAAAATATAGTTATAAGTATCGCAATTATACTACCGTCTGTAACATATTTGTAACATATTTTGTAAACATTCTCTTATTTCTCATCCTGCTCATAGCGAAATCCCCTTGAAACACAGCATTTTCAAGGATTACTTCTTTTGTTACAAAATTAGGACCGCCTCACTTTCGTGAGACGGTCCTTCGACAGATTACTAATCCCTATAGATGTTAATTGTGGGAACGACGTTTCTTATCGATGCAGAGGAATGTCGCAATACCAGCACCACTAAGAAGTAGCACTACTGCCCAACTCGTATGGGAGCTTCTATCTTCACCTGTCTTTGGGAATACAGGAAGCCATCTACCATAAACCAATGTATCTTCGTAGATTCTTGTACCTTCCACATATTTCTGTGTGCAGGCGATGTCCAAATACCATCCATCAAATACATACAATGCAGTAGTACCGGAAGGAGATGTGGTTCTATAGGCGGTACCAGGCTGTACAACATCCATGCCTGGAAGTTTCACGCCATCCGGTGTCTCCCCTACAAATGCATATTTCACGACCGGAAGCGTAGTCCACTTAGCATAGAGCTTAATCTCCGGCTTCGTCATCGGTCCCGGAACATATGGCATCGTACAATCAGGATCTAAGAACCAGCCACCAAACTTGTAGTCGCTACCGTTGTATGTCGGGTCAGGTGGCGTCGGGAGAATATCTCCACGTTTTCCTGTTGGAATGGTCGGGTAGGTTACGTCACCTGGGTTTGGTCCATCTCCTGCACCAGGAACGAGTATCACATTCGATGTCTTTCTCGTCCACTTTCCGTAGAGAACTGTATTCTCGTAGATCTTTGTACCATCAACATACTTCTTCGTGCAGGCACTGTCTGTGTACCAGCCATCGAAAGTATAGTAATCGGTAGACTTTGTCTTGGAATCTGCATTGTAAGCAGTACCTTCCGGCATTCTCTCTGTCGCAGGAAGCTTCGCGTCTGCAGGCACATCACCAGTGAACTTGTAGCTGACAGTTGGCAGGTATGTCCACTTCGCATAGAGTGGAAGTTTCTCCATTGTCAATGTTCCCGGCACATAAGGTTTAGTACATTCAGGATCGAGGAACCAGCCGCCGAACTTGTAGTCTTCGCCACCGTATACCGCATCGTTCGGCATCGGGTAGAACTCACCACGGTATTCTGTTGTATCCTTCGGATAGACAACCTGATCTGAATCTGGGTGCTTCCCGTTTCCAGGCTGGAATGTAATATCCGTTGTCAGGCGTTCCCACTTTCCATAGAGTACTTTCTTGCCGCCCGGTGCTGTCGTATCGTTGATGACCGTACCATCTACATATGGTGTGGTGCATGAACTGTCTTCGAACCAACCGCTAAACACATAGTACTCTTTGCTCAGTTTGTCTTTGGCTGTATACATCGTACCCCAATCAACTGTGTCACCGGAAGGTACCGTTACACCGCTCGGGATAACCGACCCAACAATCTGATAACTGATGTCATAGGTCTTCAAAGTATTTTCAATGTCGACCGATGTATTACCATACGTGCCACCAGAGTAAGAAGTGATCGTCGAATATCCAGGAACTGCAATTTCCTCAACTGTATATACATAGTAGTTATTCGAAGCATCATACATCGGAAGCTTCGTCCATGTGTAAGTCCAGCCGTTTGTGCTACTGAGTTCTACAGATGGATTCACTGCATATGGCTGACCATTCTGCAGAAGTACAACGGTTACAGCGTCATGTTCAGCAGTCGGGTTGGACCAGATCTTCTTTGCCGTGAAGGTTCTGACATCTGTCAGGGCCGGCGGAGATGGAAAATCCGTTGGATCATAAGAGGTATCACCCACTTCTTTGATCTGGGCAATGTTCGTAAGTCTAGAAGCATCCACACCATCGTCTACAGTAACCTTGATCACAAGTGTAGCAGTCGTGCCAGGAGCAAGGGTTGGAATCGTCCAAGTAATGTTACCCTTTCCATCATCTACCGCTGTATCTGGAGATGTAAATACCAGTCCATCCGGGGTCACAAGTGTCACACCCTCCGGAAGAGTATCCGTAACGACTACATTCGTTGCTGTCTCATAATCACGTGTGTTCTTCACGGTGATGGTATAATTGAATACCTCGCCCGGTTCAGACAGATCAGAATCCGTCGTCTTATTGAATTCAAAATCATTCGCGTCAATGATGTACGTATTCAAGATGTTTGTCGTACCAGCAGTAGTCGTGGTATCGTAACTTACCTTGTACTTTCCATTCATTTCACCGTCCGCAAGTTCGGTGCCGGATTGCGCTGTGAGTTCACGGAAGATATACTCGTACAGATTTCCATCTTTATCGTACGGCGGCACTTTCAGCGACTTGGCTGGCTCTGCTGCTGTAAGTTCAACCACCTCGACCGGAGTATACGAGGTTTCTGAAGCAATCTTGCGAGAAAGCTGAACGTAGACAGTCTCCGTATCGTGACTCGTCCACTTATCGGACCAATCCTTCGCAACAGAAAGAACAATATCCGCTGGCTTAGCCTTGAATGTAGATGTTGGACTCTTCACACCTACAGGTTCTCCATCCGCAGATACTACGGTTGCTACATTATCGTACTTCTTCTCCACCTTCAAATCAGCAGGAACTGTCGCATTGAAGGTAAGTGTCTTGGTCTCATCCTTTGTCATATCCAGTGTCCACTCGATGGTCTGGCCAGTGACCTTGCCCGAGTCACTCACATTTGAAATGGTCAAGCCGTCCGGCACCACATCAGAAATCACGACGTTCTTAATTGGTGCATTCGCATTCTTGTTCTTCACCGTAATGGTATAAAGAACCGTACTACCCGGTGCAACAGGCTCGCTGATCGATGCGCCTTGATAGGAGACCGCCTTCGTAATCGCAAAGTCTTTCACTGATTTCCAAGAACCATATAGATTGAACGTTCCACTTGGTACATTCGTATCATTGAGTACCATGCCATCTACATATGGAACCTTACAATCCGCATCCGTGTACCATCCAGAGAATACGTATCCGTCTGCCTTCAGCGGATCCTCGGCATCGTAAGCGGTACCCCAATCAAGTGTCTCAGTATCAGGAACCGCAACACCTGGATTCTCTTGACTAACAATATTGTATTTCACATCGTATGTCTTCAGTGTGTTGGTCACCAATGCAGAAGTATAACCAAGGTCTTTGTCAGTATATGTGATTTCTGTCTCATAGCCATCTACCGCAACTTCATCTACCGTATATACATAGAGTTTTTCATCCTTGTCGTACATAGGTAGATTCGTCCATGTATAGGTCCAGCTGTTCGAGCTATCAAGTGATACCTGACCATTCGTCGTATACGCGTTTCCATTCTGCAGAAGTTTCACTGTAACTGCACTATGTGTAGCTGACGGATTTGACCAAGCCTTCGTTACCTTGAAAGTACGAACGTCAGTCTTCACCTTTGGGGATGGATAGTCGTCATCGTCATATGTAGTACCGTCGAACTCCACAATGCTCGCAACATTCAGAAGCTGGGTAGCATTAAGATTGCTTCCAACCACAACCTTGATGGTAAGTGTAGCGGTTGTATCGCCGGCAAGACTTGAAATCTCCCACGTTACGTTATTACCCGAGTTCGACGCAGTACCAATGTCAGCATTCAGACCATTAGTCGACGCAATCGTCACACCCGTCGGCAATACATCGGTTACCTTAATTCCAGTAGCTGACTCATACTTACGAGTGTTTTTCACTGTGATGGTATAAGTAATGGTATCTCCAGGCGCCGCAATCGTAGCAGAAACTGTTTTATCGATTTCAAGATCCGTGACCTTAACAATATAGTCATTAGAGATTTTGGTCTTTCTGGCTGTGGTAGTATCGTAACTTACCTCATAATCTCCATACATGTCACCTGCTTCATACTTGGTTTCTGTGCCAGCAGAGGCATTCACAGTGATCTCACGGAAGATATAGTCGTATTCATTTCCGTCCTCATCGTACTGTGGAACAGAGACAGTCTTGGATGGGTTGGAAGAAGTCAACTCAATAATGTTCACATCCGTCACAGCCGTATACTTGTCGTCTGATTCTGTTTTGAGCTTACGATATAGACGAACCTTTAGTGTCTCACTTGCATGGCTATTCCATGTATCTGACCATGCTTTCTCAACTGTAAGCGTGATATTCTCAGGTCCAGCGTAGAAAGTAGAAGTATTACTATTTTTGTTGATTGAATCGCCATCAGCAGAATTAATCGTCGCTACGTTATCGTACTTGGTTCTTACTTTCAGGTCGGAAGGCACCGTTGCCTTAAAAGTCAACGTCTTGCTACTTCCTTTACCTATATCAACTGTCCAAGTTATTTTCTGTCCATCTATGCTAGGCGTATCACTTGCATCAGAAATCGTCAGACCGGTCGGAACAGTATCTGAAACAACCACATCTTTAATATCTACATACTGGTTCTTGTTCGTTACTTTGATGGAATAAAGAACGGTTGTACCCGGTGCAACATCACCTGTGATAGCCGTACCATCTGCCAGTGTCACTGATTTCTCTATGCCAAAATCCTTAATGATTTTCCACTTACCATATAGATCAATCTGACTACCTCCATTTTGCAGCGAGGTAAAATTCGTATCATTGAGATTCTTACTAGTATCAAATGATGAACCAGAGAAATCTTCGTTCAGCTTCCATTCAGTAAACTCATATCCATCTATGGTAGGCACCGTCATGGCCGTAATTTCATCATTTGTTAATGTAGTACCATACGTCTTTGTTAAACTACTTGGAGTCGTATAACTGCTCGGGATATCTCCACTCACATGATATACGACAGATACATCTCTACCTTTCAACGGCTGCTCAGCAGGCGTACAATTCGGAATCGGTGTAGGAGTCGTCCGGTTGAACTGACCACCAGCTACATTTATGAGATTCTTCTCACCTTCAAGGTCACTCAACACAGTAACCTTCAGGCTCAAATCTTTAGAAGCGCCTGCAGCAAGACTTTCGATATCCCAAGAAACGGTATGCGTCGTAGTGTTATAGCTACCACTATTATCTGATTCTTTATATGTTACTTTCTCAGTATCAATCGTATCCGAAATCGTGAAATCCTTAGCGATAACCGTACCGGTATTCTTCACCGTGATTTTGAACTCAACAACATCTCCAGCCTTTGCCACAACTCCGGAAGTAGGAGATACAACAGTCTTTGTAATTTCAATCTTCGGGGCAGCGTACTTGACCTTCACCACACGGTCAGCAACTATACCTGGTATAGCTACCTTCACCGCGCCGGTCTCTGAATCAAAAGTGATTTCGTATTTTCCTTTGGTTATCGTGCCAGAGGCTTTACCTTCCTGATCAAAATCAGAAGGACCGATGACTGTATTTTCATCAATCGTAACACTTTCAAACTCGTATCCGGCATTGGGCTTATATGTCAAATATGGTGAGTCTTTCTCATAAGTGGAGACAACAATCTCGGATTTAGCGGTATCAGATGATAAAATTCTGCCATCCTGCTTCGATTCGTCGAAATCTTGGACACCACCTTCTACGGTACTTGTCACATGATAGATATCCAGAGCCGGTGCTTTGGCAGGACTATCACCATGGGCGTCACCTGAACCGGTAGTGTTGCCGTTCTTGTACGCATCAACATTGGCCAGGCCATCGTTCGGATTCATCTCATAGACATACTCATCACCAGGTTGCCAAGGATTGCCATCTTTGTTTAGAATCGTAGGCGGAGTCTTTCCATCGTTTTTCAACTTAATGCAAGACTTGAACCCTTTTTCATCCGTAACATTGATTTCAACCTTGACAAATTTCAGTTGATTCTTCAAGTCCTTTACGGTCAGTTCGATCTGGTTATCAATCTCTGGATTGTTGTTATTTACAAATACCTTGATTTCATCCGCTACATCTGATGTCTGTGAATTCGCTATATATGTTTGTCCAGTTGTGAGATCCGTCGTTGGGGTAGCCGTCGAGGCATCCAAATAATCCTTCTGAATCCAATCTGAATCACTCGTCGGTTCTTCTTTCTTCGAAACCGAAACCTTCACATTCTCAATGGTAATATCGTCCGCCATATGGATCTTGTCATCGAACTTGAGCGTCGTGCCCTGAATCGCCATATAGAGGAACTTAGAAAGCTCACTCGCGTTGTTATAGTAGAGCTGACGAGAGTCAGCAGAATAGGCCTTATACTCCTCAGGCTCACCATAAATCAAATCCGTCACCAAAGTACCGGGTTTCAAAGAGTAATCTGATCCAAGCGTAAACTCTTTATTTTTGGGCTGTTGAAAATCATACTCAGCTTGGTTTTTAGGGCCAAAATATCCACCAGTTTCTGGATATGAATCTGAAGTAGTATCTACATCTTTGTATTGTAAGTAGTAAGTAGGAGCAACCAATGCACACAGTGCCTTAAATTCACTGGCAGACAATGTCGCGAAATTTCGGTCGCCATTGTAGTAGTAAAAGTTTGTCGGTGTATATGGTTGTCTTCCGTATTTATCATCAAAAGTCTCCGACGGACCAGGAGTATAATCCGGATCAAATCCATCAGTGATCCAGATTACTTTGTTGTCTTCATAGTAAGGAGCAAGAAGTTCAGCAAGCGGGTCGAACACATTTGTGAAAACATCATAGTTTTCTGGAAACATCAATCGGGAGAAACGTGCAATACGTGTGGCATCGAACTCCAAGACAATATAGTCGTATTCTTTACTTTTATTCTCTAATTCTTGAATCAGCAGCTTTGCAAAGCCATAGATTGCTGTGTGATTGCTTCCGTCCACAATTCGTACGCCTTTACTTGTGGTGACATTCATCGTCTCGCCACGTAAGACACGGCCCTGATGCTCATAGTTTGTATCATCCAAGTTGTATTTGTAATCAGTACTTTTATGATCTGCATTTCCTGTACCATCAATATCTGCATCCAGCAACCAGTAATCTACATTTGCATTATTTGCAATAGCATTAATGGACTTAACAATAACGTTACCTGTCGGATCATTCAAACCGCCCATACCATGTTTCGAGCAGAGCGTACCAAGGAAGAGTACTTCTGTATTGTTTACATCCGGTACATCACTGGTAATCGTTATCTTGGCATTAGTGGGGCTATTGGGATTCCAATCAATTGTTTTCGTAACATTCAACGTACCGGGTTCTGGATCTTCCGCCAAAACCTTCTTTCTGTTTACAGGATTAGTTATAAACAAATTAACGACAACGGCCATAGCCAGGATAATCGATAATACACGTTTCTTATTCATACTAACTCTCCTCAGGGTAGAACTACCCTACAATAATAGTTAGTATCATAGTAGCATCTTGCATGCGCAAATAATATTAAGATAATGTGAAAGGTATGTATCACGCCTGCAACATTCGCAGGCAGTATTACTTGGACGAAGGTCTTTCTGTTGGCATATCAGGCTCTGTATTCAACGGATCCATCAGACCCATCTCAACTGCCTTCCTTCGTACGATATCAATATCTTGCCACAACTTGATCCGTTCGTTGTTGTTACGGAGGATATATGCTGGATGGAATGTTGGCATAATCAAATAGCCGTTCTTCTCAATAAATCGTCCGCGGATCTCTGTCATCTTGGCATTCTTATCCCCTGTAAACAAAGTGTAGGCGGTTTTACCAAGTAGAACGATGATCTTCGGTTTCGTAATCAGAATCTGTGTAGCAAGAAGTGGCTTACAAGATGATGCCTCTGCTTCTGTTGGCACACGATTCTCCGGCGGACGGCACTTCACTACATTTGCGATGTGGAAATCTTTCATTTCGAATCCTTGCGCATCCAATAATAACTGTAGCAGTCGACCAGCCTGGCCTACGAATGGAAGGCCTTGTTCATCCTCCGTTGCGCCTGGGCCTTCTCCGACAAACATAATTGGAGAAGGTACGCTACCACGATAGACCACAACATTCTTGCGCGTCTCCGAAAGTGGACATGCGTGGCAATTCTTACACTGTTCAACAAATTCGTTCCAGGAAATCTTCATCGGAGCAGAACCACGGTGATGCCATCATTGGACTTCGCCCAATCCGGATCATTACGGAAAGCGGGGCACTTCTCCACCATTTCTCGGCCCAAAGTCTCAAATGGGCCAAACTGCTCACCAGGACAGAAAGCTAGGATTCTTCCTTCGCTTTGCATGGTACGCAATACTTCATGCGTAGATTTCTTAATGACACCACCCTTGCCGGTAGAACCGTAGCCATGGATAATCTTGACCTGATTCACGCCAACACGACGAAAAGTATTGAGTTCCAAGCGCAACTTGCGGATGGCAACATCAACTTTCGGCATTCCGTCTTTGATATTAATAATACTTGCGGCCATAATTCTCCCCATTGTGGTGTTCTTGTATATATTATAACACAGGATTTGATATATTCACGCCTTTCACACATGTTAATTTTGATATAATAAAAGCATGAGAGCAGATAAAATTTTGGCAAATTCAGGATATGGTACACGTTCCGAGGTAAAAGAATTATTTCGGAAGGGTCGTGTTGCTCTGCATGGCGAAGTCATTCGAGATCCAGGAACATCAATTTCGGACGCAGAAATTCATGAATTATGTTTAGACGGGCAACCGGTCATGGCTTGTGAAAACCTGTATTTCTTGCTCAACAAGCCCGATGGATATTTGACTGCTATGACTGACGACCGTCTTCCCTGTGTCGGCGATCTACTGCCACCACAGTGGAAGAACAAGAAGATTTCTCCGGTTGGGAGATTGGATTTCCATACGACCGGTGCACTACTTCTCACCAACGATGGCGAACTCTCTCACCGATTAACAAGTCCGAAATGGCATCAAGAAAAAGTCTATCTTGTCACCTATTCTGGTGAGGCATTAACGGAGAAAGAAGTGTCACTCTTTGCCTCCGGGATGACTTTGCGCGAAGCAGGCCACGAACCAGAGAAACTCAAGCCTGCCACACTTTCTTTGCTTCCAAATCATCAGTGTCGACTGACACTGACTGAAGGCAAGACGCATCAGGTCAAGCGCATGATTGCAGCGACAGGAAGGTCTGTCGAACTTCTGCACCGCGAACGCATCGGTACATTGACATTAAAGAACGAACAAGGCATAGGTGAAATCGTAGCACTCTCGCAAGAAGAAGTCGACACTCTCAAATCCTCCGTTCTGTAAATTGTAATCTAGTACAGATCCAGCATATTATCCAAATAGATTTCTTCTCGAACAATCAGCTGGTATTCCGGCTTGGTTAGATAGTAAAGTAGAAACTCGAGAATCAATGCGCTTCCAAGTCCTCGTCCCTCTATCTTAAACTCTGTGAAACCTGTAGGCAGATACACCTTCTGAATATCTTCTATACTAATAAATGCAGGATTCTTCATGGCATCTGAAAATCGATAACCATATTGAGAGCTCGTTGCTTTGCACACATGATCAGGTCCGGAAAGGCCCAAGCATTTTCGACTCACGTCTTCGTAACAAGTTTTTCGGTCTTGACACCCGATTGAACAACATTCATTGCAAAGAAATTCTACTTTCTTCTTCTGCTCAGAAGATAGTGACTCGAGTTGTTCCATCACGTGATTCAAGCGAAAATCCGGCACAACATATCGAAACTCCTCGCGCTCAACTTCTCGCTTCATGTCATCAAAATCTGTCAAGACTTTGGTCGTTGAAGACACAAGGTATAAGCTTGGATACTTCTTTCGGAGATATTGGGTGAGCAGTTCAGAATGTACAATGGCACCGTTTCCCGCAGTACGTTGTAGAAGCGCACAGAGTGTATTGCATCGACTGTCGTCCAGATGTTCCTCGGAAAGAAGTGAATTACTAAAGGTAAAGCAGGCAGAAATGCCATATTCCTGAAGAAGTGTCAGAACTTCCATCGGGGCCTGATCGCTACATTCCACACGACCACCACCCCATATACAATCGGAAGGGGCGCCATAGACGGATGCGATATCACACCAATCGTAGAAATACTCTCGATGATTCCGAAACAAAGGCAAGAAGCGACGATACAGTTCATAGAACTCAAACAATCCCGGAAGATGATAGTGAGCATATTGCTTCACTTCACACATAATCGCCCTCCTATGGCTCGAATCAGTCTTCCGACTCAATGTATGGATATTTCTCTTTGTACTGATCACGAAGCACGTTGATCTCGGACAGCATCGTTTCTAATACATTTTTGGCCCGTTCAGTATCATCACTTCCGCTATTTACACCGAAAATAATCGACTTGTCTGATTTCTCCCAATAGATCGTATATCCCAAGGACTTCTGATCGATCTCGTCTAAGACGATAAAGCCGTAAATATGCTCTACATAATCTTCCTCAGTCAACTCGTCCATGTCTTCCTGATAGATTTCCGGAAGTGAAGAAGCATACTCTTCTACAAAACGCGCACGGGAATACACATAAGGTTCGATATGGGAAAGCTGTTCCGGCGTCCAAGTCTTCTTCATCTCCTCATACATTTCATCGAGAGGCATCATGTTCTCACCATATACATAGGAAGGCGCAGTAGGTGCATCATACACAAGGATATCCGGATGAACAGCCATTAATCCAACTGCTTTCTGTGCATTGGACTGATTGATTTCAAAACCTTCATCATTCTCTGCAACCACATTTGCCATGGCGACATCAGGTTCTTTGCAGAGGTCAGCATCCTTCAAATAATAGTACATAATGTCCATATCCTGACTGAAGTTTCCGATAGAGGTTACGCGAAAGTCTAATTTCGGGGCAAATATGAACACTTTTAATACAGCAATCAAACCAATCAACACAGCAATTCCGATTACAAACTTGATCCACTCATAAGACCAGAAATCTTGCCACTGTTTCTTCGTCTTTCCAAAATAGTGTTTCGCAGATTCTTCTTCTTTCTTCTCTGCTTCTTTACGATCGCGTTCACCATTTGCAATATTGTATGCACATGCAATATCTGCAAGTTTCTGCTCATCTTTCTGCGCCTTATATATTTTGCCCAATTTCCAGAATTGCTTGTCCAAATCCTCTCTACTAGCCGACTCTGGTAATTCAAAATAAGCCAACGCCTCCACCTTCGTCATCTTCTCGATGGACGGATCCGGCAGAATGGTCTCCTTCACTTCTGGCACATGTCTCTGCTGAACGTTCTTCGTTTTCTTACTCATCTTTCTATTCCAACTCTTCTTTCAAATAGTATGTAGGATCATTTCTTGGATTTTTTCATTTCTTTCTTGAAAGCGCGGAAATCTCCGAGCGCTGCCCATCCAATCTTGAAGATCTTCTTGATGTTGATAGAATTCTTACCACCCTGACGCGGCTTGAAAGTAATTTCTTTCAAGGTGTAGTTTTCATTATAGTATGCAAAGAAGGTCGTCAGCATAACGTTTGGAAGATTGTAATCTTCTTTGAAGCGACCTACGTACTTATCTACCAATGAAGATTTCATCAGGCGGAATGGTGCATTGGAGTCTTTTACTTTCACGCCAAAATAAAGGCGAAGCAGAAAGCATAGGAATTTCTCGACGAATTTTCTTGATTTACCATCACCGCGTACAACGCGGTTGCCTAAAATCGCATCATACTGATTTCTCGCATCCCAGAACGCTGCAAATTCAGCAGGATTGGTCTGACCATCTGAATCAGTCTGGAAGATGTAGTCTGCACCCTGTGCGATTGCATACTTATATAGTGCAATCAGTTTCGGACCATGCTGTTTCAACGTGTCCGGCAGAACTTCCAACTTCGGATATTTCTCTTTCAAAGAAAGAAGTATATCGTGTGTTTTGTCCACACTTCCACTATCTGCTACAACGAGACGAGAGTCCTCGCCTTTTCCTTCTAAAATCGGATACCACGCTTTAATTACTGATTCAATATTCGCCTCTTCGTTATAAGCCGGCATAACAACATAAAGATTATCCATGTTTCGCTCCTCCAATTCTTCTATCTAATGATTTCACACATCAAGCAAATAAGTTTCTCACCATGTTCAAGGCAGATGCTACGACTGCATCCATATCATAATATTTGTACTCACCAAGTCGACCGCCGAAAATGACATTTGTCTCTTCTGCTGCCAAGCCCTTATATTTCTCATAGAGGGCACCGTTGGCCTCGTCATTTACCGGATAGTAAGGTTCATCGCCCGGCTTCCATTCCGAACTATATTCACGACTAATGACAGTCTTTGGCAGATCATTCCCCATCTCATCTTTGCCAAAAGTGAACCACTTATGCTCAATGATTCTGGTCCAAGGTGTCTCACGGTCGGTATAGTTCACGGCTGCATTGCCTTGGAAATTTGGCTGATCCAGCAATTCCGTCTCGAAGCGTACGGAACGATACTGTAAGTAACCGAGTGAATAGTCGAAATATGCATCAATCGGGCCGGTATATATGACCGTCTCAGCCATAGCATTCCATTTCTCTTTCTCTTCCAGATAATTGGTATTTAGTCTCACTTCTATGCCGTCAAGCATATTCTCGACCATCTTGGTGTAACCGCATGTCGGAATGCCTTGGTATTTCGCATTAAAGTAATTGTTATCGAAAGTCAGTCGAACCGGCAGACGTTTGATGATGAAAGCTGGAAGATCCTTACAATCTCTTCCCCACTGTTTCTCCGTATAGCCCTTCACCAGTTTCTCGAAAATGTCACGACCGACCAGTGAAATGGCCTGTTCTTCAAGGTTAGAAGGCTCTTTGCCTGCCATCTCCGATTTCTGCTCATCAATCTTAGCCTGGGCCTCATCTGGTGTGACCACGCCCCACATCTTGTTGAATGTATACATATTGAAAGGCAAAGAATACAATTCACCTTTATAGTTCGCAACCGGGCTATTCGTAAAGCGATTGAAAGTTGTGAACTGATTTAGATATGTCCATACCTCATCGTTATTAGTATGGAAAATATGCGCACCATAAGTATGTACTTTGATGCCTTCTACATCTTCACAATATATGTTTCCGCCAATGTGAGGCCGCTTCTCCAAGACCAAGACACGCTTCCCATGTTCTTTGGCTTCGTGTGCAAGGACTGCACCGTAGAGTCCCGCACCCACAATTAAGTAATCATACTGTTTATCCAAGGCTCTTTCCTTCTTTCTTCTTCTCTTTTCGAATTCTCTTTACTTTCTTTCTGATTTTGAATGTGTCCTTAAACACCTGCCAGATATCTTTGAATTTGATTCTGGAGAAACCGCCCTCGCGCGTGAATACCAAGCGAATCGGACGTTCAACAATCTTCGCTCCATACTCATTTGCAACAGCAAGGATCTCGATATCATACGCAAAACCCTTGGTCTCTACATTCGGGACAATCTGCTTGAGTAGATCAGCTCGGTATAATTTGATTCCGGTTTGGGTGTCATGCACCTTGAGTCGGAACATGATGCGAAGCATGACATAATATCCAAAACTAATAAACTTTCGAAGCGGTGGATAGTCAAGTTGAGATTCTTTATGCATTTTACTTCCAATGACAACATCCGCCTGCTCAGACTTCATGTGTGAAAGGAAGTCTTCAAAATGATCCGGCGAGAGATCTAAATCTGAATCCAGGAAAGCGATTGTGTCTCCTTTTGCAGCTTCCACGCCACACTTAATTGCATGCCCCTTGCCACCATTAGGCATATAGGAAACCATATGAATTCGATCACATACTTGTGATGCACGCAAGATTTCATCGTGGGTATTGTCTTGACTGCCGTCGTTGACACACACGATTTCAAAGTCATCACAGAAACTGGAAACTATCTCGTTCGTCTTCATTAGATTCTCGTAAATATGTGTGCCTTCGTTATAAGCTGGCATGACGATAGAAAACATGGTCTATGGCTCCTCGGTTCAGATTTATGAAAAATCAGTCATTCGCACTATTTTACCATAAGAAAACCCCCGCGGTCTATTCAACTACAGGGGTTCAAGCAAATTAATATTCAAATTGGCATGCCGATAAGCTTTCTTTGTAGACCACTTCCCAGTACACCCAATTACTATGCTTTGTGAATCTGAAGTTCTTCTTGACTATCTACCTTCTTTTTACCTCGGAGATCCAGTTTATGGTAGCTGCCATCCGAATCAAGGAAGTGGCTGCGCACCGTATCTTCGAGTTCTATATCCAGCACTTCCATTACCCGCGCCTTGCAGTCCGGATCTTCAACAGGGAACAGCAATTCTACGCGTCGGATCAGGTTTCTTGGCATCCAGTCCGCAGAAGACAAATAGATGTCTTCTTGGCCCTCGTTATAGAAATAGTAAATACGCGAATGTTCAAGGAAACGTCCTGTAATCGAGCGCACAGTAATATTCTCAGAAAGCCCCGGCACACCTGGTCGCAAGCAGCAGATGCCTCGTACAACCAGATCAATCTTTACACCCGCACAAGATGCATCGTAGAGCGCATCAATAATCGAAGCATCCACAAGAGAATTCATCTTCGCAATAATGCGCGTCTTCTTCCCATTTCTGGCATTCCTTGCCTCTTGTGAAATCTTCTCAAGGAAGAACTTCTTCATTCTGGTCGGAGCCGGAATCAGACGACGCCACTCTGGCGGCTCTGAGAACCCAGACAACGTATTGAAGAATTCCGACGCATCCACACCAAAGGTCTCGGACGCAGTAAAAAGACCGATATCCGTATAAATCTTCGCCGTAATATCGTTATAGTTTCCTGTTGCAAGATGGAGATATCTTCGGATACCATCCTCCTCTTCGCGGACCACCAGCGTAATCTTACTGTGAGTCTTCAATCCCACCAGACCATAAATAACGTGGCAGCCCGCTTTCTCCAACATTTTTGCCCAGTTGATGTTATTCTCTTCATCAAATCTAGCCTTCAGTTCTACCAGCACCATGACCTGTTTGCCATTCTGTGCAGCAGCTGCCAGAGATTTGATGATCGGAGAACTGCTGCTGACACGATAGAGTGTCTGCTTGATTGCCAGTACCTTCGGGTCCTCTGCAGCCTGACGAACAAATTCTACTACCGGGTCGAATGATTCATACGGGTGGTGGACCAGACGGTCCTTCTCACGAATCGCATCAAAGATATTCATATCTTTCGGGAACATCTGTGGCTGAGCTGGTTGAAATGCATGGTAGCAAAGCTCCGGGAAATCATCACTGATTTTGCCCACCAGTTTCATAAGGAAAGTTAAGTCGATAGGACCGTTTACTGCGAAAATATCTTTCTTCGAAATTTTCAGTGAAGAAACCAATAGCGTAAGAAGTCTTGAATCCATATCATCATTTACTTCCATACGGATGATTTCGCCGAATCTTCTCTTTCTCACCTGCTCTTCAATTTCTTTCAGAAGATCTTCAGCCTCATCCTCATCGATGTCCAAATCTGCGTTTCTCATGACACGATAGAAACCACAAGCCAAGACTGTTGAACCAACAAATAGCGACTTCAGATTTGCACGGATAATTTGTTCAATCGGAACGAAGCAAACACCGGAAGACTGGTGAAGCTGAAAAAGTCTTGGCACTACCGGTGGCACCTGAAGGGTTGCGAAGCGATAGGACGGTTCATAGACTTTTCCTTTCTTCTCCTGCTTCGCAAGTCTTGTCTGCCGATCCTCTTCTGATTCATCAATCAGTACCGCCAGGTTCAGCTGTCGGTTGTAGATCAACGGAAGCGGACGTGAAGCATCGACGGCCATCGGCGTCAAGATTGGATATAGTGTGGAACGGAAATAGTCATCACAGACTTCTTTCGCATGTTCATCCAAGTCTTCATAGTCACTGATGTAAATACCGTGATTCTTCAAGGAGGGCACTAATGACCGGTTGTATGTCGAATACATCATAGACATTGCATTTCTTGCTTGATCATCAATCTGAGACAATTGCTGTTTGATTGTTCTTCCGGAAATATCCAGTTCATCGTAATCCGCACTTTGCAGATCACGAAGCGAAGCCACACGAACGATGTAGAATTCATCCATATTGGAAGCCGTGATAGATAGAAACTTCAATCGTTCCAGAAGCGGATTCTTCGTATCTCTCGATTCAAAAAGGATTCGGTTATTGAACTCCAACCAGCTTAATTCACGATTAAAGTATCGCTCTGAGTTCGCCTCGATATCTGCATTATCCATGGCAGAATGCGCCACATCCGTGCTGACTCGCTTGAGCATTTTTTCCTTATCTTTCTTATCTTTCTTGGTATTCATCTAATCTGCCTCCGGACACGTAAGAATGCTTTCATTGAGAAAAATTGTGAGAATAATTCAGTATGGTTCTCAAAGAACCATTTATCATAGGTCATGTCATACATCGTATCGCCGCTGATCACAAGTCCTTCAGGCGTGATGTTGGCTGAAAGATCAAGAAGTTTCTGCTTATGGGAACCATCGAGCGCATCGGACAGACGTAGTATCGCCGCAAGCTTGGACAGTAATACTTGATCCTCGGTCGGAACTTCTGCATAGCGAGCATCCTGATAGAACATCGGATCTGCATAGTATCTGCCGACCAGCGCAACGATCTTCCTCTCACGATCGGAAAGTCCGATCAACTCTGTACGGTCAATAATGCTATAAGTAGATGGACTTGGATTGGAGATATTGATGAACTTACCCACTTCATGCAACAAAGCAGAAAGGCGAAGGAGCGTGCGCTCTCGACTGCCCATGCCGTGCAACTTCTTGGTCGCATCGAAGACGACCATCGCTGCATTCTCCACAAAGGTAATATGTTTCTTCTCAGACTTATACCGCTTGGCCACATGTCGCGCAGCAGAGATCAGATCCCGTTCCGGATCAATGACCAGATTATAGTGGCCATGCGACCAGGCGTAGTGGTACATGACGCCTTCTGTCAAAGAAGCATCCGGCATATGTACACCGTCAACACCCATGTAATCCACCATCTTCTTAATCATCAGTGCAGTTGGAAGAAGAAGCGGCGCGGTAGATGGGGTGATATCCAGTTTTCTGGCCAACTGTTCCGGTGAGATATGAAGCAAATCGTTAAGCAATGCATCGAAGCGTTCCAACGATAGATAGCAATACTCACGCGGAGACTCTCCAGCTAAAGCCTTAATGAATCCCATATCGCTTCCGAATACAACCAGATTCCGATAATTGACGTTCTTCGGTTCAATGGCATAGTACTCGGCCAGATCACGCGAGATATACTCTTCCAGCACCTCAGTATAGTGTGTCGTCTGCTTTGCCAAATCCGAAAGCATCTCACTGATTCGCAGAGAACCCAGCTTCGTATTCTGGCTAAATACGAGATCCGACTTGTCGTAGAGGGTCGCCTGCATACTGCCGGAACCAATATCCAGCACCATCGTACCTTCTGAGACCAATTCAGCGAAGTCCGGCTGGCTCTCTTTGACCGCCAAATTATGTAGATAACGTTCTTGGGCATTGTCCAATACTTTTACTTGTATGCCAGTCTGTACACGAATCTGCTCAATCACCATGGCGCGATTACTTGCTTCGCGAAATGCGCTGGTCGCTACACACTCGATTTCCTTAATCTTATATTCCTTGATCTTCGCAACGAATCCATTCAGAACATCCACAAGCTCATTCACTGTAGCAGGCGGGATAACACCTTCCTTATATGCTTTCGATCCGAAAGACATATACTTCCGTACGGATTCGATCTCTTTGGGAGTACTGCTCTTCTCACCCAGTTCAAATATTTTCAGTCTCAAGGACAATGAGCCAAGATCGATAACAGCCAGCAGTGTCTTCTTACTCATCTAGATATGCCTCCATCACTTTCTTTGTTATCGCCTTCGTACCAAGTACCATCTTCTTATCTCCCTGTGCTATATCCACAGTCCGCCAGCCATTTGCCAGCGTCTGCTTGACCGCTCGCTCCAGACGATTCGCCTCTTCAGGAAGGCCCAAAGAGAATCGGAGCATCATTGCGGCAGAGAGAATGGTTGCGAATGGATTCGCGATATCTTGCCCTGCAATATCCGGTGCGGATCCGTGAACCGGCTCATACATGCCAGGTTTTCCCGGCGCACCTAATGAAGCAGAAGGTAACATACCGATCGAACCTGTAATCATGCCGGCTTCATCTGAAAGGATATCGCCGAACATGTTGCTGGTCACAATGACATCGAAAGAAGAAGGTCTTCGAACTAGTTGCATAGAAGCATTATCCACATACATGAAGTCAACTTCTACTTCAGGATAATCTTGTCTCACTCGTTCCGTCACCTTTCTCCAAAGGCGAGAAGTCTCCAAGATATTGGCCTTATCCACCACGGTCAGTCTCTTCCTTCTTTCCATGGCAGAGATAAAGCCGGAACGAAGGATCCGTTCAATTTCTGCTTCGCTATAGGTCTCCACGTCGAAGGCTTCCAACCCTTTGGGCGTGCCGTCTTCCAAGGTCTCGTTCGATTCTTCTAGTCCTCTTCTGCCGAAATAAATACCGCCAGTCAGTTCGCGAACGATGAGAATATCCACCCCATCCTCTACAAGATCTGGACGCAATGGACTGGCCGCCATGAGTTCAGGGAAAAGAATCGCCAGTCGCAGATTGGCGTAAAGTCCGAGCCCCTTGCGAAGTCCGAGGAGCGCCGCTTCCGGACGCATATTCCCCGGAAGTCCGTCCCACTTCGGTCCGCCAACCGCGCCAAGTAATACTGCGTCGCAGTTTCTAGCTGCTTCAAGTGTCTCTTCCGGTAGCGGCTGTTGGCAAGTGTCAATTGCAATCCCACCAGCCAACACTTCGTTGAAAGTAAAATTATGTCCAGATGTATTCGCCACAAGTTTCAGTACTTCACAAGCACTTGCCGTGACTTCTGGGCCGATTCCATCGCCTGGAATCACAGTAATTCTGAATTCTGCCATGCTCACTCGCCTCTTTCCTTGGAAAGTTTCGAACGGGTATATCCTACCAGTCCGTCTGCGTCAATAATGTCGCGTATGAATGTGGGAAAAGCACCCGCTCGGAAAGTTCTACCCAATGTAAGATCGATGATCTCGCCCTTGTCAAAATCCACCGCAATCTGATCACCATCCGAGATTTCTTCGTATGCCTGTTCGCATTCGAGAATCGCAAGTCCGGTATTAATGCTATTGCGATAGAAAATTCGTGCAAAAGAAGGTGCAATAACACAGGCAATGCCGCTCGCCTTAATCGCCACTGGTGCATGTTCACGCGAAGAACCACATCCGAAATTGGGACCCGCAACAATGATGTCACCAGGTGTCACTTTCTTTCCAAAATCCGGGTCTAGGTCTTCCATGCAATGGACGGCCAGTTCCGCACGATTTGAAGTATTCAGGTATCGTGCCGGAATAATGACATCCGTATCTACGTTCGCGCCGTACTTAATGACTTTACCTTCAATTCTCATACGTTCGCCCTTCCTTCTTCACAGATCTCGTCCGGGCTTCCGATATAACCTAGGACTGCAGAGGCTGCCGCGATCTCGACTCCAGCCAGATATACTTCGGATCCCTTATGTCCCATTCTTCCGACGAAGTTACGATTCGTCGTGGAGACACAACGCTCCCCTTCCGCCAATACACCCATGTAACCACCCAAGCAAGGCCCGCATGTCGGTGCAGAGACAACGCATCCGGCATCGACGAAAATTTCCAGCAGTCCTTCTTGCAGGGATTGCTTATACACACGTTGCGAACCAGGAAGAATAATGGCGCGAATCCCCTCCGCGACATGTCTGTTCTCCAGGATCGCTGCTGCGCGACGCATATCTTCGATACGACCGTTCGTGCAAGAACCAATCACCACCTGATCGATTGTGATCTTCTCGAAGGTGCCTATGGCTTTGGTATTAGACGGCAGATGTGGGAAAGCTACCTGTGGCTGGATCTCAGAAAGATCAATCTGGATGGTAGATGAATAGTCCGCATCTTCATCCGGATACAGCCACTCTGGCGCCTGATCGTATCCGCCTTCCACTCGACTACGCAAATATTCAATAGTGGTTCCATCGACTGGGAAAATTCCGTTCTTGGCGCCACATTCAATCGCCATGTTACAGATGGTCAGTCGATCCGCCATGGATAAAGCAGATACACCCGAACCGGTAAACTCCAGCGAACGGTAAAGTGCACCATCGACGCCGATGCTACCAATGAGATAAAGGATCACATCTTTGCCGGAACAGTACTTCCCCAATGTGCCGGTTAACTCAACTTTGATGGCTTCCGGTACACGAAACCAGGTACGACCTGTTGCCATTGCACATGCCAAGTCGGTGGAACCAACACCTGTCGAGAAAGCACCCAATGCGCCATACGTGCAAGTATGTGAATCTGCCCCAATAATCAATTCGCCTGGGCGAACAAGTCCATTGTCCGGTAGAATCACGTGTTCCACACCCATGCCTTCCTGACCTTGTTCATAGTAATACTTGAGATTCTGCTTCCGCGCAAATGCACGCATCTTCTGGCATTGTGTAGCAGACTTAATGTCTTTATTCGGAGCAAAATGGTCTGGAACCAGTGCAATTCTGCCCGCGTCAAAAACACGTCCGAAATCGTTCTTCTCGAAAATATCAATAGCTGGAGGAGTCGTGATGTCATTTCCCAGAAGCAAATCCAAAGAAGCTTCTATCAAATCTCCTGGTGCGCAGAAATCAAGTCTTGCATGTCGCGCCAGAATCTTCTGTGTCATGGTCATACTCATATTCACGGACCTGCCTTTCCGTATATATCTATACTTAATGTTACTTGCAAAACGTCATGTGTGCAAGAAAGAAAGTTGAGATTTTTTTACTTCGTCTTTATGTTATAATACGGACGTGTAGAAACAAGAAAAGGAGATTTTCTATATGGCCAGATATAATATGTTTCAGAACTACAACAACGTAGACAATTCGAGTTATGCAAATAGCAACAATAATAAGGTTCACGAGTACGGCGAAGAAATTGCGAAACTAAAGAATAATATCGAGCGTCTGAATCTGCTGACCGAAGCCATGTGGAAGCTTATGCAATCCCAAGGTCTGACGGAAGAAGATCTCCTTAAGGCAATTACTGAAATTGACGAAGAGAAGAAGCAGCTGAAGAAGGCCATTGAGGAAGGTACCGCTACCGATGAGGATAAGGGAACTGTTCTGTGCCCGAACTGTCATGTTCCGCTTCAGAATAATGGCAATATGGCTAACCGTTGCATCTACTGCGGTCATGAGATTATTGCCAATCCTTTCAAGTAATAATTTTAGTCGATACGGAGAGAGTCATCTTCCATGCCATTGATTTCCATCAACAAAGTATCCAAGTCTTACCATGCAAGACTTCTGCTTGATTGCGTCTCTTTTTCCATCGAGCGCGGCGACAAGATTGCGCTGATCGGAAATAACGGGACTGGTAAGTCTACCCTTTTTAAGATGATTCAGGGCAAAGTTGAACCGGACGAAGGCGAGATCCTTCATCACGGCACTGCCATTGCCGGATATCTTACCCAGAATATGGAAGAACTAGAACTTGGCGGCAGTCTACTCATCAGCGAAGAACTCCTCCAGATTGAAGATCAGATGCGCGAGGCGGAATACCGCTTAGCCCATGCAGATGAAGCGGAGTCCACTTCCCTGCTACGAACTTACCAGCAACTCACTTCTCGTTTTGAGGCGCTTGGCGGATATGACTATGAACCGCGCATGAAGGCCGCCCTGGCTGGACTGGGTCTTTCGAACATCGACTGGACACGCGATGTGAGTTCTTTCTCCGGTGGCGAGAAAATGAGAATCTGTCTGGCACGGCTCATCGTGTCTCGTCCGGATATCCTTCTTCTCGACGAGCCGACCAACCACTTGGATACAGATGCCATGGAATGGCTAGAATCTTTTATTCGTTCATATGGTGGCGCGGTGTTGCTCATCTCCCATGACCGTTACTTCATCGATCAGACCGTGACAAAAGTCCTGGAATTAGAAAATGGTCGAATCACCGCATACCGCGGCAACTACACAGAATACAAAGAGCAGAAGCGTCGTTTCTTGGAAGATCAGCGCCAAGTCGTTGCCAATCTGGAGAAAGAACTGGTCCGTCAAGAGGGCGTAACGCAGACGATGCTTTCCCACCGTAACATATCCGGATACCACGCACGTGAGAAAGTCGTCGCCAAACTATCCGAGAAGTTGGAGCAAGAGCGCAAGAAACTTGCCGGCGGACCGCTTCAGATGAGCTTCAAGCTCATGCCGGAAGAGCGCTCCGGTGATGAAGATAAGATCCTTCTTGCCGCAAGAAATATCGGGAAACGTTTCCCCGACGGGAAACTTCTCTTCTCCAATGTATCCTTTGAGATCAAAGCGTCCGACAAAGTCTTCCTAGTTGGCCCGAATGGCTGTGGTAAGTCCACCATGCTTTCCCTGCTTCTGGGCAAAGTCTCTGAATTCGACGGAGATGTACTCATTTCCGGATCCGCCAGGATCGGCTTCATGGGTCAGTTCGTAGATTTCGAGGATGAGCATCGCACCATCTTGGAAGAACTGATGACACGAAGTGAACTCGGCGAAACGTCTGCGAGAAATCTTCTTGCTCGTTTTGGTTTCCGCGATATCGACGTATATAAAGAG
>JAZLMM010000031.1:0-13384 GCA_045598705.1 Oscillospiraceae bacterium
TAAATGTTTGGACATGTCTTGGCTCCTTTCTGGCCGGACAGTATCCTTATTATCTAACGCAAATCTACATTTGTAAAAGTAAATATTCAGTTTGTAAGAGTAAATTTTCAGTTTTTCTCTAATTTAGTATTACATTTAACCCTGACGGGGTCGTGGCAACTGCGACAATAATGGGGCGGCTGGCGCGATACTATTATGGCATCAAGAACCGTTGATTGAAAAATTAACACTGAACTTTGACTAAGGAGATGATGACATGAATATTCGAACAGCAAAGAAGATCATCTATGAATTCTATGGTATTGCTTCACCTTCGGAAGAGGAGCGTTTCCGGTATACGGAGGCGGTGGAATATGTGTTGGAACGAGAGAAGAGTCCGATTCTGATGACAGACTACGGCGGATACTACTATGAACTGAAGAAGTTTGATCTGGCGCTGAAATACTATCAGATGGCCGCAGACATGGGCTACATTCCGGCCAAGGTTTGCCTTGGGTATATCTGGTACTACGGACGGACCGGGACGAAAGATTATCAGAAGGCTTTCGAGAATTTCGATTATGCCCGTCGGAAAGGAGATCTGGTCGCAATCTATAAGGTTGCGGATATGTACAAGAATGGTTACTTTGTAGAGAAGGACGAGGCGCGATATATCGACATGATCGAGGCACTTTATGAGAAGGTGAAAGATAGTTACTACTTGGGTGATCCAGTATCAGATGTGTGCACCAGACTTGCGAGAATTCGCATGGCGCAGAACAGGAATGAGGAAGCAATTAGATTGTTTCTTCGGGCCAAAGATTTTCTACAAAGAAGGATCTCACAGAACCCTTTCTTTGGCGAATTGAATGTGATGGAAGGCTTGATTCGAGATCTCTATACATTAGTGGAATTCGATGAGTCTGCGTTCGACATTTATGATCTTTATTACCTTCTTCAGAAGCCGATGAGCGTGTCTTTCTCCTACAAGAAGAGAACGTACATCATCGAGGCTAAAGAAGAAGAGAGTGAACTGGTCATCTACTTCCAGGAGAAGGCATATAAGGACGTGTCAGATCTTCTGGCGCGATCGAGAATTGGGAAGACAGCGCTCACATCAATCAGTACTTGGATGGAGGATTTTACGGTGGACGCCTCAACGAAAGAAGGAGTATTACATGAAGAGTTATAACATTCGCGACAATAGTGTAGAGCAGTACATCCGTCTTATCATGAAGCGAGATCAACTTCAGAAAGATGCAATCTTCTATGAGGAAGAATACATGCGTGTATTTGGTGGGGAGATGCTGAATCTATATGAGGAGAAGATTAAGTGCATCGAACTTCGCAAGAAGATCCATTACTGTCAAGCATGTGTGAATCATCAGGAGAAAGTGGACCGTGCGAAGATGGAACGTATGATGCATCTGGAAATGAGAGATTACTACGATAATCTAAAGCGGATGCAGAAGAATGTGAAAGACGCTCGAGAAGTAGATGAAGTACCGGCCTATGTTGCGATGGAAGCAAAGCGTTACTACAGGAATATCTCGAAGATGATTCATCCGGATATTCTTTCGCTTGCAAAAGAAGATGTATTTCTGAAGGAAATTTGGACACGTGCGGTCGAAGCTTATCATCGCCTGGCCGCAGACGAACTTTCGGACTTGGAATTGTTGACCATTCACTATCTGGAGGAATTGGGAATCAAGGTTGATGCGAAGCCACAGATCGAAGATGTTGAAGTCAAGATCGAACGTGTTGAGAATCAGATTCGTCGCATCATTAGCACGGATCCGTATCAGTACCGAGAACTGTTCGCACGTCCGGATTTGGTCGACGAACGACATGAAGAATTGATGGATGAGATGCTTCAATATCAGCACCACAGAGTGGAGCTGGAGAGAATGCTGAATCTATTTCTAAGTGAAGGAGATGTGACGATACTATGGAACATGGACTAACAAATATTGAGAGTCAGACATTAACGGCGAAACTGCGTTCTGAAGAGATCGGCTCACTTCTCCAACTACTGGTGAAGGAGATTCATCTATTCGATACATTTGTTGCAGGAACGATGAATCTGAAAGACCAGAATGTACTTCAAGATCTGACCTGTGGACAACTACTCGTACTTGTCAGAGAGACGAGCAAATTCGATGAGAATGAGATAGTTATTCTGAAAGAAAACGGACAGAGAATTGGGTATATTCCGAGACAGGATAATCTCATTTTCGCGCGCCTGATGGACGCGGGCAAATCCCTTCGTGCGAAGATCAATTCTCTTGAAGTGAACCCTGATTTTTCCAAGATTGCAATTGGCATCTATATGGTAGATGTCTGACCTATTTTTGCAATGATGTTTCATTTTGGGATATAAGGTTGAACTACTAGAATCTGTTTGCTAATCTAAACATGAACGATTTTTCACTCAACGGAAAACAACTGGAGTTGCGTGAGTGAGTGGAGTTTTTTTAGATTGCGGACGGAGGTGCGACATATGCCAAGATCGAGAGAACAGAATGCACAGATTCGAGAAACTGCCAAGACGAATATCCTTCAGAAATCTGTGAGTTTCTTTGCTAAGAATGGAGTTGAAGGAACGAAGATTGGAGACCTTGCAAAAGGCATTGGAATCTCGCAAGGTGCACTCTATGTGTACTTCGATTCTAAAGAAGATTTGTATGGTGAAGCAGTGAGATTTTCACAGGAGAAAATCATGATTGATAAGCTCCTACAGATTGAATCCATGGATGTACCTGCAGTGCGAAAATTGAGATACATTTCCGACTATATTTTGAAGCATATGAATGATGAGAAAATGTATGCTTCATACTTGCTCCTTGCACTTGAAAATGAGATGAAGAAGTCTTCCGATCATTCATCTAATCCGATGTATTCTCTGGTGCACAACATCATCAAAGATGGGCAGAAAGACGGTGCTTTTACCAAAGGCGATATCGACAAAACAGCGGATTATTTCTGGAGCGTTGTGTACATCTATTGCGTGAAGAAATGCAACAATCCCAAGTGTATTCTGTTGAATTCTTCTGAGTTAGAACGAGTGGTTCGCGGATGATTGACTAGGTGAATATACTTCACAAAAAGAGCGGAAAGGCATTGAATTATCTACATTTTGTACATAGTTATAAAAAGATTTTGTATGATATAATGACCTTGCATTGGGGAACTGATGCGAAGAAACTGAATAGTAAATTTGATGTGAAATTGCATTAGATGGAGGAATTCAAAATGGTTGAGAAGAAAGAAGTTAAGGCAGCTGTTGCTGAGGTTAAGCCAGTAGTTGCTGAGAAGAAAGAAGAAGCTAAGAAAGTAGTTGCAAAGAAGGCTGCTGCTCCGAAGGCTGCTAAGAAGGCACCTGCTGCAAAGAAGACTGCTGCAAAGAAGGCTGCTGCTCCGAAGGCTGCTAAGAAAGCACCTGCTGCAAAGAAGGCTGCTGCTCCAAAGGCTGCTGCTCCAAAGGCTGCGAAGAAGGCTCCTGTTGCAAAGAAGACTGTTGTTGAGCCGAAGAAGTTTATGGTACAGACAATGGCTGGCGCTGAGATTTCTTACACAGATATCGTGAAGAAAGTTAACAAGGCTATCTCTGAGAACATCAAGTCTCTCGAGATTTATGTTAAGGCTGAAGAAGGCAAGGCTTACTACGTAGTAAACGGTGACATCACCGGTGCTGTAGAGCTCTTCTAATTTCTGTTTGAAGAACATTTTTATCACACGTTCACTTGAAGCACCTGTCAGAGATGGCAGGTGCTTCTTTTTGTATTACAAGAAGCGTTCGTGTAAGTGTCATGGAACATGGAATTCAAGCGCAAGTTGAATCAAGAAAAGAAAATAGTAGTACTGATATAACATATAGATTTTCCCACTCGAAGCGTTGTTAAATGTAGATACCAATTTTGCGAGGTGATCTATATGAACAAATTACTGCATGAATTGATGAACCGAAAAGAAGAATTGCAGAAGGTGATTGATAACGCCGACAGTTTTCTGTCCAAAGCGCCGCAGGGGTATTTACGGATAGATCATAGCAAACGATTTCCACATTTCTATCATGTCACTCAATCACATTCGAATGGGAAGTACATAAACAAAGAAAATTTCAAAGTTGCCGTCTCACTTGCACAGAAAGAATATTATCAGAAGATGATTATTGAGGCTAAGGACGAGATGAGACAAGTTGAGAGAATGGTTGCATTCTATGATTCTCATAGTGCGGATTACAGTTATTCTGACTTTAATGAGTCTAAGCGAGCTTTGATTAAGCCAGTGCTTCTTGACGATGATACGTATGCTCGTTTTTGGCAGGCGCAGACAGTCGAAACCAATCCATTTTATCCAGACGGGTTGATCCGTCAGACTCGACGTGGTGAAATGGTGCGCTCAAAGACAGAAACATTTCAAGCGAATATCTATTATGAACTAGGTATTCCATATCGATATGAGAGCATATTAAGAATGAGAAATGGGAACGTATACTATCCTGATTTTACATTGTTGGATAAGCGGAATCGACGCGTAATCATCCATGAACATCTTGGATTGTTAGATGACGAGGAATATCGAAGAAAAACAATGATGAAACTGGACGATTATGAGCGCAATGGAATATACGTTGGGAAGAACCTGATCCTTACCTCAGAATCACCTGAACATCCGTTCAATCCAGAGCAATTTCGTAAGCGAATCCAGGATACCTTTCAGCTATGATGATACTAATAGTGGGGTAGTTTTCGGATGCACGACGACTTGGCTTCTGTGTGCATCCTACTTAAATCTTGTGAGACGAGGTGACGATAGGATGCACAGCGACAGAATTGCGCCTGCATCCTACTTGAATCTTGTGAGACGAGGTGACGATAGGATGCACAGCGACAGAAATTGCGCCTGCATCCTACTTGTCCTTTGTGAGGCGAGGTGACGATAGGATGCACAGCGACAGAAGTTGCACCTGCATCCTACTTGTTCCTTGTGAGACGAGGCATCGATAGGATGCACGGCAGCAGAAATTGTGCCTGCATCCTAATGGGCTAATATGTGCAACAAAAAATAGGATGCAACGAAACAAAAACGATCATTACATCCTATCTCAATCGATAATCGATATTACAAATCAAAGAAAGCGTCTGACTTACTTATTCTTCAACGCAGCGTGGATCGCCATGAGGAACTCGCCGTACTCCTCGAAAGCCGGGAGGTTCGGATACGCCTCCTTGATTGCATCGGTAGAGCGGAAGAGGAAGCCAGCTCGACTGGCCTGGATCATGGCCAGATCGTTATAACTGTCACCGGCGGCAATGGTATCAAATCCCATGGCTTGAAGACCCTTCACGGTAGTAAGCTTTGAATTCTGAATGCGCATCTTGAAACCGGTAATCTCACCGTTCTCTGCAACTTCCAAAGTGTTGCAGAACAGAGTCGGATAACCAAGCTTCTTCATCAACGGCATAGCGAACTGGTCGAACGTATCACTCAAGATGATCACTTGAGCTTCAGAACGAAGTGCGTCCAGAAACTCCTTCGCACCAGGAAGCGGATCAATGGTGGAAATCACGTTCTGAATCTCACGAAGACCAAGGCCATGCTCCTTCAAGATGCCAATTCTCCAACGCATCAATTTGTCGTAATCAGGCTCATCTCGCGTGGTTCTGCGAAGTTCCGTAATTCCCGTAGCTTCTGCAAAAGCAATCCAAATCTCAGGAACCAATACTCCTTCCATATCCAGACAAACGATATCCATATTCCTTCTCCTTGTGCAATTAATAAAGAATCACAAGGAAAGCCTATATGAAAATGACGAGAAATGCAAGTGAAAAATGCGGTTGACTCGGCATGAGTATGCTTCTATTCCGTTATGAATCTGCAAATTGGATATTCCATTTGCATCGGATAGTGCTTGTTTGTAGAATACTGATATCGTAAACTACAGAATGTATACAGACGACGAAAGAATCTCTTTTGAAAGGAGAAAATCACTATGTCAACAATGGAAACCAATCTGAAACAACATACCTGTCCCAAGTGTGGTGGTTCACTTAATGTTAAATTGGACATTCAGAAATATGAATGCCCATTCTGCAATTCTGAATTTGATTATGAATACTTCGATAAAGACGATTTGTTGACACGTGCAGACCAATGTCGCCAAAAAAAGGAATGGAATGCTGCCAACGATGCCTACAATTTTTTATTGGCAAAATTACCGCACGACTTCTTTGCACTTCGTGGCCGTGTACTTGTTGCGGCACACATGCCCCAATTCTTCAACTTATCACTGGCCCAAAGTGATGTCCGTAGAAAGAACACGATCGCGAGTATTTGTGCCGCACTCCGAGCGGTGGACGAGGAGCATAGAGATTATTTTGAGATAATGAAAGAAATCTATACCTCAATCGAGAGATGTGATCAAGAACAGAAGAACTTAGAAAGCAATAAGGATAAGAAAAGAAGAATGATTTCCAATTACTACTCAGGACAAAATGACGACCTGAAAATCTCGCCTGAGGTTTTTGGTGCAACTTTTGCCATAGTGTTTATTTTGATAATCATGTTCAGCCTTGTTATAAAGGGTGAGCCCAACCGAGTGACGAGAAATGTTGTGATTATTATCAGTGTTCTGATTGGTATAGTTGTGAGTTCCTTGGGGCCCAAAATCTTCGGAAGAGATGAATCTATCGGTATTTTACCAGAAGAGGCTGATAGACGTGTTGAGGAAATAAATAAAAGCATTAAGGCTAACGAGCAACAACTGGAAAAACTTCAGAAACGAATCACAGAACTTGCTGGTGACATTGAGAAAATGGAGAATTCATTTCTAAAGGCGGATCAGGAACCATCAGAGAATCAATAAGCATACTTTCTTTGCCTTTTTGATACATTCTTCTGTAAGCTCAAAGTGTTGCAACAAAGTTTGCGCATGCTTCGTCTTATCCATGGACTCAAAAGTGGTCGTTCCACCACATAATATAGAAGCGTTTGAGGGGTATGAACAATGAAGAAATTTGCATCAATGGTTTTAGTTTTTGCTTTGGGGCTGAGCCTTTCCGCCTGTTCGAAAGATTCCAAGTCTGATTCCGAAGGAGCAGGCAATTTTGCTCAGAAAATTGAAAGCGTGAAGAGAACGAGCATCACGGTAGATGCGGAAGACGGCTGGTGGGAAGAATACGGCCTGAGTGAGAACGACGTAATCCTGCAGGCTTATCATGAAAATTATGCCTGGGGAGCACAATATGGCGGTTCTTTTGTCACAGCAAATGGAAACGTGTATCAGTTTGATTTCAGTGAATCCGTTTGGCAAGATGGTTACAACGAAATCGAAGAAATGCAGAAAGTCATCGAGTCTACTGATCCGGTGAAGACCTTTGACCTGGCTACAACGAAGGATCTGTTTCTGGCAGGTTATGGTGTAGATACTTCGGAGAGGATGCCCGATACCCATCTTGGATGCGATGCAGGTGAAGATTGTATCGAAGTATACGTGAAAGATAGGGGCTTGACGCTAGTGTTCGAGGTTGGCGACAATTACGGCTTCTACAACGAGGCAAGCGTGGGAAAAATCGTGCGTTTCTGCTACGAGGAACTGAGTGATTCGCTGCCGTTCCGAAGCTGGTTCGAAATCGAAGATTTGCCGTAAAGATGGTCTGTTGAGAAAGTGTATTGTCATCCCTGTTTCAGGTAGGGTATGATTGTGTTCGGGTTGAAAGTTCTTTTGCCAGTTGGACAGGCAAGAAAAAATAGGAGGTTTGGGAAATGTTTTGTAGTAAGTGCGGGAACAATGTAGCAGATGGTGTGCAGTTCTGTGGTAACTGCGGAAGCCCCATGGTAACGCTACAGGCGGCACCGCAGGCCGCTCAGCCGATGGCCACGCCGCAGACAGCGCCAATGGGCATGCCGGTCGCACAGCCTGCCGTTCAGCAACAGTATGTGCAGCCAGTACAGCAGAGTGCACCGCAGGGAAGCGCAATGCCACCACTTCCGATGGAACAGTTCATGAGCCAACAGCAGCTGATTGCCGCGAACAAGAAGACGCAGTATGTGATCAACTTCAATGCCAATCCGAATGATATCATCACTATGATTACTTCGTGGCTTGTTTCCCAAAACGCAAGATATTTGCAGGAAGACAACATCCTTTATTATGAGATGGGCGATGCCTTCATTGGTAAAAGGTCTTTCGAGTATTACATACAAGGCAATCAGTTGACCATTCTTGCTTACTTGCGAACACCGCGTAAGCCGAGTTCTTTGAAGCGCGGAATGGTGGGCGCAGCGGCAACGGTTCCCTACGATAATTCCATTACTCAGCTTCTAGAGAGCATCAATGGATTGAGCCGGTCAAATGTTGCGTCGGTTCAGCAGAATGCCGGATTTACAAGCGTACAGTCACAGCAACTGAATCAGGGTCAGAACTACATCAATCAGACGGTGAATTCCTTCTCGGAAGCAAGCTCTTCAAGAATGGATAAGATGGCAATCGGCGCGTTTGCTTTCTCACTGGCAGATTTGTTCCTCACCCTATTTGGCTATACTTTCGGAGCAATTCTTCTTATTCTTTCCTACTATTTCGGATATCTCGGACTCAAGTCGAATAAGAAGATCTTGGCGATACTAAGCATGGTGATTACCACGATTGCAATGGGTATAGTCTTCTATACTCTATTCACAGGAAACAAGATCATTGATTTGTAAAACTTCCGGGAAGTAGATCGCATCACACGAAGCCATATAATTAATACCCCCACGACCTTAAGGACTGCCATCTGTGTCTATTTCTGCGCGAATATGCAAATCAGATAATCCATTTGCAGTACGGAACGCTTGTGTGTTGGTGTATGCAATAATATACTTGACATATATCAGGGATGTATTGTCAGACAATGTCTGAGATGGTAGAGGGAAAATGAACGTGAGCGAGAATGAAGTTGAATTGAAAAAGCATACCTGTCCTACTTGTGGTGGACAGCTTCAGGTCAATCTGGACAAACAGATGTACGATTGCCCTTTCTGCGGGGTGTCGTTCGACTATTCATACTTCCGCGAAGATGATGTACTGGCACGTGCCGAACGATTCCGCCTTTCAGAAGAATGGATCGCGGCAAACGATGCCTATGATTTCATGTTGTCGAAGGATCCACATAATTTCTGCGCGCTTCGAGGGAAAGTCTTGGTAGCGGCCCACATACGAAAAGGCTTTGATTTGAAAGGGAATCAAGTCCCTATGAGCCAAGATGTGCAAGCAAACATCGAACATGCACTGAAAGCTTCAGATGAAGAACATCGGGTGTATTTTGAGAAACTACAAGAGTACTTCGAAGGTATTGAGAAGGATAACGAAGCGCAGACAGAGTTGGATCGCCTGAACGAGAAGTACACGAAAGTAGACTCTCATCTGAACCACTTAATAGATATGTCGATTCAACCTCTTGCTGTGGATTATATTGTTGCTACTATATTTGTCGATGGATTATCAGTTGTTTGCTTGATTTTGATGTTTTGCGGTGCTTTTGGAAACGGAGTATTTCTAATGACACTTCTAATAATGCTATTAATGTCTGTCGTAATGACGATTCAAGTGATTCAAATGATCTCCGAGAAGCGGGCACTCAAGAGAGATAGGGCCAAGGCGCGGCTGGAACGCGATGAGAATCAGAAGCAAATTACCTCTCGCCAGCAAGCCGCGAAAGAACTTAAAGAACACAACAGAATACTTAAGCAAGAAATCTACGAGATGGACAAACGATTTAATGTGACACTTCACATCACGAACACAGCGTCTACTTCGAGTGGAACCGAAGAGAAACTTTGTAGTGAATGAGCGGAATGGAAGCGTAGAAGTGTCAGCTAGATGCTGAAAGGTAGAGGGAAAATGAACCTAAACGATAGCAAAACTGAATTGAAAAAGCACACCTGTCCAACTTGTGGTGGACAGCTCCAGATCAATCTGGACAAACAGATGTATGTTTGTCCTTACTGTGGTGTGTCATTCGACTATTCATACTTCCGCGAAGAAGATGTAATGATGCGGGCTGAACTATTTCGTGCCTCAGCATACTGGAACGCGGCAATCGATGCTTATGACTTCATGCTGGTGAAAGACCCGCACAATTTCTGGGCGCTTCGAGGCAAAGTCCTGGCGACGGCCTATATGAGAAGAGGCTTCGTAATGAAAGAGTCGGGAATCGTCAGGCCCAACTATGTACTGCAAAGCATCAGACACGCATTAAGTGCTACAGATGAAGAACACCGAGTGTATTTTGAGAAGATGCAAGAGTACATCGAGGGTGTCGAGAAATATAATGAAGAGAAGAAAAAACTGGATAAAATGAGAGAGAAGTACAATGATAAGCGACATCTTCTCGCAACCATAGAGAACCCGCTCCCGAGTTTCGATGACAAGATGCAAATTGCGATTGTTAAAGCCTATGGGTATGTGGGTCTTCTGGAAATTGTGTCGATTATCGGTTATTTTGGAACCAAACGTCAGATGGCGGATATTGAGTCGGGGAAGACTTATTCTTATAGATATAGAACTACGGAAAATCGTCTGAAAGAACTGGATAGACTTAGCGGGTCTATGCACAGTTTAAAGATATGTGCGATCGTACTAGCGGCAATATTAGTTGGCGCGACAGCGTTTTTCCTGATTTCAAGTGTCCTCGAGAAAAGAAGAATCAAGAAAGCGGCCGCAAAGGTGCAGCAAGAACTCGATGCGATACAGAAGGACATCACCCCTTTCCATCAAGCCTTGGAAGAACTGAAAGAACACAACAGACAACTTAAACTCGAAATCCACAAGATGGATACTCGATACGAGAACGGGTAAAGGAAGGCGGATATGTCGGTTACATGATAACCCAGGATTCTTTTTGGGTGAAGATCCCTCTTGATGTCTTCGACCAAGTGCTTGAGAAGGTTCAAGAGTAATGTTGCCCCCATTCTTTTCTGACAGGATGGAGCCTGACGGATTATTCCTCAATCACCGTAGGATTCAGTAAGAAATCGTATATGTTCACAAGCAGGATTCCATCTTCGTCATAATGGGGTGAAATCATATCGCCTGTGATGACGATACGCTTAAACGCATCCTTGATTTTCGTGAATGGACGTGTTTCCTGGATTCGTTTTTCTTCGGTAGGTAACGAATAGGCCGATTGGATATAGTATCTCGATGAGCCTTTATTACATACAAAATCGATCTCCAACTGTTTTCGCTGTTGCTTACCGCTTGAATCTGTTTCAACAATTGGTACAACGCCAACATCTACGTTATACCCTCTCATGCGGAGTTCATTGTAGATAACATTTTCCATCGAATGAGTTGGTTCCATCTGCCTGAAGTTAATCCGGACATTACGCAGACCTAAATCGCTAAAATAATACTTCTGAGGCGTCTCGATATACGATTTGCCTTTTATATCATACCGAGTCGCTGATTCGAGAAGAAAGGAGTCCTGCAAATATCCCAGGTATTTCTGTATAGTCGGGCCGGTTATCTTCGAATGCTTCACGCTCTGAAAAGTTCTCCGGAGTTTTTCGGGATTCGTAAGTGATCCGATGGAAGAAGAAAGAATATTCAATAGATCTTCCAATTCACTTTGATTTCGTACTTTGTGACGTTTTACTATATCAGAAACATATATCTCACTGTAAAGGTTTGCCAGTAGCTCCGATTTGTCGCTATCTTCTTTACAAAGAACAACCAACGGAATACCGCCATATGTCATATACTGTGATAGTCCTGCATATTTATCACCTTCATAGGCTGTCATGAATTCCGAGAAACTCAGAGGGTACATATGAATCTCGTCCCCGCGCCCGGAAAACTCTGTAATAATATCCTTGGACAAGAACTTGGCATTACTACCTGTGACAAATATGTCCAGGTTTCTTTTTCGTATATACCCATTCAATACAGATTCAAATGAATCCATTAACTGGACTTCATCAAGCAGAAGATAATACTTTTCGCTGTCTACACACTTTGTTTTGATATATTTCATGAACTTCTTCGGATCGGCCTTCTTGTTCTCCAACTGAAGCTCAACAATATCTTCGCCTATTAATTCAAGATCGTCAGCTGAGTCAAAAGCAAATCGTATTATGTGATCTTCAGGAATGCCTTTGCTCAATAGATATTCAAAGAATAATGTGTTGAGAAGAAATGATTTCCCACATCGTCTCACTCCCGTAATAACTTTAACCTGTCCATTTCCCATTCGGTTTATGAGTTTTGTTAAATAGAAGTCACGCTTAATATCCATATCAACCTCCAGAATGGAAAAATGTCATTTGTGACACTTTTCCATTCTAAAATAGCACCGGCGGGAGTATTCTTCAAGAGTTTAAAATGGATTTTTGTCAAAAATGACACAAATCCATTTTAGACTATCTGTAGAAAACCAAAGGGAGGAAGGGTATATGAAAATGTGCCTAAAACTTCTACTGCTCAAAAACTTCCAGAAGGTATAAATTATCGAGAGTATGATGTATATCCTTATGTAAAAGGTAATCGTGGACTTGATAGGATTGTAATTGGTGACGATGGTTCGGTTTGGTATACTGAAGACCATTATGAGACTTTTAAACGAATTGAGTAAGGGGGAACAAGCTATGGATTATATTTCCTTTTTTGAAAAAAGCACATTGATTACCAAGATGGATTGAGTGCCGAAGAACTTCGTGTCATTAAGAAAATCTATGATATCGCATTTCCGAGTGATTATAGAGAGTTTTTATGCCAGGTAGTGCCTACGGGCAGAGGGTTCTATCAGTGGAGAGATTTTTCAGAAGAGAATATTCAATATATTAAGAAAGTAATCGATGCTCCGTTAACTGATATATGGTTGCATGATTCAGAAGTCTGTTGGAATGACGATTGGGGTGTTGAACCCAATAATCCCAAACAGATCGAAACTTTTGTGAGAGAACAGCTTGTAAAAGCTCCGCGTCTCATACCAATATACTCTCATCGGTATGTTCCTATGTGCAATGGAGATAGAAACCCTGTTTTTTCTGTTTGTGGAACGGATGTGGTTTATTATGCGGAAGATATTGAGGATTATTTCAAAACGGAGTATGGAGATAAACCAAGGCATTCCTTGGTGATGCCTAATTTAAAAAGAATTCCTGTTTGGACAGAATTGGCGCTTATGTAAATTGTCCTAGCATCGTCTTTGTTTTCTGGGGAACTTTGCTTTCTGAAAAGAGACTGGACAGACTTTGATTTGGCAAGAATAGTGAATATTTGGGATCTTCACGTTTTCTTGGGAAATGGAGAGCGCTTCGTCAGGCAAGAAATGTTCATTGTTTCTTCCGGACAAGACCGTTTCCGACTGGAATGAACAAATGTCGCTGTAGTCGGAACATCCAGGAGCATTTTTCACGCTGC
>JAZLMM010000032.1:0-35607 GCA_045598705.1 Oscillospiraceae bacterium
CACCATACATATATTCTGAAGGATCATCCGGATCTGCGGTTTCATACCAGACAATCCAACACTTCATCGCATCATCAGATTGATAAACTCTACCAACATATGTTCCCGTCGCATTATAGAATGTGAATGCATACTTCGATAAATTGGTATTAGTAATCGTGTAACCTAAAGATTCGACGTAATCCATTCCTTCATACAGCTCGGTGATCAATGGATCCTCAGTTGCTTCAGGAGTTGGCGTCGGCGCTGGGGTTGTTTCCGTCGGTGGCGGTTCCGGCGTAGGTGTCGGATATGCTTCTTTGGTCGGTGCAGGTGTGGCGGTAGCCTTTGGCGCCTCAGTTGGCTTCGGAGTAGAAGTTGGTTTGGGTGTAGCAGTCGGTTCAGGAGAAGGCGTCGGTGTATCTGTTGGAACCGGAGTCGGAGTCTTCGTCGGAACTGGACTTGGCGTCGGAGAAGAAGTCGGAATAGGTGTAGGAGTCAGACTTTCAGAAGACGATTCTAATGTATCCGAAGTGTTCTCAAACACTGATGTCACAGAAGAATCCGCAGAAGAATCATCTGAACAGGCTGAAAGAAAAACAGAACAGCTCATAAGAAATGAGATAGATAATACAAGTGAAGTGAATCTGAACTTTCTCATAGAAGCCTCCTCCTATAACCGATGACAAGAGAATGTATCAATTTAAACTGATTTTACGCGATTTAGTAAAAGAATGCAAAAGACTCAAAGATTAATGGTTTAACGATCTATTTAGTAAAAGTCCTATTTAACGAAAACTTAGACAATTTAAGATGTGAATACGAATGTAAAAAATCTGTAAAAATCGCTGTTACACTACGTTTAACAGATTAGAGTAGCGTTGTAAACGCTACTCTAATTCATTCCTGATTATTGAGAAATCGGCTTAACAGCCGATTCGGTTAGGGGGGATTGCACGTGGGTAAGCGATCAAAACTGATCATCTTGTTGTTTGTGATTTCGTGTTTGGTAATGAATCTTTCAGGTTGTTCTCTTGTGGAACAGGCTATTGGACAAGTATTCCTTTACTATTTGATGTTTTGGATTCCGGCTGGCCTGATTTTTGGATTTGCTACACGAGCTGTTATCTACAATAAAGGTTATTATGACAACTGGTTCTGGTGGGGGTTCTTTTTCTTGGGTATTGCGCTGATTGTTGCAGCTTGTAAGCCAGAGAATAGATCAACGCAAACATTAACATCTTCTTTGCATTCAGCCTATCAAGAGAGTAATAGAGGGGGAGCATGGAAATGTTCTTGTGGAAAATTGAATCCAAACTATTTATCCTTTTGTGAGTGTGGCATGAGAAAAAACGAATCTGTAGCACGAGTGAAAGCGAGTGCTGGACAATTAAACAGTAATGAATGGCGTTGTATATGCGGGCGTATAAATCCCAATTACATGGGGACATGTGCCTGTGGGAAGAGAAAAAGCGAAGCTTTCAATGAGACAAAAAAGCGAAATGAGATGACAAAAGAATTAATCAGACGAAAGGCATCTGGTGATAACAATAAAACTGAAAAAGATACTACTGAGACATCTACTTCATCTGCGGTATCTGCAAACATATCCTCTGAACAAGAGAAGGTAAAACTACTTAAAGAGTATAAAGAACTTTTTGACAGTGGAGTAATTACGGAAGAGGAATTTAATTCAAAGAAGGCATCGATACTAAAGAGTGATATATAAAGTTGGCTTTCAAGCAAGGGAGAATGATCATGATGAAACAGAAAAAAACACATTTGTTATTAATAACATTTATCGTATTGATAAATATTATAAGTTCTTGTGCTTCTAGTGGTACAAATAATTCTAAATCTTCATATACTACATGGTCTGAGTCCACTGAAGATACCTCTTTGGAAACGATAGTCGAAACAAACATAGAATTAAGCAGTACGACTGAATCTGAAGAGGATAATTATGTTACAGAAACATATGCTTTGGACAAACTGCGAAGCGGATACTCGGAAGGTCTAGCGTGGGCTAATATCAGAGATATTTATGGAAATTTGAAAATAGCAGTTATTAATCAGAATGCAGAAATCATATATATGTTTGACGCGCCAGACAATTATACCAGTATAGTTACAACTCCGTTTACTAATGGAAAATCTGTTGTATATACTCAATCTAATCAAACGAGTCAAGGATTCTACATTGTAGATTCGAATGGAGATGTAGTTTATAGTAACGATGAATTGTACATGTGTGGAGCAGGTGAATACGGAGATTATCTTGTGACCAGACATGAATCTGGGTTTGCTGGAGATATATGGTATGTTCATATTCTAGATAGTGATTTTAATTTGTCTGAGCCTTTAGAATCTCAAGTGGAAAAAGATATTATTTATTGCGATGAAGATGATGTTGTGGAATGCCAACCAGGTGTATTCTTGATTAGAACATTATATTGTGAAGTGTATAACTATGTTTATGATTATGCTTCCATAATTTATATGTCTCATGATTGCGAAGCATTTTTACCTGAATATTTATATTGGTCCGAGTTTTCATACGTTTCACACGAAATCAGTGCTTATCTAGTTCCATATACACTAATTGCAAATATCAGATCTGAAGAGGAGATTGGTAACATACGCGAGAATAGTGAAGTGAATCGTATTTCGATTATTCCTGAGGATACAGGAAATCCTTATTTCCCTCCCGAACCTGAGGTGCCTACAGGTGTATGGGAGAATACCAGTATACCGACTTTTTATTATGAAAGACTTGTAAATGGTGAATATTGGTCTTATGACGTTATCGATGCTGATTCCAATGTTATATTTACGTATCCTCAGTTGCCTGAGGGAGCTAAGTATTTCCACTATGTAGCTCCATATGATGGAAAGTATGTAGTTTACATGGTTGGTGCTGATGGAGTTGGTTATACAACCTTATTTGATGAAAATGGAAATATGGCTTATGAACCAGTGGAAATACCAATATTTGGTCAGTATTCATTGCCAAGTATTGCTGAAAGCAAATTAACGGCTTTTGCTGGCTATTCAATTACATCGGAAGAAATAATAGTATCGCCTTCTGGAAAACTAGTTAATATTGGTGATGATTTGACAGGTATGGATACAGGAGAGAGTTTTTCATTTGAATCCTATGATTTGAAGTTGTATATTTCTGAAGGATATATCTATTATGATAATATTCGCTATAAGACACTTATGAGTTTAGATGGCAAGAAGGAAATCAATATGTTAACTGCAACGTATGATAATAACGGAAGACTCGTGTTTGGATAGTTGTTTATGGAATAATGAGATGAAGATAATGACTAAAATATGATTGTTGCACTCGTATTGGTTGTAGCAATTGCAACAGCAAGTCTTCTGCTTGTTCGAAAAAAGCAAGAAACAGAAGCTGTTATAAAGGAACAGACGAATGTAGAAGTCGAAGATGCTACCAAATCCGAAACATAAACTAAGATTGCTACAGAAAACACAAATGCTATGGAAGCAGGAGGTGGATGTTGGGGGCACAATTGGTTTTGTTGCACATGAAAATGCATGTATTGTTGGAGGGTGTATGAATAAGAGATTATTAGTTTTACTGTTAACAATGGCAAACGTAGTTTTTAAAGAAGATATTTCTATTTGTCCAACATTTAGTATGGCAAAAGTTCTGCCTTTTGCAAGTGCTCGTTTTTTTGAAATCGTGCTGTACAATAATGAAGTCGAAAGAGAGAACGATAGAAAGTTAAGGGTTGTATATGATCAAAGTGCTTTTCGTATGCCATGGCACAAACTGAACAGTTGGGCTTAAAGCCCGTAAATACAAGGCTTTGCGGCATTTTTTGTTCTTCACAAAAAGCTTGGGAATTAAATAATTGAAAAAGGAGCAAAAGAGTTCTGATGTTTTAATCGCCAAAAAAAACAAAGGAAAGAACTCAATATGCTCCTCGACATCAATAATACTCAAATTAACATCACTTGCCAACAGTACAATTGCTCAGAATTTGAATTTAATGAAGAAAATGCAAGTGTAGTATTCAAATATAAGAGCATGCAGAAGTGTGAAGATATATTCTGCACCTACTGTGGAAGCCGAGAATTAGAAATTCACGATAACAATACGACATATCTTAAAGATTGTCCTATCTGGGTTGATGCAGTGCAAACGGTAGCAGTTAACTACCATAGATATAAATGCAGATGCTGTAATAGAGTGTTCAGTGAAGATATCGGATTCAAAGAGCCTGAAACAAGACTGACAACAAGAGCGGCTCAATGGATAAAAGCCCTCTTATCCCTCGGCTTATCTATAAGTGCAGTATCCGAATTAACCAAGATACATTGGAATACAATTCGTAAGATTCACTCAAAGGTTATGGAAGATGCATTAGATACAAGAATGAAGTATCTAAAGGAACAAGGCTATAAGCCAACATATCTTGCAGTAGATGAGTTTGCAATCCATAAAGGTCACTCATATGCGACATGCGTGATGGATCTGCAAACAGGAGATGTTCTCTGGGTTGGTAAAGGCAGATCAACTGAGGATTTCAGGAAGTTCTTCCTAGAGTACGATATGGATTATCTAAGTGAAGTAAAAGCCTTTGCAATGGACATGAATGCTTCTTACAACAAACTCGTAGAAGAATATATGCCAGAGGTAGAAATCGTCTACGACAGATACCATATGCAAGCACAGTTTGGTAAGGAAGTGTTAGGCGTCGTAAGACTTGACGAAGCCCGGAAACATAAGGAAGCTGCTCAAGATATAAAAGAGATTCGCGGCGAAGAGACTGATCCGAATATAAGAAGGAAACTGAAGGCAAAATACAAAGAAGAACAGAAGGCGTACAGTACTCTTAAGAACTCCAGATGGTCCATCCTCACTAACAGTAAGAATCTCTCTGACAACAAGAGGACTGCATTGAGTACAATCCTTGAAGAGCATAACGATCTTGCGGTCTGTTATGCAATGAAGGAAGAGATGTGCAGACTCTTTGAACTTAGAGATTCTTAAGAAGCAAGAGCCGGATGGATAGCCTGGTTTGAAGCTGCTAAAGAAAGCGGCATAGATGCATTAGTTCACTTTGCCGAGCTTAAGGAAAAACGTCTGGAAGGTCTGATTTCTCATGCCACTTATCCTATAAGTACCGGCAAACTGGAAGGACTTAACAACAAGATAAAAGTAGCCAAACGTATTGGTTATGGTTACCGCAACGATGACTACTTTTTCACTCTTGTTCGTTATATTTCAATTCCTTCAAATTACATGCTAATCCCAAGGAAAGTGTGAAGAGCCTATTAAATGCAAAAAGCGGCGGGAATCAGAAGTTGAATCTCGCCGCTTATGTTATCTATTAGTTGAGCGTTGTGCGAATTAAGCACACACTGCGAAATAGAGAATAACGACCAGTCCGATGAAAACACGATAGATACCGAAGACTTTGTAGTCACGTTTCTTAACGTAGTTCAGCAATGCTTGAATGATGAATAGTGATACAGCAAAAGCGACTGCACATCCGACGAGAAGTACCAGAAGTTCAGTACTTGTGAAGTTCAGACCGTACTTGAGCAATTTGATGAAACTCATGCCGAACATGACGGGGACGGCCAGGAAGAATGTGAATTCGGCGGATGTTGTGCGATCCACGCCAATTGAGAGTGAGCCGATGATGGTGGAACCGGAACGAGAAGTACCTGGGATAATGGACAGGCACTGGAAGAGGCCGATAATGAACGCGTCCTTGAAAGTCAGATCATCTACGGAGGTGATGCGTGCAGGCTTCTTCTTCTTGACTTGTTCGATGACGACGAGGATGATACCGTAAATCGCGAGGGTTGCGCCAATGATGTAAGGAGTCTGTAGGTGTGCTTCGATGTAATCGTCGAACAGCAAGGCGGCAATGAAGCCCGGAATGCAAGCAAATGCGATCTTGAACCACATCATGAAAATCTCTTTCTTGACATAGCACTTCTTCTGGGCCATGCCAGGCTGCTCGCCGTAGCCGAACGGCCAGAGCTTCTTCCAGAATTTTACGACGACGGCCATGATGGCGCCGAGCTGAATCACGATGAAGAACACGTCCTTGAATTCTGCACTTTGATTTAGGGGAAGAATCTCATCGAGAAGGAGCATATGTGCGGTACTGCTTACAGGAAGCCATTCTGTGATGCCTTCCACGATACCAATCAAAACAAGTTTAACCCATTCGAATACTGTCATTTTCCAGCCACCTCTGCTAATATGGTCTCATAAACCTTTCGCCATGTGGGCGGTTGTGGTTTATCGAATATGCGTAACATGACCTACAGTATATCACAAACTTCTATGGAAGCTGAAATAGTGATGCTATCGTGTGGGTGAAGATTACATCGAAGAAAGGGGGAGGAGCGCATATGGGCACGATGCGTGCGCGGCTGAAATATGGTCTGACATGCCTGATTCTGTTAGTTGCTGAGATACTGATTGCGAAGTTCGGGAGCGGTATCCTGCGAGGCTATGTGGGCGATGTGCTAGTGATTCCCCTGATTTACTTCTTTCTTCGAACGCTGTTCTGGCCGAGGCATAGTCACTGGGCCGTGTATGTGCTACCTTTCCTTACTTTTCTCCTAGGTCTTGTTGCCGAACTTCTTCAGGCACTTCATCTGATCGAGCATCTTGGAATCGATGCGAAGTCCCCACTCGGCATTGCCTTGGGTGGCGTTTGTGATGGGAGAGATATCATCTGTTACTACCTTGGACTGGTGCTGATTGGGATCTTCCTTGCAGTAGAGACTGCATCGGAGGACCGCCGTTGGTTCTACCCGATTGCTGTTTGTATTCAATGGACATGGGGAATTCTTCAGACAGTGGGTGGTTTTGCCGTATTTCTACGGTACATTCACTGCCCGCATAAGTTCTACAAGGGTGTGGTGCGGACAGTCTGGACTTCGAGCGCGGGACTGTCAATGGGGATGTTTATCTTTACACCCTGTGAGCCTGAGGCGGACGACCAGAGCAGCAATGCGCAGAAGGAGCGGGCATATTGCGAGCGTGTGGCCATCCATGAGTACGGTCACACCTTTCAGTCATTATTACTGGGGCCTTTCTTCCTGTTTGTAATTGGCTTACCTTCCATTGTGTGGGCCGGCAGCAAACGTCTGAGCAGGATGAGACGCGAGAAGCATATTCCTTACACCCGATTCTTCTGTGAACGCTGGGCTTCTAGCTGGGGCGAGAAAGTGACGAAAGAAGAAGCGGACTGGACTTAAGTCCCACCAACAGGCGTGGTGCGTGGCACTACGCCTGTTTCACAGTTTTCACAGAAAAATCGTAAAGAATCTGGCCACGAGAATGGAAAGATTACTGGTTGACAATCTTCTCGTTGTTAAACATCTTGCTGATGAAGATGAGGCAGAGTACGCCGAAAGCGACATTGACACCACATGTGGTAAGTATCTCTTTCGAGGTGAAACCTGTGAGCAGGATATTCTTTGTCAGGTAGGTCGCATTCCACATCGGAATCAGGCAATTTCTGAAACCGAAGCTCTTCACAGCTGTATCTAGACTTGCGTTGGAAGAGAGGAAGGAGCCGAGGAACAGAATCATAATCGGGATGACGGTCAAAGTCTGCGCAGAACGTGCGGTCTTGGCCAGTGTGGAGATGACGAGAATCAGTCCGACCAATGCGAAGGTGACGCTGAGGATGACAATTAATACGAAGACGTAATCAGTCATGGAGTAGCTCATTGCGGCTTCACCAACCATCTTCTGGAAGTCTTTCATTAAGAAGGAAAGACCGATGAAGGAAGATACGGAGCTGATAGCAGCGGCAGTCATAACGGCAAGGGCTTTACCTAATGCAACACTGGTTCTGGAAACTGGTGTGATGAGTACGGTATTAAGGAAGTAGGATTCCTTATCGCCTGCGATGATGTTGCTGGCCAGTGCCATGATACCGTAGGCGATGGTCATGATCAGTAAGCTCGGTACCAAGCTAGCGACAAGGCTCTTTGCCTGATAATCTTCATCACCGAGGTCATAGGTAATTGCTGGATTGGCATTTACGGTAAATACTACCGGACGGAATGAATCGAGGTAGGTAGACAGCGTGTTCTGCAGAAGCAGAGAATCGGTGTTGCTGGAATTGTAATACATCTCGATATCAGAGACGGTCGCGCTGTTTCCGGAAGAAATGGCGAAATCCTCTGGAAAAATCAGGAGCATATCGGCCTTCTTATTCTTAATGTCCTCGATGCACGCTTCACGGTCAACAACTTCATCGGAGAAGCCAAGGGCCTTAAGGCCGTCCTTCATTTCTTCTGGTGCATTGACGACATAAGCATTGTAAGTCTTTCCTTCATCGGAGACATTCATGGATGACATGATCTTGCCTTCGATGAACATAAACAAGAACGGCACCAGGACGCACATGAACAATACACTCTTATCTTTCAAGATCGATTTGATCTCTTCCTTATATACGGTCAAAGTATCTCTAAACATTTTCTTTCTTCCTCACTCTCACAGGCCTTTGTACTGCTGGTAAATCTCGTAGAAGGAATCCTCCAAGGATTTGCCCTTCATGAGATTCTCCAACGTGTCGTTCACGACGATCTTACCGTCTACGATCATGGCTGCACGATCACAGATCTTCTCAACCAGGTCGAAAAGATGAGTGGAAAGAATGATGCATTTGCCTTCAGCCTTCATTCTCAGGATGAACTCACGCACTTCTCTGGAAGCGATGATATCCAGACCGTTGGTTGGCTCATCGAAGATGATGAAATCCGGATTATGGATAACGGAGATGACCAGAGAGACCTTCTGGCGCTGGCCTTGAGAAAGCTTACTGATCTTCTGATCGGCAAAAGGACCTATATCGAAGGTGTCGAACAGTTCCTTCTTACGCTGGGCCAATTCTGTCTTTGATACGTGGTGCAGACCGGCGAAATACTCGAACATGTCGTTCGGGGTCGCTTTCTTATCCAGTTGCAGATCGGTGGTCAGGAATGCGAAATGCTTCTTGATCTCGATCGGCTGATCTTTAATATCGATGCCATCGTAGAGAACTTTTCCTTGATCTGGCTTAATCAGTGTAGACAACATACGCATGGTCGTAGTCTTGCCGGCACCGTTCGGACCAAGAAGACCGAAAATCTCACCGGAAACAGCAGTAAAACTGATATCGTCTACCGCAATCTTCTTACGGTCCGGCAGATCGTTGACGCGGCGCTGACGCTCGCTGATGGTAAAAGACTTGCTCAGGTGTTGAGCTTCTAGAGTATGCATAATTCTCTCCTCCTCAAAACAAACACCTATATTTTCATTCGAATTTCTACAGGTGTCAATAATACATAATATGTGCAATCTATTAAAACATCGCTAAGATGTTTGCACGAATATTAAGAATTGTTAAAATTTCGCTATGATAATCTGTCATGTGAGAACAAGGGTTATTCAACATTTTTCAGTGCATCTGAAAGCGGAATCTTCTTGAGCCGTCGCATATCGAAGAACGCGACGAAAGCGTAGGCTACATGTCATGGACATGCGATGTCAACCCTGAAAATCTTGTTTTTCGCATATATGAGGTGATAGAATACCACATGTGTGAAGCATGAGGAGAAGTAGTTATTCTCACATATGGATTGGCCATGAAGTGTCTTCTATTCTTGCTTTACACTAGGAAAAAATGAAGGAACATACAACATGAGTGAGAAGAAATACAAACTACTGATTATTAACCCGGGATCGACCTCGACGAAGGTCAGTCTCTTCGAAAATGAGACACTACTGTTCGAGCAGAGCATTTTTCACGACGCGGATGAATTACTGAAGTTTCCGCATGTCAATGACCAGATGCCGTTCCGGTATGCGGTCATCTTGAATATGTTGAAGGATGAAGGATACAAGCCGGAAGAGATGGACGTGTTTGTCGGACGTGGAGGTTCAGCCCATACACAACCGGGTGGTATTACAAAGATTGACCAGCGTCTATACGATGATACAGTTGCCGCTGTTGGCGGAAGTGAGCATCCGGCGAAGCTGGGCGTCATGCTGGCTTGGAAGTTTGCGCAGGAGTATGGAAAACCTGCTTTCACATTGAATCCGACCAATGTAGATGAATATGGTGAGTACGCTCGACTGACCGGTATCAAGGGCATCTACCGTGTGTCCCATTCCCATGTATTGAATCAGAAGGCTGTGGCCGAGTATCACGCCGAGCGCGTGATGAATAAGAAGTATGAGGCGTGCAATTTCATCGTGGCGCATATCGATGGCGGTATCACAGTCAGTGCACACGACCATGGCAAGATGGTCGATGGTAACATGGGCGCAGATGGTGAGGGGGCTTTTACACCTACTAGAATCGGAAGCGTACCGGTCTTGGCGCTTCTCGACTATATCGAGGCGCACTCCATTGACGAGGTGCGACTCCGCTGCTCTCGCGCGGGTGGTTTTGTCGACTTATTCGGCACAGCGAACGCGGACACGATTCACGAAATGCTCGACAAAGGTGATAAGAAGGCGGATCTGGTATGGAACACCATGCTCTATCAAATCTGCAAGATGATTGGCGAGATGAGCGCCGTGCTCTGTGGCAAGGTGGACGGAATCCTTCTTACCGGCGGTCTTCTTCGTTTCCCAGATGTCAAAGAAACCATTGAGAAGCGTTGTGGTTGGATCGCGCCCATCAGCGTATATCCGGGTGAGATGGAGCAGGAAGCATTGGCACTGCCGGCGCTCAAGGTGATGCGTGGCGAGTTAGAGCCGCTCATCTATTCCGGAGAGGATGTCTGGCAGGGATTTCCCGGCATGGATCTGTGAGGTGTGACAACGCAAGTTGCGAGGCCTTGTCAGCTGTGACACCGCAAGTCGCTGGGTCATGTGAGGATGTCCTGATGAAATCGTGAATGAATATGAACGATCAAGAAAGTGAGGAAATCGATATGAGTTTGATTGAGAGAATTCGCGCAAAAGCGAAAACAAATGTAAAGAAAGTGGTTTTACCGGAGGGAGACGAGTCTCGTACGATCCAGGCCGCGGCCATCATCAAGAAGGAAGGACTGGCTGAACCGGTGTTGATCGGTGATCCGGAGGCGATTGCGAAGGAGGCTTCGAATCTAGGCGTGAATCTTGAAGGCATCGAGATCATCGCCCCTTGTAACAGTGTGAAATTCGATGAATATGCGGCGACCCTGTACGATCTGCGTAAGGCCAAGGGCGTGACAGAAGAGCAGGCCAAGGCGCTGGTTTCCGACCCGATGTACTTCGCCGTTATGATGGTCAAGCTCGGGGATGCAGATGGTCTGGTCTCTGGCGCAGTACACACGACCGGCGATATGCTTCGTCCGGCACTGCAGATTATCAAGGCGAAGCCTGGTATGTCCATCGTGTCCAGCAGTTTCCTGATGGAGTGTCCGAACAAAGAACTGGGTGAAGACGGTCTATTGGTCTACGCAGACTGTGTTGTCAATCCTTGTCCGACTGCACCAGAAGTAGCACAGATTGCAGTATCGGCTGCAGAGACTGCCCGTGTGCTCTGTGGCATCGAAGAGCCACGCGTGGCGCTTCTTTCCTTCTCCACAAAGGGCAGTGCCAAGCATGAATTGGTGACAAAAATGCAGGAAGCGACTGCACTGGCACATGAGATGGCACCTGACCTTCTTCTGGATGGCGAGATGCAGTTCGACGCGGCACTGGTACCGGAAGTCGGCGCTTCCAAGGCACCGGGAAGCCCTGTTGCAGGTCGCGCAAATGTGTTGATCTTCCCGGATCTGCAGGCAGGCAACATCGGTTACAAGATTACACAACGCATCGGCGGTGCAAGTTGTTTTGCCGTATTACAAGGATTGGCCAAGCCGTGTAACGACTTGTCACGCGGATGCTCGGTGGAAGATATTGTCAACACGGTGGCCATGACCGCAGTCCAGGCCCAAGGCTGACGTTCTGGCTGGTTTGAAGCCGCCTACTGGCGGGACTGAATTGTGATGAAATGAACGTGCGATAGAACGTGCGATAGGATGGATTCTGCGTATTTGGAGATCCATCCTATTGTTTTACGAGGATATTCAGGGAAGCGACGAGCCGTCGATAGGATGCACGACGGCAAAAAGCGCGGCCGCATCCTACTCCCCCCCAGCGCATCTTGCCGTCGATAGGATGCGCGGCGGCAAAAAGCGCGGCCGCATCCTACTCCCCCCAGAGCATCTTGCCGTCGATAGGATGCGCGGCGGTAAAAAGCGCGGCCGCATCCTACTTCACCCCAGAGCATCTTGCCGTCGATAGGATGCGCAGCGGCAAAAAGCGCGGCCGCATCCTACTTTCCCCCAGCGCATCTTGCCGTCGATAGGATGCGCGACGGCAAAAAGCGCAGCCGCATCCTACTTCACCCCAGAGCATCTTGCCGTCGATAGGATGCGCGGCGGCAAAAAGCCCAGCCGCATCCTACTTCACCCCAGCGCATCTTGCCGTCGATAGGATGCGCGGCGGCAAAAAGCCCAGCCGCATCCTACTTCACCCCAGCGCATCCTATCCGTGCTCAGAGCGGCAGGATTTGAAACAGTTTCCCCAGTGTCTTCGTCTAACATATAGACTTTGATGCGATTCCACTTGGATCGTATGGGAAAGGAGCAGAATCAGAGTTGATTATGAATACGAGAAGTGCGGTCCGTGCAACGAAGACTGTGGCGCGTGCAACAACTGCGGCCCATGAAGCGAAGACTGTGGCACGTGCAACAACTTCGGCGCGTACAACAACTGCGGCACGCGCGAGAAGATTACTGATACCCGTGCTGGGTCTTGCGATCCTGCTGAGCGGATGCTTGAAGCGGGGTGTGTATCTGTCGGATGACGAAGTGGTGCGGAAGATGGAGAAGCAGACTGGCACGGAACACGTGATGATACTTGATAAAGAAGAGAAGGATGGGTATGTTCTTTATCACATGAAGACCGATCAGCGTGGCCTTGAGTTCACTGCTGCATCTCATCCTTCCGGAGATTCCGGGATCTACAATCCGGCGAACGTGAATGTCTACGACTATGTCGACGCGGTACACGCGCTCTACGACGATCAGATTCACGCCATCCACGATGAACTCAACGGCGACAATAACATAGCCGTGTTTAAGGACCGTGCGGAACTTCACGTCATTTGTCAGAGAATCGAAGAGATGGATGCCATCTATCGGCAGGAACTGACCTATCACGATGCAAAATGGCTGAAGACATTCCAGATCGATGTTGTGAATATTTCACGACGTGACGCTGGCATGGAGAAAGGCGACTTCAGCTACGGTGTGCTGATCAACGGCACCATCGATGCAGATGAACTGGAGAAGTACATCTGCGAACTCTACGAGGAGCGTACAGGTCACACGCTGAAATAAGTATATCGAGAAGCGAAGGGTGTAATCCTATCCAAACGGCGGAAGCCTTACGTTGAGAAAGTCTTATGATAAGAAAACCATACGATGAGAAAGCCTTGCAAATAAGGAATCTTATCGATCCGGTAAAAACACTCGACCAGTCGGAAGATTACTCGACCAACTTGTCGAACCGTTCTTTGAAAATTTTCTTGTTGTTCTCGAAGAGGTTATTGCCCTCGGTGTCGATGGAGACGATGAGCGGGCCGAATTCCTTGACCTTCATGATCCACAGGGCTTCCGGCATGCCGAGGTCCATCCACTCTACGCCGACAAGTTCTTCTACTTCTTGAGCGGCGACGACTGCGCATCCGCCCGGATAAGCGCAGTGGATGGCACCGAATTTCTTACAGGCTTCGGTGGTCTTCTCCATCATGCCGCCCTTACCAATGATGAGGCGTAAGCCTGTCTGTTCGATGAAGTCTGCTTCTGCGGCTTCCATTCGACGACTGGTGGTCGGTCCGACGGAGACCATATATTGCTTGCCGTTCTCGTCTTTGCCGACAATCGGGCCTGCATGGAAGATGGCACCGTCCTTGAACTCGAAGTGTTCCGGCATGATCTTCTCTTGTACGACACGGCGGTGACCGCTGTCACGACAGGTGGCTAACATACCGGTAAGGTATACAGTATCACCGATACGGAGGTCCTTGATCTGTTCATATGAGATTGGGGTTGTGAGTATTTTCTTCATTTCATTACACCTCCGTGCCGATAGTAAGGGATTTCTTGTGTGAGAGCACTTCGGATGAGAGATCCTTGTGAATGATGATCTCTCCACGTCTGGTTGCCCAGCAACCGGTGGAAATGCCGACACCCAGTGTGGCCGGGTGATGCGCAGCGGCCTCAATATTGACCCCGAGTACGGTCTGGCTACCACCGAATCCGAGTGGTGCGATGCCAAGGGAATTCAAGCCCTCGAAAATCTCGTCCTCCAGTTTCGCCACGGCCGGATACTGGCTATGGGTGCCAAGTGGACGAAGTAATGCTTTCTTTGAGAGCATCGCTGAAGTGGCGGCACAAGTGCCCAAGCCGATGCCGAGGCAAAGCGGTGGGCAGGCATTGGCGCCCCAATCGAGGATGGTCTGATAGACGAATTTCTTAATACCTTCCACACCTTCCAGTGGCATCAGGACTTTGCTTCTGCCAGGAAGTGAGCATCCGCCACCGGCCATGTACATGCGAAGGTGAAGGTCGGAACTTCCCGGAACGAGTTCATATTCGATATAAGGTGCACCGTATCCGGTATTGTCACCGGTGTTATGCTCGGCCAAAGGCTCGACGACATTCGGACGAAGCGGTGTCTGAAGGGTCGCGTTACGGCAGGCCTCGACCAGTACATCTGCGATGTCAGCCTGATATGGGAATTCAGTACCAACTTCTACGAAATACTGGATGACGCCGGTGTCCTGACAAAGCGGACGATGCAGTTTCTTGGCCAGTTGAAGATCAGTCAACATGCATTCATACATGGTCTTGGCATGCGGAATAGTCTCCTGCTCATACATTTCCCGAAGTCTTGCTTCGACATCATCGGGAAGGTAAATGCCTGTCATGGCAGTAAAATCCTGCACGGTCTTTACAAACTGCTTTCTCAACGTCTCTTCCATAAGGCGCCTCCTTCGAATAAGCTACGGAAGGCTTCAAATAAGCCTACCAAAGTATCGCATAGACCATGGGAAAATTCAAGAAAAGCGGTAACGGAAAAATAGAAGACAAAGTCGTCTTGATTCCATACGAATTTGTCGTCACAAATCGATCATCTTGCTATATGATTAAATTCAGGTGAATTGTAGATAGCGAAGAATCACGTAGATGCATTTGCCTGAAGAAATGAGGTAGAAATGAAGAACAGAAAATGGATTGCGCTATTACTTTCGTTAGCGATGTTGGCGAGTACTTGCGGATGCAAGAAGAAATCAGATTCGCAAGATGGAGAACTATGGAAGATTAATATTTCGGAAGTAGCTGAGCCGAGAGATTCTTCCGAGGATTCCATTCATGAGACTACATCGGAATCGATAACAGGAACCACTTCAGAAGTCTCCGAAACTACGTCTGATACGACTTCCGAAACTACGACAGTTTCGGAAGAAACGACTGAACCCTTCCCGATTCCGGAGGGAGCCAAAGCGCCCATCAATCCTGAGATGGGATTCGGAGATGGTTCCCAGAATGATATGACGGCACGACTTCTTGAACTGGATGGCGTCGTGGCAGCGGAGATGTTATATCAGATGAATGAGGGAGGAGTCTATATGGTAATCTTCGAAGTACCATTAGACTGGGAACAGCCAGATACAGGCACATTCCACCTCCGTACCATATTGAATCTATCTTCAGAATCTAAGCCGACGACGTTCCTATGTAACGGATATATGCTGAGCAGTATGTCTGCACTGGATTTGACAGCGATGTACTTCGAAACGAACAGTATAGAATGCGAGCATCGTTTCTTCGGTGCCTCCGTGCCGGATGGACTCAACATTGATTCAACTGAACTGTGGGAGTATCTGACGGTAGAGAATGCTGCACACGATTTCCACTTCATTATCGAACAGTATAAGCAGATTTTGCCAGAGAAATGGATCTTTACTGGATCGAGCAAGGGCGGACAGGTGACTTGTTATCAGTCCTGCTACTATCCAGATGACTGTGATGTCTATATTTCTTACGTTGCACCGGGTGGAGGAGCGCGACAGATGAAGGGGTTCTATGAACACATATATACCGACATCGGAAATAAGGCTTATGGCGAGGAGAAAGGTAAGTACTATCGCGACATCATGCTGGAATTCCAGATTGAAGCATTGAAGTTGAAAGAAGAACTTGCCCCACGATACTATCAACATGGACTGGATGAAGGAGCCGTCTACCGAGAGTTTGCTACCCCTGAGATTGTATACGATCTAGCAGTACTAGAATTTGCGACAGCGACATGGCAGTACTTCCGAAATTTCGAGTCCATAGAAAATGTATTGGCCATGGATCGCAATAGTGATGAGTTTAAAGATGCGGTATTGGTCTTATTGTGTAGCGTAAATAGCCCCTCTGTCTTTAGCGCAAACTCACCTTTGTTTCCATACTACGTACAGGCAGCTACGCAGAACGGTGAGAATCGGATAACGTTCTCTTACATAAGAGAAGCCTTGATAGAGCAGAACCTCGAAGATCTTCTAACTGTCACAGAAGACATGGAGGATGATCTTTTCTTTCGCATTCAATTTACACCGGAACAACTGGAACAATTTACTTTCCATGGGGATGAGAATTACAAGAAACTAGTCAACTGGTCCCATACGACGACGTGCACCGTCATCATGATCTATGGTGGCGAGGATGTCTGGTATACGGACCGACTTCCGGATGTGACGGATAATGAAAATGTGCATATCTACGTGGCAGAAGAATGCTCGCATAACACATCACTTTACGATTTGCCGTTCGATGAGTCTATGGAGATGCGGGAAATCGTTGAGAAAGCATTGCAAAGCGATTAAGTAGACGAGCACTACGAATCGCCATGAAAAGCGTGATGTTTTCTGTGAGTTTGATATTTAGTCACAAAATAGTCAATTTTCCGATACTATAATAAGGTGTAGCTTCGGGCAGGTCTGCGCAGGTGGCGGACACTGAATGACAAACGGAAATGAGATTATGTTTACTTGGAACTTTCATTACATCTCTCGAGCAAGGCTCTCGGAGACATTTCGCCAGTTAAACCTCTCTTCAAAGAAGGGAGTCATTCTCGTTCGGATTCATACAGCGATTCATCTGCCTGACGAAGCTGTCGATCTCGCTCGTTTTATCAAGACAATTGTTCCGGATGCGATTATCTTCGGAACCAGCACATTCTCTGTTATCAACGGAGGACGCAGTGCCCAGAATCAGTGCGTGATTTCTGTAAGTCTTATGGAAGAAGGAAAGATTCAGTCACAGATGATTTCCTATTTTGACGAAGAGAATGATTCCATTATTCCAAGCAAATTGATTTGTGGTCAGATCAAGCACGAATTAATCGAAAGCAATACCAAACTTCTGCTGACTGCTATTTCAGGTCAATATATGGATGCGAAGATATTCATTGATCGATGCAACGATGCGTTCCCGGGTTTGCCGATGATGGGTGGTGTGGTGTCCAGCAACAATTCTACGATGAGTAGTCTTGCCAAGGATGGATTTGTCTTCAACGAGAATTGCTGGTCTATGCATGCAATTCTCGTTGCTTCGTTCATGGGCGATGAACTGGAAGATTTTGTCTCCTGTGCAACGGGCATTCAGGTTATTGGTGAAGAGGAAGAAATCACGGATACTTTCCGTTCTGCACTTCTAACGATTGGGAACCATGATGCGGTAACAGCCTTCACATTTGGTCTTCCGGAACTGATGGATGAGTATCCGAAGATGAGCCTTCTGCTTCCTTATGTGTATTCAGATATGGAAGAAGTGCCAATCTTCATGAACTATTCTGCAGATGCGTCGCTACAATCGCTTTTCCCGAAGGATGATCCTCAGAACGTGCAGGAGTATGCGATTCGAGATGACATTGATGCAGAGACCAAGCGAAAGCTTCTCTGTACACAGTACAGCATTCAGAGGGGTCATAAGGTTCGCCGAGCATTCATCTACGATGAGAAGGTGGCCTCGGATAATCGACTGATGTTCCGACGCGTGGAAGGCTTTGAGAAAGCAGAGACAGTCTTTGCGTATACCGGACTTGTTCGTACGATGAATTTCAAGAACTTCACTAAATGGGAGCTCTCGGCATATGAGAATTCCAATGCGAGTGGATGTACCATGGCAGGTGGAATTGCTTTCGTTCGTGGAAGAAATCTATTGACAAGCAATGCTTTTACCATCGCAGCAATTGGTGAGAAACCCTATGCACAAGAATTCAATCCTTACGCATTATCTCACACGGAGGCGTTGACTTCCGAGAACAGAGAGGTGCTGGACTTCCTAGTAGACGTTGAGAACAAGGTTGAACGAAATAGCGATGAAGCACAGGTTCAGCGGATGAGAAGCTTCTTGCAGGTATGTGAGCGCAAACTTCTATTCTCCGACTATGACGGTGTACCGAATGAAGCAGCACTGAAACTGGATATCAAGCTCCGCGGATATGACCGACTTTGTATTATCAACGTGATGGAAAAAGCTGAAATGGAGAGTGTTTTTACCAGTCATCACATTGATTTGACCTTCAAGAATTACATGGGAAAATGTATCAACTTCGCTCGCCTGAAGAAATATCACGTATACCTTCTTGGCGGTTGGCAAATTGCAATTGCCGAGACATCGTTCCGAGTCTCTCGTTCGGATTTCGTCAAAGATATGGAAAAACTGCAACGGGAACTGTTCGAGTATTCGGAAGATTTCATTGCAATCGTACCGATATTCTGTGTGATCGATGGATGTTCGGCAGATAATATGTGGCTATATTACAACACTTCTCGTGCGACGATGTTGAACAAGAACATTCAGTTCTATGTATGTGATGCTTCAGAGGAGAATAACCTCGATGAAGAGAGCGTACGTGAACGTTATCACATTATCAATGTCATTAACTATGCAATTTCCAATGACAAAGTTGTTCCGTATTTCCAAGGTATTTACGACAACAGAGAGAAACGGATTAATCACTACGAAGCGCTGATGCGTCTTGTCGATGAGAATGGCAAGGTCTACTATCCGAATAGCTTCTTGGATGTGGCGAGAAGTTATGGTGTCTTCTACGATGAGATGTCCAAGATGATGATTCGTAAGGTATTTGAACGCTTCCATAACTTGGAAGGCATCAGTGTGAGTATGAATATCAGCATTCGCGATATCAAGAATCCAGACATTGTTAATCTGATCTACGAGAGTTTGTCACAAGAGAAGTATCCGTCTCAGTTTATTCTTGAGATTCTTGAGAATGAAGATGTGGATGACTATTCAGAACTGGTTAGCTTTGTTGACCGTGTTCATGAGTTGGGCGGCATGGTTTCCATTGATGATTTCGGTAGTGGATTCTCTAACTTGCAACACCTTCTAAGTATTCACTCCGACTATCTGAAGATTGACGGTTCTATTATTCGCAACTGTTGTACCAGCAAGGATTCTGAGAATATTATTGCTATGATTTCCGGTTGGAAGATGCTGTCCGGAAATAAGGTCTGCATCGTTGCAGAGTTTGTAGAGAATGAGGCCATTCAGGAGAAGGTCGTAAGTTACGGCGTAGAATACTCTCAAGGATATCTCTTCTCCAAACCTGCACCAGATATCATTTCCAATGTAGTCGAGTAAAGAAAGGACCGTAAATGGCAAAGAATAACGGAAAGAAAACGATTGCATTGGTTGTGGAGAATATCTTCACAGATTTTGCTGGAGGATTAATTCAATCTGTTGTGAATGCGATACACTTTCACAAGAATATCAATCTTGTTGTCATTGCAGGACAATTTGACTTAACGAGAACCGTCGTTCCACAGTATCGTGAGTATTTATCCTCTTATAATGCGATATACCAACTTCAACAGCAGTGTGAATTTGATGGAATGATTGTGTGTCTTGGCAGCATGGTTCCCGCCAATGTAGAGCTGTTTGACCGTTGGGTGAAGAAAACCCAGAACATGCCTACGGTATATACAGTATGTGAGATTGAAGATCGTATATCTGTAAATTACGACAATACTACCGGTATTCGAGAGGCAGTAGATTACTTAATCAATATCAATGGCTTCCGACATTTTGCCATGATGGGTGGTCGTGAGAATAACTTCGATTCCATGAAGCGTAAAGCAATCTATGAACAATCACTTGCAGAGTATGGCATTACCTTCGAAGAGAAGAATTATATTGCTACGGAAATGTTCGTAGACACACAGGAAGAGGCCCGAATTCTTCTGGATCGAAATCCTGAAGTGCAAGCGATCTTCTGCGTCAATGACTCAGTCGCGGTTGGCCTTTATAAGGAGATGGCACGAAGAAGACTTGTTCCCGGTAAGGACATAATGGTCTTCGGCTTTGATAATACCAAGACGGCGACTCGAATGATTCCGTCACTGGCTTCCATCGGCGCGGGAAATGAGACGATGGGAAAGAAGGCATTAGAGCTACTTCTGAAATTGATTAATGGTGAGAAGGTTGAGTCCGCTACAGTAGATACCAGATTCTATGGGCGCGAATCGCTCCCGTATTCCATATTTGAGTTTACAAATATCGATTGGATGAATATCGAAGAGGATACGATCTACGACATGTTTGACGAATGCTTCTATCGATATAAACCGGAATTTATCAGTCGAGAGAGTATTGATCTTCGTCGTCTGTTCAAAGAGATTATTTCACATGTTGTTCTGGCGCTTCGCCACCAATATATGAGTTCAGACGATTTCAATGAAACGAAAGATTTAATAAGTATTTTCTTTGAAAATGGTGCGATGAAATATACGGACACGGAGAAATTTCTCGCATCCATCAATCGGCTCTATACGAGTATCGTTTCCTCACAGAATCGATCTGGTTCAGGTCACATCGAGTATGTAAATCGATTGTTCTTCTACGCACGTGACTGCGTTATCCAATCTCTATCGAAGACCATTCACGATAAGAATGATGAACAGACGAGATTCAGACGAGATTTGTTAGATTTCCTAGTGGATATCGCCAATGAAGAGCATGAGCAGGAGAATGTCGTCAACCGAATCGTGATGAATTTCGAGAAACTCAATATTCACGATGCGGCACTATTCTGCTTTGAACAGCCGGTCATCTTCGAGAAAGGTGTCGAGGATTTCTTCCCGGAGATGATTCGTCTTTGTTGTCTGACCAAGTCCGGTGAACTGCATGTGATTTCTGAAGAGCGTCGTGCTGGGCGATTGAGCGAGATGTACCAGCGTGTCGAGTTAGAGGACGTTTATCGTGAATGTGCGACATTCCCGATTTTCCATGAGAAACATTACTACGGTTTCCTTGTGTGTCGAATTGACAACATGATTGCAACTTCTGGTGAGTGTATCGCCCAACAGATCGGTCGTTCCATATTCTTGAGCGGTGAGAAGCTTTCCTGATTTGCGTGAAAGATTGACGTTCCTCGATTCGATTTACGTTAGGAATTTCGCCAGAACCCTTAGTAACTCTTTGACATTGATTGGCTTGGCCACGTGATCGTTCATGCCGGCATCGATGGATTTCTGTTTATCTTCGGTAAAAGCATTCGCAGAAAGTGCGATGATTGGCAATTTAGCATCTGGGTACATCGCACGGATCTGCTGGGTTGCTTCGTATCCACTTAATGTCGGCAACTGAATATCCATAAGGATGAAATCATAGTAATCCGGTCCATATTTCTTCACTTTCTCAACGGCTATCGGTCCATCTTCTGCGAACTCGATTGTCATCTTCCGATCACCGAGGATATCTAGTGCGATTTCGCGATTCAACTCATTGTCTTCTACCAACAGTACGCGCTTGCCTTGCAGATATGCTTCATCTATCTGTACGGTAGGTTGTTGTTCGCGCTGATATGCTTCAATCTCTTCCGGCAAAGCAATTCGATGTTCGACTGTATAGGTGACACAAGTACCCTTGCCTTCTTCGGACTGAATATCAATGGTTGCCCCCATAGCATCGGCAAGCTTCTTGACAATTGACATACCAAGACCCGTTCCTTGTGTTCCGCTTCGCTTGGCAGATTCAGCTCGCTCGAAAGAATCGAAAATCTTCGAAAGGAAGGCTGGACTCATGCCGCAACCTGTATCTCGTACAGTAATGACGAATTTGCCATAACCTGATTTCTCACAAGGAATCTGCTGAATACTGTACCAGACATCTCCGCCTGCTGGGGTATACTTAATCGCATTCGAAATAAGATTCGCAACAATCTGATTCGTACGTCCTTCATCAATCCATAGGTACTTGTCTTGCGTCTCATAAGAAGTGTGGAAAGCCAAACCTTTGCGTTCGGCATCGGCACGGAATACTTCAAGAATGGTGTCCTTCTGGGTTGTCAGAAGATGAACCTCCTCATGGATTTCAAGCTTACCAGATTCAATCTTCGCCATGTCGAGGATATCGTTGACGATGTGCAGGAGATAGGAACTAGAGTTCTTCACTTTCTCCAAAGCAGAATCTCGAATCTCCGCATCTTCCTTATGCTTGATGGCCTGGTCGGTAAAACCGATAATCGCATTCATCGGTGTACGGATATCATGGCTCATGTTGAACAGGAACTCGGACTTGGCTTTGTTGGAAGATTCAGCTTCGATTCGGGCAATCTCGGACCGCTTTAATTCGATACGCTCGAGAAGAAGTCCGCAGTACATCGCTACGGTGTTCATGATATCTACGTCCTGTTCAGAGAAGACATGGAAGTCAGTAATGTAATGTATAGAAATACTACCGGCAAGTTTGCCACTGGAATAGACGAGTTTAATCATGGAGGACTTCACCGGACACTTCTTATTCGCATGGACACCATGCCAGTCTTGTCTGACGTCATTCATAATCACAAGACTGTCGTTGCCGTAGTCAATATCCGTAAATGTAGTGAAAGGGCAGTCACTGCAGATATCCTGCGGGATATCTGTCATGCCCGGAGCATTCAGCACGACGCGATAATTATCGATACCACGGAAGATTACCTGGTCACAACTGGAGATTTCCAGAATTCGGCTACCGAAGAAGGTGACAAATTGTTTGAGATCTGGCGTATTATCGAAGATATAAGCGAGGGAGTCAGCACGAATCTGTGACTTGATCAACTCGTTCTTCAGCGTCAAGGCTTTCTTACGTTCTTCTTCGTCGAAGTGGATCATCTGAGAGACATTCTGGTGTGTACCTTCGAGTCGGGTACCTGCTGTATATTCAGGATTGCGTACACCGCCACTTCGAACCATAATCGTATGACCGTCTGGGTGATGCCAAGGATACTGCACTTCGGCATGCTCGCCGGTAGTCATTGTTGCAATCGCATCTGCGACGAGGTCCTTCGATTCATCACCGACACGGTCAAACCAAGCGTGATACATGGCTTCCGGCGAGTCTTGATGATTGAGACCAATGAGCGTCAACATGGCATCATCGGCATACATTCTTGGTGCATGTCCTTCATCCAGTTCAAATGCCCAAAGTCCAATGTTCGACTTCGTGATAATATCCGGTGAGATAGGAATCGCACCGAGCAATCGTCGCTGTTGTTCTTCGATCTGTTCGGTGATATCCAGACTGATACCGAACAATTCACCAGTGCCGTCAGCATGTCGAATCAGCCGTCCGGCAGACCGCGTCCAACGATACTTCCCATCAAGATCCAGTATGCGGAATGTCGCGTTATATGGAGTATTGCCATCTTTATCCTGCAAAGTCGTAGCGAAAGCCGAGGCGGCTTCGTCACGATCTTCAGGATGGATACGATTAGGCAACCCATGAGGGTTATCAAGCAATTCTTTACCTATCAGATTCGTAATTCGCTTGGAAAATGTGGTGCTCAGGACTTCGTTATGCTTGCCAATCTGGAAAGACCATTTACCAGCGTCGATGGTATCCATGATGATGTCATTACGCATCGTCTCACGTTTTGCATCTTCCAAGGCAACCTGAAGTTGTTCCTGCTGGACTGTAAGTGCTTTTTCCGCCGAGATATCGAAAACGATACCATACATGATTCGCGTGTCGTCTTGTGCATATTCAGAGCGCGCGAGGGTGTGATACCAGCGATATTCGCCATTCTTCTTCAGCAGGCGGTACTTAATATCGCTGATGTAATTCTCGGTGTCGTGATTCTTGATACCTGCATTGAATTCTGCAATCGCTTGCTCACGGTCATCGGGATGAATCCGATCTGTCCAAGAGGACAACTGATTCGGGAAGTCTTCTTCCGAAGCTTCAAAACCAAACATACGACGCATCTCATCGGACCAGATGATATCAAGAATCTCATCCTGTTCGTTGAGGCTCATATTCCAAAGTGCAGCATTGACCATATCACCGAACGCCTTAACGTGGCGCTGCTGATTGGCCAGGTCCATCGACATATTCATACGCTCGAAATACATACGCGTTACATCGTTCTGAAGAAGCGTAGTAACAAGAATCAGTGAAGCAGCACCGAGGATACTGGTCAAATCAAAGCCAGTGACGATGGCAATTAAAGAGCCGATAATTGGAGCAGAGAAGTAGAATACGAACAGTATGGCGAAGCGCTTGCCCACACGCTTGTAGTTTATGACTGCAATGACTGGTGTGAAGAGAAGCGCCACAATTTGAGTAAGACGCAGGTAAAGAGGGAAATCGTTGACAATTACTTCATATCCATCTACAAAGTCCACAACGTTTCCAGATGCGAATTCTAGGACGGATGCGAATATACAGGCAAGAAAGAGGATAATCGGAATGCGGAAAAGCCACATATTCATGCGGGTCTTCTCATTGAAATAGGCCTCGCAATACTTGATGGTCAGGACTAGAACGACACTTCCGGCACAGTAGGATATTAAGTTCACTACATAACAAAGCAACAGAGGGAGGCGATGGTTCATGGAGATGTATGCCAAAGCATCAATAATAAGATAGAAGAAGATGGTAATCAGACAACGCCGTAACCATTTAATTCCACCCGATTCGACTTGCTTACCAATATAGCCAAGCAGTGCAACGCCAACAAATAAAGCACTGGCAAATTCAGCGATAGCAATTGGATCCATCCGGTACCCCCGTCCCAACAGTGAATGATTCTGTCTCGCAAAGCGAAGATTTTCCATATGTACATTATTTTTTATATCATCCGAGACATAGAGTTTCAACCGATTTCGGGCGTTCTTCACAGAAAAATTACAACTCTAGGAGAACGAAACCACATACTATCGAAATGATGATTTTAGAAGACATTTACGAGCTGATTAGAATTTGGCAGAACTTAATCGAAACAAAAGTTGTCATTTCTTGTAGCACTTTCTTTCTGTCGTTCGTATAAACAGATGAAAACAAACTGAAAGGAGATTCGAAAATGATTCCTATTCTTTGCATCGTTGGTATTGGTGTTGGAGTAAGCGGTATTGTTCTCGGTGTTGCGACACTCTTCGGAGCATAATATCGACATTAGAATGAAATAAGAATTCAAGAAATTGAACTACTATCTTGCTAAAATTTAAGGAGGAAAGAATATGTTTACAGCTTACTGTTTGACAATGAGCGCAGTAATGGTCATCTGCAGTATCATTGCTATCGCTGCCTAATAGATAGAAAAACTCCCCAGAAGCCGTGTGAAAATCAAGGCTTTTGGGGATTTCTATATTCTCACTTTATGTGAAGATGGTACGTGTATTCCGTACGTTCCTCTTCCGATGATTTGTTATATCGTCCAGCATCAATATTTGTCCTGACCATGCCCAGTTTCTCCATCAAGCGGGAGGATGCGGCGTTCTCTGCGTCGCAGTGTGCTACAAATTCCTTGATACCGAGATTCTTGTGGGCGTGGGAAATCAGAGCAGTGGCTGCCTCAAAACAGATGCCTTGTCTCCAGTAGTTCTTGTTGAGGATCCATCCGAGTTCACCGACGGTCGGGTCATTCTCATCTACATATATGCAGATGCCGCCGACGTGCTTGCCGTCAAGAACAATGGCATACTCATAGTAAGAAGGAGATGCTTTGGCCCATTCCGCTTCGGCATCCACAATGAATTTGCGTGTATCTTCTAGGGTATCGTTTGGCAGGAACATCATAAGCCTAGCCGTTTCCAAGTCACTGGAATATTCATGGGTAGAAGCGAGGAAACGAAGTCTCATAGGCATGAGGAAAAGCCTTTCCGTCTCAATGATGTGTCGATCTTCGGTGAGGATACCATAGGCATCCGGACGTCGGTAAGCATCGCCCATCACTTCGTTGGCGCGGTAAGCCCGAAGTATGTCCATATCCAGTTCTGCCACATAGATGCCAGGTTCTTCCGGCGCTTCTAGCTTGCACATATCGCGAACACCGGGTTCGCTTCGAAGCCAGGCGATGCCGTCAAAAAGTGTCGAATGACCATTGCAGTCCGGCTGGCCAGAAGGATAGTTGCAGGTGGCGACAGCCAGCATATTCTCATAAGCACGGGTACGAAGCGCGGACAGACGGTTGATCTCCATCGGGCATGCATTCGGTGCAAGAATCAGTTCCGCACCCATCTGCATGAGCACGCGGGCACTCTCTGGAAATTCTCGGTCGAAGCAGATCATGGCGCCGACACGAACGACGCCCTGCTTGGTGTCAAGATCTGCGACCTTGAAACCATCGCCGCCTTGAAGGATCTTCTCTTCGGAAAAATCACACGCATGGACTTTGGCGTAGTGGAGCGCGAGTTCTCCGTGACGGTCGAAGAGCGCCACCGAATTGAAAGGTTTGCCCTCAGCACCATTTTCATCCACATTCTTTCCAAGGAAGGTGATGCCGATGGCCATTTCCAGTTCGGCTGCCAGTTCTCTAAAAGTCTGCACGAACGAATCATCCAAAGGAATTGCTTCACTTTGAAGCGTAGGGAGGTCCTGACAGATCCGATACCCGGTACTCCACATCTCTGGGAAAAGCGCGATATCTGCGCCTTGTGATCTTGCCTCACGACAAGCACGTACGCCCTGTTCTAACTGCTCTTGTAACATTGTTCCAGGTAGTAATTGAAGTAGTGCAATGTGTAGTTTCATAAATATAATCTCCTAGAAGAATCTTTGGCATATCGTCCGGCATAGACTGCCATGACAATCGCCGGTACCAGAATGATCTGTGCGATGATGCCGGGGATCGCGGATGTAAAACCATTGGCAATGAAGATCTTCCATCCGAAAGATGATTTGCCAAGACCATATAGAATGACGCGCACCACGCCCCAAACGACACGTCCGGCGAGCATGGAGACAATCAGTGAAACATAGATATAGATTCGCTTCTTCGGCAGGAGGTGATAGAGAAGTCCTGCCATGAAGCCGTAGGTGGCCAGTTCGAAAGCCATGCCGACACCGGAGGGGATAAGCGGTGGCATGCCGAAGATCATGAATCGAAGAAATGGTGCGATGAATCCAATGGCGGCGCCCCAGAAGGGTCCACAGAAGAATCCGCACAGTAGTATCGGGAGATGCATTGGACACAGCGAAGCGCCGATCTGCGGAATCTGTCCGGTGACGAACGGGAGTAACAACGCCAGCGCAAGCATCATGGCGCTGAGGGTCATATGGAGTATTCTTTTCTTCGATGACATCTTGATGTCCTCTTTTCCAAAGATATCATCGTCTTGAACGATCGTCGCGCCTTCATGACGCGGATAAGTCTATGTATTCAGCCACGTGCTTCCCTTCAGAGAAGTACGTCCCCACCGTCGGAAAGAATGGTTCTTCGGATGACTCGGTAGGCCGGCTTATATTCCTCACGATATTGTACACTATGATGCACCGGTTGGATACCTTTTTCTAGATAAGCTTGGAAGGTTCTTTCCCACATATCTGGTGTAATCGAGAAATCCTCAGCACGCAATACTTCGGTGACGATGGAGAAGTGTGCCTTGATGGCCGCATCTTCTGATTGGACCGAATCGGATGTGTCCGCTTTACGGGAGGGTGCCTGGGCAGTACGAAGGAATGCTTGAAGCAGAGCGTCTTCGTCCTTCCCGAAGGATTTCCAAGCGGCCAGATTCACCCGTACAAACCGTTCATTCAGATCTTCGTAGAGCGGCATGTCACAGGATTTGGTCGCTTGATATTCCTCGTGGAAGAATACTCGCGCACGGTCCTCATTCAGAAGAAGATGTTCCGCACCGAAAGTCGCCTGAAAACAGAACTTGATCAGGTCCTGCGGCATCAGCTTCGGGTGGCACTTCAAGTGCTGGCGCAATGATTCTTCGAAATTCATGTGTTCGAACCATCCACATACTGCTTGATCCGAACGATGGTCTCACGGATCAGCTCGCTCATGGACATGTCTTTCACACCGATGACCTGGTTCTGGCAACGATTCACAGGAATCAAGAGTTTCAAGGCTTTGCTCTGACCTACAGCTACGGCCATCGCAGGCGTAATCTCGCCAAGAAGCGAATCTGCAGAGATGATGCCGATGGGGCCGATGATGATGTCTGCATCACGAGAGGCGACAATGACCGGATTCTCGCCGGTCGCACCCGCTGCGGCACCGGATTTCATCATGGCGCCGGTTGCTACACTGTTGGTACCGACGGCCACTAATTCACACTCGATCTTCTCCTTCAGGATGGCTTCCACCACTAACTGGCCCAAGCGCCCGCCCTGTCCATCAATGACTACTATTTTCATCTAATACCTCGTTTCTCAATCGTCGTTTAGTACCTGGTAATCCATGTCGCTGAACACGGCGGTAAAGCTGGAATCTTGTGGGCTACAAGCATAGACGCCGAAGCTGATCTCGCCTTCACATTCCCACATATGGCACATGCGAAGCATGGAGAATTTCTCTCCGTCGAAGGAATATTCTAATGTAAAATCACTTCCTTTGCGGGTCAGTCGATACCATATTTCGGAGATGTCTGGAGACACGTCACAGCAGGCCCAATCAGAATATCCGTGATTGGTCGCCACACTGCCAAGATGGCAGATCTCAGCGGTCTCCCGCTCGATGGAGGATTTCAGCCATGTGTTCGCATTAAGGTGCATCACTAATCCACATTGATCATATGAACCCTTGGTGTCGAAAGAAGTCTTCACCTGGAAAGTGAAATGCTGATCTGAAGTTGTTGTCTGAAGAACGGGGGCATTGTCGCTACTGAAATCGGCAAAAGTCTTCTGCCAGAGATCTGTCCTCGGTCGTGTGGTCATCTCGATTCTTCCCGATTCAATCTTGCAGGGAAGGGGCTTCGGTGTCCATTGAAGTTTCGAAATATCAAACATACGCTTTCCTCCTTCGTCTCTCTCGTTGATTGTATCGCTTTCCTAAGATAAATGAAAGCAAAGAATGGAGGAGTGAATGTATGAGTTCGACGTTCACTTATATAGAAGATATGTATGTCCCAGTTAGTTATGTCATGGAATTCACGCTGTGACTGATAGAAATCGCTTCCTACCCACATGACACAATATGCTATAATTGTGGACAACACACAAGGGATAATCGTGCCTCTATGTAAGAGGTACGAGTCTTCGTGTCAAAAAAGGAGGAACCTAGATATGTTACTAAACGTCATTTTTCGTGTCATTGGTTGCATACTGATTCTGGTAGCACTCTTCATGATTGCTAAGAAGTCATTTGTATCAGCCAATACTACCGCTGTGCAGGGTGTTAAGAAGACACCGCTCAACAAGAAAACAGTATTGATTCTTGCTGTGTTGGGTATACTCTGCTTCGCCTTCTCACTGTCCTTCACCATTATCCCAACGGGATACACAGGTGTACGTGTGACCTTCGGTCAGGTAGAAGAAAGAACATTGGATAATGGTTTTAACTTCCAGATTCCATTGGTGCAGGATATCGTATTGGTCAACAACAAGCAGCAGGATATTAAGTTTACTGACAATGCCATCTCTTCCGAGACATCCGAACGAAACACAGTTATTTTCCAGGGTATTACGGTAACCTATCAGATTAACCCAGAGAAATCTGCATGGATCTATGCGAACGTAACCAACTATGAAGCAGGCCTAGTCAGTGAATCATTGGTGGCTTCTGCGATCAAGACGACGTCCAAGACGCTGTCGCCAAACGACTGTACGAACCGAAGCATCATCGAGCCGAAGGCGAAAGAGAATATTCAGAAGTCTTTGGATGAGAAGTACGGTCAGGAAGTCGTATATGTAAACAAAGTCGTCATTAACGATGCATCTTTCGATACAGAATACGATGCGAAGATTGCAAAGAAGCAACAGGCTCAGATTGACTATGAGACGCAGCAGATCGAGAACAAGAAGAACATCGAGAAGGCCGAAGCAGATGCAGCAGTGACGAAGACGAATGCTCAGGCCAAGGCGGATGCGAAGGTCATTGAAGCGAAAGCGGAAGCAGATGCGAACAAGGCCATCAGTGATTCTATCGACGAGAACGTTCTACGCAACAAGTACTACGATCGATGGGACGGCAAGTTGCCAACTACGATCGTTGGTTCCGATGCGATGTCTTCCATTCTCATCGACATTAATTCGAATGGTTCAACTACTTCCAGTAGTTCTGACTCATCTTCGAAGGGCAATTCTACTTCAAATGTAAGTTCAGATACTTCTTCTCAAACGTCACAAGGCGATGAAGAGGGTGTCTGATAGAAGATCTGATACTTCGAACTGACTCAATAAATTGGGGGGCCTCTTTGTGAAGAAGAGACCCCCCAATTTCATACACTTACGTGTTCTACGAATCTATACTCAGAGGAAATATAGCATGATTCATTCGTACAAAATAAAGAAAAATTTATATTTTTCTCAGCATTCATGGTAAGGCAAACAGAAGTATGCCATAATGTATGACAGATGATCTTAAGAGGAGCATATGGGAATATTTCATAGAGAGAACAAGTCGGATGCCTCGATGTCGTGCACCAGCTGGCGAAGTTAGGTTGCCGCCGTGTCTCACTGATCGGTGGCGAGGTGTTCATGCGCCGGGACTGGAAGACGATTGTCCATGAATTGACCGACTACGGCATTCCTACTGCGATTATCACAAACGGCTTTCTCTTCTCCGAAGAGACGATCCGTGATCAGTACGCTGAATCAGGAAAGCGTGACGCACCTCGATGATTTCTATGCCTTCCTTCGCACGCGTCCCATTGCTGCCTGGCAACTACAAGCATGCTCTCCTATGGGCAACGCTGCGAGAAGCGGCATCGATTATCGATTCGATTTTGGCGAAGTGATCGCATTTGTTGAGAAGAATATGGAAGCGGCACCTTTTGCCATGGGCATTGCGGATAACATCGGTTACTATACAGAAAACGAGGGCATACTACGGGGGCGCGAGAACTCCTGGTACCGTGGATGTCAGGCGGGCCTGACGCTCCTGGGAATGGATAGTGTTGGAAATATTCGCGGTTGTGAATCTATGTACGACGAACGGTTCATTGAGGGAAATATCCGCGAAAGACGGCTGGCCGACATCTGGAATGACCCAAGTGCTTTTGCCTATAACAGAAAATTCAGACGGGAGAATCTGACTGGTGCGTGCGCAACGTGTAAATATGGTCCGTACTGCGCGGGCGGCTGTAGATTGTATAACTTCTTGTGCAAGGAAGTGCTGAAGTGTCATAATTTCTGATATCATGTTTTGCAATCCTTCATGGTATAATAGTTTCATTACTGCTAACATACACGAAGCGGAGGAGAGGGACACTATGAGTTACGATATGGCACAGAAAGAAGCCATATATCGTGATTATCACGATAAAGTATATGGCTATGTGATTTCAAAGGTTTGCAATGTCCAGATCGCGGAAGACCTTACATCGGACATCTTTCTGAAAATATATGAGAAAATCGATACTTTTGACGATAGCAAAGCTTCGATATCGACTTGGATCTACACCGTGACACGCAATACGATGACGGACTACTACCGCACACGTAGAGTACATGAAGAGGTGGCAGAAGAGATCCCTGATGAGAGTAGCCCAATCGAAGAAGAGATCTGCAACGCAGAGATGCTGGATGTATTGGTGGATGCGTTGAAGACATTGGAAGAACGTGAGCGGGATATTATTATTCTTCGATACTATAAGAACATGAATCTGAAGGATATTGGTGAGCAACTCGGCATATCCTATGCCTATGTACGAATCCTGCATAACAAGGCTTTATCCAATTTACGACCTTTTTTCGAAAAATAGTAGCACTTTCACTTTCTCATTCGTATAAAGAGGTAGAAGAACATAGCATCTACCCCAAGCGGAATGAGATTGCAGGATAAGATAGAGAGGAGAATTAGTTATGGAGACTAAGTTACAGAGATTGTTCGATTATCAGAAATTTGAAGGGAATTCACGGCTTGCGGCTTTGATTGCAGATACAGAGAGCCGTTGTATGCAGGAGCTTTCAGACGATGATCTGGAAATGGTTAACGCTGCCGGAGATGGTGCACCGATTGATGAATTCTCACAGGGTTTCCCAGCACCGACATTGCCACCGGAGTTGCCGGCGACTACATTGAATGGACAGAATTACGCACCTTTGTTCAAAGACGACGAACAGAAGTAAATCGGCAAGAACAGCAATTTAGAATAGAAACGAAATCAGTGAGGGACTGTCTCAGATGTGATGTATCATAATGAGACAGTCCCCCATCTATTTTGTCCATTACTCAGTTCATATCGGTGCGAGAGACCGTACTCAAGTCGATCTACGTAAAGTGAATCAGACGTTTTAGAAATCAAACAGGTTGATCGCACATTCGCTGGTGAATGCGGCATTGTTCTCTAGATCTACATACATGGTGACCACATACAACTGGCTATCAAGTTTGGCAAGAATCGTGTAGTTGGTTCCGGCGACTACCTGCCTGCCGAGCACGCAAACGGCCTGATAGCGGTTCCCTTCAGGCGAAGTAGCGAGTGCCTTCGCGAAAAGAGACGCTGTTGGTTCATCCAGTAGACTAGTCATCTCTTCACAGACGTTCCATCCACCTGCCAAATGCTCCTCGCTATTCGAAGGAAGTGACGCATCTTGCACATAGTCTGAGAGATGGAAGTCTGCGACCTTCAGAATAGAGGAGTTGCCGCTTAGATCCTTGTATACGGTGACAACTTTGAGTGACGAAGCTGCATTGGGGGAAATTGGTGTACCATAGGCAAGGTACATGGTATTCGTACCAGCTACCACCTGGGTTGCCAGCTTCAGAACCGGTATGAAGGACATGCCGTCATAATTCGCAACTGCTTGATCGAAAGAATCATCTTTGAGTGCAGGAAGATTGCCGTTGATCAGCCATCCGCCCACCACAGCAGGTTCTCCGATGGTACCTTCTGAAATAAGAGTGTTTGTAATAGATGTATAATAGTCAGTATTTGCATTAGGACCTGGAGTAGTCTCTGACTCTGGCATTGGTCCGTACAGGCCGCAGTTGGTATTCAGCGCAACTAGAAATGCAGTGGCAATAAGAAATGGTTTCTTCTTCATGCGTCGAATAGCACTCCTTTCATACATATTTCAGGGCGTTTCTCTTCAAAGTTCCAACTGTGAAAAGGACCGCCATGACAGAAAACTTTGGCGTCGCAGTGACGACACTTCTCATTCTCATCACATAGATTCCGTCGAAATGCTTTGTAACCATTATACCACCTATCCGTGAAGTCGTCATTTAGGATGTTTCCCTGAATCAACTCTGGACGCCGTTCAATATCTAGGCAGGCCACCATGTCTCCAGAAGCGGTAATACTTGCGGTATAGATTCCAGCGTTGCAGAGGAAGTACCAATCGCGCACTTCGCGCTCATAATCTGTGCCGAGATAGTGGCTACATCCATAGGTGACAGGTTCTCCTTGCAGCCGTTTCTGTCGAATAAAGTCAAGCAAATACTTCTGATCTTCAGTGGTCAGTAGAAGTTCTGGGTGCTGCTTGGCACGCCCCATGGGTTCAATTCCCGCGATCCGCCAGGAATCAATATCTATATCATTGAAGACTTTGTACAATGCATCCAGTTCTCCAATGGATTCATGTGTGACCACCGTCGTGACCATGATCGAGCTAAATCCACCTTCATCAATGAGATTCTGCACGCCTTGCACGGCTCGATCATAGCCACCGGGTGTCTGACGGAAATGATCATGGGTATGTGGAAGACCATCGATACTGATGGAGACCGTACGCATACCGGCTTCTCTCAGCTTATGTGCACACGCGCGATCGATGAGTACACCGTTGCTGGTCATGCCCCACCGGAATCCCAAGTCATTCGCAAAACCGACAATGTCGAAGAAATCCTTACGCAGAAGTGGTTCGCCGCCAGTGACAAAAATCATGGGTTCTTTTGTTTTGAAATCCGATTTGATCTTGGTCAGGAAACGCTTGTAATCTTCCAAAGACAGCTCGCTTGATTGGACATCTCCACACGCACTTCCACAGTGCAGACAATGTTCATTACAACGCAAGGTCAACTCAAGGAAAAGGTTCTGAAGGATAGGGGCATGAAGAAGTTGCTCCCGATAGGCACAGAGTTCTTGCATATGAGCAATTTTAGTCTCTTTGTTATCCATGGGCATCACCTCTTCCTCGTATCTTTACGTTTCTCTTCCTATATACTACACCAATTTGAGCCAATCAGTTTTTGCAGCTGCTATTCCCTAAGATAACATAACGATGCGAAAAAAGTATTCTTCTCAAGCTCTTTGGCTCTTTTATCATTCGATTACCTTGCATACGCGGTTCTTCTGGAAGAGACGTCGCTTGATTACTGCGTAGATCGTTGCGACAAGACAGCTTAATACGAATACGGTAAAAGCACCGTAGATCCGCTGGGAGGGCCTCCGTAAGTTGGTAATTAATGTCAGTTATATTTTATTATATGTTAGACTATTTTGTAGCACTTCTTTCCAATCGTTCGTATAAACTGAATACGGCGCCTCTTTAGCGCCAGGTCGTCGCTAATTCTTGCGCCACAAAAATCGGTAATTACTGCGCCACTTCCGTCGCTAACACAGTGCCACACCTCTGGCAGATATAATGTCTGTACGTTCTAAACGAACGTGTAATCGAGCAACTTTCCACAGGAACATATATAAACAAAGCTCGGAATGTTGTAATCGTTGGGGCGTGCGGTACAGGAAAAACGTACATTGCAAATGCACTGGCTTCGGATGCATGCAGAAAACTCCATAAGACGATGTACTGCCGCATGTTTGAATTAATCTCGGATATAAAGCATATGGAAACGACACGGTTAAAACGTCGCTATATATCTCCTGATGTTCTGGTTATAGATGACTTTGCTAACGCACGCATGAGCGAGGATGACGCATTGCAGATATTCAAGATTATGGAATATCGTTACGGCTTCAAAACCACGATTATCGCTTCGCAATTAGAACCGGAAGAATGGCACAAAATCTAGGTGCCGGACAACTTGCTGATTCGATTCTGGACAGAATTGTCTCGAATGCATATAAGATTATCCTAAGCGGAGATTCTCTACGATCGAAGAAGATTGAAGACTGATTCATGTGGGCGTCGGCATTCCCGACGCCCATTTTGGCACAATATTTCGCGATTTCAGTGGCTCTGCCTCACCGATTTTTGTGGCTCAATCGTGAGCGACGCAACTGGCTCTAACAG
>JAZLMM010000033.1:0-33212 GCA_045598705.1 Oscillospiraceae bacterium
CGTGAGGTCCGGATAAAGGAAAGAGAACAGATCACCAAACTGAAAGTAGCCTGAATTAGATCAGGTAGAGGCATCAGGCTAGTGCCATTAAAGTGCTGGTATGGTATTCTTTTATCAGCGGTTTATAAATCTCAACTACAGAGTTGAAAATAGCCAATAAACATGTCTACAATCAAATCTTGGTTGTATTCTGCCAGTTCCCGCCTGGTTCGAAATTGCTGTTTGTTGCGAGTGTATCACCAAGATTGTTCGAGTACACGTGATCATAATCCACGGAAACTTCGACCTGGGTGCCGTCTTCTCTCTCATATGTATTTACGCCTCGAATCGCCTCGGATTGCATTCTGGATATCCTGTCGGAACTTGATTCTCCGAATGTGGAAGTAGAAGACGACATCACCTGTGCATGATGAGCATTGCTTCTGTTCCACCATGCTTGATTAGCCGAATCATATGCTTCCTGCAAGGTGCGGTTAGCCTGCTGCATCGCTTGGAAATTTGCCTGCTGTTGAGCGATGTTTTGCTGGGTATAGATTGCAACATCTCTTCGCATCTGTTCTTGCATCTTAAATGATTCCGAAGTGATATACGGATCTACTCGGAAAGAACTTACAAATTTCTCGAAATCCTTATAATCTACATCGAAACGGTCTTTGAGACACATCATAGTAAATAGACCATCCACGGCCCAATCAATAATTCCATTACTCGGAATGTCTCCGAATGTGCCCGGTGCGGCCCCGTTGGAGGCGACCGATCTTCTCTGACCAAAGAGTCCGCCGAAAATGTTTCCCATAGCATATTGAGCCGGCAACTGATACCGAGATGCTTTCAAGATGAAGGCGATGACAATCCTCATTCTAACTTGGCCGACACTGACTTCATAGACTTTACAGGTTTCTTCGAGATAGTACATTCTTCGTGGTACCGGTACCACGCCCGAACGCTGTGCCTCAAGATCAGTAAGGGTAATGAAATGGTTGAGTGCCTCCTGCCGGCTATAGCCTGCGGCGGGGAAGGGCATGTTCCCAATAATATATGCATCGGTCATTTTGGCACCCTGAATCATCAGGTTAATATAGTAATTCGCATATTTCTCTGTATCCATAAACGGCATGAACGTAATCTTACTGATTCGATTTACTTCCGTAGAATAAGGACCGGATATCATCGGACACTTGGTATCGTCGACGTGGGATTCACCAGTGAAGAACGTAAAGACGGTGCCCATCTTGTTGCAGGCGGTGCATCGTATGGGCAACGGGAATGCGGAACTTGCCGCGTTCAGCATAAATGAACCACTCGGCACATATGTGTCGGGCAGATCACAGGAGGCAAGTGGAAGATTCTGTGTCGGATCCGTGAACTTCATGCCAGAGGACACAGCGGGCATCCTCTTGAACGATACGTGTAACGAATTGCCGCAATGTGCACATTTGATGAATTCGGATTGGCCATCATAGTCAAGTGTTCCGCTACATGCCGGACATCTAATTACTTCAACACTCATAGGAAGCCTCCTTCATGCCCTTTTCTTGATTATAGCATCTGCGCATGCCATGAACAGCGAAGAGAAAAAAGAAGAAGTGTGAACATATCGTTAAATCGTCATGAGAAAGCCTTTTTTCCAAAGGGTTTCTTCTATAATAGACATATCAACATTCTTTTGATTACTATGATTATTAAGGAGGAACAGTATGAAGATATCGACAGAATTGATGAATCAGGCAAAACAGGCAACAAGCGTAGAAGAATTAATGGCGCTTGCACAAGAGAATGGTATGACGTTGAGTGAAGAGGAAGCAAAGAAGTATTTCGCCCAACTCAGACAGGAAGGCGCGCTCCAAGACGATGAACTGGATAACGTAGCAGGTGGCGGATTTTTCTGTGACGAATATGTACCGCGCCCAGAAAGAGTCGCAATCGGAAGATCACCGGTTGATAATAAAGCGGTTTGCCCCCAATGTCTAGGCGGGCTCACCTATGGTGCGTCGCAGAGAGACGCGAATGGCGATTCCTTCGATCCAGCCAGTTGTTTCAAGTGTGGGCTGAATTTCCGCCACTACTGGGACGGTGATGAATGGACGAAGCCATAATAGTGGGACAGGTTATTGAGGTAAGAAAGGGTTGACATGAAGTATCTTTTGCAGCCATCTATTGCATTACGTTCATGGCAACTCGTTCCCTATGCGTATTACATCAAGGGCGTACGGAATGCTCACGGATTGACGAGAGAAGAGTACGCTCTTTTGTTGCGTTGTGATGGTGAACAGGAAGTGGAGGATTCTCCACTTCTTCAGAAGCTTTGCCAACGGAACCTTTGCCGACCGGCAGAAGATAACGAGAAATTGACGGAATGGCAGAAGGAGAAAGTATATGCCAATCGTTATTTCCCAGCGATGAACTGGATGCTTACCGGACGATGTAATTACAACTGTCGTCATTGCTTCAATGCTTCAGATCAGCATCGCCTACAAAGTGAGTTTACATGGGAAGAAGCCCGTGCACTCATCGATGAGGCAGCGGAATGTGGCATCCATGCTTTTACCATCACTGGCGGTGAGCCTATGATGCATCCGCATTTCATGGAGATCCTTCGTTCCATCGGGGAGCGGGGGATGTATGTGGAAGAGATGAATACGAATGGATTCTTCCTTACGAAAGAAATCTTGGATGAGATGAGATCAATCGGATGTGATCCGTTAATCAAGATTTCTTTTGACGGCATCGGACACCATGATTGGATGCGAAATCATTCAGGCGCAGAAGAGGATGCACTACGTGCTATCCGGCTTTGCGTGGAAAATGGATTCCGTGTCAAAGTCCAGACCAACGTACACCGATTGAATGTGGATTCTATGCTCTCGACGGCAGAAATCCTCAATGAACTGGGTGTACTTGAGATGCGGATCATCCGTACGACGGAATCTCCAAGGTGGAAGCAGAATGCGGGCGACGCCTGCCTGACGTTCGAAGAATACTTCGATCGGATGATCGAGTTTTCGCGAGAATATGCGAAGACTGAGGCGACGATGGAAGTTGATATCTGGCAATTACTGCACCTTTGTCCGAAACGGAAAACCTTTCGCGTACAGACGATTCATTCGGATGAAGCACATTACCGAGATTCATTGCCCGTGTGCAAAGGGAATCGTGCCTTGATTGCAGTCGGTGCAAACGGTAACCTCTATCCATGCCATCAGATGTCCGGATACTACGAACAGCAGAAGTGGTGTCTCGGAAATGTGAAGCAGGATGGACTAAAGAAGTGCTTGACGACTGGCCCCTATCTTCAGACAGTATGCGCAACGGTGGGAGAGCTTCTAAAGCATAATGATCAGTGTGCAGCATGTTCGTGGCGCACATACTGTTGCGCAGGATGCCGTGCGATCGGCCTTGCGTTGACGGATGATGTGTGGGGAGAAGATCGATCTAAATGCCTGTTCTTCAAGAATCATTATCTAGAGAAGGTCATTGACGCATTGCCCACGTATCGATCAAGTGGCCCTTTGCCAGGAAACCTTGAAAAATAGAAGCAACCATTCTCTTATATATGGATTTCCGTGGAGATTTACTTGTGAAATGCGGTACAATAGAAAGAGCATATAATTCAAACCAAACGAATCGAGAATAGATAGTATGAGTGAAGAGATATATCGTAAGAAAGTGTTGGATAAGGCGAAGTCGCCGGATAATCTAGATGATTATATTCATTTATCCAATCCAGGCGTATGGCTATTACTTGTGAGCGTCATCGTGCTATTAGTGGGCGCGCTTATCTGGGGAATCTTCGGGAAGATAGATAGCACCACACCTACGACGGTATTTGTAAAGGATAAGCAAGTCGTATGCATTGTGGCGGAGAAAGATCTACCTTCGGTTCAGGTGGGCTCGAAGGTCAAGTTTGATAAATATGAAGCCGAAATTGTTGAAATCGGCGGGCATGTGGAGAACCAAGTAGGCTATGTCTGCACATTATCCATGAATGAAATGCCTGAAGAAGGATTCTATGACGGTAAGATCATTATCGCCAGTTTCCACCCATTGTCATTCGTCCTGAATTGAGGCATATGATATGGCGAGTGAGATAAGAAAACCGATTACCAAGGGCGTGGCCAAAGTGCCCGTTGTCATGCAACTCGAAGCACTGGAATGTGGTGCGGCGAGCCTATGCATGATTCTTGCGTACTATAAGAAATGGGTGCCAATTGAACAAGTCCGTGAAGATTGCGGCGTTTCCCGAGATGGCGCCAATGCGAAGAATGTTGTCCGTGCTGCTCGTTTCTATGGTTTGGCTGCCAAGGGATATCGTTATGAGACTGAGACGCTGAAAGAGAAGGCAACGTTCCCGTGCATTATCCATTGGAATTTCAACCACTTTGTGGTACTGAATGGTTTTAAGGGTGGTAAAGCATATTTGAATGACCCGGCGAAAGGTTCTTACAGCCTTCCAATTGAACAGTTCGATGAGTCTTTCACAGGAATCTGCCTGCAATTTGAACCAACCGAGGCATTTGAACCTTCTGGCAAACCGAAGAGTATGCTGTCGTTCGCCGCGAAACGCCTGAAAGGTTCCGGAACAGCAATTGTATTTACCATCATGACAAGCGTTATTGCGGCGCTTCTGGGGTTTGTCCAGCCTGCGTTCTCTCGAGTCTTCTTGGATCACCTGTTGGTCGGCCATGACATGGATTGGATGGTGCCCTTCCTGATCTTCTTGGGCGTTTTCTATGCCGTTGAGATTCTCATGTCTGCCTTGCAGACGATCTACTCCTTGCGAATCAACGGCAAGATGGCCGCGGTCGGTAATGCGACATATATGTGGAAAGTATTGAAGATGCCGATGAAATTCTTTACCCAGCGTATGGCCGGTGATATTCAGGCACGACAAGGTTCCAATGCGATGATTGCGAATACATTGATTGGTACGTTTGCACCGCTCCTTCTGAATTCCATCATGATGATCTTCTATTTTGTAATCATGCTGCGCTACAGTATTCTCCTCACAATCGTTGGATTGGCTTCACTGACTATCAACTCTTTCATTTCACAGTACATTTCCAAGAAACGCATGAATATCACCCGTGTATCATTGCGTGAGAATGCCAAGCTTTCTGTCGCTTCGGTAGCGGGTATTGAAATGATTGAAACAATCAAAGCATCCGGTGCGGAAAATGGATATTTCAAGAAGTGGTCTGGTTTCCAGGCGAGCGCTAATGCACAACAAGTGAAGTATATGAAGCTCAACCATTACTTAGGCATGATTCCGCAGTTTATCTCTACTCTGGCGAATCAGGCAGTGCTTTTCCTAGGTGTATGGCTGACAATGAATGGGAAATTCACAGTTGGTATGATCATGGCTTTCCAGGGCTTCCTCACATCGTTCATGACACCGGCATTGACGCTTGTTTCTGCGGGGCAGACCTTGCAGGAGATGCGCACCCAGATGGAACGTGTTGACGATGTAATGGAATATCCAGAAGATGAAGTATTCAACGAGAATATTCCACTAGAGGGACAGAAGCAACTCCGAGGCGATATTGAATTAAAGCATGTTACCTTCGGCTATTCACCACTGGCTGAGCCCTTGATTACTGATTTCAATATGTCGCTGAAGACTGGCCAAAGCATAGCCATTGTAGGAGCTTCCGGCTGTGGAAAATCAACGATTTCGAAGTTGATCTCCGGACTATATCGTCCTTGGGACGGAGAGATCCTATTTGACGGCAAGTCCTTCAACGAGATTCCGAAGAGCGTATTCCGCAGTTCACTGGCTACGGTTGACCAGGATATTGTCCTGTTTGAAGATACGATAGCGAATAACTTAAAGATGTGGGATGACAGCATACAAGACTTTGAGATCATCCTTGCGGCACATGATGCACAGATTCATGAAGATATCATGCAACGCCCACAAGGTTATCAGCACAAGTTGCTGGAAGGCGGTAAAGATTTTTCCGGTGGCCAGCGCCAACGCATGGAGATTGCGCGCGCACTGGCTCAGGATCCAAGCGTGATTATTCTGGATGAAGCGACGAGTGCACTCGATGCGAAGACAGAATATGAAGTAGTCAAGGCGATTCGTGCACGAGGTGTTTCCACCATCGTCATTGCACACCGATTGTCGACGATTCGCTCCTGTGATGAGATTATTGTCATGGATCAAGGAACAATCGTGGATCGTGGTACGCATCAAGAGTTAATGGAACGTTGCGAGATTTATCAGAGTCTCGTCACAGCGGAGTAAGGAGGTGTCTGGAAATGGGTGTATTTGATGAACAGTTGCGCTACCGTGAATCAATCGAAAATGCAGATTTTGAAGACGCCATAGACTCCATTGCTAATGCGGTGATGGGGAACCGACTTCGTGAATCGCTAAGTCAGAATGAGATTGCGGGTTCCGCGATCGACGAGATCCTTCGATATTATCACTGTAAGCCGAAGCGCGATGAACTTCCTCGTCAGATTAAGACCGTAGATGAACAGATTGAATATCGTATGCGACCGTTCGGTATCAAGAGCCGTGCGGTGACATTGGATAAAGGTTGGTATCACCATTCGGTCGGAGCAATGCTGGGCACTATGAAGGAGGATGGTTCAGCAATCGCCTTGATTCCTAGCAATTTATCTGGATATAATCTAGTCCACATTTCCTCTGGAAAACGGATGAAGCTGAATAGGAAAACCGAGAAACTAATCGACAGTGAGGCAATCTGCTTCTATGAGCCACTTCCGCAGAAGGCCTTGACGATTGCCGATTTGTTGAAGTTTATGGTTCAGCAGTTGAGCATCGCGGACGGTGTTCTCTATATTGTCCTGATGGGGTTGGCGGCAGCATTAGGCTTGCTATCTCCTTTATTTACCAAGTGGTTGTTCAGTGATGTGTTGGAATATGGTAATCTCAAAGTGTTGGTGTCATTGGCGGTATTCATGGTCTGTTTTTCAATCAGCCAACTGTGCTTCCAGACCTTCCGAGAACTGGTGAATACCCGCGTCGGAGTCAAACAGAGTATTGCGGTTCAAGCCGCCGTCATGAACCGAATTATGAGTTTGCCAACGAGCTTCTTCAAGCAATACTCTGCCGGTGAATTATCTCAACGTGCGTCCTATGTTCAGACGTTATGTTCTACACTCTTCAGCACCATTGGTATCACTGGTCTGACGTCGCTGTTTTCCTTGGTCTATATCGCTCAGATCTTCGTCTTTGCCCCTTCACTTGTAGTGCCTTCTTTAATTATTACATGTGCAACCATTGGATTGTCACTTCTTACGACATTTGCGCAGATTAAGATTACACGTGAGAAGATGGAACTTTCCGCCAAGACGAGTGGTATGACCTATTCTATGATTAAAGGCGTCCAGAAGATTAAGCTTGCCGGTGCAGAGAAGCGCATGTTCTCACGTTGGGCCAGACAGTATGCCAAAGAAGCCCAGCTCGAGTACAATCCGCCATTGTTCCTGAAACTGAGCAGCACGCTCTCGCTTACGCTGTCTCTGATTGGTACACTGATTATCTATGTTGTGGCAGTAGAGAATAACATAAGTGTTGCGGATTATTACGCGTTTAACACCGCATACGGTATGGTCTCGTCAGCATTTATGTCTGTTGCTTCCATTGCTATTACTGTGGCGAACATTCGCCCGACGCTTGAGATGGCACGCCCAATCATGGAGACTGAACCGGAGCGTCATGACAATAAAGAGTCAGTGGTGGAATTATCAGGTGAGATTGAATTGTCGCATGTCTCATTCCGTTACAATGAGACTTCGCCGAATGTACTCAACGATTTGTCTTTGCGCATCGAGCCAGGTGAGTATCTGGCGATTGTAGGTGCTACAGGATGTGGCAAAACCACGCTTTTCCGTTTGCTGCTTGGGTTCGAGACACCGCAAAGAGGCAATATTTCTTTCGATAAGAAGAACGTGGTCAACTTGGATCTAGAGTCACTTCGTCGCAAAATCGGTGTGGTCATGCAAGGTGGCAGTCTTTTCATGGGCGATATCTACTCGAATATCGTCATTACTGCACCTCAACTGACTTTGGATGAGGCCTGGGAAGCGGCGGAGATCGCTTCTGTTGCGGATGACATTCGCCGTATGCCAATGGGGATGCACACGCAGATCAGCGAAGGTCAGGGTGGAATATCCGGTGGTCAGAAGCAGCGCTTGATGATTGCGCGTGCCGTGGCCTCGAAGCCGAAGATCCTCATGTTCGATGAAGCAACGAGTGCATTGGACAACATGACACAGAAGAAGGTGTCGGAAGCTATTGATTCGCTTCACTGTACACGTATCGTCATCGCCCATCGTCTATCAACGATCCAGCACGCGGACCGAATCATCTTCTTGGATAAAGGAACGATTGCAGAAGAGGGTACGTATGAAGAACTCATCGCAAAGAAGGGGCTTTTCGCAGAATTGGTTGAGCGCCAACGCTTAGATGTAGACTGATTTCCGATAAGCTTGTTTGTGAATATTTTGCAAAAACAGATGAGTAGAGCAGACAATCTCGCTCATTGTAAAGTACAATCAGAGCATAAGTTGTTTTTCTAAAGGAGTATGCATATGGATAACGAGAATAAAGAGAAAGCTTTACAAGATGATAACCTCGAACAGGTTTCCGGTGGCGGTTTTGCCAATCCGGAATATATCACATTTGATGGAGAAAATGTTCCGATTTTCCCAGTGATTTGCGCTCCATACTATATGTGTGGTACAGATGATCAAGGCAAGCCAATCGATTCGACGATACCCCATTGCAGTAACGAAGCGAATAAGGGCAAAATTCCAGATTGCGAGAAGTGTGACGTGTTCCTCAAGGGAAAATAAGTAGCAGGGGTCATGTCGATCTCTCGATTTGCCCCAAGGTGAAATATGAATTTGGTTATAGAAAAAGCAAGTGAGAAGTACTTATCTGACTGTGAGGTTGCGCTTGCTCAATCCACTTTAGGCGAGAAGTATTTCGCAAAAGAAGGGAGCGCCAAGCAGGCAATCCTTGAAGGAATCCACCAAGGGAATTTATATGTTGCTTTGTGCGAGGATGAATGTGTTGGCTTCTTCTATATCATTCCGAATGGCGCTTTCCATAGTTTTCCTTATCTTCACATCATATGTGTGAAAGAGGAATACAGAAGCAAGGGGATAGGAAGTGTTCTGCTTAAGCAGATGGAGGAGATCGCATTTGAGAGTTCCAATAAAGTTTTTCTTGTCGTGGCGGATTTCAACTCGGATGCCAAACGGTTCTACGAGAGGAATCACTATTGCCAGGTAGGGGAGATTCAGAGTCTATATCGACCTGGAATTACAGAATATCTGATGATGAAAGAGAGAATATGAGACATAGTACTAGTCAATGGGTGTGATGGGATGGAAGTCGGACAGATCGTCGAGTCGGCGAAGTCATTTATTGGAACCATATTTGCAGATGATCATAGCGGACATGACGTAGAGCATTCATTACGCGTATACCAAAATGCAATGCGAATCGCCGATACAGAACCTTCATGTAACCGCCTTGTTGTTTCACTGGCGGCGCTGCTTCACGATGTGGATGACCACAAATTATTCGATACGAAGAATAATGAGCATGCACGTTCTTTCTTAGCGGAACACGAAGTTGAACCTGAAACGGTGGGTAAGATCTGTGAAGTGATCAATGGTGTCTCTTATAGTAAGAATAGAGGTCATGCCCCAACAACACTTGAAGGTAAGATCGTTCAAGATGCAGATCGACTGGACGCAATGGGCGCGATCGGAATTGCAAGAACTTTTGCATATGGTGGTGCACATGGACGTTCAATCGAGGATTCCATGAAGCATTTTGATGAGAAATTGTTGCTACTTAAGGACGAGATGAACACAGAAGCGGGAAGACGGCTCGCAGGTTCACGGCACGAATTTCTTGTAGCCTATGTTGAAGAAATGAGAAGTGAGACAGAACCATAGTAGCGAACGTATTCGTAGTGCCGCTTCTAAGATGATCAAGAATATCCCAGTATATCCTCGAGTACATATTTCTTTATTTCTGAGAAATCATGAAGATCATCGTGCTTCTCCAAGTAACTATCCAATTGCCGGTCAGTGATGTGTCGAGGTGCATCGCTAGAGGGTAAGAAGTACTCGGTGAGGCATGTGCCCTCAAGGATAATGTTATCGATGAGGTAATACTTTCTGCTGATTTCACCTTCTAACCCAACGGATGGATCAGGTATTTCGACGATGAAATTCTTCGTGTAGTGATAGACCTTGTAGCCTTCCTGGATCTCGAACGTTTCAATTAGTTTGTCATAAGCGACGATTGCATCGTGTGCGTTGTCGTACACGTTGAATTCCATGCGATGGAAGAGCTCCGAATCTAGTGTTGCATTCGGGTCTGAAAGATGAAGATAAGTCAGACCATCCTGATTCAACTTCTCGACCGTCCACCCATCAGATACATTGGTTTTAGAATCGCCGACATCCAGCTTATATTTGCTGGCATAGTTGACAGAATCTTCTGGATTCAGTAACCATGCATACGGCGCAGTTGTTAGGACTTCGTCGAGTACAAAGGTGCGCAGTTCGGGCGCATGGTCGATAACGTAATCCCGAAGTGTAGCTCGGTCGAAAACCGGTTCCTTGGGGGGCTGAGTCTCTTCATCCGGATTGGTGGCCCACTCGCTCCATATGTCGATTTCGGCTTCCATCATCACGTTCTCTTCAAGATAGTAAATGGATACTATGCCTGCATCATAGACGCCGGGCACTTGCGAGATGAACCATTTGTCGCCTTCTTCAAATCTTCCACCGCCTTGTTCCAGACAGTATGCTTTCCATTCATTATAGAAAGATGCGGCATCGTCAGCGGTATCATAGACATTAAACACCACGTAGTTTACAGAATCGGTCGTGCCGTGTGATTTAGAACTGATATTCAGACATACACGTTTCTCGTCTTCATTCTGGCGTATCGGATTATCAATTGTTTTCCTGATGCACCATTCACCGTTGATAGATACCTCTTTCTCTCCGATTGGAATAGGGTAGTCGGAAGCGTATTGGATGCCAGTATGATCATCTGCCGGCTTGGACATTTGTGACTTGATATTGTCTTTGAAGTCTGGATGAGCCTCGGACTTCTTCGAGCATGCACACATGCTGCTTCCGAACATGGCTACGATAAGCGTGGCACTGAGTGGACGCAAGATTGCGGGACGAAGAATACGTGAATGGAACTGCTTCATTTTCGACCTTCCTTCTTTTTTTTCTCTATTATACGACGAATGTTATGTATGATGTGTTGCAAAGCAGATGAAGAAAGAGAAACAGAAGGGCTATCTCAATTAAGCTTTGAGATAGCCCATGCGATTTGTCATTACTGATCAGCTGAAGAATTACTTCTTATTCTCATTCTTCAGTTCGTTCATCTTCATAGCGCGAACCTTAAGCGGGAGACCCCACAGATTAATGAAGCCTTCTGCATCGTGGTGATCATACATATCACCTGTTGTAAAGGAAGCGAGAGACTCATTGTAGAGAGAGTATGGGGAAGTGGTGCCATTCTTGATGATGTTGCCCTTATAAAGACGGAGCTTCACTTCACCGGTAACAAATTCCTGCGTAACCTTGGTAAAAGCACTGATTGCTTCGCGAACAGGTGTGAACCACTTGCCTTCGTATACGATGCCGGCCATCTTATTGCCGAGGTCCTTCTTGAGTGCAATTGTATCACGATCAAGAACGAGTTCCTCGAGCTGCTGATGTGCTTCCATAAGGATTGTTCCACCCGGTGTCTCATATACGCCACGACTCTTCATACCTACCACACGGTTCTCAACGATATCAACGATACCGACACCATGCTTGCCACCCAGCGCATTGAGCTTCTTGATGATATCCGCAACCTTCATCTTCTCGCCGTTCAATGCTGTCGGGTAACCTTTCTCGAAGTTGATTGTAATTTCTTCGCCTTCTTCAGGAGCTCTCTCCGGTGTTACACCGAGAACGAGCATATGATCGTAGTTTGGAGCCTTGGAAGGATCTTCAAGCTCGAGGCCTTCATGGCTGATGTGCCAGAGGTTTCTGTCACGGCTGTAGGATTGGTCTGTGCTGAATGGAAGATCGATACCATGTGCCTTGCAGTAGTCGATCTCTGCTTGACGGGAATCCATCTGCCATCTGTCATCACGCCAAGGAGCGATGACCTTGATGTCCGGAGCAAGTGCTCGGATACCAAGCTCGAAACGAATCTGATCGTTACCCTTACCGGTAGCGCCGTGACAGATTGCAACCGCATTCTCCTTGCGTGCAATCTCAACGAGTTTTGCAGTGATTACCGGGCGAGCCATAGCCGTACCCATCAGGTACTTATGCTCATAGACTGCACCAGCCTGAACAGATGGCATAATGTAGTTCTCGGCAAAATCATCGATAACATCTTCGATGTAGAGCTTCGAAGCACCAGAGATCTTCGCACGCTCCTCAAGTCCATCCAATTCCTCACCCTGTCCGCAGTCGATGCAGCAACATACTACTTCGTACCCGTAGGTTTCCTTGAGCCAAGGAATAACCGCAGTGGTATCCAATCCACCAGAATAAGCCAAAATAACTTTATCCATGATAATTATCCTTCTTTCTCCATGTGTATCTTCTTTATATAAATACATAGAACGTCACTACAATAACGCAAAAGGCTTATAATTTCAAGTGAATAGTGGTATCATCATTGGGATATAGACCCATTTTTTCGGTAATGAGCGAGGTAAAACTATGCCGGTATTTGATTTTAATGCGAAACCAGATGAACAGGTCGAGGTAACAGTTACTTATACTACTTTCGATTCGAATAAGAAGATAGCTGATAAAGAGAATCCGATTATCGTAATCAGCAACAAAGCTGGTAAGTTGAAGCACCATTCCTGCGGTATGTTTACGAGCCCGGCCAAGGCGACTGCTTTTACATTGGATTCAGAAGACGGTGAAGACATTAGTGAGGATATCCTAAGAATTGATTCAAGATTTGTAAGCCTCGTTAAGTGGCTGGGTGACAGCCATGTTATGGTCAGACTTTCCGGTGTAGTCATGGGTGACGAGTATTGGATCTATAAGATGATGGAGACCGGCATTGCTGTGCGTGGTGCGAAGCTTGCAGGAGAGAATGGGTTCCTCCAGTTTATGCTCAAGCGACTTTTCCAGAGTGAACCGCCTACAAACATTGAGAAAGATCTCGATGATATTGAAGATTCGGACAATATGAAGTTGACCAGCGTACAGAGTATCGCAGATTTCCTTACTTGTGCCGGAAATACTTTGCCGGAGAATATTCGTATGTGGGCCAAGCGTAATCTTGCTATCGCCAAATCTAATGAAGTGACGCCGGAAGAGAGAAGACATGCACTTCGCGCACTCTCCATTATGTTCAGCATTCATTGGAAGAATGATTACTTCGAGGCGATTGACCCAGTTGAGGCCAGAAAGATCCTCGATGAAGAATTGTATGGCATGGAGAAGGTCAAGCAAAGAATAATCGAGACCATTATCCAGATCAATAGAACGCATACACTCCCGGCTTACGGACTTCTGCTGATTGGCCCTGCGGGTACAGGTAAGTCTCAGCTAGCTTATGCCGTGGCCAAGATTCTGAAGATGCCATGGACGACACTCGAGATGAGTTCCATTAATGATCCGGAGCAACTTACGGGTAGCTCACGTGTGTACTCGAATGCGAAACCAGGTATCATTATGGAGACCTTTGAAAAGGCCGAAAGTTCCAATCTCGTATTCATCATTAATGAGCTGGATAAAGCCTCGGCAGGAAAAGGAAATGGTAACCCTGCAGATGTTCTGCTGACACTTCTGGACAACTTAGGTTTCACAGATAACTACATCGAGTGCAATATTCCTACGAGCGGTGTCTATCCGATTGCGACCGCAAATGACAAGTCTCAGATCAGCGCACCGCTCATGTCGCGTTTCGCTGTCATCGAACTTCCTGATTACAGTTTTGAAGAGAAGAAAGCGATCTTCAGCAATTTCGTTATGCCGAAGGTGTTAAAGAAGATTGGTCTTCATGAAGAAGAGTGCAATATTACCGAGGATGGCTTAGAGGCAATCATTGACACGTACCGCGCAACCAGTGGTATCCGTGATCTTGAGCAGGCCGCGGAGCATATCGCTGCGAATGCACTTTACAGAATTGAAGTTGAGCGAATCTCTTCTGTAACCTACGATGCAAAGACCATCAGAACGTTGCTCTGATCCTCTTTCTGTAATTGCGATTCGTATCTATTCGACTTCATATTATCTCCACAAAACTCTGCTAGAATATAAGAATCAGAGTTTCGGGAGGACATCATGTACAGAATCCTTGTAGTGGATGATGAAGAACAAATCAGAGAAATACTCGTGAACTACCTGACCCATGCAGGCTATGAGGTGGTGACGGCTGCGAACGGCGTGGACGCAGTGGGGGCTTTTGAAGAAGATAAATTTGATCTGGTCTTACTAGACATTATGATTCCCGATATTGATGGTTATGGTGTGTGTCGACTGATTCGAAAGAAGTCGGAAGTGCCGATTATTTTCCTATCGGCTATGGATGGCGAGGAGCAGTTGGTGAAGGGGTACGATTGCCTAGCAGATGACTATGTGACGAATCCGTTCTCGATGCCGATTCTACTTCGAAAGATTGCTGCGATACTGCGACGTAAGGAGAACTCGGGCAAGGCTGACCATACTCAGCAGATCACCTATAAGAAGATCGTCATTGATCGGGAATTGATGGAGGTTACTGTTGACGGGAAGCCTGTCAGTCTCACCGGTAAAGAGTTTGAGTTACTGTGTCTGTTCGTGGAGCATCCAGGACGTGTATATAGCCGTGAGATGATTATTGATGAGGTGTGGCAGTTTAACGATGCAGTCGAAGACCGTGTGGTCGACAGCCACATCAAGAATCTGCGACATAAGATCGGCGAAGAATACATTGAAACGGTAAGAGGAGTCGGATATCGTGCGGCAAGGTAAACGCAAGAAACTGTTTGTTAAAGTATTTGTGGGCGTATTCCTGATGCAGGTGCTACTCGGCGTTGCATTGATTCTTTTCCTATATAAAATGATGCCGATTGGCTATAATACGACGCTTCAGGAAGAGATCGTAGCGGATTTCGATCGATTTGCCCAATCAGCCGACTATTCAAATTCAGATGAATTTGGCACACTGATGGATGATTTCTTGGATAAATATCGGCACGAAAATGCGATTGCGTTTCTTACGGATTCGGACATGTTATTCGATGAACAGGGCGTTCCCAACAGAAAAATCTACGATTCGAAATCAACGCGCTCTATTCATTCTATTGAAGAATACGAAGAGTATTTGCATCGGGAAGAAACGGAGAATATAGAAAATAACTATGACTATTATTACAATACCACCTCGAAGAGAATCTACATGCTGGATGGAAACTGGAGAGCGTACATGGTGGTGTTCCAATTCAGAACACAGAAAGAGAACCTTGCTTCTCGAGTCATTTGGAAATATATGCCTTGGTTTATCTGCATCATTTTGACGGTCGCACTATTGAGCGCATGGGCGTTCAGTATGTTCTTCACTCGCCCGATTAAGAGAATCAGCGAAGTGGCCGGCGAAATGTCGGAACTCAACTTCGACAGGAAGTGCAACAACAAACGGAAAGATGAAATCGGACTGATAGGAGAGAGTCTAGATCACCTATCTTCTAAACTTCAGAGGACATTATCCGAACTTCATGAACGGAATACTGCACTAGAGAAAGAGATTCAACGAGCCAATCAGCTTGAGAACCAGAGAAGTGTTTTCTTCTCCGCCGCGGCGCATGAACTGAAAACACCATTAAGTATCGTCGACGGACAGCTCAATGGCATGATCGATCAGGTCGGTGTCTATGAGGACCGAGATACATATCTTCGCAAGAGTCTGGCGAACGTGCGTCGCATGGAGAAGACGGTGAGAGATATTCTGGCCATATCCAGACTTCAGGCGGGAATAGCCGTCTCTGAAGAGAAGATAAGTATCTCGAAGGTCATAAATGAGTTGATGGATACTTACGAGGAACTTTACGATGAGCGAAGTATAGTTCCAGAAGTCTCGGTAGAGGAAGGATTATATGTTCAAGGGAATTATGAGCTGATCAAGGACGCGCTGGGGGCACTTCTTTCTAACGCGTATCAGTATTCTCCTAAAGGCGCAGATGTGTATATCCGCGCGCGGAAACAAGACGAACGCATTACGATTGAAGTAGAGAACAACGGTGTTCATATACCGGATGAACATCTGTCAAAACTTCACGAGGCCTTCTATCGCACGGATAAATCTCGTAACAGCAACTCAGGTGGAAGTGGGCTGGGACTGTATCTTGTGAAACTGGTGGCGGAGAGCCAAGGCGGTGCTTGTGCCATTAGGAACACAGAAAAAGGCGTGCTGAGTTCGATTTCTTTCCGCTCCATATAAACTCCACACTACTTGCATAAAGTCTATATATTTCTCCGTTAAGATGAGCACATCAACGTAAAGGAGAAATGTATATGAATCAGAAATTACAAGTAATCGGCGCAATGCTTCTTACAGCATCTATGCTTGGTGGATGCGCCGCTTCGAAGAATAAATCTTCTACGAGTGTATCGGTTCCCGAGACCATGCTGTCGACCAGCGTATCGGATACAGAGGTGGCCTCCAAGCCTTCCTTGGAAGCCGATCATCTTACGAATCGAATGAGTGAACGAGAAAGAAATTCAGTAAAAGTCGGTCCACTTACTATTCTAGATAAACCATGGGGAAACAAGATCCCTGACCCATATCAGGAGGGCGTTGTCCTAGAAATTGCCGACTCGGAAGATTGGATCGCCTATTACGAACGTTCCCTTCGGTTGCCCTACCTACAAGACGATGCGCAAAGACGAGAATTCAATGAGGAAGCACTTGAATCGAACCGGGCATATCCGTTCTCGGCGCAAATTCAATCCGCTTATGTAAATGGCAAACAAGTGGGTGTGACACCCTATACGACGGATTATGATGGTGGTGCATTTGAATTCTACCAATCTTTTCTCAAGAAAGGTGGCGGGGACGACTATCTCAAAGTCCATCAGAGTTTCGAAAATTATGAAGCATTCAAGATTTGGCTGGCTGAATTTCTGGAGGAAGAGAAGGACAATATTGATCGGAGCCAATTCGACTACGAGTACGATGATATTATCGCGGTGTGGGACGCGGTAATCAACGGCCAATATACGGTTGCGCCACTGTTCTTCATGTCAAGTCGAGATATGTATAATCAGCTTGGACAAGACGGAGATAAGGCATGGGAGTACGTGCCGGAGGAAATGGCAGCCATTCAAGATTCTGTTTCGGAGATTCACGTGACTGACGATGAGATGGGTATCGATTTCCTAAGTCATGTAATCCTTCCTCCGAACTATGATGAGACGAAGACATATCCGGTTCTTTTCCTGACGGATGCGGTATGGCGATTCGGTTCCTGTCCAGCTTTGTGGCAGGCGATGGCGGATGGGCGTGCACAGCCGATGATCATGGTGACGCTTGGATATGACTACCGGTATAATGGCGCAAACGAGAATTTGCGTGGCCAACTGTTCTTGATGGAACCGACCTTTGTTGACGATTTTATTACGGATAATCTGATGCCACTGATTAGTGAAATGTATAAGATCGACTGTGATACATCTACTTTCTTCGGGCATTCCGATGCAGGCGTCCTCTCTTTCTACTGCTTGTTCAATTCTGATTTGTACGAGAACCAGCCGTTCGGAAAATACATCATCGGAAGTCCTGCCCTTTGGGGATATGAAGAAGGCATGGGACGTGGCATGGTCGAGAATTTCTGCGGATACTGGGAACGCAACCAGACATTGAACAAATCTGTCTTTATCACGGCCGGAGAACTGGAAGATCCGGATTATGCTTCGTACTACGAAGGCAGACCCACGACCATTGAAGGAGCGAAAACCGTACATGATTCCATTATTTCGCATGGCGGTGATAGCGAACTCAAGCTCTATGAAGGTAGTCATCACTACCAGTACATCCCAGATATGCTGTTGGAGTACATCAGTATATGAGCCTAGATTATACCTATGGTGTGTTGGGCCTTACAGTTTGTGAATGTTATAATCTAGGTTCGGTAGTGTGCCGAGAAAATGAGATTCCGTGTGATCAATACAGGCTGAGTCCATTATCAGCAATAAGGAGGAGCGTATGAGAATACAACCGAGAGAAGTTGAAATAGAAGAACATAAGCTGGTACTTCGTAGTCCGGAGAAAGAGGATGCAGAGTTGCTTTGTTCATATCTTACCAGAGTATGCGGCGAGACTCGATTCATGATGCAGGGCGCTGATGAGTGTAAGAATCTCAGTATCGAAGATGAGGAACATTTTATCCTGAGCCATATTGAAGAGGATGATGCATGCTTGATCATGGCGGAACTGGATGGTCAACATATTGGCAATGCATCGTTTAACGCGGTTGGACCGAGTCGCCGCAACCATCATCGGGCAAATGTCGGTATTGCAATCTATCTTGATTACACCGGTAAGGGGATTGGAAAAATCATGTTCCAAGTGCTCATGGACACAATTGAGGCATGTGGATTCGAGAGCGCTGAATTGACGGTCATTGAAGGGAACGAACGAGCCAAGCATATGTATGAGTCTTTCGGCTTTGCCGAAGTGGGTCGTATTCCCATGGCGAACAAGTACGATGATGGTACCTATGCGGATGATATCCTGATGTACAAGGATCTTCGAGGCTGAAATTGAATTCATTGTTGGATTACCGTGGCTCGAATTTAACGAATAAAGGGGTATACTAGATATATTCACTAAAGTTTTTAGAGGGGTATATTATGGAGAAGTCTGAAAGAGGACAATGGGGATCTCGTTTGACGTTTATTCTAGCTGCGGTCGGTTCTGCTGTTGGCTTAGGTAATGCTTGGCGTTTCCCGGGTCTTGCTGCGAAGCATGGCGGCGGAACATTCTTGATGGTGTATGGCCTGATGATGCTGGTTCTAGGCATCCCACTTCTCATGATGGAAATCTCCATCGGTCGTAGGACCAAGTCCGGTGCAATCTCTTCCATGGGTGCAATCAACAAGAAGGCACAATGGATCGGGTGGTCTGCCACGACCAACTCATTTGGCATTGTTACCTATTATGCGGTTGTTTTTGCATGGGTCATCATGATGGCAGTAATCAGTTTCAAATTTGCCGGACTTACCGGAAATGCTTCGGAAGCCGGCAACCTCTGGATGAAGACCATCAAGACAACTGGCGCGGTGGAGGGATTCTCGACGATTTCTGTGCCGGTATTGCTTGCACTACTGATTTCTTGGGGATTGATCTACTACTGTATCCGCAATGGCGCCAACAGCGTGGGTAAAGTCGTGAAGTTTACGGTATTTACGCCAGTGATCTGTCTCCTAATAATGGCAATCAAAGGAATCTGTATGCCGGGTGGACTGGAAGGACTTGCCAAATTGTTCACTCCAGATCTCTCTTCACTCAAAGATTCCTCTCTATGGATAGATGCCTGTGGACAAGTCTTCTATTCGCTGTCGATTATGATGGCCGTTATGTTCGCATATGGTTCCTATCTTAAAGAAGATTCTAATATCGCTTCCGATGCCGTTATTATCGCTTTTGCCGATCTTCTGACGAGCGTTCTTGCGGGCATCGTGATGTTCACGACAATGGGTGGTGTCGGAATGTTGGATAACATGAGTGATTCCGGTGTCTCCACAGCGTTCATCATCTATCCACAGGCCATTGTCAATCTGACAAATAGCGGTGTGTTTAATGCAATCTTTGCTTTCATATTCTACGTATGCCTCTGTACGCTGGCCATCGACTCAGCATTCTCCATGGTGGAGGGCGTTTCGGCCAGTATCTCGGATAAGTTTCACTTGAATACCAAGAAGATGACACTTACCATCTGCATCCTTGCAGGTGTGATCTCTGTTATCTATGCAACCGGAGCCGGTCTTGCGGTTCTGGATATTGTCGACTATTTCTCCAACAGCATTAACCTTGTACTGATTGGTATATTCGAGACAGTGGCTGTGGGCTGGTTCTTCAAGACGACCAAAGTACTTGAAGAGATTAATAAGAATACCAAGAAGTTCACGATGCCGAAGGTCTGGTTCAATCTATCTGTCAAGATTGTCGCGCCACTACTGCTGATTGGTTTCTTTGCGTGGAATCTGTATTCTCTGATTCGAGACAGTAATGGTCTTTACGGCGGTTATCCTGCCTGGGCAAATATCGTGTTCGGCTGGAGCCTGACTGCGGTGGTATTCCTAAGTGGATTTGTCGCCATCCTCGTCGAGAAGAAACAGAAAAGATCCAGGGACTACGATGTGAAGACCTGGGATGAGTATGAGAGCAAGTGATTGGTAATCGATTTCAATCAGCGATGAATTGAATCAGTGGAAGCGCCTAGGAGTGGGTTGAAGAATATGAACAATAAAGCGTGCATGTTATCCGGCAAAGAATTTAACACAGGCGATCCAGAACTGATGGCCGACAAAGCTCGCGCACGTATCCATGCGAACGAGTATAACGCAATCAGCGATAACGATGTGGATGCTTCAGCCAAGCGTGAGAAGAAACTTCAAGCCATGTTCGGCGGTTGCGGTGAGAAGCCTTTCATCAAGCCACCATTCCGATGCGATTATGGTTATCAGATTTTTGTCGGTGACCATTTCTTTGCTAATTTCGATTGCGTTTTCCTCGATGCCGGCAGAATTGTCATCGGGAATCACTGCATGATCGGACCCAAGACTGTCATCGCTGCCATTACACATCCCATCGATCCCGTTGAAAGAAACAAAGGTATCGGTATCCCCAAGGATGTAATCATCGGTAATGACGTATGGATCGGTGCCAATGTAACAATCCTTCCAGGTGTGGAGATTGGTGATTGTGCAGTGATCGGTGCCGGCTCGGTCGTTACCAAGAATGTCCCTGCTAATGTAGTCGTGGCAGGCAATCCAGCTGTGGTGATTCGCGAGATCTAGAACGAATACAATTTCCCATAAAGAATGCATGGATAGTGGGGTAGAAAATGATTGAATAGTTTTTGAGAAGTGTACTCGAACAAGACGAGGCTCCGATTGTGCTTTGTGATGTGCATCATACCATCGTGTATATGAACCCATCGACTGCGAAACGTTATGTAAATGCTATTGCAACAAAAACGAGCACAAAGACGTCTATATGGTAGCGTTACGTGATGAAGAGATGCATCTCATCGGATACTATGAGAAACACGAGTATCGGAATCACGAGACGGAAAACCTATATGATTTGACTTGATCCCACGAGGAGTGGATACTTCGGAAGTGGCACATCAAGTCTGGAAGGAGAGACATAAATGAAGAAGATTGTGTCGACGATTCTTGTTGCTGTTATGTGCTTCACGTATCTTGTTGCCTGCAAGAAGGAAACGAGCGAGACTTCTGCTGAGTTGACATCTACAACTGAGACAATCATTTCGACCACTTCCGACTCGGTTACCACAACTACTTCCACCACTGCGGCAACGACGCAGAACGTGATTCCTCAGGACCAACAAGGTTCTACGATAGCCGAAGGAGAAGCGTACAGTAAAGATCCGAGTAAAGATGATGTGCTTGTTGACGAAGAGACCGGAATCATGTATGTGAAGAATCAGCTTCTAATCAGTTGCAACATAGGTACGCCTAAGGAAGAAGTGGAGAAGATCTGCGAGGAAATTGATGCTGAAATCGTTGGGTATATCGAACTTACCTCGGATTTTCAGATTGAGTTCAAGGAAGACCATTCAATTGATCAGCTCCAAGAAGCGGCAGATTCTATCGAGTCACATCCTTTTGTCCTGAATGTTACATTGAACATGGTGGAAGATATTACCGTGGAGTAATCGTTGTGATGATGCGTTCGTAGTCGATGCATTTCTTGGCCTTAACGATGTGCTTGAATGTCCGGTCTGCATCGTCTAAATTCTCTTTCCAGTATGACCAGAGTTCTTTCATCTTATAAAGAACATTGATGTCAGGGGCAAGTACTTCCTTGTACTGATGGTAAAGGGAATCGTGAAATGCCCAGAAACGTGTGGTGTCGAACGTGGAAGTTCCGAATCTCAGTTCCTCGGCCAGATTCGGATTGGATATGGCGCCCCGACCAATCATGACTGTCGGAATCTCGGAATTGAAAGTCTTACTGTAGGCATCATAGTCCGCCTTAGAGAAGACATTTCCGTTATACACCAGTGGACATTTAGCATGTTGCAACGCATAGGCATAGTATTCTAGACGAGGTGAACCCTTGTACATATCGCTCTTGATGCGGGGATGAATGATCAATTCACTTATAGGGAATTCGTTATAGATTTCCAGTAGCCGATAGATCTCATCCGGATCGGCATAACCGAGTCGAGTCTTCAGGGAAATATCGATCGGATGGCGTTGTCCGTACGAGAAAATCTCGTCTAGGAAAGAACGAATGTGTTCCGGATCTTTCAGAAGCCCGGCACCTTTGCCCTTGGCACAGACCGTTCCGGAAGGGCAGCCAACATTCAGATTGATCTCTTTGTAACCCATGGTCTGAAGTTCATCCGCTGCTTCCATAAAGTGATTCGCGTGATGGGTCAAGATCTGTGGTACGAGGTGAAGCCCCGCATTGTTCTCGGGAAGAAGATCTTTCCGCTCTCGATTTGTCATGGGACAGTCCTCAGACGGTGAGATAAATGGCGCGAAGTACTTGTCGATATGACCATAGTACTTCTCGTAGGAATTGCGATATAGATGACCGGTTACACCCTCAAGGGGGGCAAGATAAAGCTTCATGGACGACTCCTTGGAAAATATCTCGCTCCTATTCTACAGACTAAGCGGAAGGGTGGGCAAGTGTTTTCTCGAGAGAATTTGGCTGAAGAATGGGGATTACAATTTTGTTGGTGTTATTTTTGAAGCGGTGTTACTGTAAGTAGTAACTCATCAGATGCAGGAAACGTACAAGCGTTGGTAACGCGTGAAAGGGGAATAGAGTCATGAGAAGAAATGTTCGAGTGTTAAGTTGGATCATTATTGGATGTATCGGAATTTGTGGATGCAGTCACAAAACTACAAAGCCGGAAGTGGACTATCAGGCTGCAGAGAAAGAGTTTGATGAATATATGGAGAATCTGGACTTGCCGAGCTTGCTTTTTGCCAAAGGTCAAGAAAGCGAAGCGAGATTTGACGTAACCGGTGATGGGGTTGACGATCTGCTTCGAGGTGCAACATATGGAAGTGGTATCATCAGAGAAACGGTTTTGGTATACGATCCTGTCACACATACAGGGAGAATGCTTGCTTCCAGCAAAGATGAGAGAATAGACGGCGAAAGTGACGATGTTTATTGCTTTAAAGTGGATTCCTGTAAGAAAGACAGCCTTATCATCAATAGATCTGGCTATATTGCAGGAGAGTGCCTTGGCACAATTATTCTTCAGGATGATGAACTCGTATTTGTGCCCTTCAATGATAATGTTCTGGATGCAAAGGGAGCGTAAGCCCTATCCGATAAACAAGCCGACGCCTACGAAGACGACCACAAGCACTGAAGCGATGATGATCAGAATATTTGCGACGATCGCCAACTTGTCACGCTCGAGTGCTCGATTGATGCTACGAATGAAGATCGCTGCGATAAATAGGGCCGTCTGACAGAAAGCAATGATGGCCAAGGGCATATATTGCTTCTTAGTAGTCATCGCAATTGCGACAACTAGGACGACTAGTGTACAGAAGAAAAGGAAAATATTGCCTACAACACTTGAGAGGATATTGAGAGTCTTGTTTTTCTGAACGGCATCTGTACTATGATCGAGTTTACGGTGTTTCGAGATGGAATTGTCAATCAACTTCTGAATTTCTTCCTCACTAAGCTCTTGATTCAACTTCTCAAAAGCGCCACAGAACGGGCAGGAAAAGCCGTATTCCTCTTTGTTAAACGTCATATTTCCGCCGCAGGATGAACATCTCATAGCGTTTCTCCTTCACATGTCCTCGTATACTAATAGGAAATTCCCAACCCCTTGCAGGTATTGTATCATATAATAAGTGGGAAGAGCGAGGCCGAGTATACCTATCTGTTCCTGTTGGGTTATTATGTGTTCTCGTGCGAAGTCGTGATGCGTATTCCGCCGTTCCGATTCTTGTTCGCTGCGAAGAAGCCGCAAAAACCAAAGATTACTGAAACAAAATAATGGAGAATGAATATGAGCCACTACACATACATCAATCTATACGACAGACCTACATTGCTTCAAGATGCAGCTACTTGGTTCCACGATAAATGGGGGGTGCCGAAAGAAGCGTACCTCGAGTGTATGGAGGCATATCTACAAGGCGAGACGCCATACGGATGGTACTTGTGCTTGGATGGAGAACAAATTGTCGCAGGCCTTGGTGTGATTGAGAATGATTTTCACGACCGCCCGGATCTGACACCTAATGTCTGCGCGGTCTATACCGATGATGCCTATCGCAAGCAGGGCATAGCCGGGCAATTACTGAATATGGTCGTGGAAGACCTGAGAAGTAAAGGCATCTCACCTGTCTATCTCCTCACGGACCACATCGGATTCTATGAACGATACGGCTGGGAATTCTTCTGCATGGCGCAAGGAGATGACGAACCTGAAATGTCCAGAATGTACATTCACCGTTGATGTCTTCTCATTTGATTTCACATCAAAAGACTCTCCTATCGATATGATTCGATAAGAGAGTCTTGGTGTCTTTCACCAAGCAACCTGTTGTTGCATGATTTCACTGCGTTCACGCTTACAACACAGTCTTCTTGAGAATGCTAAGTAGATCGGAACCATCGAAACCAGCGTCTGATTTCTTCTCGTCTCCATCGTCGTCCTTGTCACCACGATTGAAGATCTTGCCGAACAGATTACCAACGAGAGAGGTAGCGCTATTCTCTGCATCCTCTGCGGCCTTGGAAGTCTCCTCGGCACTCTTGGAAGCTTCTTCTTCGGTACTCGGCTTCGCAGCGGAAGAAATCGTAGAGAGAAGTGCCGGCGCAATGGAACTCAGGATCTGATTGGACTGACCGATATTGATGCCGGCTTTCTTTGCGATGGAAGAGATGAAATCATCCTTGTCATCACCCATGATCTTGCCGATGATCTTATTGCCGTCTTCTTCGTCTGCTTTCTCGATCTGAGAAGAAACATCTGAATCGTCCTCGTGCTGAGAAAGTGCACCCAACAGGGATTTTGCACCGGAAGAAGTGGAAGCATTCTTTGTCAAAGAGCCAAGAAGAGACGGGATAGCCGAAGTGATGGCTTTCTCGATTGAATCTGCCGAAATACCGGTCTTGCCTACCAGCGCGCCCAAAGATGAATTCGATGTCATGCTCTTCATAATCGTATTAAGTAGATCCATAAGTAACACCTGCCTTGTGTCGAGATTTTGATGCTTTCATTGTACCATACGCTAGGCAACGTATCTGTATCCTAAATCGTCTATAGTGTATATTAATATCAGAGAGGGACTTCTATTTCAGTCCGAAGGGAGTTTTGTATGAAACGTTCTTTGAAAGTTGCACTTTGTGTTGCAATTCCTGTTGTGATTATTGGTGGCTTGTTTGCATGTGGAATCCATCGTGGTTTCTTCTCAACTGGGCCGGAAGGTCATGATCCGGCGATTCGCTCGATCGAGACCACAGCACGCGATCCCAATCTAGATTACACGACTGAGCGGTTTAGTTCTGGCATGGAGTATCAATTCCACTACGTCTACCTTGATGAATCTCAAGAAGAGAATTTAGACATTAAAGAATATGGAACGGATCATATTCGTGTTAAATCTTATGCTAAGTATGAAGAATTGGTCGATCAGGTGAATAAACAATGCGGAGCCAATATTGGCAAACCATTTGAAAGACAAACGAACATGATCTTATTCTGGTTCAAAACGATCGGAGATTTCAGTGTATGTTGCGATGACCAAGGATCGTCCATTTATCTGGAGACTTTTGTAGATTATGTTGGTTCGGAGAATGCCCCGGCTAATAATCACAGGTATGTGTTTGTGGCGATTCCGGTAGATGAAGCAGTTGGAACCGTCATAGACAACAGAATGGAGATGGCTTATAAGCCCATCATCTATCTCTATCCGGAAGAGGAACTGAATATCAAGGTTTCTCTTGGAGAACCCAATCGAATTACTTGTTCGTACCCGAAGTATTCGGAGGGGTGGAATGTTCTTGCAAAGCCAGACGGAGATTTGATCGATCTTGAGACCGGACGCAGTCTCTATTCGCTTTACTATGAGTGCGTGAACGAAGTGAAGTTCAAGAAAGAGAAGGACGGCTTTATCGTCAAAGGTGAGGAGGCTGCTGCATTTTTGGAAGAGAAATTAGCGATTCTTGGTCTTACTGAACGAGAAGCAGAGGAGTTCATTGTTTATTGGCTCCCTATATTAGAAGCCAATCCATATAACTACATCCACTTTGCAACGTTGGAGGAGATAAATCGCAACATGCCACTTCAGTTCTCCCAAGAGCCAGATTCGTTGATTCGTGTATTAATGGTGTACGAAGGCCTAGATGAACCTATCGAAGTGGAAGAACAGATTCTGGAAACACCCGAGCGTGAAGGATTCGTCGTAGTCGAATGGGGTGGAACAGAAATCAAGGAATAATCAGATAGGCTTCGTATGCATTTATTCGGAAGCATGTCAGGGCTGTCTCAGAAGTGATTGGTTCACTACGAGACAGCCCCTCTGATTTTGTGAATATTTTGCAAAAAATCTCGATCTATCGGGCAGGCAAACTTCTGGTGAAGTAAAATTATATTGTGAGTTTTTCTGACTCGACTAATCTTCAAAGAGAAGAGGTTCAATGCATGAAACATATAGTAGAAGCTTTTATTCAGGCAGTGCGCGAACACGGGGGTGAACCTGCAGTTTCGGACGAGAGTAGTACTTTTACCTATCAGGAATTATGTGACTTCGCTACCTGCGTAGCGGCAAATATGCAACGAGACGGCATACAGTTCGGAAGCCGTGTCATTGTGGAAGCATCCAGATGCAAAGAATATGCCGGTTGTCTGATTGGCTGTTGGCTCATGGGTGCTGTGGCCATCCCGCTCTCGGACGATTATCCACAGGAACGTCTGGACTATATCAAGAAGGATTCAAAATACGAATTAAGCATCGACGATGCGTATGTGAAGAATCTGGACCGCTCATTGCAAGTGGAACCGATCCTACCTGATTTGGATGCAGAAGGAATTGTGATTTATACTTCCGGTTCTACAGGCAACCCGAAGGGTGTGGTACACGACTTCTATTCCATGAGTGCAGTGGCTGAGCGTAACACGATCCACGATCAGTCGGACGATACCGAACGTAATAATGTATACGGCTTAATCGCACCATTCACATTTGTAGTCGGTACCGGTCTTCTGCTTGCTGCGATGTCATTAAGCAAGCATCTGATCATCGTGCCGGACGAGATCCGCAAAGATCCGTACAAACTTGCGAAATACTATGATGATAACGATATTGAAGCGTCTTTTGTTCCACCGAGAATGGTGGACTTTATGCTCAAGCATAATCACTCGCTGAAAGTAATCTCGGTCGGATCTGAACGTATTACAAACCTCTACTTCAACGACGATCCGGTAGTCATGAACGGTTACGGTGCCACAGAACTCTTCGGCGGAACCTTGGGATTTAAGATTGATCGTCTCTACGAGAATACCCCGATCGGTAAGCCGTTCGGTGCAGAGAAAGCCTATGTGCTGGATGAGAACAATAACGAAGTCGAAGTGGGCGAATTGTGCGTAGCTGGTTACGTGGCCAAGTGTTATCTCAATCGTCCGGACGAGACCAGAAGAGCATTCGTTCACAATCCTTTTGCCGCAGTCGATGGATTTGAGAGAATGTTCCGTACCGGTGATATTGTGCAGCGACTTCCGGACGGCAATCTTGTATTTGTAGAACGTAAGGACTGGATGATCAAGATCAACGGTCAGCGTGTCGAACCACTTGAAGTAGAGAGTACGATCCGTAGGCTTTCCGGTATCAAGGAAGTGGCAGTGAAAGATTTTACCGCCAAGAACGGTATTACCTATTTGGTGGCTTACTATGTTGCGGACGAGTCCATTACAGAAGAGAGGTTGGTTGCACATTGCAAGGCTAATCTGACTGCTTATATGGTGCCGACATTCTATATTCCTATGGAGAAACTTCCTCTGAATCCGAATGGAAAACTGGATCGGAAGAATTTGCCGGAACCAGATATTTCTCAATATAAGCGTGAGTATGTCGCCCCGGAGAATCAGATGGAAAGCACGATCTGTCAGGCTATTGAGGAAGTATTGCAATGTGGTCAGGTTGGCCGCAATGACGACTTCTTCCTGCTGGGTGGTGACTCCATCAAAGCGATGGAAACCATCAATGCATTGGACGATCTGCCATTGGACATTGAGATGTTCTTCGAAGGTAGAACCCCAGCTAACATGGTAAAGTTGATCGAGAATGGTGGTGCAGATGAATTGCCATTCGAGAAAGTAGTGAAGGATGCTTATCCTTTGACTGCTTCACAACTCGGTGTATATTTTGCCATGGAGGCGAATCCCAGTACGCTTATGTACAATAACCCGATTCAAATTGCATTGAACGGTGAGATCAATCAGGAACGCCTGATCGACGCGGTGGAGAAAGCAGTTGAGAACCACAAGGCCTATCAGTGCCGTATCGGTGTTTCGGGTGGTCAGCCGTGCATGATTCCTCAGGAGAATCAATTCCACGTTGCTCGCCAGAAGGTGGAGGATCTGGAATCTGCGAAGCAGGATTTTGTGAAGCCTTTTGATCTATCCTCCGGTGAACTGATCCGTGCCAGTGTTCTGGAATCTGGTGAAGCAGCAGTGTTGCTCATGGATGCCCACCATATTGTCTTCGATGGTACGTCTTTGGCCGTATTACTAAAGGAAATCGGCCGAATCTATGGCGGTCGTGAGATCTTCGAAGAGAAGACTTCTATGTTCGATCTTTCTACATATGAGGAAGCCCTGCGTACTTCGGAGAAGTTCGAAGAAGCCAAGAACTACTATGAGAAACGCTTTGATGGCCTGGATATCTCCAATACTTTCCCGACTGACTTCGAGGACAGAGGACAGGCTACTCAGGATTCCGTAGAAGTGCGGATGGCGCTCAGCCGTGAAGATCTTCTGAAGTTTATCAAGAGCAACAACCTGACCGAGAATTCGCTATTTCTCGCAGCGTATGCCTTCGTATTAGCCAAGTTCAACGGTACGGAGCAGTCCATGGTCTTTGTAGGAGAGAGTGGACGACATAGCTCCATGACCTTTAATACTGCAGGTATGCTGGTAAAGACGATAGCGCTTCCTGTAAATCTTTCAAATGAAAGCGATATTGCACAGTACGTCGCCAAGCTTCAGAAAGATTTCCGTGACAGTACCAAGTACGATGCATATCCTTTCAGTGAGCTGGCGACCAAGTATGACTTGGTCAACGATTTCTCCTTTGTCTATCAGAACGATGCATTCAGCACACTGACCCTCGGGGATGAGCAGTTCTCGGTTATCGGTATTCCAAATCCGGATGCTATGAATAAGATGACTTTGATGGCATTCTATCGGGATGGTGGCTATCACCTGAGTTTCCGCTACAGAAGTGACCTCTATGAACGACGCATCGTCGAATCTTTCGCCGAAGCTTTTACCTGTGCGGTCAAGGAATTTACGGAGAAAGAATACCTGAAAGATGTCAGCCTCGTTTCTGAACGTCAGTTTGCTCTCTACGATGAATTCAACGATACCGAATGTCCGATTGAAAATAAATATGTAGTGGAATTCTTCAAAGAGTGTGTGGCATCTCAACCGGACCATGAACTAGTAGTCTATAAAGACCACCACTATACATATGGTGAAGCGGATGCCATTACAGATCGCATTGCCGCTTACATCCAATCGATTGGACTTGGAAGAAATGATGTGGTGGCGATTCTGGTACCGAGAAACGAGTGGATCCTTCTGGCTACATATGGTGTATTGAAGGCTGGATGTGCGTACGAGCCAATGGATGCATCCTATCCAGAAGAACGCCTGAATTACATGGCGAAGAATGCTTCGGCTAAACTCTTGATTACTACAGGCGAGATGCGGGGTAGACTTTCCGATTTTGATGGGAAAGTCCTATACGTTGAGAATGTCGATCAGCTTCCGCAGACGAAACCAACATCCGTGAGAAATGAGAAAGACGATCTCCTTGCGTTGATTTATACGAGTGGTACGACGGGACTGCCGAAGGGTGTCATGCTTACGTACGGTAATTTCTCTGCACTGATCCAACTCGACAAACAGAAATTCCAGATCGACGAGCATGCAATCGGTGCCTGCTATGCTTCTTTCGGTTTCGATGCATGTAACCGCGACCTGCTCACTTATCCAACTTGTGGTGCAAGTATACACATTATTGACGAAGACATTCGTCTGGACCTTGCGGAAGTGGACAAGTACTTCATCGAGAACAAGATCACCCATGTTGTTATGACCACTCAGGTCGGAAGACAGTATGCCATGATGACCCATTCTCCCTATCTGAAGTATTTGGAAGTAGGCGGCGAGACACTGGTGCCATTCAGCATGGAAGGTAAGACTTTCGAATTCTATAACTGCTACGGCCCGACAGAGAGCACGGTATATACCTCCTGCGTCAAACTATCTGGAAACTATTACCGCGTGCCAATCGGAGAGATCATTACGAATCTCAAGGGATATGTGGTAGATAAGTACATGAATCGTCTCCCAATTGGTGCACCAGGTGAACTGCTAATTGCCGGACGCCAGGTTGCCAAGGGCTATATGAATCTTCCGGAGAAGACGGCGGAGTCTTTCATCACCAATCCTTATACTGACGTGGAGAACTACCGAAGGATCTATCGCACCGGTGACGTGGTACGTTATCTGCCGACAGGCGAACTGGATTTCATCGGCCGTCACGATAGTCAAGTGAAGGTGCGTGGTTTCCGTGTAGAACTGACGGAAGTCGAAGAGATCGTCCGCCGCTTCCAAGGTGTCAAGGATGCAGCCGTCGCAGCCTTCGATGATCCGGCAGGTGGTAAATTCTTGGCCGCGTATGTTGTATCCGATGAGACGATCGATATTGATCGCATGAACGAATTTATCCGTTCGGAGAAACCTGGATATATGGTGCCTGCGGTGACGATGCAGATCAATGCAATCCCGAGAACACAGAATCAGAAACTGAATAAGCGGGCACTTCCGAAGCCAGTGCGCAAAGAGACCGTGATAGTGGAACCAGAGAATGAGCTTCAGCAGAAGGTGCACGATGTAGTAATTAGCGTGATTGGTCTGGAGAAGCTTAGCATCGAGACGGACCTCTTCGATGCAGGTCTGACCTCCATTGCGGTGATCCGATTAAATGTTGAACTGGAGAAAGTATTCAATATTCCGTTCCGTGTGTCGGACATTCGGACCAATAATACCATCAGGAAAATAGCGACTTTGATTGAATCGTCGGAAGAAGCATCTGAATATGAGATTCTTGCTGATTATCCGATTACGCAGACGCAGATGGGTATCTACATCGAGTGCAGTGCCAATCCGAATGGTGTGACATATAACATCCCGTTGTTGCTGAAACTCGGTGAGCGGGTGGATACGAAGAAACTGGTCGATGCCATCAAGGAAGCCATTCATGCACATCCGTATGTGAAGACGACCCTGACAGCAGATCAGTTAGGTAATATTCGCGCCCAGAGAAATGATGATGCAGAACCTATAGTATCTCTTGTTTCTTGCAAGCAGCTTCCGGCCAACGAAGAACTGGTTAGACCTTTCGCGCTGTTGCACGAACCGCTCTATCGCATGACCGTGTACGAGACAGAGGCAGGTAATTATCTCTTTGTTGACTTCCATCACATTATTTCCGATGGTACCTCCGAGAACATTCTGCTCCGAGATATCAGTAACGCTTATGTTGGAATTCCGATTGTGAAAGAGAAGTACACCGGATTTGAAGCGGCACTAGATGAAGAGACCATACGTAGCACGGAGAAGTATCAGGAAGCGAAGACGTACTACGACAGCGTATTCAAGGGCTGTGAAGCAGTATGCCTGCCGCCCAAGTCAGCAAAGAAAGGTGAAAGCGGAGCGGCGTCTATGGTGCGCTTTATTTCTGTGAAACCACAGCAGGTGAAAGCATATTGCGAGAAGAATAAAGTGACACCGAATGCTTTCTTTAATACTGCATTCGGATTTGTGCTCAGCCGATTCGTCAATGCTGAAGATGCAGTATATACAACGATATACAACGGTCGAAGCAATTCAAGATTGGCTACATCTATCTCTATGCTGGTCAAGACACTGCCGGTCTACATTCAGACTTCCGGTAACCGTCTGATTACGGACATGATTCGACAGACTCAGGAACAACTGATGAACAGCATGTCCAACGACATCTTCTCTTTTGCAGAGATATCCGCGGCGTACGGCATCCACGCAGACATCATCTTCGCATACCAGGGCGATGAATTCGTCATGGGTGATTTTGCCGGCGAGAAGACAGAATATGCGAACCCAGGTCCGGTTGTAGCCAAAGCGCCGATCACACTGAATGTATACATGAAGAACGATCAGTACCAGTTGGTATTGGATTACCGCCAAGACTACTACAACGAAGCGTTTGTCGGATACTTCCTGGATGCATTTGAACGAGTGCTTCAGGCTTTCGTTGAGAAAGAGAAGACCGGATTCATCAGCCTGATTTCCCCGCGTGCAGAGGAGATGCTAGAGAAGATGAATGCTACGGATCTGGCATTTGAGAATGTATCGGTGAACCGGTTGTTCGAACATTGGGTCGTTGAGAATCCTACCCATACTGCGGTGATCTGCGAGGATCGTGCCCTGACCTATCAGGAACTGAACGCGGCCGCGAATCGTATGGCGAATCGTCTCATTGAGAACGGTGTGGTGAGAAACCAAGTCGTGGGTATGCTGCTTCCGAGAACAGAGAATGTCTCGATTACGGAGCTCGCGATCCTCAAGGCGGGTGGTGCGTTCCTAGGTCTTCTTCCTGACTATCCGGATGATCGAATCGACTTCTGTCTCCAAGATGCCGGAAGCAAAATTGTGGTGACTACGGCTGAAATACTC
>JAZLMM010000034.1:0-92087 GCA_045598705.1 Oscillospiraceae bacterium
CACTCGCATCTTTCATTTTCTCTTCCGACTACAGAACACTTTAGTCTCTCCAGTCGGAAATCTCGCGTTTCACACCAGTATGTTATTCCCCCATTTCAATTCTTCTGATTCCTCATTCCCCAAGTTTCCGTGATGAACCAAAAAAGGAGCGTCCATGAGGACGCTCCTTTCAAATTTGTCATTGTAAGACCAACTTACTCTTCGAGGATAGAATCCGGATAGACTTCTCTCTTCGCGTAGGTTGTATGCAGAAGTTCGTGAGCCAAATGACCATTCGGTGTGCCGAGGAACTCTTTGTAGAGTTGATCAACCTGGGAGTTCTTGTGGCTCTTACGCTCAGGCATAATTGCATCTTCTTCGTAGAGAGCCTTTGCACGCTCAGCACGGAGGTCGATATCCATGAGTTTCTGAGCAGGAACTTGAGGCTGACCACCACCGCAGACACATCCACCAGAGCAACCCATAATCTCAATGAAGGTATACTCAGGAGCAGAACCATCCTTGATAGCATCAAGAAGTTTTCTAGCAGCAGCTGTACTGTGGGCAACAGCCACGCGGATGTTCTTGCCGCCAAGCGTGAGCTCAGCTTCCTTGATATCAGCATCTACACCACGAACTGCCTTATACTCGAATTCAGGAAGATCCTTGTCCTCGAGAATATCAGCAACAGTACGTACTGCAGCTTCCATAACACCACCGGTAGCACCAAAGATAACTGCTGCACCAGTATACTCGCCCAACAGATCCTGATCTGGACCTTCGTCTGGAAGAGAATTGAAATCGAGACCAGCTTCACGAATCATTCTAGCCAACTCACGAGTTGTAATAACATAATCAACATCACGGAGTCCTTCAGCATTCACGAGTTGTTCACGAGCAGCCTCTGTCTTCTTAGAAGTACAAGGCATTACAGAAACAACTACGATATCCTTCGGATCAATATCATTCTTCTTAGCATAGTAAGACTTAATGATAGCACCCTCCATCTCATGAGGAGACTTACAGGTAGAAAGATTCGGGATGAACTCTGGATAATAGAATTCGCAGAAACGAATCCAACCTGGAGAACAAGATGTAATCATCGGCAATACGCCACCATTCTCGATACGGTTCAGAAGCTCTGTACCCTCTTCCATGATGGTCAGGTCTGCAGCCCAGTTTGTATCATAAACCTTATCAACACCAAGGCGCTTCATTGCTGCAAACATCTTACCTGTTGCACGTGTACCAATTGGCATGCCAAACTCTTCACCAATTGCAGCACGAACAGCTGGAGCAACCTGCATAACAACGTGCTTGCTCGGATCCTGGATTGCATCCCAAACCTTATCTGTATCTTCTTTCTCATGCAGTGCACCAACTGGGCAGGACACGATACACTGACCGCAGTAGATACACGGAGCATCTGCCATGGAGATATCATAAGCCGGACCAACAGATGTGGAGAAACCACGATTGATGAAAGAAAGAACACCGATGCCCTGCTTCTTACAAGCAGATACGCAACGACCGCACTTGATGCACTTGCTACCATCACGAACGATGGAGAAAGACTTATCATCATATACAGATGGACTCTTTACACCTTCAAACGTTACCTTACGAATGCCATACTCTTCTGCAAGAGTCTGCAGTTCGCAGTTCTTGTTACGGATACAAGACAAGCAATCACGGTTATGATCGGAAAGGATCATCTCGAGTGTAGCCTTACGAGTATCTCTAACCTTCTTAGAATTTGTATGAACGACCATACCCTCGCTTACCGGCATAACGCAGGCAGCTGCAAGAGCACGAGCCTTCTCGATCTCAACAAGACATACGCGGCAAGCGCCGACTTCGTTGACATCTTTTAAATAACACAGGGTTGGAATCTTAATACCAGCTTGCTTTGCTGCTTCAAGAACGGTGTAGTTCGAAGGAACTTGTACCGAAACCCCATCAATGGTTACATTGACCATATTCATTTGTTTCACACTCCTTTATCGAATTGACGATCGTCACTTGAATTATCTCTTCTTTACAGCCTTGAACTTACAATTCTCAATACAAGCACCGCACTTAATGCACTTTGTTGTATCGATGGAGTAAGCAACCTTACCAACCTCACCTGTAATTGCGTTAACTGGGCACTTCTTTGCGCACAGAGAACACTTCTTACAGATCTCAGGATCGATGTAGTACTCTGTCAAGCCCTTACATACGTGGCAACGGCACTTCTTATCCACTACATGCTCAACATACTCCTCACGGAAATGCTTCAATGTAGAGAGAATCGGGTTAGCAGCTGTCTGACCAAGTGCACAGAGAGAACCGTTCTTCAGAGAAAGTGCGATTTCTTCGAGAGAGTCGATATCCTGAAGCGTACCAGTACCGTCTGTAATCTTTGTAAGAAGTTCATACATTCTCTTTGTACCAATACGGCATGGAGAACACTTACCACAAGACTCGTCTACAGTGAACTCGAGGAAGAACTTCGCGATATCAACCATACATGTGTCTTCGTCCATAACGATCATACCGCCGGAACCCATCATGGAACCTGCAGCAACGAGGTTATCGTAGTCGATTGGAGTATCAAGGAGAGAAGCCGGGATACATCCGCCGGACGGACCACCAGTCTGAACAGCCTTGAAAGCCTTACCATTCGGGATACCACCACCGATATCGAAAACAATCTCACGAACGGTTGTACCCATTGGGATCTCAACGAGACCTACGTTATTAACCTTACCACCAAGCGCGAATACTTTCGTACCCTTGGAACGCTCAGTACCGATTGATGCAAACCATTCTGCACCCTTATTCAGGATAACTGGGATATTAGCATAGGACTCAACGTTGTTGAGGATAGTCGGCTTACCGAACAGACCCTTAACGGCCGGGAACGGCGGACGCGGTGTCGGATTACCACGCTTACCTTCGATGGAACGCATAAGAGCAGTTTCCTCACCACATACAAATGCGCCTGCACCAAGACGGATATCCAAATCGAAAGAGAAACCAGAATCGAAGATGTTCTCACCGAGGAGACCATATTCTTTAGCCTGATTAATAGCAATCTGCAAACGCTTAACAGCGATTGGATACTCAGCACGAATGTATACATAACCCTGATGAGCACCGATGCAGTAACCAGCAATGGTCATTGCTTCGATCACGCTATGTGGGTCACCCTCAAGGATGGAACGATCCATAAATGCACCCGGGTCACCCTCGTCGGCGTTACAGCAAACATACTTGGTGTCATTTTCAACTTTGGCAGCAAACTCCCACTTCGTACCTGTTGGGAATCCTCCGCCACCACGACCACGAAGGCCAGAAGCCTTGATCTCATTGATGATATCCATTGGATCTCTCTTCTCTGTAAGAATCTTACCGAGAGCCTGATAACCATCATTAGCAATATATTCATCAATATTCTCCGGATTGATGTTACCGCAGTTTCTCAACGCGATACGAAGCTGCTTCTTGAAGAAGTTGCTGTCGTCTGCAGATGAATTATCCGATGCAGCGTCTGTCTTCGGCGCCATCAAACGTTCAACATAACGGCCCTTGAGGAGATGCTCGCTAACGATTTCGGAAACATCCTCAGGAGTAACACGATAATACATTACACCTTCCGGATAGATTACAACGATAGGACCCTGGGCACAAAGTCCAAAGCATCCTGTACGTACTACTTTTACTTCTTTATCCAGTCCTTGAGCCGGAATCTGCTGTTCAAACTGCTCTAAGATCTTAGCGGAGTTTGAAGATGTGCATCCTGTACCACAGCAAACAAGGACGTGCGCACGAAATAAATCCATGATTTAAGCCTCCTTATACTTTGCGATAATACCGGGAATTTCATCCGGTGTCAGACGACCATAAACATCGTCACCGATCATGATAACCGGCGCCAAACCACAGGCACCTACACAACGGCAAGCAGAAATTGAGAACTTACCATCCTTGGTAACATCACCGGACTTAATGCCCAGTTCGCTCTCAATCTTGTCAAGTAAGGCCTGAGATCCCTTAACATAACAAGCTGTACCTAAGCATACGCTGATTGCGTTCTCTCCCTTTGGCTTCAAAGTGAAGAAAGAATAGAACGAAATTACACCGTACACCTCTGCAACAGATACATCCAAAGCATCTGCTACTTTTCTCTGCACAGGAAGCGGCAAATAGCCATAAATTTCCTGAGCCTGTTGCAACGTGGCCATCAAAGCCTTCTGGCCTTGGCCCTTGAATTTCGAAAGAACTTCATCGAGCTTTGCGCTCATTTCTTCCGGAGTCATTTTTTGTTTTCCCACAGTTGACTCACCTCCCACATGGTAGGATAACACAATGATAAATTTCACTCAATGGAAAACCGTTAAATTCTCAAAATTCCTGTCCAAAATTCTCGAAATCTGCACATGATTTCGCTAAAATGAAAATCACTTTGATATGAAACCATTTCTCCACTCGCTTTTTTCTTTTCTTTTTTGACTTTGCCCGTTACAATAGTTGGCAGGTTTGAATCAATATGTGAAAGGGGTCACCAATATGCAGATGCATATCACCGTTCTTCCTGAAGAAGAGGGCATGAAAATTTTCGAGATTCTTCAGAAACGTCTACAAATGTCCAACCAGATGTGCAAGAAAATCAGACTCTACGGTGAACTTTACCTCAACAACTTCCCTGCACGTATGATTGCCGAAACCAAAGATGGAGATGACATATACATCATTTACGATGACGCCGAAGGCATCGTCCATAGTCGTCCTGACACAGATATTCATATTTATTATGAGGATGATTGGCTCATCGTATGTGAGAAGCCAGGTAATCTGGTTACGCACCCTTCATGGCAACACTTAGACGATTCTCTTCTTCAACGACTTTCTGACAGTCGTCTTCATCCTGTCATGAGATTAGATCGTGAAACTTCAGGTCTCATCGTCATAGCCAAGAATGGCTATGCACATAACACAATATCCAAGAATAAAATGGAGAAAGAATACGTAGGTATTGTATATGGAATATTCGATCCGCCTGAAGGAACAATAGATCTACCCATTGGTAGGGATGAGAATTCCATCATGATTCGCATCGTACGCGAAGATGGTCATCCTTCTATCACACATTATAAGACCGTAGAGACGATTCCAGAACGAAACTTATCCGTGGTTTCCTATCGACTGGAAACAGGACGATGCCACCAAATTCGCGTGCATTCCAGACATCTGGGACATCCATTAGTTGGTGACGGACTTTATGGTCCCCTTTCCAATGATTTTCCGGTGCCAAACATGCCACACATCGATAACGAGAGTCGAATCAAGCGTCAGGCGCTTCATGCATGCAGACTTGGCTTCATCCATCCAATTACAAATGAATGGATGGAATTTCACTCAGATATGCCACAGGACATGTCGTCTCTTCTTCATTCTTGATATGGGAGAATCACTTATCTTCGTTCTTCGATCAAATTCTTCGCCAATATTCTCGACTGCATGTCATTCGAATTACCAGAAAGCAGTCTAGCGACTTCAGTGATCCGACCTTCCTCATCAAGTTTGGATACATTGGTTCTCGTGCGCTCGCCGCTTTGATCTTTTGAAATGAAGAAATGTGACTGAGCGGCTGCCGCAATCTGCCCCATGTGCGTAACGCAGAACACCTGGTGGAAGTTCGCAAGCTTCTTCATCGAAAGAGATACTGCCTTGGCCGCTTCGCCTGATATTCCCGCATCAACTTCATCAAAAATCAGCACAGATGTAGCATCTGCTTTCGCAAATATCGTCTTGATTGCCAACATAATTCGTGCAGCTTCGCCTCCGGATGCTGTCTTCGCCAATGGTTTCATATCTTCACCAGGATTTGCGGAAAACAAGAATTCCACCTCATCGTATCCCGTTCGGCTGAAGAAGCGATCTTTCGGTCGTTTGGTAAATGCCACCTGGAACGCAGCATGAGGAATCTCGAGGAAAGCTAGTTCCTCCACGATCTGTGTCGATAACTTCTTCGCAGCTTCTTCTCTAATTGCGTGAATCTTATCAGCAAGTGATAGGAGGTCCTGCTCCACTTTGACTCGTTCCGCATGCAACTGTTTCAGTCGAGTATCTCCTACACTTAGGATCTCAAGTCTCTCGTTCGCATCTTTGAGGAACGTTTCCATCCCTTCATATGAACCACCATACTTGACCATGCAACTACGTAGTTTCTCCAAGCGTGTTTCCACTTCATCATAAGATTCAGTAGTGCTAAGGCTCTCTTTTCGAAGTTCTCCATACATCGCTTCAAGATCCATGCAAATGGATTGAAGTTGTTCTGCTGAAGCACTAAATCCTTCGTCCATGGCTTTAAGTTCTTCCAAATGAGATGCGGCATTCTGCAAAGCGCTCATAGGCGATTCTGAATCTTCCACAGATAGTGCATCTAATACATAGGAGAGGTGAAGATTTCTCTTCTCTGCCTGTTTGAGCGTACGAAGCTTCTCCACAAGTTCTTCTTCTTCGCCTTTATGGAAATGACCTTGCTCGATCTCAGCAATCTGATAACGCAGAAGTTCCTGCATCTGCTGACTCTTCTGTGGGTCCGTCTCATACTTCTTCCGTTCATTTAGAATGGCACGGTACTGCTCTAGCTTCTCTTCAAAAACATGAAGAGAGGGTTGGATGGACTCGCCTAAATAGGCATCCAGCATGGAAAGATGCATCGAAGAGTTAAAAATAGTCTGTTGATCGTGTTGACCGTGAATATCTACCAAATAGGTACCTATGGATTTCAGAACAGAAACCGGCATCACCCGTCCGTTGATCCGAACTAAAGAACGACCATCTTTCGAAATTTCACGAAGTAATATTAATGTATCTTCTTCCGTTTCAATCCCATACTCCTCTAGAACGGCTGATGGTATGACTGAAGAAATCTCGTCAAAAACTGCCTCAATGATTGCTTTGTCGCAATCTTTTCTCACATAATCTCTACCGATTCGATGACCAAGCAAGGCACCGATTGCGTCGATAATCAATGATTTACCCGCACCGGTCTCACCCGTTAGGATATTGAGTCCTTTTCCCGGTGTAAAACTTGCATGTTCAACGATGGCAAAATCTTGTATTGTGAGCGAAACCAGCACGTTTATCTTCCTCTTTATTCAGCATTATTTCGATTGATCATATCTCGAATCGTGGAATTGATAGCCAGAGCCTCATCTTCACTGGGGGTAGCGATAAACACAGTATCATCGCCAGCAATCGAACCGACGACGCCAGTCAAGTGAATCGAGTCAAGTGCTGAAGCTGCAGCATTGGCCATTCCAGGCAGTGTCTTCACTACGACGAGATTCATAGCCACCTGACTACTGAGTACCGAGTGAGCAAATACGGAGAGCAGACGTCCCGGTGCTACATCTCCCGTTCGATCTAGTACGCTGTACTTCGTTCCACCAGTCGGAAGCGTCACCTTAATGATACCCAGATCCTTAATATCACGGGAAACTGTCGCTTGAGTGACTTGCCACCCTTCGTTCTCCAATTCACGGGCAAGATCTTCCTGGGTGCTGATCTCTCTTGCACGAACCAGTCTCAACATGCATTCCTGTCGTTCATTTTTCGCCATTTTCATAGAAACTACCTCTTGCACGAATCTTCTGACGCACGGTCTGATAGAAGTTCTTATATCCAATCTTTGCAACAACGACCGGTTGTTCAGCCTTACGGATCACAATTCTGTCATGGAAACACAGATTAATATTGGGACGCCCATCGAGTGAAAGGATCGGCGGTTCTGAGAATCGCTCAATAATCAGTTCAACAACACTGTCTCCTGAGACAACGTAGCTACGGTTATGTAAAGTATGTGGGCAGATTGGCGTAACCATGAATAGATCCAATTCAGGCTTTACGATCGGGCCACCTGCGGCCAAGCAGTATGCGGTCGAACCAGTTGCCGTAGAAAGAATCACGCCATCTCCAGACAGGCGCTCCACGTAGTCATGGTCAATCAGAAGATCCAGAGTGACGACATGAAGATTCGCACCGCGCGCAATCACCGCATCATTGAGGCAGACACCGTTCTCGCGTACCGACCCATCTTCTGACATCAATGTAACGTCAAGTTGCGGACGATTCTCCAATGTATACTTCCCAGCCATTAGGCGATCCACTGCATCGTCGAAATCATCCTTATCGATTTCTGTCAGAAATCCAATACTGCCAAGATTCACACCGATCATTGGCACACACCGGTTCATGTGTGCATGTGCAGTCTGAAGGAAAGTACCATCTCCACCTAAAGACATCAGCATATCACAATCTGAATATGATCCAATGGTGACGCCTGGAAGGCCTTCCAATGCAGTCCCCTGATATGTCTCATCAAGAATCACGCTTCCGCCTTTGGCGAAGATTGTCTCAACGGCTTGTTTGGAGAAAGCATAGCCTTGATCTTTCTCTTCATTTACAACAAATCCGAACTTCATCGCATGGTCTCCTTTTTCGTATTCAATTAATTATACAGAATTCTGCACATTTATGCATTATGATATAAGCACTTTTTTACGAAAATGGGAGCCAACTACACTGGATTCGCTTACTTTACCCAAGCAAGAACCTGATCAACTATCGACTGCTCATCCATATGCTCTTTCTCAAGAAGGATCTTGCGACTACCGGCAATTAGCGGCTGATCGGAGACACCTATATTGGCAACATGTTTGATTTCAGGAACCGCATTCGCTTCACGCAATTGAGAGATTAGAAAGGCGCCAAATCCAGCATGTGCAATGCCGTCCTCGATCGTGACCACTTCCGTAACATCTTTAAGAAGTAATTGCCAATCGTTCACATTACAAGGTTTGACAACACGTACATCTATGACACGAGCATGGATACCATGCGCCTCTAAGATATCTGCTGCAAGTATTGCTTGCTCACACATGATACCCAAAGCACAAATCGCAACATCTTGTCCTTCACGAATGATACGTGGACCAATTCCTTCAGAACTCGGGATCTTCGCCAGAAGATCACTTTGTGCGCCACGAGGATAACGGACCGCAACAAGTCCTGTCGCTGAGGATACCGCATATTCCAGCATTCGATCCAGTTCAGCATAATTGCAAGGAGACAGAAGCGTCACATTCGGCATCGATAGCATCATGGAGATATCGTAAATACCTTGATGTGTCATTCCATCTGCGCCAACGATTCCCGCACGATCCAGTGCCAGAACCATATGAAGATTCTGAAGGCAAACATCGTGTAAGAGCTGGTCATATGCACGCTGAGCGAATGTTGAATAAAGTGTCACCACTGGGACAAATCCATTCACAGCCATTCCTGCAGCCATCGTCACAGCATGTTCTTCCGCTATGCCGACATCAAAGAAACGAAGTTTCATATGCTGGCGGAACTGATCCAGACCAGTACTCGTCATCATGGCCGCACAGATTGCCACTACTTTCTCGTACTGTTCACCCACTCGAACCAGAGAATCTGAGAAGGCATTCGTAAATGTCTTCGTATGAGAAGGCTGTACCCCCTTCGTGCGGTCAAATGGCGACACACCATGATAGGAAGAAGGATCCTCTTCGGCAAATGGATATCCTTTACCTTTCTTCGTCACAATATGGATCAGAACAGGGCCATCAATATTCTTAGCAAGCTGAAGTTTCTTACGAAGAAGTGGTATATCATGACCGTCAAAAGGGCCGAAATAATGGAATCCGAGGTCCTCGAAAATCACCGGCGCATTTCTTCTTATCAGAAGACGTACCCAAGTCTTAATCATTCGAATGAATCTTGCTATCGGACGTCCGATCAAAGGAATCTTCAGAAGAAACCGTTCTACACGATTCTTCGTCTTGATGTATCCAGAAGAGGAACGGAGATTAGCAAGCGCCCGTGAAAGCCCGCCAACGTTCTTATCAATGGACATCTGATTATCGTTAAGAATGACTGTCAGATTCTCGCTGAAATGGCCCGTATCATTCAATCCTTCGAAGGCCATACCGCCGGTCATTGCACCATCACCGATCACTGCTATGACATGTCCATCATCATCACTCAATTTCTTCGCACGAAGAAGACCTAATGCAGCAGACACCGAAGTACTGCTATGCCCGACACCAAAAGCATCATACTTGCTCTCACTGATCTTAGGGAAACCGGTGATTCCGCCATACTGACGAAGTGTATGGAACTGATCTTTGCGACCTGTCAGAAGTTTATATGCATAAGCCTGATGACCTACATCCCAGACAATCTGATCATGAGGCGGGGTAAATTCGGCAAGAAGTGCCAATGTTAGATCCACAACGCCAAGACTGGAGGCCAAGTGCCCACCATTCTGGCTGACCCGATCAATAATCACTTCACGCAACTCCTGCGCAAGAGAATACATCTCTTCAGGTGACAGATTATGAACCTGATCCGGGTTATTGATTTTATCTAATATCGGCGTAGCTTTCATGCTCACTGCACCCGATTCTGTAACAGATCACTAAATTGACGAAGGTTCGACACATCGTACCCCATCTTCTGTAATTCATCTAATGCTGCAAACACATCTGTATAAGTATCGTCAAGCATCTTCTGTGCACGCTTCTCACCGAACACCGTTACAAATGTAGACTTCTGATCGCGAGCATCCTTTCCGGTGGACTTGCCGAGGACGGTTGCATCCGCCTGCACATCCAGAAGATCATCCTTGATCTGGAAGCCAAGTCCGGTACCAGCCGAGAATCGATGGATAAGATCATAAAGTTCTTGTTTCTCACCTTGGGTCGCTGCATAGATATGGTAAGGAATCAGACACGATGCATTGATCAAGGCACCGGTCTTCTTCTCATGCAACTCGCATAGTCTTCCGGTATCAATCTTGATGCCCTCCGAAGCAAGGTCAATACTCTGACCGCCAATCATTCCGAGGATACCGGTATTCTCACCGAAGCACATTGCAGCCTTGCATGTCTCTGGATGGTTTGAAACCGCAGTCAGCACACGTTCAAAAGCTCGATTTAGCAATGCATCGCCACCAAGGAGGGCGAAATTCTCACCATTCGCAATATGGCAAGTAGGCTTCCCACGTCTCAAACAGTCATCATCCATACAGGGAAGATCGTCATGGATCAATGAATACGTATGAATCATTTCTATCGCCGCGGCAAAATCATCGACAATCTTCAGGTCAACTTCCAACATATCTGCAACCATATACATGAGTACCGGACGGATACGTTTACCACCGGCCAGCAAGCTATACATGGCTGCTTTTACCGTAGGATCTTCAGCTAGTTCTCCTGGGAACACCTTCAGAAGCAAACTTTCGATTCGTTCTTGATATTTCTTCATAAAGAAAGATATTTTCTCACTCATTGGTCAATCCCTTATTCTGTAAAAGTCTTCTCACTCTTACCATCTTCTGCAATCATAGATATCTTCTTCTCAATTGATTCTAGTTTATCCTTGCAGTACTTCGATAATTCCATTCCTCGTGAATAAAGAGAAATGGATTCATCAAGAGAAGCTTCACCCGTCTCCAATTTTCCGATGATTGCCTCAAGTTCAGCTACAGCCTGTTCATAAGTAAGCTCAGTTATCTTCTCTTCCATCTTATTCACCCTCTTTGCCTCGAATTGATGTGACGCGTCCAGAGATTACTCCATCTGAAACCGCAACAGCAATTTCATCATCAATATTAACACACTTTATGGAATCTACGGAACATCCATTAGAATCAGTAGCACGGGCATAACCACGAAGTAATACAGCCATCGGATCAAGTGCCGTTAATCGTGCCAAATCTGTGGCAAAAGCACTTTGCCTGTTCTGCAGTTCATCTCTCATACGCTCCGAAAGACGTTCGGACAGTATATCGCAACGCTGCATCTCCTTCTCCAGAAGGAATTGTGGCGTGACCATCGCACGATGCTTCGATAACGACTCTAATTTATGCTTCTTCATCTTAAGGAAATGTGTGGCAGATGTCGATAGATCCCTTCTCAATTTCTCTAATCGAGCAATAACTTCGGATTGATTGGGCATCACAAGTTCCGCCGCTGCGGAAGGAGTTGGCGCACGAAGATCTGCGCAGAAATCACAGATAGTAAAATCCGTCTCATGTCCCACTGCAGAAATGACAGGTTTCTTGGCAGCATAGATCGTACGACCTAATTGTTCATCGTTAAAGCACCAGAGATCCTCCATAGAACCTCCACCACGTGCAATAATGATTACATCTACATCATCTCGCGCATCTAGAAGTTTAACCCCACAGATTAATTCAGCAGCCGCATCTTTGCCCTGCACAGAAGACGGTGCAATCAACAAGTTGAAATTGGGATACCGTCGAGAAAGCACATTGATAATATCCTGAATTACGGCCCCTTTGGGCGAAGTCACCACGCCAATTCGCTTCGGCAAGTATGGAATCGGTTTCTTATGAGTTTCATCGAACAATCCTTCTTCCGCCATTTTCTGCTTGCGTTTCTCGAATTCTTTGTACAATTCTCCGAGTCCATCTTCCTGCATAAACGAGATATAAAACTGAAATTTTCCATCCGTTTTATAAATGGAAGCATGACCGAAAGCCATGACTTTCATGCCATTTTCCGGCACGAAATCAATATGCATCGCATTCCCTCTGAACATGACACATGAGACGGATGCTTGCTCATCTTTTAACTGAAAATAGGAATGGCCGGAAGGATATCGCTTGAAGCCAGAGATCTCGCCTTTGACACAAAGTTGAGAAAGCACACTGTCTTGACTTAACAATGTGCTCGCATACTCATTTAACTGTGAAACTGTGAAAGCTGTAACACTCATTACTGTTCGATTTCTTGACTGACTTTACCCAGCACGGCATTGATATAGCCTTTCGACTCTTCCGAACTGTATCGTTTGGTAAGGACCACTGCCTCGTTAATGGAGACACTTATCGGAACATCTTCAATGTGGATCATCTCATAGACTGCCATACGAAGAATGACAACATCTACACGTGGCAGACGGCTCTGCTTCCAGTCTTTCAAGTACTTGGAATAAGAAGCATCCAATTCATCCTGCTTGGCCACTACACCAGCAGTGATTTCATTAAAATAAGGAAGATCCTCTTCTTCCATTGGATGAAGATCGAGATACATCTTCTTCTGATCTTCTAAAGGTTCATCACGGAAACCAAGCTGATACAATAACTCGAAAGCCGCTACACGTGCTTCTCTTCTACTCATCTAAACCTCCCAGGAGGAAGGATCTTATCCATCCACTCCTTAATCTTATCCTTATCCGAGAAAGCCAGGGCACCCACCACATAGCCCACAACGGTTAGGATAATAATAAACAATGTCTTAAAAAAACCAAAAATCACCAAAAACAGTGCAAAGACAAAAGCAATCGCAGCTCCAATCTTACCGGAACTCTTATCTTTCAGCATATCAAAGATTTTGACGATCAGGGTTCTCATTCCTTAACGTTCCACCTTTGCAACGACAGGCTCAACGCGACTTACCTTCACAGAAACATTCTCAACAGTAATACCGGTATAACGCTCAATATCTTTCTTAATACGTTCCTGCACCTTACCCATTGTTGAAGGGACTTCGACATTGGAATATAGTACTGCATTCAGATATACACGGATTGCGTTGTTCTTGGCGGACGAAACTCGTGCATGAGCTGTCTTAATACCTACCTGTGCACTCTTGGCTGAATTCAGTGCAATACTCTCAATTGCATCTACGCCAATTTCAACATAACCGATTTCTGTCTGACGGATACGTGTCTTACTTAAACGACCATTCAACAAGCAGTAAGTAACTGTCACAACACAAGAAATTAGAATAATCAACAGAACGCCAAGGTAGATGTATTTCTTATATGGATCAGTAACGATGTTCGCCAAAGGAGATAATAAATCTGCGAAAATACCGTCATCGGCAAATGCATAGAGTAGTAGCAATGAAAGAATCGCAAGAATCGTTGAATATACGATTAACACAATACGAACAAGACGGTTCATGAGTTCTTCTCCTCTCTTAACACCACGCCACATACATGAACGTTCACAGATTCTACAACAAGTCCCGTAAAATTCTCGACGTCCTCTTTGACGCGTTCCTGGATGGACCAAGCCACTTCAGGAATAATATTACCATAATAGACGATCGGATAGACAGTCACCGACACAAATCCTTCTTCATTTTCGGAAAACTCAACACGAACTCCTTTGCCCTCATGTACAAATCCTAAGGACTCTTTCAGCGCAACTGGTACGGAAGGCGTAAGACGAGCAACGCCCTCTGCACGCAAGGCAGCTTCTGCTGCATACTGAGCAACAAAGCCTTGCGACATCGAGCGTTCGCCTTTAATCGATTCCGATACGAGATTCTCACCCATGTTGGAAATTCCCTTCTCGAATGAAGAATCAGAACGTGAAATTATGCACGTTCGAGATATTCACCCGTACGAGTATCTACACGGATGATTTCATTCTGGTTAACAAACAGAGGAACCTTAACGGTAGCACCTGTCTCCAATGTAGCAATCTTGGTAGCATTGTTGGTCGTATCACCACGAACACCAGGCTCGCACTCAGTGATCTCAAGTTCAACAACGATTGGAAGCTCAACACCGAAGATCTCACCCTTGTAGGAAAGAACCTTACAGATCATCTCTTCCTTCAGGAAGCGGATATTCTCACCGATATTCTCCTTAGAAATTGGACGCTGCTCGTAGCTCTCCTGATCCATGAAGTAGTAGAGATCACCATCAGCATAGATATACTGCATATCATTTCTCTCCAGCTGAGCCTGCTCGAACTTCTCGTTCGGGTTGAAGGAACGCTCAACCACAGAACCTGTCTTCACATTCTTATACTTTGTACGTACGAAAGCAGCACCCTTACCAGGCTTTACATGCTGAAACTCAACAACCTGATAGACCTGATTGTCCATCTCGAAGCACATACCGTTTCTAAAATCACCAGCGCTAATCATAAAATTCCTCCGAAATATACATAAATTAATCAATTACACAATTACGCTATAATAGTTTACATAATGATTCTGCATTCCGCAAGTAATCAATCTATCAAATCGTCAACTTTTTCAAAACAAATGAACTAATCAAGTGCTTTTCCCACTAAAATCGACAAATCTTCCTAACGATCCACTCTGGGAAGCGTTTCAAGACCACATAGAATACTTCTTTCTTGCTATAGCGATCCACTAGAATTGTAAACACACCTGCTCGATTCCCAGCAATGACATCAGTAAAAATCTGATCACCGATCATAATTGTCTGAGAGACATCTGCGCCAATCATTTGCATGCCGGAAATCACACCGGTTGGACGTGGCTTATGTGCATAGGTCACGCAAGGGATACCAAGTTTGTCAGCAATACCCTTAGAGCGGTCTGATTTTGCATTGGAAACAAGACAAAGGGAGAATCCATTCTGCTTCATCTTATCTATCATTTCAAATGAGTAATCAATGGGTTCTGTCAGATGGTCAGGTGCTAAAGTATTATCGAAATCAAGCATGGCATATCGATACCCCTTCCTCGCAAGGTCTGAGAAATCAATATCTTTCACCATATGCGCACACATTTTCGGTCGCAGGATATTGCCCATGCCATCTGCTCCTTCACTCAATCAAACTAAAACTCATCTAAAAACTAGAAGTAGGATACCAATCCTAATAAAAAACCGCAAGTATTTACGCTTTCTCTTGCGAAATGCAGTTTCATGACTATATAATACATGAAGATATGTATAGGAGGATCAGGATATCTCCTGAAGTTATAATATGAAAGTTACTAAATTTGGTGGTTCTTCTTTGGCAGATGCAACACAGATCAAGAAGGTCTGTGACATCCTATTAAGTGACGAGGACAGACGCATAATCGTGGTATCCGCACCAGGCAAGCGTTTCTCTTCTGACATTAAAGTTACCGATCTTCTCATTGCATTGGCCAATGCCAAGATTTCCGGTCAGTCCGGCGATAATGAGTTAGAGGCAGTATTCAATCGTTTTGCTTCGATTTGTGCAGAGCTTGATATTCCGGAGTGTATGGAATCCATCAAAGCCAATATCACAGAATCTGTGAATAAGCCGATCACCGATGCAGGACGCTACATGGATGCGACGAAGGCACTGGGCGAAGACAGTTGTGCTCGACTCGTGGCTACTTATCTCAACAAAATTGGTCACAAAGCTACATACTGCAATCCGAAGGTTGCCGGCCTTTATCTTGAGACCGAGCTTGGCGGACACGTTAAGATTCTGCCAGAGTCCTATGACAATCTTTCCGACTTAACAAATCTTCGTGAGATCTGTGTATTTCCTGGTTTCTATGGTTATTCGAAAGACGGAGAGATCATCACCTTCTCACGTGGTGGATCAGACATCACCGGTGCAATCCTCGCAGCGGCCGTACATGCAACCGTCTATGAAAACTGGACCGATGTAGATAACGTATATGCAGTAAACCCGAATCTCGTGCAGAATCCTTTCCCAGTCACTGAGATCACATACGATGAGATGAGAGAACTTGCATATGCAGGTTTCTCAGTTCTTCATGAAGAAGCGCTCTACCCTGCATTTGTACGTGGCATTCCTGTAAATATCCGTAATACGAACAACCCGAGTAGCAAGGGCACCATGATCGTATCAAAGCGTACTCACTATGATTCACTAGTAACGGGCATTGCCGGCGAGAAGGGTTTCTGTGCACTGAACATGAGCAAATATCTCATGAATCGAGAAGTTGGCTTCGTCGTGAAGATCCTCTCCATCCTTGCTGACGAGGGACTCTCCATTGAGCACATGCCTTCCGGTATTGACTCCGTTTCAATTATTCTCCGTTCTGCAGACTTCACGCCTGAGAAAGAGCGTCGTGTGATTGAGCGTATTAGTCTGGAATTGAATGTTGACTCTGTTTCCGTTAACCGTGACCTCGCCATCGTTATGATCGTTGGTGAAGCAATGGCCAACACAGTTGGTACTACAGCTCGTGCTGCAACAGCACTCAGTAAAGCCGGTATCAACCTCGAACTCATCAACCAAGGCGCTTCTGAGATTTCCGTTATGTTCGGTGTTCGTGAGGAATACTGCTCCTATGCAGTTCGAACGCTGTACAAGGAATTCTTCAACTGATCGAAGGTTTCTTCGCTCAAATAAGTATTTTTACAAAGGAAAAACTCCCTACGACTTCAGATCACCTTTTGCTTAGCAAATGAATCTCGTAGAACGGGAGTTTTTCCTTTTCTAATTTCTTCGGATAAAGCAAGCCTCCGCATCGAAAAGCAGTATAATTCTGCTAAATCGTGCGAAGGCTTAATGATTCTATAAAGAGTCAATCTATTAGATGAGATCCGCGATATCTGGATTTACACCTGTCAGACCAACATATGCACCATCCTGTGCCTCAGAAGACTCTGCGTGAGCCAGCAACCACTTGTTGCAAGCAGTCAGCCACTTATCTTCTTCATTGATTGCAGACAGTGCAGGAACAGCACCATTGGTGCCCTTCGGCAGAACGATAACGACCTTGAAGCCTTCACCCTTCTTAGCAGAGCAAGGAGCATAGTGCAAAGATGTCTCATATACTTCAACGACCTGACCCTTCTCAGCCTTGAAAGCCATAACTTTAGATGTATCGAGCTTACCATCAATGATATCATCTGCCTTAGCAAGAAGAAGGATAAAATCGGTAGAACCGATGTTCAGCTCACTGTCACGGTGATACTCAAGGCAATTGAGTTTCGTATTGTGACCATTGCAGTAGCCAAGCTGAATCGGCATTCCGCCGTATGCGTTGTTCTGAAGTGCGCCGAAAGCATCCGTGTACTCAAGATCTGCACAGCTCATTACATATTCTACGCCTTGCGGAAGCGGTGTCTTCTCATCCAAAGCCTTCAGAAGAGAAGTCGTGTCATATCCGGTCAACACCTTTCCGTATGGTGCAAACTCTTTATCTAAAACGCTATAAATCTTCATGTGTGAAATCCTCCTAAAAATGAATTTACGCTCCTTCTATTCTACATAAAAGGAGCGCAAAAGAAAATGCTTTTTCCAAATTTTCGAAATCGATTTCGCTATACGGGACTCAGCAATCAAATATTCGCAAGTGCCTGCTCAAGATCAGCGATAATGTCGTTCTTATTCTCAATACCACATGAGAATCGAATGAGATCTGGACTTACACCTGCTGCCAGAAGCTCTTCATCGTTCATCTGACGGTGCGTATGAGAAGCTGGGTGCAGTACACATGTTCTTGCATCGGCAACGTGGGTGCAAATTGCAGCAAGTTTCAAGGAATCCATAAATTTCACACAAGCTTCTCTTCCCCCCTTCACACCAAAGGAAAGAACGCCACAGGTGCCATTGGGCATATACTTCTGTGCTTTCGCATTCTCCTTATCGCCAGGAAGTCCTGGGTAAGAAACCCATGAAATCTTCGGATGATTCTGAAGATACGTCGCAACAGCCAACGCATTCTCACAATGACGTGGCACACGAAGATGCAACGTCTCTAAGCCGAGATTCAGAAGAAATGCATTCATTGGTCCTGGAATCGAACCCAAATCTCTCATGAGCTGTGCCACTGCCTTCATAATGAATGCAGACTTTCCGAAACGACCGGTATAAGAGACACCATGGTAGGTCTCATCCGGCTCAACAAGACCTGCGAAACGCTCTGGATACTTTGCCCAATCGAAAGTACCACCATCTACGATACAGCCACCAACAGAAGTTGCATGACCATCCATATACTTCGTTGTGGAATGGATGACAATATCTGCGCCCCACTCAATTGGACGACAGTTGATTGGCGTTGCAAATGTATTGTCAATCATAAAAGGAAGACCATGCTTATGCGCTGTCTTGGCAAATGTCTCAATATCCAGAACATTCAATGCAGGATTTGCAATGGTCTCACCAAATACAAGCTTCGTATTCGGCTGAATGGCAGCTTCAATCTCTGCTTCGGTCGCATCAGGAGAAACAAACGTTGCATCAATACCCATTTTCTTGATGGTATGAGCAAATAGATTGTATGTACCGCCATACAGCGCAGAAGAACATACAATATGGTCTCCAGCCTGGCAGATATTAAAGATGGCAAAGAAGTTTGCAGCTTGACCGGAAGATGTCAACATGGCCGCCACGCCGCCCTCCAACATACAGATCTTCTCAGCAACAAGATCACTTGTCGGGTTCGCAAGACGGGTATAGAAGTAACCACTCTCTTCCAAATCGAAGAGGCGCCCCATCTGCTCAGAAGAAGAATACTTAAAAGTAGTGCTCTGAATGATTGGAAGAACTCTTGATTCACCATTCTTCGGTTGATATGCACCCTGTACGCAATTGGTCTCAATACTGAACTTATTTTCCATGACAATCTTCCTCCTACATCACGGCAAATTCCCTGCCGTATCAAGTCTAAATTATAACACAAACCACTCATTGAACAATATACACAAGCGCTAATACATACATGTTTAGAAAGAAATCCAAATATGCAAAAAGACCGTCTCATGTGAGACGGTCTTCATGGTGCACCTTCAGGGACTCGAACCCTGGGCCCACTGATTAAGAGTCAGTTGCTCTACCAACTGAGCTAAAGGTACATCTTCCGCTTACCTAGGATATTTCCCTCGCGAACGTTGACTATTATAGCGATGTAAAAAATGAATGTCAACACTTAATTCAAAAAATATTCACTTTATATTTTCAGGTCGTCTCAACGATCAATGCGCGTATGCTTTCCAGCGTCTCATCCAGATTTGATTGTTCTATTTGCCCATTCTCTACGAGTTTCGGACCGTATACGTTTACTAAGTCAAATGCCTCCGAAGATGTCATTTTGCAAAGATTAGACATATATTCATTTTGGGCCATAAAGCCTACAAATTGAGGGAAACGTGTGCAATTCCAATTCTCCACATTCTGATGGAAACGAAAAGATGATGTATACAATACTACCTCTTCATATTCACCATCTTCTATCCTACGCATCGCTTCCTTCAAGACCGACTCATTCATCAACTGATAAAGATCATTCAAATTCTCTTGGTCTTTATCAACAAGTGCGACAATCCACGGCTCCGCAACATCAGACATGAAAGCTTCATCTTTACGCACAATCTCGACGCACCCCATCAGATCAGGAATACGACAAGTAACGTCCAAATCATATTCCTGTTGGCTATGTCGGACGACACAGCCATAGAAATAACTTATTCTTGTGTGGAGCAGTCGATATATATCCTCATCGAAATCATACGTAGATGAAATCATTTCTCTTCTCAAGAGCGAATACTTATCACAGGTCGCCTCAAGATCACCGCTGACCAGAACCGACATATATTCCTCCGCCTGTTCCAGTACTTCATCTGATATCAGCGAAGTCTGGCTCGCGGATGTTTGACCAATATCAACTAACTCTGTCTTCATGGAAGAGAAACTATCATCTGTTGCTGATAATTCGTCTATACTGGCTTTGGTATAAGTTGGAATTGAGCAAGCCGTCACAAAAGAAAGCAAGGCTGTCCACAGAGACAGCCTCACAAATGATTTTACACGATTTGACATCATCCTTACCATTGATATCCGAACATCAACCGTAGATAAATTCTTCACCATTCGCACGAATCACAACCTGATTTGAAGATCCCTCAGGAAGTGCCTCCACATGACCTACAATACGACCTTCAATATTATACTTCTTCGCAATCTCGATAATACCTTCTGCTACACACTCATCGCAGTAGAATTCCATACGATGACCACAATTGAATACCTGATACATTTCCTTCATAGGAATCTCACCTGACTCGTAGATAGCTTGGAAAATCGGTGGGAAAGCAAAGAGATTATCTTTTACAATGCGAATGTTCTTACCGAAATCACGGCACTTAGCTTGTCCGCCACCGGTGCAATGGATGATACCTGAAATAGAATCACGATATTGAGCAAGCACATCACGGACTACTGGCAGATATGTACGAGTTGGAGAAAGGATTGCTTCAGCAACTGTCTGTTCGCTTCCGGGAAGAGGATCACTGAGGCGGAATTTGCCGCAATATACTTTATCTTCCGGAATGGTTTCTGACACAGACTCTGGGAACTCTTTCAAATAGTCTTTGCAAAGAAGCATATGACGGGCTGCGGTTAATCCATTTGAAGAAATACCAGAATTATAGGAGTCTTCGTAAGTTGCCTGACCAAAAGATGCAAGACCAACAATTACATGTCCTGGCTTGATATTTGCTGCATTGATGACATTCTTTCTTGCCACACGTGTAACTAGAGTTGAGTCAACGATCAAAGTACGAACCAAGTCACCGACATCTGCCGTCTCACCACCGCACATAGTCAAATCAAATCCCATATCCTGAAGCTTCGCAACAATGTTGTTATAGCCTTCGATTACAGCAGCAATACACTTACCGTCCACACGATGAGCATTTCGTCCGATCGTATTAGAAAGAGAAAGTTTATCCAACGCACCTACGCAAGCCAAATCATCTGTATTCATGACAAGTGAATCTTGAGCAATCTGTCTGAACCACTTCAAATCACCGGTTTCACGATATGCGATATAGGCAACAGAAGATTTCGTACCTGCACCATCCGCATGAATTGCTGAACAATACTCTGGGTCACCGCCAAAGTCATCAATTAATTTACAGAATGCTCCGGGAAAAGCACCCTTGTCCTGGTTCGCAACTGCTTTCTTTACATCATCCTTCGTAGGAGATACTCCGCGACTGAGATAAGATTCTGCCATGTGTAGACCTTCTTTCTTCTGTGCTGACTGCACGATTTGCTCATATAAATGAGTGCTTCAATATAATATTTCCTAAGTTGAACCTATAAGCCGGGTTCTGTCTGAGATGATCATCTATCTAGACCGGAAATCTCGTTCCGGCTCAAGCCGCCTCCTCAAGACCTGCGGACCGCAGTACTGTCTTTCCATGGCGTTGCTCCGAGTGGGGTTTACAAGGCCGATACGTTACCGCATCGCCGGTGAGCTCTTACCTCGCCTTTTCATCCTTTCCGCTTCCCGAAGGAAAAGGCGGTTTTCTTTTCTGTTGCACTTTCCTTAAAGTTGCCTTCACCGGGAACTGCCCGGCACCCTTGTCCTATGGAGCCCGGACTTTCCTCACGCACGGCCTTTCGGCACTTGTGCCCGCGATCATCCGGTCCAGCTCAGAAAACATGTTAATTATAATCTAACTATCTTTTTTCTTCTATATGTTTTTTTCACCATTTGTGGCCTTCATATACAGCAATCGGCAAATTCGGCAATTTGTGCAAAAGTTGTTTCTGAAGACTTGGCAATACTATGCGTTCCGTCACCTCATGTCCAGCTACAATCGCAGCAATTCCTGCATCCTCAAGTTCAAGCATATGATGATGCTTCATCTCGCCGGTCACCACTGCATCAACGCGGTAATTCTTCAGAATCGGTATCACCTCTTCGTCAAAAGCACCACCTTGCAGGAACACTCGACTGACTTCCCGATCTTGATCTGTGTTAAATAGAAGTCCACTTGCTCCCAACTTCTCTTTTACCATTTCAGCATACTTGAAGAGCATTGTAGACTCTCCGCCAACACTACCGCAAATGCCAACTTCGGTTCCCTGGAGAAGCACAGGCATAACCAGACCAAGCGTGTCCGCTAGTGCTTGATTGACGCCCATCGCAGCCTTATCAAGATTGGTATGTGCAGCAAATACGTTAATGTTATTCTGAATTAATGCCCGAATATTGCGTCCTTGTGGCGTAGAATAATCGATCTGCGATATCGGATTAAAAAACATTGGATGATGTGTCACAATCAGATTCGCATGTTCAGCGACCGCCATATCAATCGCTTCTTTAGTGATATCCAGTGCAAGGAGCACTTTCTTTACCGTATCTCCTGCATCTCCAATCATTAGACCTACATGATCCCACTCGCATGCCAATTCTACCGGAGCAATGTCCTGCATGGCTGCAATAACTTCCTGAACTTGGTAGCTAGTTTTCATAACAAATCCTCCCAATTCTCCAATATCTTCGCACAACGCAAATCGCCAAGTGCTTTCTTTTGCATAACTTTCTTCTCATGCACCATATATTCTTCAAAGAAATTCGGTTTATTCTGCAAGATACACGGTCCCAAGAACAACTCTTGATCATCCAAATGGTAACTTCTGCCCTGATATGTCACCTTCATGATCGTATAGAAGTGCTCCTTATCCAAAGAGATTTGTTCATCCTCTATCGCAAAACCGGATTCACTCAGGAACAATCGAAGTTCATACTGTGACCGTTGTGGTTGAATGACAAACTTCGTCCCTAAGGGGATTCCACTTCCCAACAATGCGTTGGAGAGAATCTTGCGAATTTCCAAGCCGCCCATCCCCGCAATGACAATCACCATACCTGAATGAATCTCTACGCCTTGAAGCCCATCGGTACAGCGCACCATGCTCTGCGCTTCAAAGCCCTGTGAAGCAAGATATTCTCGTGTTCGATTTGCAGGTAGCTCATGGATATCTGTCGCGATAATATCTGAACATATTTTAGACTCTAAGCAGAAAGCACCTAGTTTGCCATGATCCGAACCAACATCCACAACCGTTCGACAAGAATCAATCATCGAGCAGATCTTCATCAATCTTTTGGATAAGGATTCTTTGTTGCGCATACTCATCGTTTACCGGTTTTCTCCTTTAAGAACTTCAAATAAGCCAAGGTCTGCCTTAACGCTTGTTCTGTCGCCTCACGGTCTGGTCCATCCGGCATAACATCCAATCGTTTTGCCAATTCGTCTTTCTGTTTTGTATAGACAGTAAGTCTCACGCGGTAAAGATAATCGATTGTATGGCTCATCAGACTCTTGAGATCATCACCATACTTCACACTCATTAACGCCTCAGTCAAGGTATCTTTGGCCGACCGCTGATTCAGTATCAAATTATCTCCGGCCATAATCAATCGATTTGCATCAAGTTTTCCCTTTTCCAGTATCGGCAATACTTCCTGAGCAATCGTACGCATTGTCCCCATGGAAAAATCTGTAACGAGCGGTGCATCGTGATAAGTATCTAAGAAAGTCTGATAGCTCTCTCCCAGAGAAGCCAACAAAGAGATCAATACCAATTCATCTTTGGTTGCTATTTCGCCCGGCTGACGTTCTGGCTGGATGGATACTTGTTTAGAAACTTCTTTCTGAGAACGCATCACCGCTTCACGGTGTGTAGAAACAGATAGTTTTCCGACTTCAGACATGACAGATGACGTAGAAACACCAAGAATCGTTGCCGCCTGATGTGCTGCGCGCTCCCGAAGGATCAGATTGTCTTCCCATGACAAATATGTCGAGATAAGTTGCTGAAAAAGCACCGAATCAAATCTTCCATCCGCCAAAGACTGCTGGTATGCCGAATCTACTAGGTACTCAAGAACCGGCACAGCATTCTCAACGACCTTGGCGAACTCATCTTTACCATACATTTTGATAAATTCGTCAGGATCTTTACCATCCGGCACTTTGGCCACACGTACCTGCGTAGTCATTCCGGTATGTTTCTTCTTTCTGTCCATAAGCATTTTCAAGCCACGGACCGCAGCATTTTGGCCTGCACGATCAGAATCATAGAAAAGGACTACTTCTTCACAGTATCTTTCCAGAAGATCAAGTTGTCGTTCGGTCAATGCAGTACCAAGTGAAGCGACCGCATTGGTCACACCCGCCTGATGCATGGAAATAACATCCATATAACCTTCCACGACTATAATTCGCTTCATTTTTGACTTCTTTGCGAAATTAAGGCCATATAGATTTCGCTGTTTTGAATAGACAGGCGATTCTGGTGAATTGACATACTTGGGCAGTCCATCCCCTATAATACGTCCACCGAAGGCAATCAACTCGCCCATGGCATTAAAGATTGGAAACATCAGTCTTCCACGGAAAAGGTCAAATGTCTTACCATTCTTCGTCACGAACAGACCTGACTTCGTAATCTCTTCTTGAGAGAATTTTTTTGACACCAGGTAATTATAAAGACCACTCCACTCATCGGGTGCATATCCCAAACCAAACTGTGTTGCAATAGCAGGAGTAATCTTACGTTTTGCAAGATAGGCACGAGCCGCCTCACCCTTAGGTGACTTGAAACTAGCATAATAGTAACGCGCTGCCTCAAGGAGAACCGCTTTGATACGCTTTCTGAACTCTTCTTCACGGCGATAATTGACGTCATTGGATTCTGGAATCGTGACACCAGACTTCTCAGCAAGAAACCTAAGCGCCTCCACATAAGTCAAGTGTTCAACGTCCATGATAAAATTAACTACATTACCGCCCTTATGGCATCCGAAGCAATAATAGATCTGTTTATTTACAGATACAGAGAAAGAGGGCGTATCTTCCGAATGAAATGGACAGAGCCCGAACTGATTCTGTCCGGAGCTCTTCGTAAATTGCACATATTGTCCTACCACCGAAACTATATCGTTTCGGGAGATAATTTCTTCTACGACTTCATTCGGGATTCCGCCACGGCCACTGCTCATGCCTCTTGCCCTCCAAAAGTTAAGTTCAGATTAGTTCTTCTCGGTAGTTTCAGTAGAAGCAGCCTCTTCAGATACTGTTTCAGCCTCTTCTTTCTTCTTGAGTGTAACCTTACCCTTCTTATCAGAAGACTCATTCTTCGGTTCAGGCTTTGCATCACGGGATACAACCGAACCAATTGCAGATCTTTTGAATGTCACCAAAGTATTTGCTGCAGAAGTCATGATGGTCACTTCGTCATTTGTCTTATTGATGTTTGCAACTTTTCCGCAAAGACCGCCAATTGTAACGACAGAGTCACCTACGCGCATCTTATCAAGTTGATTACGTAGTTCCTTGTCTTTCTTTCTCTGCGGACGGATAGCCAAGAAATACCAAACCAAGAAGAAAAAGGCGAGCAAGGCTATCAAAATTAACGGATTTGCACCCGGCTGTTCTGCTGCCGCTTCTCCATCCAGCATCACTCTAATCACACCATTCAACATTTCTATTTCCTCCAATAAATGATTTACGAAAATTTACTCAACCAAGCATAGTCTGCATATCATACATGCCGGCTTCTTTACCAACCATGTACTTAGCCGCCGCAACAGCGCCTCTTGCAAAAACACTTCTCGTCTGTGCGCTATGAGAAATCGTCAGAATCTCTTCGCCGCCGATAAACATGACCTTGTGCTCACCGACAATATTGCCACCACGAATAGAATGGATACCAATCTCCTTCTTCTCACGTTTCTGACGCTTAGACTGACGCTCGTACACGTACTCCAGTTGATGATCCACTTCCTCGTTCATCGCATCCGCAATCATAATAGCCGTGCCGGAAGGCGCATCAAGTTTCTTATTGTGATGTTCTTCAACAAGTTCAATGTCAAAATCCGGATACAACTGCGCGGCAGCCTGACGAACAAGCTTAATTAGTACATTAATACCAAGAGACATATTTCCAGAATAGAAAACACCTACCTTATTGGAAAGTGCCAGTAGATCAGTTTTCTGTTCTTCAGAAAGACCGGTCGTACACATTACCAGGGGTTTGTTTCTTGTCTCTGCAAGTTTCATGATTGCAGCCAACGCACTAACATGAGAGAAATCGATAATGACATCAAAATCCTCTTTGCATTCATTCGGGTCCGAATAAATCGGGAAAGCAGATGCTGGATTCATCACAACATCAGAACCTGCAACGATTACCGCGTCATCGCTCTCTGCAACCATATCCGTAATGACGCGACCCATACGACCCATACAGCCGCTCAGAAAAATTCTAACTTCAGACATACGTGTCTCACTTTCTTATAGATAATCAGATTAATGTCTTACAGAGTTGCTGGATGGAAAGAAAGATCGTACTTCTTCAACACATCTGCAAGATTGGCTTTGCCTGATTCACTCATTTCACAAAGTGGCATACGACAAGCACCGACATTCCACCCCAACATATTCAATGCTTCCTTCACAGGAATCGGGCTCACGTCTGAGAATAATGCCTTCACAAGCGGTACAACATCCGCCTGAAGCTTCGCAGCAGTCTTCACATCACCATTCATGAATGACTCAACCATGTTGTGCATCGTTTCCGGAACGATGTGCGATGCAACAGAAATCACACCCTTACCGCCCATAGAGAGCAATGGTACAACCATGCCATCCTCACCGGAATAAAGAAGCAGATCATCGCCACAAAGATTAACAGTCTCTGGAATCTGGTTAATATTGCACTCCTTTACCGCGACGATATTCTCAATCTGAGAAAGTCTCTGGTAGGTGGAAGGTGCAATGTTCAAGTTCGTACGGGACGGAACATTATAAACAATGATCGGGAGCTTCGTTACCTCGGCTGTCGCCGCAAAATGGCGGACAAGTCCTTCCTGGGATGTTTTATTATAATAAGGGGTAACAACGAGTAATGCATCTGCACCAATTGCAGTTGCTTCACGAGCAAGCTTGATACCATGCACAGTATCATTACTTCCTGTACCGGCGATAACCGGAACTCGACCATCTACATACTCAACAACTGAACGAATCGTTGCTAAATGTTCTTCATCCGGCATGGTTGCTGCTTCACCAGTTGTGGCAGCCACAACTATAGCATCTGTCTTATGTGCCAAATGGAAGTCAATAAGCTCATGAAGTTTTTTCGTATCAACACCTCCTTCGTTAAAGGGTGTGATCAGGGCAACTGCCGAACCGACAAAAACGGGCTTTTTCATAACTCATGCCTCCATTTCTTCTGATATTTTTGTAGGAATTCCGAATTGAATTTTACTAGGAAAACCTCATAAAATGATACCACCTACTATACATCATCGTCAATTACATTTATAATATGAAGCTATGAAAACAAGTGATTTTTACTATGATTTACCCGAAGAACTGATTGCCCAGCACCCGCTGTCTAACCGTTCCAGCTCACGTTTGATGACGTTGAATGGTGAAACAGGTGCGATTTCACACATGCATTTTTCTGACCTACCCTCTCTCCTTCAGAAAGGAGACGTGCTGGTGATCAATAATACCAAGGTTATTCCGGCACGACTGTTGGGTGTCCGCAGTGATACCGGATCGGCAATTGAGCTTCTCCTTCTTCGTAGAATCGATGAGAACCATTGGGAGACTTTGGCTCGTCCAGGAAAGAAGATTCGCCCAGGTAAACGTATGACGTTTCTTCCAGGGAAACTTGAAGCAGAATGTGAAGACGTCCTCCCGGACGGCAATCGTATCATCCGCTTTGATTTTGAAGGAATCTGGGAAGAAGTGTTGGACGAGGCCGGCACGATGCCTCTTCCACCATATATTCACGAACAATTACAAGATCAGAACCGCTACCAAACTGTCTATGCGAAAGAGACAGGTTCTGCGGCAGCACCAACCGCTGGTCTCCACTTCACACCGGAGCTTCTGCAGGAGCTTCGCGATATGGGCATAGAAATCTGCGAAATCACACTACATGTTGGACTAGGTACTTTCCGACCGGTAAAAGTCGAGGACGTATCCGAACACCACATGCACAGCGAATGGTATTGTATTGATGAGAAAGCTTCCGATACACTGCGTCGTGCCCGTTCAGAAGGTCGACGCATCATTGCCGTAGGTACAACTTCCTGTAGAACGCTCGAAACTGTAGCTGCAAAAGATCCAAGCATGCGCCCTTGTTCAGGTGAGACAGATATTTTCATCTATCCAGGCGTCCCTTTCCGTGCCATTGACGGTCTGATTACAAACTTTCATCTACCAGAATCCACTTTAATAATGCTTGTATCCGCTTTTGCAGGCAAAGATCACGTCCTGCATGCATATGAGACTGCAGTTTCCGAGAAATATCGCTTCTTTAGTTTCGGTGATGCGATGTTCATTACGCCGGAGAAACCACGATTGAAGAGCCCTTTGGAGGAACAAGAATGAGCAAGTATCCTGTATATTACGAGCATATTCATACATGTAGACAATCTGGTGCAAGACTCGGACGAGTACATACTCCCCATGGAAGCTTCATGACCCCTGTTTTCATGCCGGTCGGTACGCAGGCTACAATCAAAGGAATGTCGCCGGATGAAGTAGAGAGCATGGGGGCACGAATCATACTTTCGAACACGTACCATCTCTGGATGCGTCCAGGCAATGAGATTGTCAGGAAAGCTGGCGGACTTCACAAATTCATGAATTGGAAACACTCCATTCTGACGGATAGCGGCGGATTCCAAGTCTTCTCTCTTGCTCGTCCGAAAGACATCACTGAAGAAGGGGTTCGTTTCAAATCCCATATCGACGGTTCTTCTCATTTATTGACACCAGAGCTTTCCATGCAGATTCAGAATGACTTAGGTTCTGACATTATCATGGCCTTTGACGAGTGTTGTCCTTGGCCGAGTGAGCACAACTATGCGAAGAAGTCCCTGGAAAGAACAACACGTTGGCTTGACCGATGTATCAACGCACATCAGAATCCTGAGAATCAGGCGCTGTTCGGTATCATCCAAGGTTCCTGCTATGCGGACTTAAGAAAGCAGAGTGCCAAAGAAATCACTTCTTTCGATCTTCCGGGTTACGCCATCGGCGGTCTCTCTGTCGGTGAACCTGCTAATCTCATGTATGAGATGTTAGAAGAGACTGTTCCGCTTATGCCGGAAGACAAGCCTCGTTACCTGATGGGCGTAGGAACACCTGATTATCTCATCGAAGGCGCGATTCGTGGTATTGATATGTTTGACTGTGTCCTCCCTACCCGCATTGGTCGAAATGGAACAGTAATGACGCATGACGGGCGTTTGATCGTCCGCGATGCGAAGAGTGCTGAAGATTTCCGTCCAATTGAAGATGGATGCACCTGTTATGCATGTCAGAATTATAGTCGAGCTTATATTCGTCATCTTCTTAAAGCAGGCGAGATGTTTGGCTTGCGTCTATGTTCTTGGCATAATATCCACTTCTTGCTCCATCTCATGGAAGAAGTTCGCACGGCAATCTCTGAAGATCGTCTACTAGACTTTAGAGATGAATTCTACGCAAGATATTATCATAAATAAGCACTGGCTTCGTCCGAAGACGAAGCCAGCGCCCGTTTATCACTTCATATTTGAACGAATGAGAATCTTTTGCAATTAAGTCTGCCAGAATGATTTAACAATCATGGTAAATTCCAAAGTAAGTTTCTCAATATCCATATCTGAATCGCAGGTTGCTACAACGGCAAAGTACTCTCCTCGCATATTCAAGATACAAACTGTACTATCTAATGTCACATTCGAATCGTCGCGCAATGACAACGTATAATTTCGAACACGTGTCTCGATATCGTTACGAGCTAATGGTGTAACTGACTGATAGCCACCTACTTTGTACACCGTTCCGATATTCTGTTCAACCGCTTGACAAGCCTCCATTGCGGAATCACAAAATCCAAGATTGATGACATATAACTTACTATTGCTACTATACATGTCGGAAAGCTTAATCTCGAGACTATAGAAGCCATCCATGAAAGTCTTTTCGTCAATACTTTCAACATCTGATGCTCTGTAAATGAAATTGATATTATTGGGGCTGTCCGACGTGTAGAAATTGAAGTCACTTGTTGCGGTAGAATCTTCTTGCAACGACTCACAAATGTGATATATCTCATCCATTTCGGTTCCGGATTCGCTTAGATCTTCTACGCAACCACAAACGATGTATACGCAATTCTCTTCCACCGATTCACACACATCCAGTAGAATACTTCTATTGCTTGAAGCGCAATTGATATAGTACCGAAGCGCACATCGTTTGTTGTAAAGAAGGATGTCAAATGCATCATAACTATATGCGTCATCGCCCTCCCCGAACTTCTCGGTCAAATATTCTTGTATGATCTCATTGTCCTGTGCAACAAAATCCAATAGGGACATTACACGCATATCGTTACAATACATCATTTGATCCAAATACACTACAACCGAACCATTTTCCTTTGCGAACTTGTAATGACCTTCGTTGTTTTCAAACTGATAGTCGGCAGGAACTTGCATTGAGATCTGGCGCTCATCATCTACATAAACGATTTCACCATTTTCTTCCCTCATAGATGGATCAGGATACATGATCACAGGTTCAGTCTCGGATGTTTTCTTGGTACGCTTCGTTCGCGTCGTCTTCTCGGGCTCACCCCAAGTGTAATTCTTTGAGATATAAATACTTGTTGGAACAGCAATCGCCGCCAAAACAATAATACCTGCTAGAATATACGTTAATGGACGTTTCCATATACTCTTCTTCTCCACTTTGGGAACAGCAACAGGAACCGGCTCATCGCTCGGATTGGAAACAGATGGAACTTCAGAAGGATTCAATACAGATGGAGACAGCACCCGCTCATTCTCCTCTTCTGACGGACTCTGGTCAGGACCGGCATTCGTTTGTGAAGTAATATTCTGCGCTGGAATCTCTTCAGTTTCAATATTAACAGTGGTTCCCTGAACCATCAATTCATCCTGTTCACTTCCTTGAAGCACAGATGTAGGTGTCGCAATCGGTACAATTTCATCCACAGAATGTCCAGTTATGGCTACAGAAAATGAAGACATGTCTGGGAATCGTTCCGAAGCCTTAACCGCCATTGCCTTCATTAATGCATCGTTTGCATACTGTGGCATCTCAATGCCCAATTCAATTGGGGATTTTAATGTATCTTCATGAACGCGTTCAAATGCATCCGGTGGCATTTCGCCAGTGATGATCAAGTACATCGTCGCAGCCAAAGCATATTCATCAGACCACGGTCCTTGGTTACCGCGTTTACGGTATTGTTCCTCCGGTGCAAAACCATGTTTCAGAATAATCGATTTACTCTTTGTTGAATCAACGGCTAATCTCGCAGCACCAAAATCCAGAAGTCTGGTTGAACCATTCTTCATTACCACGATATTATCTGGGCTGATATCTCTATGAAGAAGATTGTGAGCATGTACATGAGCCAAAGAATCAATAATAGGCAGAACCAGGCGCAATGCCTCATCAAAAGAGAGTTTGCCACCATGCATCTGCGTATACTTCATCAGGTCAACACCTTCAATGTACTCCATGACAAAGTATGCCGTGTTGTTCTCTCGGAAATAGTCATGAACAGTCACAATATTCGGCACATCATGTAATTTGGCAAGCAAACGAGCTTCTTCAAGAAACTTACTTACCCCCACATCAAACTTCTCTTGATCTTCAGGCGCTTTGACCGTCATGGTATAGTGATCATCTTCACGGAATGCCAGACCAGATGGCAGGAATTCCTTCACAGCAACGCAGATCTCCAACGTCATGTCGAAGGCTACATAGGTCACACCAAAGCCACCTACACCAAGTACACGACCAGTAAGATAACGACCGTTTAGAATAGTGCCGATAGGAAGTGCAATATAAGGATGCTTCACTTTCGAAAGATCGAAGCCGCAATTCGGACATGGTCCATTCCCATCATGCTCACTAAAACAACTAAAACAAACTCTGTTTGTGTCCATTCCTTCAAACCGCCATTTCCATATAAGTAATCAGCGTCAGATTGTCCCCTTTTAAGTGACTTCTCTGTACTGCACGAAGTAGCATCGTACGTGCCCATTCTTCTGGATTTATAGACTTATGCATATCGATTAACATCTCTGTCTCATACACATACTCCCAGAAGCCGTCTGAACAGACCAATATCGCATCACCCTCTTGCAAATCAAACTCTTCTTCATGCGGTGTGATTGACTCGTTCTGCCCTACACAAACCATTAAACCGGTTCGTTCCTCTTGTTCGCGAATTGCTTCATATTCAATTTCACCACGCTCAAAAGACATATATGTACGCGTATCATCTACAGAATGATGAGCTAACTCATTCTTAGAGAAATGGTAAATGTGCGAATCACCAACATTAGCCCAGTTACAATGACCATTCTTGATTCGTACCACACAGATTGTCGATCCCGCACGTCGAAGTTGCACATTATTCATCTGCATCTCTCTGAACTTCGCATTTGCTGTTACACACACTGAAGATGGGGTCTCCCCAGTAAGGAAGACCTCCATCGCTGTATCAGCTATGATTTGAGCCGCTTCATCGCCGCACGGAAGACCATTCAGCCCGTCGCATAAGACCATCAGAATCTGATCATCTTGTTCCACAACTTTAGCACAATCACAGTTTGGGCCATGCCCTCCAACATTGGTGTACGTGTAATATTTCATCTTACATTCTGTCTACTTTAAATACATTTGTCTTATCAGCGAGTGAGAATGTTGATCCAGAAATGATCGTCTCTGGAACACCCTTGGTCAGTTTTCTTCCATCGCTAAGATATGTGCCATAAGTTGAACCATTATCAGTCAGAACAAAAGACTTCGTTCTGCTATCAAAGTAAACTGAACAATGATTCGAACTAATTCCAGGTGTGTCTTCTGGGAACACAAACGTGCATGTATGTTGATCACGTCCGATTGTCATGGTATGGCCAGTAATCTCGAAACTCTGACCAGCAAAAACGCCTGCAACGCAAATAAGATAACTCTTCTTTCCATCGTCTTGTTCACCCATCACAACCACTTTCTTGTTGCCAAGAATGAAAACAATCAGCAGTGCAACAATACATATAACAGCAATTGCACCGAAGATAAGCACTTTGTTACGCTTCTCTGTAACTTCCGTCATTGCATCATCAAGTGCTTCCTCATGTTCCTCATCGAAAGCCTCTTCAAGCTTCTTGGTCTGCTTATCCGCTTTCTTCTCAATATCCTTCAAGTACGCTTTACTTGTTGTATAAGAAATTCCCTCACTATCAAGCACACTTGTAATCTCATTGGATACAATTGCAAAATTGACATTCTCCGAATTCTCATTACCAGAAGTGTTCATACCAATGAAGAAACCGTTTTCATCGAATAATGGTCCGCCAGAATTACCATGAGTGATCCATGCATCATGTTGAAACACCTTGTAGTTTACGCCCTGCAATGATAAATCGAGTTTTGAGATAACACCACTGTTTACATTCTGATTCTTAATTCCTCCACGGAAATCAGCGTCAAGTTTAGCAGCCTTATCCGGGTAACCAATTGCAGTACACTTCTCATTTACTTCAACTGTAGAAGAATCACGAATTAGAACAGCTTCACGGTAGTCTACTGGTTCAGGCAATTTCAAAATAGCCATATCCAAATTCACATCATGCTCATAGAACACGACTTCCGGAGCGATTGAAATGTCATCATCAAAAATAACATTCAAATCGAAATTATTGTTTAGGTAATACTCTACAACATGTCCGTTTGTGACGAAATACTGAACCTTCTCGCCATACTCACCAATGGCATAACATGTTCCCCAAGCATAACCACTTCCATCTGGAGCCAGAGAATAAACAAATGCAACCGACTTCTGATTCTCTGTCGTTGTAAGTTTTGTCTTATACTTGTCCGATTCGATTGAACTAGCATCAAATGTTTCTCCTTCAATCGCATCATACTCTTTCTGAGCATCTTTCCAAGGTTTGATATTCATGCAAGCAAGTACGCCAGAAACCCCAATCGCAACTACCAGCAGAAGCATCACAATTCTTCTCAACCACTTCATTCTTCAATTCCTCCTATTTCATTCACGGCAAATGCAATGGCCGTGTAGTTATCCTGATAACGTTTGTTCTTCTTCATAATACACTTCTCAATAAGTTCTGTACAAGTAACTGGGTCATGGCTCATCGCTTCTTTTATCTCATCAAAAGATAGTGTGTCACTCACCCCATCAGAACAAAGTAGATAAACATCGTGTTCATGTACTTTCCAAAGCGTAACAGAATAATCAACATTGACTTTTTCAGCTCCCATAAACTCGGTCAGTGCTGGTGCGTCTCGATTATCGAGAGCCTGTTGAATTGACAACGCGCCATCCGCCACACGCATCAGAAGCGTATTTCCGTACTCTTGTCGTTCATTCATCGAATAGATTCGACCGTCGCGATAAAGAAACAAATCGCTGTCACCAACAGAAGCAAACCACATCTGATCATCCCTGACATAGGCGATTACTACTGTCGTACCGCCTCTTCCACGATATGAATCGAAGATTTCTTTTGAAAGGGAATTGAGAATCCAACCATCTTTCAAATCATCAAACGAATATGGAAAATCAGAAATAATATCACTAACCAGTTTATTTGAAATCGATGCTCCCGAATCCAGACCGCCCATTCCATCGCACAGCACAGCTAGGAAACCTTTATCTTTCCAGAACTTGCTGGGCGAAAATCCGAAAGCGTCCTGTTGCTCTTCTCTTTCACCAATTCCCTGACAATTACCGATTTCAATTTGAAATCGCCCATTTGAAAGGCAACTCTTCTCCTTAAAATCTTCCTTATTTGCTTCTACCTTATCTTTTCTTCTTTTATGGACAAATAGCAAATCAAACAAAAGAATGAAGAGCATAAGTACCAAGAACGCTAAGCAAACCCAGCGCATCCGTACGTACATATGAGTAAAAAAAGACCCAATACTCAACAACATCTTCACCACGAAAACTTATTACTGCAGACTGGGATAAACAGTAAACGAGTCTGACCGATTCCAATCACGTCATATAACTTAAGTTCTGTCTCACCATTGATGTATTGTCCATTAACCGATACTTTCTTTTGATCATCCCCACATAAAACTGTATATCGTACCGAATCTTCGTAATACTTAACTACGGCATGTGGATCACGTGAGACAGACACATCACGGAATAGAGAAATTTCATAATTCTTCTGTCGGCCGATGATTGCCGAATTCTCTTGGAATACAAAGCTTGCTCCCGTCATTGGACCTTCCGTACAAACTAAGAAAGCTCTAGCATGAACACGGGGAATGTAATCCATGTCAGCTTCAACCATTGCAACCGTTGCATTGGGATCCACCGGTTTCTCTGGAACAGATGTCTCAAACGGTGTAACCTCTGGGACAACAACTGGCGCTTCTTCTACAACAGGTGCTTCTTCTGTAACAGGTGTCACTACCTCTACAGAAGATGATTCAACTTCACGTAAATCGTCAACCTTCTCTGAAACAGATTCTACTATTGACTCTGGCCCAACAGAAACCTGTTCGCTTTCAATCGGCATCGGTGCGCCTGGCATCGGCACCGGTGCGCCTGGCATCGGCATCGGTGCGCCTGGCAACGGCACCGGTGCACCTGGCATCGGCATCGGTGCACCTGGCATCATTCCTGGCATAGGTCCTCCTGGAAATCCAAATGCCGCAAATGCAGCCGCTTCAGGCTGGATTGGTTGACCTGCCGTTGCTGAACCGTCCTCAGCAGAAGGAACTGGAAATGTAGCACCTGTTTCAACTGGTATAGGTGTAGGATTCTCCTTAACACCAAGACCGGTCACCGCATATGGACGATCAGATGGCTGATAGAAATCATCATTCTGAGCAAGTGGCGTAGGATTATCGGATACGCCGAGCCCAGTCACTGCATACGGGCGTTCTGAGCTCACCATATTTTCCGGCTGAACATCTTGTTGGAGCTTGGATGCTTCCTGTTGCTGGGTCGGAACTTGTACTACCTCTACTTGCGGTACTGCAACCTGAGGTACAGAAACCTGTGGCACAGAAACCTGTGGTACTGTAACTTGCGGAGCGACCACTGGGACAACAGGCACAACTGGCGTTTCAACTGATGGTGCTTCGAAAACATTTTCATCAATTGCGACTGTCTTATGTACCGGCGAAGCATCTACATCAAAGTTTTCAATTGCAACCGTCTTGCGTACTTGTGGTTCCATTTCCACACCTTCGATTGCAACCGTTTTGCCACAAGAAGGTTTTGGAATCTCCATATTCATCGGCTGAATGGGGGGATTAACAGACTTTGGCCCATTCATTACTTGAACGCAATATGGGCAGGACTGATAACGACTTTCATCATAAAAGTGACCACGTACACATTGAATCATAACGCACTTACCTCACATTAGAATATTAATAATAATAACTTATTATTTGTATAATGTACATCTCAAGGGCATCTGACGCCTCATACTTACACATCCGGCTCAATGATTTTCTGTATTGCTTTCCATGTCAGATACACAGCGATGAAACATATAAAACTATAAGAGAAGATCAAATACATAAGCGTAGTGACGGCATATCCCTTTGATGAAAAAGCAAGAACGAGCACAGATGGCATAACACCAAACAAAACAGCTTCAAGGAGAACAACTCCAAAGCTTGAAAATGGGTTCTTCAGCACCATCGCAGCTGCATTTCGATATACATCTCGGAAACGAAGTTCTACACACGCAATTAACGGATATACATAAATCTGCATCGCAGACCAGAACACTAATACTGTAAGGAAGAAGCATTTCGCAATAGTATAAGCTATACCGGAACCTAGTTGCTGGTAATATCCTATATTGAATAAAACCACGGTTGAAAATAGAACAGAGATGAAACTAGCCCCCAATGATTTCTTCCAGTTATCTTTCAATCCACTCTTGAAATCGCTTTTGAAATTGGCATCACCTATCAGGAGATTCTTAAAATAATAGGAAACTGCGGAATAGAATGGTCCATTAACGAAAAGCATTAATCCACTGAGCAGGAACGCAAACATAAACATCATCATAAAGTAAAAAGTGTTCAGCATTTCTTCTGTGACAGACGCAGCCGCCACTAGATTGTTATCTATCAGAAATTCCTTCAAACCGTCCATGGTGAACACAGAAGAAATCATTGAAGATATTGGTACAGCTACCAGAAAGCCGAGAATTGTAAAGATAAGATTAGTACCTAGAAGCAGAACGTTACTGGCAAGAACTCGAGACCAGTTATGAGAAAACGATCTCAAGAAACCTTTCTGTGCAAAACCCTTCTGCCAATTCTCAGTTTTGTTTCGATTGTTACTCATCCTCTTAACTTCTCCATTTTCCCATTATTTATACCAACTTCTTCTAGCGCACGTTCAGCGTAGGCTAGATACTTCTCTTTCTTCTTTCCTTTTACACGATACCCAAGTGGTGCAATCAGCCCAAAATTCGCATTCATCGGAACAAAATTCTTCACTGCAGGGTCTGAAATGTAACAAGCCATGGCCCCTATCATAGAATTGGCAGTAAATTCAACAGGACTTTCCTTCCCCAGCGCCTGTAATGCGGCAAAATAACCTGCCAAGTATCCTGAAGCAGTAGACTCAACATAACCCTCTACACCTGTTATCTGGCCCGCAAAATAGATATTGGTAGATTGTCTCATCTGATACTGCGAATTAAGCAGTTTCGGAGATTCTATATAGGTATTTCTATGCATCACACCAAGTCTTGAAAATTCTGCATGCTCAAGACCTGGTATCAGGCTGAACACTCGCTTCTGTTCAGGATGTTTCAGACGAGTTTGAAAGCCAACAATATTGTATATAGAAGCCATCCGGTCATCCTGTCTCAGTTGAACACAAGCATAAGGCTCTTTACCTGTACGCGGATCGATTAATCCAACTGGTTTCAAAGGACCAAATCTCATTGTGTCATAGCCACGTTTGGCCATCGTTTCAATCGGCATACAGCCTTCGAACACAGTCTCTTTATCAAAGCCCTTTACATCTGCAAGTTCAGCCTCAACCAAGGCTTCATAGAAACGACGATACTCCTCCTCGTTCATCGGGCAATTCAAATAGTCATCGCCGCCTTTACCATATCGGGACATTGCAAAACAAACAGATCGATCTATACTCGATTCCATTACGATTGGTGCTGCTGCATCGAAGAAATGTAAATCTTGGTGACCAATCCGATTCATGATATCATCATACAAATCACCGTCTGTCAGCGGACCAGTCGCAACTACGACAATCTGATCATCTGGAATCTGATGAATCTCGTCATAAATAATTTCTATATTCGGATGATTCGTAATCTTCTCAGTAATAAATCCTGAGAATTCTTCCCGATCCACAGCTAGTGCACCACCCGCAGGAACCTGACTGCGATCAGCAGATTCCATAATGAGCGAACCTAATATTCGAAGTTCTTCCTTAAGTAAACCGACACCATTCTCTAGTTGATTAGAACGAAGTGAATTACTGCAAACAAGTTCAGCAAACTGATTTGTGTGATGTGCTGGGCTTTTGCGAATAGGCTTCATCTCAAACAGTTTAACTTTGACGCCTAGTCGAGCTGCCTGATATGCCGCTTCCGAACCGGCAAGCCCGGCTCCGATAATCACAATTTCAGGTTGAGACATGTGCATTAATCCTCTTTCTTCTGTTTAGGTGACGTTTTTTTTCGCGTCGTCTTTTTCTCTTCTTTTTCTTCTCCATTAGTATCAGACGCGCCAGCACTCTTTTTTGTTGCATTCTTCGGACAATCCGGATTTGCACACTTCGGATATGCACGTCCACGGAAACGCTTCCAAATCATGTAACTTCCGCAAGTATCACATTTCTGGCCTTCAACAGGCAAATACCAGCTTATGAACTCACAATTAGGAGAACTACCTTTCTTATCACAAGTATAGAATGTTCTGCCCTTATATTTATTGGATCGATGAGATACCAAGCCAGATCCACAAATTGGACAAGATCCCTTTACTGTAATCTCGATATTACGAGTATACTTGCACGCAGGGAACTTTGAGCATGCGATAAACTGACCGAATCTTCCCTCTTTCACAATTAGTTCAGCACCACAGTCAGGGCAGAGCTCGCCAGTCTTCTTCTCTTCCATCTTTATTTTGGAGATAGAAGAACCAGCTTTAACGATTAACTCGTGGAAAGATGGGTAGAATTCAGAGAGAACTTTCACCCAGTCCTTCTTACCGATTTCGATCTCATCCAGTCTGGATTCCATATCAGCTGTAAAAGAAACATCAACAATTTCCGTAAAGTTCTCTGCTAACAAAGCGGTGACCACTCGGCCAAGTTCAGTCGGATGAATTGCTTTGCCTTCCTTATCAATATAATTTCTCTCAAGAATCGTAGAAATGGTTGGTGCATACGTTGATGGACGACCAATCCCCTTTTCTTCCAATGTCTTAATCAGTGTAGCTTCAGTATAACGGGCCGGTGGCAAAGTAAACTTCTGTTCAGACTTTAGATCAAGTAGTTTCAGGCTCTGACCATCTTGCAATTCAGGAAGTTTAGCTTTATCATTCTTATCCTCATCACCGAGATCTTCATTAACATCCTCATAAGCAGCAAGAAACCCAGGGAATTTCACCGTCTCACCTTGTGTGCGAAAAATCGAATCCACACAACGAATATCTAGTGAAACGGTATCCACTTCTGCAGATGCCATTTGAGAAGATAGGAATCTGTCCCAGATTAACTTATAAAGTCTGTATTGATCATTTGAAAGAGAGCCACGAATAGATTCAGGACTAAGTTCAAAATGGGCGGGACGAATTGCTTCATGCGCATCCTGCGCCGAATTCTTATTCGAATACTTTCTTGGAGACTTAGGAAGATACTGTGCCCCATAACGATTCAGAATCAATTCTCTTGCAGCAGCAAGAGCCTCTGTAGAAACACGAACAGAATCCGTACGAATATATGAAACCAGAGCAACCTGTCCCTGTCCACTAATCTCAACACCTTCATACAATTGCTGTGCAACACTCATTGTTTTTCTCGATGTAAAACCAATTCTGCGAGAAGCTTCCTGTTGCAATGTGCTTGTAGTAAACGGTGCAAATGGTTGACGAAGTTTCTTCCCTTTCTTGACTGACTCAACATAATAAGGCTGGCCGTTGATACTAGACAACAACAAGTCTGTCTCCGCCTGATTCGAAAGCTTGACTTTCTCTATCTTGCCTTGATTAATCTGTCCATGATATCTTGCCCGGAATGGGAAACGTGTTGTCTCAGGAGTAAGTTCAATATTTACATTCCAATACTCCTCCGGTACAAATGCATCGATTTCCTTCTCACGGTCTACGACCAATTTCGTCGCAACAGACTGTACACGACCAGCTGACAATCCCTTACGAACTTTGGTCCAAAGAAGTGGACTTAATTCGTATCCAACCAGACGATCTAGAATTCTTCTAGCCTGCTGTGCATTTACCAAATCAATATCAATCTTCCTTGGTGCAGTAATTGCAGTCTGAACGGCTTTCTCTGTAATCTCATTAAAGGAGATTCGGCAATCATCCTCCAAATCAATATTCAACACTTTTGCAATATGCCAAGCTATCGCTTCTCCTTCGCGGTCAGGGTCCGTTGCGATATATACACGTTCTGCAGCAGCTGCGTACTCTTTTAGTTCACGGATAACCTTCTCTTTACCGCGCATATTTATATATGTCGGACGGAAATCATGCTTCACGTCAACACCCATTGTGGAAGAAGGCAAATCGCGAATATGACCAACCGATGCCGTAATCTTAAAGTCTTTTCCAAGATATCGTCCAATTGTCTTAGCCTTAGCCGGGGACTCTACTATCACCAAATTCTTGCTCATTTTTCGTCTCCATAGAAAGTGAATACTCTAACATTATTTATATATAATTCATTAATAACGAATTGTCAAAACATATTTTGAACGTTCCTGAACAATTTGACCTTCCAATTCCATTTTCCCGAGCACCATTGCAACCTTCTGGAAAGGGATTCCACTTTCTTTTACTATATCGTCGCAAGACAGCTCACTACTACCAAGGATATCCAGAAGGATTTTGCGAATCTCCATCTCTGTGAGGGTTTCCGGGTCTTCCTTGATTTTCTTCTCTAACTTCTTCTGTTGATAGGTTTCCTTGATTTCATCTAATTCACGAAAAAATACAACATGTGCAAGATATGCGAGGATGTCCTCCGGCTCAGTCGCAATCGTTGCCCCATCCTTTAGAAGTAGCAAATTTCCTTCGGATGTTTCAGAATATACAGTATTCGGTATTACAAATACTTCTCTTCCCTGTGCGGCAGCAAAATTCGAAGTGTGAAGCGTACCACTATTCTTTCCAGCTTCGGTAATCAGTACGCAGTCAGAAAGTGCCGATAAGATACGGTTTCGTGCCGGGAAGTACTGCCGCACAGTCTTCTGGCCCGGTGCAAGTTCAGACAGTAGCAGACCGGATTTTGAAATCTGTACAGCAAGTTCTCGATTCTCATCCGGATATATCTGATCTAGCCCACATGGCATCACAGCAATCGTCTTTCCGCCAGTTTCTAAACAAGAAGTATGTGCTACGGTGTCGATTCCTTTTGCTAATCCACTGACAATGACTACTTCATGAAGGCTCAATTTCTTTGAAAACTCTCTGGTAACCTTTCTCCCATAGAAAGATGGGTTTCTTGTTCCGACAATCGCAACTCGAGTGTGATCCGCCTGCATTAATGACAAATCTCCTTTATAATAGAGAACTAACGGCATATTGGGAAGTTGTTTCATATATTCAGGATAGACTTCATCGTACCAATCGAATGCCCCAATCCCTCGCGCTTCGACATAGGTTACATATTCTTCAAAACGTTGATAGACCTGGCTTTCTTGCAGTTTCTTCCAGTTCTCTTTCTGGTGTAAAGATAGGTTCTCCTCTATCATAAATTCAGATATGTTATTATGAAAGGTAATCAGCGAAGTAGTTTCCGTATCTGTCATCAGTTTTCGGATTTGGCTTGAAGTGAAAACTTTACCAGCCATCAGCATCGTACAAAACAGATCTGCACGCAGTTTATCATTCATTGCTCTTTCCTCCTCTTCGTTCAGTCCATTGAGGAAGTCGAAAAGACATCGCCTCCACAATGTGTTCAGTCTTCACATCTCTGCTTTCATCTAGGTCCGCTATCGTACGGGATAGTCGGATCATCCTCTGTAATCCTCGTACCGAAAGTTTTAGTTGATGCGCTGCCATTGCAGCGTATTCCATCTCTTTATTACCAATTCGGAATACCTCACCCAAGCCATTTGCTCTACATTCACCATTTCTACATCGTGGAATGCCAGCTTCATCACATCGTTCATACTGAATTTGCCACAAATCATAGATGCGATTGCGCCACTTCATACTTTCCATTTCACATTCACTTCGCATCGTCTCAAGTAATGACGACTCAGAAATATGTCCCAGGGTACAATAGATGTCCATCCGATCCAATAAAGCTCCACTTATTCTTCCCTGATAGCTAGAAATCATTGAAGAAGTGCATGTACATGCACTAGGAGACTCAAGCCATTTACCACATCGGCATGGATTCATGGCACCTACCAGCATAAATTGAGCAGGAAATGTCTGATTTCCATTTAATCGTGAGATAGTAATCTGACCTGTTTCAATCGGAACACGAAGCAGATCCAGTACATGTGGTGAGAATTCAGGCAATTCATCCAGGAAAAGCACACCATGAAGTGCTCTCGAGATCTCACCAGGCTGTGCAGATCTACCTCCACCGACCATTGCAGAAGGCGTACAGTGATGGTGAACAGAACGGAATGGACGTGCTCTAGAACGGATATCCTCTTCTGAAAGAACAGAAAGTGCACTTTCCACACGGAGCAATTCGATTTTCTCCTCAAGTTGCAGTGGTGGAAGAAGGCCCTGAAGAATTCTGGCAGAAAGAGACTTGCCGGTTCCTGGAGAACCAACGAGAAGGACATTGTGGAACCCTGAAGCAGCAAGTATTAACGCACGTGCAGCAGTGGGCTGACCACGTAGCGTGGCGATATCTTCTGAAGGAATAGGAAGCGGTTCTGGTTGAATGACAGCTTTCTTATTATTTCTCGATTTACGTCCACCCCGAACCACTTCAATCGCTTCCAAAAGATTCTCCACGCCCTGTACAGAAACGCCAAGCAGGTTAGCCGCTTCTTCATCTGCAGAAGGTACGATACATAATCCTTGCCACGAATCGCCAAGACAAAGCATTCTTGACAGGCTTCCCGGCACAGCTCGAACCTGTCCCGTTAACGAGAGTTCCCCATAGATAGTGAGTTCCGAATCTCCACTATCTACCTGACCTGATGCAAGAAGGATTGCCATAGCAATCGCAAGGTCAAACGAAGAACCAGACTTGTGAAGATATGCAGGAGATATGTTCACGAGAAGACGCTGTTTCGGAAACTCAAATCCACAAGAGCGAATACTTGCACGCACACGTTCTTTGGCCTCACGAATCGAAGAATCACCAAGTCCGACGACTTCGAAACTTGGCAATCCTTGAAAAATGGACGCTTCCACCTCAGCCACTTGCCCTTCAAGTCCAGATAGATATAGTGTTCTCACTTTTGCATTATGTGACACGATTTTGCTCAACTAATCACCTTCTTTGCGAGGATTGGCGTCATTCTACTCTTTTCCTTCTTTTCAATCTCAAGATTTTTTCGACAAAAGACGACAAAAGCTCGAATTGTGCTATAATATTGGCTTGTTAGTAGATAAGCTATTATTTGAGAATTGAGGTTTTTTCACATGAAACTGGGTATTGTTGGTCTGCCGAACGTCGGCAAAAGCACACTTTTCAACGCGATTACCAAAGCAGGGGCCGAATCTGCAAACTATCCCTTCTGTACCATCGAACCGAATGTCGGTGTTGTATCTGTTCCGGATTCCCGTCTCGACAAACTCGCTGAAATGTACAATCCAGAGAAATACACGCCAGCAGTAATTGAATTTGTTGATATTGCTGGTCTTGTACGTGGCGCCAGCAAAGGTGAAGGTCTTGGCAATAAGTTCCTTGCAAATATCCGTGAAGTGGATGCAATTGTCCATGTAGTACGCTGTTTTGACGACTCAAACGTCGTACATGTCGATGGAGGCGCCAACCCGAAGCGTGACATCGAAACCATTGAACTGGAATTGATCCTGTCCGATATGGAATATATGGAGCGTCGTCTCGATAAGGTCAGAAAGATGCTCAAAGGCGGCGACAAGAAATTCCAGGCTGAACTGGATTGCTACGAGAGAATCGCTGCGACACTTGAGCAAGAGAAACCGGCACGCTCACTCACCTTTGATGACGAAGAGATGGAGTATGTCAAAGACCTCGCGCTTCTCTCTCTGAAGCCGGTTCTGTATGTAGCCAATATTGCTGAAAGCGATATTTCCAATCCTGAAATCGAATATGTAAAGACAGTACAAGAGATTGCTTCCATCTCCAACGAGGAATGCGTCGTCATTTCCGCCAAGATTGAAGAAGAAATTGCTATGCTTGATCCGGAGGAGAAAGCCATGTTCCTCGAAGAGCTTGGACTTTCACAATCTGGTCTGGATAAGATGATCCAGGCAAGTTATAAGCTTCTCGGTCTCATTTCCTATCTGACAGGCGGACCACAGGAAGTACGCGCTTGGACCATCAAGAACGGAACCAAAGCACCTCAGGCAGCAGGAAAGATTCACTCCGATTTCGAGCGTGGATTCATTCGTGCAGAAATCGTTGCATTTGATGACCTGATGGCATGTGGCACCTATGCCACCGCGAAGGAAAAAGGACTTGTCCGTTCCGAAGGCAAGGAATATGTCATGAAGGATGGCGACGTCGTACTCTTCCGTTTCAACGTCTGATCCCTTACATTTCACATCAGTGTAAAGGTACCACCCGCTTTTTCTACGGCGGACTGTACCTGTTTATACCAGCCATTTCTTAAAAACAGGCAGGTATCATTGTCGAGCCCACAGAATCCTGGCTCTGCATGTGCACGACAATTAATCCCGCAATGTATTCCCCTTTCTGAACACTGTTGACATTGTGAATTATTCGCATATACATCGTCCATGGTAATCTGTGTAGTCTGAAGCCAGATTGAATCCTTCAACACATCGGCCAACAACATGTTCCGAATATTCGGGAAAGACTCGTATTCAGGCACCCCCACAAACTCCATACAAGGCAGAACTGTTCCTGTTGCACTGATATACAGAACAGAAGCCGCGGAAGGGCAAGGATGAAGCGGAATCGGTGACGATGGATTTTTGGCAAGTCTTGTTGTAAAGAAGTCCTTCTCTTTTGAATAATTGAAATATCCGCCCATATCAATCGAACAAGGTTTTCCCTCCTTAAGAAAGTTCGGGATATATTCAAGTACTGTATCCAAAAACGCCTGATGAGTGAGTGTTTTTTCCGAATAGTGTTCACACCATGCACCCTTAGCAAGCATAGGAGAAATCTTGATTCGCTCCACACCAAGTGAAGCAAGGCGAAGGACAGTCTCACGAATCATCGGGACGTTATCTTGAAACAGACACATGGCAGCCGTGATACGCAATCCATAAGCATGCGCGGTTCGAATTGCTTCTTCTGCACAATCCTGCGCACCTTCGACACCACGCACCCAGTCGTGCCAACCCACGCCATCGTAACTGATTTGGAAATCAGGACGTTGACCTATACTGAGTATTTTCTCAATCACTTCAGTTGTCAGCAAAGCGCCGTTCGTATAAATGTCAGAAACTCGAATATTCTTATCTGTACATGCCTGAATCAGTTCATACAAATCATCACGAACGAGCGGTTCGCCACCGGTCAGCGAAATCTCGCGGATTCCACACTCGGCAAACTGATGAATCAGATTCAGACACTCCTCTGTCGACAGATCCTTAATGGGGTTATCTGTTGTGAACAGCATGCAGTGACGGCATTGATAATTACACTTTCCGGTAACACTCCAATGAACAGATTCGATTCGCACATGGTCATGATACTGATAGATAGGCTGATTCCTATCAGGAAATGGACTTCCCGACATTTCGACAGCACCTCGATGCAACATGTTCTGCAGCATTTCCTGCTGTTCCGGATCCAGTTTATCTACATCAATATCTTCCTGTCCATTCATATGAAGCATAAGATAGAAAGAATTTCTAGGCAGAAAAAGAACCTTGTTTGTCGTCAAGTCGAGCATACCGGTGGGCATTTTTCTCCAGCCTACCAGCTGATACCGTTCCGTTATTTGATAAAACATGAATAGAACACCTCACTATTCAGATGATGTTTATCTAACGCATCACGAATCGTCTGATCGATTCTCCGATAGTATCCACCTTTCAGAAATGCACAGTTCCACTTATCCAAACCAAGATACTCATCCGTAGCACATGCACGGCAGCCTGTCGTACAGACATCCCGTTCACTACATTCACGGCATTCTTCATGCATGTCGAAAAATTCGTTTTTCCTCGTGCGTGTCATCTTACGATAATGAGAGTCAGACATAATATCTGCCAAAGGCGTTTCCAGTACGTTCGGGAAAAGCGCCTGAAAATCGCAGCCACCCAATGTCATGCATGGCAGAACTCTTCCTGTTGGCCCGATATAAGGCGTCACCACAGTCTTTTTACAGAGGTAACCATCCTGACGGCAGTTCCGAGCATAGGGAATCGTACAGAATTTCTGTTCTCGGTCATACTGGAACATATTATCAACGACAACACTGGCTGGCATACCCGAAGCAAAGAAAGCTTCCAGAAACTCAACCAGTGCCTCAACAGCCTCCTCCATGCTCATCGATTCCGAGGCGTGTTCGTCTGCCCACATTCCATTCGGGAGCATAAACTTTACCCTCAATCTGGAAACGCCACATGTTGAAAGATAACGTAGTGTTTCAAATATCTCATGTTGATTCTTTCGATGCACACACATTGCCGCATATACATCATTTCCGTGTGCCTTACAAAGCGAAATTGCCTGAAGGGCCGCGTCTCTTGCACCAGGTACACCTCGAAGCCAATCGTGATAGGTCCAGCCGTCATAACTGATATGAAAACGAGGCTTCTGTCCCCGTCGTTCTAGTTCAGTAAGAAGATACTCGTCAACCAGTGCACCATTTGTATAGATTGAGTGTACCTGAATATCATGGGCAATGATTTCATCTATAAGTTCCAGGAAATCGCTGCGTACAAGAGGTTCGCCCCCTGTCAATGCGATATGCCGCACACCTGCGTCCTGCAAACTTTGTATGATTCTTCTGCACTCATCCTTGCTGGCTTCCGGGAACTTAGCTTGAGGCGCATACATATAGCAGTGTTTGCATCGATAATTACATTTGCCGGTAATCGCCCAATGCACATATGCGATATAAGTCCGGTCGATATAGTGATACTTTTGTAAAGGAGAAATCGGATCATCCTCTGCACAAGAACGAATAATCTTTCTGGATATCAGATGATTGATTATTTCCCGCTCCCGTTCGCTCAAATTCTCCTCATGAATATCTTCCATACCGTCCATATGTAACAGAAGTCGATACTGTTCCGATGGAAGAAAAACGGTTTCACCCGAATCAGAATCATACAATCCGGTAGGAAGACCTCTCCAGCCCTCTAATCGATATGTCTCATACAGACGATACTTCATAACATTTCTCCTGTTTTTCCATGTAAAAAGAAATGCATCCGTGTGAATGCATTTCTTTCAAAATATCAACAATCAAAGAATAGCTGTCCATTACAGATCTTTATCCGAATGACATGATGCCTTGCCACAGCCATAAGGGCCCGTTCCGCAACCACCGGAAACAGAATCCAATTCTTCTGCACTTAATTCGTCACTTCCGACAACATATTCTGCAACATCACCTTCAGTAACTTCAATTCCAGCTTCTTGACACTTAGCAAGAATACCCGGAATATCGCGAGAAGAAACCATAGCAAGAAACTCTTTGTCTTGACCTAATTTGTTGATAATTTCATTCTTAAGTTCTAGATTAAGCATATTTCTGCACCTCCTGATAATATTGTTGCAAACATATCATGCTTTATCAATGATTCAAAAATGAACAAACAGAAAATTTCTACTTCTTGTCCGTTTCTTTCTCTTTAGCATTCGTTTCCACTTCAGCAAATTTCTTATTCGCCCAAATCAGCAGTGCGGCTGAAAACAGGAATACTGTCGTCACAAGAAGATTACACAGCACGAAAAACAATGTGGGCAGGCTTTTTCGTAACAAAGCAAGCAGTAGCGTCAACACAGTTCCGGAGATATAGACGGCACTACAGGCACGCATATACAATGTCAAAGGGCGTTTCTTAACCACTACGATTGACAGCACCAGCGCAAGAATAGACAAGCCCAAGAAACATAAGGAAAGAATGATACCCGGCGTCATAGACGGATTCCCCTTTCATTCAGCTCTTGTTTCACAGCTTCATCGATTTTCCCATAGAGTTCATCAATCGTTCCATCATTTACCAGAATCACATCACCCAGTTCCTCATATTCTTCACGGGTCATCTGCATGGCCATACGTCTTCTGGCATCGTCACGTTCAAGTCCACGAAGCACAAGACGGTCCAGCCGGATTTCATCGTCGGCACTAACGACCCATATTTGATTGCATACATCTACAAATCCGTGTTTTACCGGAATCGGTACATCCAGGACAATCAGTTTCACTTTCTTCTCTGCCGCTTTCGCAATTTCTTCTGCAATCGTGGACAGCACATACTTATGCACGATGGCCGACAACTGATCCAGTTTCTTCTTCTCGGTAAAAACCAGAGAAGCCACATAACTGCGGTTCAGGCTTCCACGTGCGTTGATGGCACGGTTACCAAGAAGTTCAGCAATTTCAGGCAATGCCACACCATTGACATCCGTCACCTGTCGAGAAATTTCATCCGCGTCCAGCACCTGCACGCCTCGGTCTCTAAAATATCCGGATACCGTGCTTTTGCCGGTTCCAATTCCACCTGTAATCCCTAAAACAAACATCTTGTTCTCCCTATCCAGTAAAATCACTTAATGTGCTTCTGCCCAGGTCTTTCCGATCTGTGCTTCAGCCAGAAGCGGAACATCCAGAAGCACCACATTCTCCATGGCTTCCTGAAGTACTTTTGCCGCTTCTTCCGCAACATCTTCCCTCGCCTCCACGATCAATTCGTCGTGGACCTGCAGGATCAGTTCCGCATCAAGGCCTTTTTCTTTCAATGCAGAAAAAGCCTTGTTCATTGCAAGTTTGATGATATCCGCAGCGGTACCCTGGATTGGCGTATTCATTGCCGCACGTTCGCCAAAACTACGGATATTGTAATTTGCAGATGTCAGTTCCTTCAGGATCCTGCGTCGGCCGAACAAAGTGGACACATATCCCTTTTCTTTACCTTCCTGCTTGAATCCATCCAGACACGGCTTGATCGTCGGGAACTGGCGATAATACTCTTCAATGTAACGTCGCGCTTCGTAGACGCTGATGCCAAGATCCTGAGAAAGACCGTAATCGCTGATACCATATACAATACTGAAATTAACTCGTTTTGCCGCAGCGCGCATACCGTGATCGATCATTTCCGGCGGAAGTCCAAATATACCACATGCTGTCTTGCTATGTATATCGATACCCTCCCGGAAAGCACTGATCATTTCTTCATCGTGAGCTATGGAGGCAAGAAGTCGCAATTCAATCTGTGAGTAATCCGCATCGATCAGCACATAGCCTTCCTTTGCCACAAAAGTCTTACGGATCAAGGATCCCAGGTCCGTACGGATCGGGATATTCTGAAGATTCGGTTCGGATGAAGACAATCTTCCGGTATTGGTCATGGCCTGACTGAAAGTCGTATGCACACGTCCATCCTTCTCAGAAATACTCTTTCGAAGTCCCATAACAAACGTTGAATCCAGTTTCTGAATCTGACGATACTCAAGGATCTTGTCTACGATTGGATGCTTGTCACGGATCTTCTCTAACTCCTCTGAATTCGTGGAATATCCGCCACTGGCCAATTTCTTTCCCGAAGGAAGGCCTAACTTCTCAAAGAGTATTTTTCCTAGTTGTTTCGGCGAAAGAATGGTAAATACCTCACCCGCCTCGTTATAAATCTCCTGCTCCAGTTCACCGACCTTCGCATCGAATTCCTTATGCAATTCATCGATCTGTTGGCAATCGACCAGTACGCCTCTTCTCTCCATACGGTCGAGCACCATCACCAGTGGCATCTCGATCTCATAGATCAACTGCTCGATATGCTGGTTCGCAATCTCATTTTTCTGATAGAAGGAAATCAATCGGACAAGTAAAAGACGATAGGCAAAGTCTGTAAAATCACTTGCCTCCAGTGTTTTTGCCGTTGTTTCACCCATACCGTCAATCAGCGAGAACAGATCCTGCTGTCGGTTATTCTTCCCTTTCGTATCCTCTGCATGTTCCTGATATCCTTCCAGTACCGGGAATGGTCTCTTAGAGGAATGTTCCACAAGCATTTCGAAAGATGGGGTTGCACCTTCGATATAATTCAATACATAGGCTGCAATTTCCACATCGAACACATAATCAAAAGGCAGCGGCTCCGCCCATGCCTTAAAGTGATCCTTGATCTGATAACCGATCGGTGCTTTTTCCGAAGAAACACCAAATTCATTCTTTTTCAAAGCATCCAGAATCAGACAGATGGACTCAGTCTCAGTCCACACATAGACCTGATCCACAGCAATGGTAAGTCCCAGTGCCAGTGTGGGCTCAGAAGTCATATCCATAGCTATGACTTGCTTGTCATGGATTGCGGTTTCTATCGCATGCGTGACAGATGAAACATCCACATTCAGAAGGATTTCAGGGCGTTTACCAGAAAGCTTCGGATATGTCTTCTCTTCTTCTGACTCTTCCACCTCAATCGTCGCAGACTGAACCGAAGTCTCGTCGACCTTCCACTTCTTCAGTTGGCTACGGAATCCATACTTATAGAAGCAGGCAGCGGTTTTCTCCATATCCAGTGGTTTGCATATCAGCAGATCCAGCGTAATGTTCAGCTCTGCATCAGTAACGATTTTTGAGAGCATGAGCGAAAGATACGCCATCTCTTTATCCGTCTCCAGTTTCTCACGAAGTTTCGGAGACAATTCTTCAAGATGCTCGTAAATGCCATCCAGCGTCTTGTACTTACGTACCAGGTCCATGGCACCTTTCTCACCAATGCCCCGTACTCCTGGGATATTATCGGAACTGTCGCCCATCAGTGCTTTGGCTGTTACAAAGTCGCAGGACGGTATACCGTATCGTTCTGTAAAAAGTGCTTCATCGTAGTAATCTGTGCTGCTTCCGTCTTTTTTGGTAACAGGCATGACGATTTTTGTATGTTCATCGATCAACTGGAAATCATCTTTATCACCACTAAGGATAAAGACGTCGAAGCCTTCTTTCACAGCCATAGTCTTCAAGGTACCAATCAGGTCATCTGCTTCTAGCCCCGCCTGTTCATATCTTGGAAAACCCATAGCATCCAGTACTTCTTTCAGGACCGGCATCTGAGCTGCCAGATCATCTGGCATACCTTTACGCGTACCTTTATAGCCATCGTAGGCTTGATGACGGAATGTCGGTGCCTTCAGATCAAAAAGCGTACAGGTGTGGGTCGGAACGACCTCTTCCATGTACTTGGAGAGCGTATTGAGATAGACATTCACCGCACCAGTCGGTGTGCCATCCGGAGCAGTCAGATTGTTTCTTCCGGCCGTTGCGTAGTAAGACCGGTTGATGATACTGTTTCCATCTACAAGAAGCAATCTCTTGTTCTCAGACATAATCTATTCTCCAATCAATTCTCGTCGTTCTTCTCGTTCGCTTGATTCTTCATGTTTTCGCGATAATGCGCCGTGCTGACCATCAGTTTGATACGATTCAACTGGTTCGCCTCACTTGCACCTGGGTCATAATCGATCGGAATAATGTTCGATTCCGGATACTGACGACGGAGTTCCTTGATCATACCCTTACCGGTTACATGGTTTGGCAGACAAGCGAACGGCTGTGCACAGATAATGTTCGGCACACCGCTTTCAATCAGTTCAATCATCTCGGCGGTCAGGAACCATCCTTCACCGTTATTGTTGCCGCAAGACAGCACATTCTCCGCTTTCTTCGCCATGTGACGAATGCTCTCAGGCAACTGGAATTTACCCGTCTGTGCCATCTTCTTCACGATATGACGACGGTAGGACTGAAGGAGATTGACACCACGCTCACTAAGCCATGCAGATTTCTTACTACGTCCAAGATGCTCTGCTGCCCAGATTGGTCCCATCGTGCAGTACAGGAAGAAGTCCAGAAGTCCTGGAACAACAGCCTCGCATCCTTCCTGCTCGACCACATCTACAGCGTGGTTATTCGCATCTGGCTGGAATTTTACCAGAATCTCACCAACAAGTCCGACACGCGGTTTTCTCGGGATATCCAGCATCGGGAACTTGTCGAATGTGTCGATTGTCGCATCAATCAAACGCTTATACGAAGACGGGCGACCAATTTTCCCACAATTTAGTGATTTCAACAATTCTTGAACTTCTGTTTTCTCATCATCGCTCAGCGGAGCATCCTTACATGCCTCCGCCATGATATATTCAGGAGACAGGTCATCATACTTCTCCTTCGGATTGAAGAACAATCTTCCGCAACGATTCCAGAATTGATAGAGTGCATTGGCCGAACCCTTCACCTTCTCATATGGACGCACGCGCAGAAGCAACGTCTGCAACATATCACCATAACAGATTGCCCGAAGCGCACTGTTGATGAACGGTAGTGTAGCCTTGAAGCCTGGGTTCTTCTCGAACTGCTGAACGGAAAGTGCAATAACAGGGATATCCGAGAATCCCGCCTCACGAAGCGCTTTACGAAGGAAAGCGACATAGTTCGTCGCACGGCATCCACCACCTGTCTGGGTCACCAGAACGGTCGTATTATCGCGGTCGACGTCTCCTGTCAGCAATGCGTTGATCATCTGACCGACAACAATGATCGTCGGGAAGCATGCGTCGTTATTTACAAAACGCAGACCACACTCAATATCAGCCTGTGTAGCTTCTTTCAGAATTTTCAATTTATAGCCGTGATTGTGGAAGACCGCCTCCACAAATTCGAATTGAATCGGTGCCATCTGAGGAGCTAAGATCGTGTGACGTTTCTTATGTTCCTCGGTAAAAGGTACTCTCGTAATTGTATAGTTCTTCTTCTCGCGCTTCTGCAGAGTGCCATCTGCACGTGCCGCTTCACGTTCATCCATCGCAACTTTCAGCGAACGCATACGAATACGTGCTGCGCCAAGATTGCTGACTTCATCGATCTTGAGCAGTGTGTAGAGCTTGCCTTTCGCTTCAAGAATCTCCTGTACCTGATCGGATGTAACTGCATCGAGTCCACAACCGAAAGATGTCAACTGAACAAGTTCCAGATTATCATTCGTGGTAACATAAGCGGCCGCTTCATAAAGGCGTGTATGGTACATCCACTGGTCAATGACACGGATCGGACGTTCCAGATTACCAGGTACAGCGACACTATCCTCACTCAATACAGCAAGGCCCAAAGAATTGATCATCTCCGGAATACCGTGGTTGATCTCTGGGTCCGTGTGATAAGGACGTCCGGAAAGCACAATGCCTTTTCCACCAGTACGCTCGAGATCTTCAATGACTTCCTGACCTTTGCGTCGGATATCTGCCTTATACTCCGCATACTCTTTGTTACCAGCAGCTACCGCCTTTACCGCTTCATCCTTGGTCACGTTATAATCGGCAAAAGCAATCACAAGCTGTTCGGCAAGTGCCGCATCATTATCCAATGGCAGGAACGGATTCAGATACTTGATTCCCTGATCCTGAATATTCTCCAGATTGTTACGAATGACCTCCGGGTACGAAGCAACAATCGGGCAATTGAAGTGGTTACCGGAATTCGGGTTCTCTTCACGCTCATACGGCACATCCGGATAGAAGATGGTCTTAATCCCCTTCTCGATCAATGCCTCAATATGTCCATGTACAAGCTTCGCCGGATAGCACACGCTCTCAGATGGAATAGAATCCATACCCTTCTCAAAGAGAGCATGATTTGAGCGAGGAGAGAGAACGACTGAGAAACCAAGTTCTGTCAACAAAGTGAACCAGAACGGATAGTTCTCATACATATTAAGCGCACGTGGAATACCAATCTCTCCTCTTGGTGCCTTATCCTTCGCCAACGGCTTATATCGGAATGTACGTGTATACTTGTAATTGATCAGGTTCGGAAGTGTCTCCTTGGACTTCTCCTTACCTTCGCCACGTTCACAACGGTTACCTGAGATAAAACGTTCACCATTAGAGAATGTGGAGATCGTAAGCTTACAATGGTTTGTACACAACGGGCAAGTCGTCATCTCTGTTGTCATGTCGAATCGATTCAAATCCTCAAGCCCGAGAAGTCCCGACACCTTCTGATTCTTCGGAATACGATTCTTTGCAATGATCGCCGCACCAAATGCACCCATCAATCCTGCCACATTCGGGCGGATGACTTCACGTCCGGAGATCAACTCGAAACAGCGAAGGATTGCATCGTTCAAGAACGTACCACCTTGTACAACGATCTTTTTACCAAGTTCCTGGGTATCTCTGATCTTGATAACCTTGTAGAGCGCATTACGAACAACAGAATAAGAAAGGCCGGCAGAGATATCGCCCACCGTTGCGCCTTCCTTCTGTGCCTGCTTGACCTTCGAGTTCATGAATACTGTGCATCTTGTGCCTAGGTCAACCGGGTTCTTCGCTGAGAGTGCCTCTAATGAGAATGTATGTGCATCCATATTGAGGTTCTCCGCAAATGTCTGGATGAAAGAGCCACAACCGGATGAACATGCTTCATTCAGCATAATGGAGTCAATAACACCATTACGGATCTTCATGCACTTCATATCTTGTCCGCCGATATCGATGATAAAGTCGACATCCGGGCAGAAATACTTCGCCGACTGGAAGTGCGCCATGGTCTCAATCTCACCAAGATCTACGCCCAGCGCAGCACGAATAATATTCTCACCATATCCGGTTACACAACTATTGGCGATATAAGTCTCCGGTGGCATCTGTTCGTACAACTGCTTCACAATGTTGACAGCACTTTTTACCGGATTACCTTGATTACTTGCGTAATAAGTATAGACCATCTGACCTTCATCATTGATCAGTACGGCCTTGGTAGTCGTACTACCCGCGTCAATACCAAGATAGCAAGGTCCCTTCTGTTTAGCCAATTGATAGAGATCCAGCGTAGCTCTCTGGTGACGATTGTCGAATGTTTCCTTCTCCTTTTCGTCCGCAAAAAGCGGGGCAATACGCTTGATATCCGGCTCGAATCCTTCTTTCGATGCAAAAGAAGCAATCAGATCTTTCAGCTTCACCGGCTCGCCTTTAGCCCCCAGCGCTGCGCCAAGTGCTACATAGATCTGCGCATTATCTGGCATCCAGAAAGACTTGACCTGCTCTTCCAGTGTGCGCTCGAAAGCCTTACGAAGTTCAGAGTTAAAGAACAGCGGACCGCCGAGGAATGCAATATGTCCGCGAATCGGACGACCACATGCGAGACCGGCTATCGTCTGATTGACAACAGCTTGGAAAATCGAAGCCGCTAAATCTTCCTTGGCTGCGCCTTCATTAATCAATGGTTGCAAGTCACTCTTGGCAAATACACCACAGCGGGAAGCAATGGTATAGAGTGTGGTATATGACTTCGCAAGTTCATTGAGTCCATCTGCATCTGTACGAAGGAGTGTCGCCATCTGGTCGATAAAAGCACCCGTACCACCTGCACAGGTTCCATTCATTCGTTGTTCCGGTACTGGATGCAAATATGTAATCTTGGCATCCTCACCACCAAGTTCGATAATTACGTCTGTTTCCGGATGATACTTTGAAATGGCAACGGTTTCCGCAATCACTTCCTGTACGAAATCAAGTCCCAACCATTTGGCAACAGAGAGTCCACCTGAACCCGTAATCTGTACACGCGCCTGGAGATCTGGGTATTTCTGATTCACCTCTTCAAAAGCCGCCAGAAGTTCACCAGCGATATCTGAGTGGTGTCTACGATATTCAGAATATACAACTTTCTCCCCTTCGGTCAGTACTATTTTAATGGTGGTAGACCCGATATCCAGGCCCATGTTCAAAATACTATCCATCTCACTCTTCCTTTGTTTTCTTTACATCTTCATTGGTTGTCACTTTCGAAACACCCCTAGATTGCGTAGACTCATCTTTCGACTTCATCTTGAATTTCTTATTCTTCAACTGAACCACTTCTGACTTATTCTTCTCTTTCGACTGTTTGCGCTTAAGTTGGCGAAGCTTCTTCTTCTCTTCTTTCTCTTGTATCGCCGCAGAAGTCTTCTTCATCTCCTGAAGTCTAGACGCCGCCTGCTTGATGAATCGCTTGCGGAAATCATCATGGGCAGAAAGAGACTTACGGAACTCAGGTTCCAAACAAAGACACAGCATCTCATCCGGAATACCCAAATGCAGATCAAAAGGCTGACTAAATACATCCTGTGTAGAAAGATGCAAAGTTTCACAAGCCATAACAACATTCTTCTCAAAATCCAGAAAATCGCCTTTCAACCCGAGGGACAACGTCAATCCGGTAAAATTAACATGTACATATGGAAGGTTGCGGCTAAATATCAAGTGCAATGCCAACAACTTCATATAGGATTCCAACGTAATGAATTCTTGATCACAAATCAGAGAAACAGCACCTTTTGGTGCTATCAAAGCGATATCTGAATACTCATTTTCGAAGCCTTCCGACCACAAGTAATAGAGTTCACGATAGACTGCCCGAGCCAAATCATCATATTGATTGGTCAAAGGTTTTGCCAGAATATCTCCACCAATCTGAAAGATATACTTCAAGTACTCTTCTTCCTGATGAGACGACACGCCGGCCCACTTGAAGTAAGCCGCAATATCTCTGGCATTATAAAGGTAGTTAATCATATTTGCTCCCGTAATTCTTCAATTTCGTGAATAAATATTATACCACAAAAGATATGAATTAGTACGGGTCACGTTTTGCAGCCACTGCAATTGTCACGGCAAATGAAGAAACGATCAGAATGACGACAGCGCCAATCGTACAGAAATAGTCCATAGCACTTAATCTTTGTGCGGTAAGAATCGAATTCATCGTCGAAGAAATAGCGAAGTACTTCAATGGATTCACCCAATGCGACAAGAATACGAAAAACAAATCGAACATGCCACTTGCAAACAGGCAACTTAGCACAACCGAAAGTGCACTGGCTCGACGTACAAATGCGACCATATATGAGAAAACGATGTAAAACATTGAGAAAATGAAGACAAGAATGAAGTTCTCCAGCAAAATATGTATTGAACTCTTGTTAAATGAATGGCAGAACAGAACAGTAAAACCCAGCGAAATGAGATAACTGACAACTTCCAGAATGAAGCAAGCAAGAATCAACGAGGAAATTTCGCCACAAGCTATCGATACAGCGGAAGCATTAAGTGAGAATCGATTGATATGGAAACGAGATTTAAATTCAGATCCGACAAATAGTGCCGTCAACATAGCAAACAGAAAGAACACTCCGTTTTCATAATATTGCATGCGAAGAACTCCGTCAAAGCTATTCGACATCTTAAACATTTCTATCACGCGACTAATTGAACTGCCCACTTCAAGTTCTAAGATAGAGTCTTCATCCTCGTTCGCCTGATTTAAATCTTCGAAATCCTCATACGCGGACTCAATATAATCGGAGAATAAGCCATATGGATCATCAACACACAATTTGACTTCTACTGCTGTCAGCAAAGAGAAAAACAACAGAATCAACGAAATGACAACAAAAAACCTAGATCGAATTAGACGATAGAAATTGATTTTCAGTTCTTGAATCATAAGTTGACTAGCCTCCACACAACAACCATTATAAGACAAAAAACTCGCAATGTACTAAGAAATGTTAAAGAAAACGGCCCTTGCTAGTCAGCAAGGACCGTGGTGTAATCAATGTAAAATGTCAAGTGGCAAGTTCTTGACACTTTCGAATGAAGATTAGCCGATGTTATCGACATCCTCAACAGAACCAAAAAGATTCAGTCTGAATAAGAGAGATTCATCTTCCTGGTTAGAGCAGTAAATCTTTGCGCTTACGAGCTTACCGCCCTCGATCAGCTTCATCAGACCTGTGATCTGGCTAAGCTTACTCTTGAGATTGAACTTGTCACCCTCATCAGTAATGAGCATAACATCACCTTTGCAAGAATCCAGAGCCTGCATAAACTGGTGAACATCTACGTTATTCATGTTAAAAGCTTTCATGGTGACTACCTCCTTGATTTACAGTAAATTTCTTTTCCTTTTCTGTTTGCAAGGCTTATCCGTACCTTGCAAGCACAGTATATCGTTACGCACAGATAGTGTCAATGAATTAGTTGTAGACATTGCACATACAAACTTACATTTATCTATGCACCTTGCACAATTCATATTTGTATATATTCACAACGAGTAAATAAGTTCAGATTCGTTCAAACGTCCAGATATCAAAGCTTACGCCCTTTTTCGAGTTGATCGTTTCGCTACGTTCCGTCCATGTCCACTCGCCAGTTAAGAACAAGTTCGGGAAATACGCATCTGCTTCGAAGCTTCGGTGAATTCTCGTCACAATGCAACGATCACAATACGGCAGGAATTGTTCATAGATTTGTGCACCACCAATGATAAAATATGTCTCATTCGGGTTCTGCTTCGTATAGTCAAGTACTTCATCAACACCGTGCATAATTTCAGCGTTCTCTACGGAAAGAGTCAAATCGCGAGTTAGGATAATGTTTGGTCTTCCAGGAAGCACTCTTCTTCCAGGAAAGGTGTCTAACGTCTTTCTTCCATAGATTACTGGATGGCCCAATGTTTTTGCTTTGAAGTTTAGGTTCAAATCTTCTGGAATACTAATCAGAAGTTGCCCTTTATTCCCAATGGCCCAATTCTCATCTACTGCAACGATGGCGCAAATACTCATATCATTCACCTGATTTCATGTTTATGTATTGAACTCCTTCAAACATCGATAGTATATCATATCGAAGAAGTTTTAAAAAAGGAGCCGTCTTTCAGACGGCCCCCTCCTACTGTTCTTTACTATCTAGTACTTAGCCAACAACTTCGATAGAAATATCATCCAAATAGAAGTCTTCTGTGTTATCGAATGTCTCCCAGTAGAATGTGAGCGCTGTCAAATCATCCGGCACCACAGTCGCGCCAGCCGTACAGTTCCAGCTGGTTGTAGTCATATCTAATTCACCAGATACCACTACCCAATCGTGACTGCTGGTATCCACTTCCTCGATATGTGGCCACAAATCCGTAATATCTGCAGAGAAAGAAACGACATCAGAATTACTCTTCACTGCAAATGTATACTTAATCTTCTTACCCATGTAACGAGTCACATCAATAGAATATCCATCCCATGTCTCTGTTGCACCAGTAACACTAAGGCATTTTGATCCACCATTCGCACCAGAATCTATGACTTGTAACGTAACAGCAGAACGCGGTTTTCCGCCAAACTTATCATCTTCGTAATCTTCCTTGAAAGGATCTGTATCCTTCGGAGGTTCCTTATAGTCAGCCGGCTTCTCAATCGTTCCACCCTTCTTCGCATTCACAACACCCTGGAATGCAAGCTTGGCAGAAAGGTCACCATTGAAAAGAACCGGTGTCTGTTCACGTCTCCAAGAACCAGCATCAGTCAAGCCCCAGATTGTAACACTCTCAATCTTGTATCCTTCATTCTTGAGTGCAAGAAGCTTCTCAAAGAGAGCCTGATAATATACACCCTGCTCATATTCAGCATTAGAAGCTGGTGCATTCACATCCAGCTCAGTGACATGGATTACAACACCCAACTCATCCGCATACTTCTTCAAAGCATCTGCATACTTCTCAACACCAGCGTCAGCAATCGTGATATGAGACTGAAGACCCATACCATCGATGTTTCCAGCTTCAGCAATTGGTTTCAGCACTTCGATAATCTTCGCCTGTTTCTTCGGATAGTATTCATTGTAATCGTTATAGAACAACTTGATATCTGCCGGTGCGTACTTTCTTGCATATTCGAAAGCATACTGCAGGAAATCATCACCGATTGTCTGTGTCCAGTAACTTTCACGGAGATTGTACTGGTCATCTACGCACTCATTTGCAACATCAAATGCATAGAACAGACCCGGATAATTTGCATTGATATATTCAAACACACCCTTAATGTAATTCTCCATACGCTTGAGCATCAGCTCACGAGAAGCGAGCTGTCCCTTCGCATCATAGCCCTCATAGAAGAACCAATCCGGAGTCTGGGAGTGCCATACAAGTGTATGGCCACGCATCTTGATTCCATTATCCTTCGCATAATCGAGGATGGACTTACACTTGCTGAAGTCCAAAGCCGGGCACTCATTATACTTGGCCGGATCAGCCAAAGTTGTCTGCGCATCCAGAATATTCTCAGGCTTCATCTCATTCTCGCATGTGAATGAATTGAATTCCTGAAGAAGAAGTTTTCTCGGCTCTTCCACATCGTTCGTGATCATCGTCTCCGGAACGCAACAACCAATCAAGAAATCATCTTTGTAGAGATCCTTGAGTGATTCGTAAGAAGATGTATCAACCAGTTCAACTTTTCCAACATTACTTGGATCGAAGTACTCGCCTTCAACATTGATGTACATATAGTCAACCCAGAAATCGGAAGAATCTCCACTCTCGATATAGACAATTACATTTGTAGCCGTCTCCGGTATTGGTGTGGATCCAGTACCTTCCACGTATTTATCTTTGCAGCCTGTAATGTGGAACAGGTTTGTGTAGGTCGTGCTACCCAAAGAATCAAATTGCAAGGAAATGGTTACGTCTCCACCGTCAGACTTAACCTTAGTCTTGATATTAATAGTATTTCCGATGAAGAACTCACACGGGAAATTTACACCATTCCAATTCTCCATACGGTTTGCACAATGCAGAACTTTGCCGTTCTCTGCATCCTCAACTGTCAGTTGAACATTGTCACCACGCTGCTCATACTGTACCTGATCGCCACCAATGTCTTCGTTAATCGATGGCACTCCCCCCGTTGACTCTTGCGAAGCAGAAGATTCACTCGATTTCTTCTTACATCCCGCAAAGGCCATGGTGGCAAGCATGGCTAACGCTAATACCAGCGCGCCAAATCTTTGCTTCTTCATATTTTCAACCTCCATCTTTCTGCGTACCTAACGGTCGCAAATACATTCGCTTTTCATATTAAACGAAAGATGAAGTAACTTCAATACGAAATCGAAATCGATTTCGAGAACTCGATTGAGTTAAATCAAGAAACGTGGTGAACATCCAACTGTGGGAAAGGAATGGCAATCTCGTTCTCACGAAGTTTCTTATCGACTAGTTGCAGAACTCTTCTTCTCATTGTCATACGATTCGTCGGGGCACAGAATACGCGCAATCGATAGAGAATATCTGAATCCTCATACTCGTGAATGCCGAGAAATTCTGTTTTCTCGCATTCCCTCCAACTTGAAACTTCTTTAACGATTTCGTCAAAGACACGGCGAACTTTGACCGGATCTTCTTGATAGGACAACGGGAAATCAAGCAACACCACATTGCTCACCACTTTCACCTTATCGATATTTCGATTACAGATCCGTACTTCATACCCGTCATCCGAATTCTGGATACGCGTTGATTTCAGCGTCAGGCTGGTTACTTTTCCAATATAGTCACCAATTTCTATCACATCGCCGACATGATAGAAATTCTCACTGATAATGTTGATACCCATGATAATATCTTTGAGTGCGTCTTGTAGCGCAAGACCTACAATTACACTGACAATACCAAGTCCGGCAATAGCAGACGTGACATTAATGCCATTAATCTGAAGGATCAGAAGAATACAGCAGATTGCAATCGAGTACTTCAGAAAATTAAGAATCAATACGGCAAAAGCATCCTGTCTGTCATTCTTACCCAGCAACCGCCGCACAAACTTCTTCACAACCATCCAGATTGCAAGTGCAATGACTAAAGCTGCTACACACAAATACGGTTTCGGCGACAGGCACCAATTTACAATTAAATCCATAAACTAGCCTCACTTACTTGAAACTGCTTCTCATTATACGGGAATTACAAAGAAAGAAAAAGCATCTACAGAAAATCTGCAGATGCTTCTGTTCTGGTCGGAGTGGCGAGACTCGAACTCGCGGCCTCTTGCTCCCGAAGCAAGCACTCTACCACCTGAGCCACACCCCGTCGCGAACCACTAAATAATACGACTAATAAGTATCTATGTCAACTGGATTTTCAAGTTCTCCATCAGATTTACATCATTAATGCAACAAAGTATTGATTTTCCTCGTCTTCTCTTATAGTATCGAGTTATATGCGAAACTAAATTAGTATGAAATGAGGGCTAGATTATGAAGAAAAAACTGACCACATTCGCTGCGATGGTTCTCTCTGCATCCCTGCTTCTTTCAGGTTGCAGTCTGTTTTCTAAAGACAAGGAAGATTCGGGTAGCGAAGCAACAGAAGTCGTAGAGGATTATTTCAAGAACCTTGGTAAACTGAACACAAAGAAAATGCTGAAAGACACCGACGATTCTGTATTTGCTGAACTTGAGTTCACAGACGAACAGAGCGATGTCCTGAAGGCATATTTCAGCAAAGTTGAAGTTGAGATTTCAGAGTCAGATATTAATGAGAAGAAAGGCAAAGGCACAGTAACTGTTTCTCTCACTTATGTTGACCTGGAAGAAGTAGCTGACAATTTGGATGATGACGCCGAGCTTTCAGACCTGGTTGATGCGATCAAGGCAAAGAAAGCACCGACACTGGAAGAAGAACTTAAGCTTTCTCTCATTCAGAATGATGATGAAGCTTGGGTACTGAAAGATGATAGTGACATCTACGATCTACTGATGGAGAACTTCGATTGCGTGGAGGATCTCGCTGAGCCAACAGAGTTAACCACCACTACCGAGGCAACTACCACCACCGAGGCAACTACCACTACTGAAGCAACTACCACGCCTTCAGAAGAGACTGGTTCAAATACAATGACGACTTTGCCTTGCCCAGGTATCGTAGATGCTCACATCGTTGATCCGGATACATTCCACAATGTCTGTGAATCTTACAATTTGATTGAGACAGTCGAGGATGATGATGGTCTAATCCTGAGAGAGTATGAAGACGCTAACGACAACATTTTTATCACTTATGTGAACTTTGGCACATATGACGAAGAGAACCAGTCTATCATTTCTCAGGCTACCGATACTTTTATGAGTCAATTGGGTACGCTCGGAACGTATACATTTGTGGACGAATGGAGAGGTAACACCCATTTGATTTCCGTATCATACGACGGTATGAACGCAGGGAACAACATTGATATATATATCTACAACGATGGAGTATCATTAGCGATTATGGGAATTGTCACAATGGATGGTGGCGTTCCGGTTGAAGTGGATGACACAATCTTAAAGGACCTTGGAATCTGGAACATCTAAGTTGAAACGAGATACTTAAGAAGCACAATATTGTATTTGTTGCTTGAATCAAATCGAGAAAGCAGAATGAAGATAAGGCCTCGGCTCTATATAGAACCGAGGCCTTATTCTTACTATCTGATTAGTAACAATCAGCAGTTCACGCGCTTCTTTGACTCAATCTCATCAAGGAGTTTCGCAGACAGGTCGTCCAAAGACATAGAACCCAGATCATTCTCAAAACGAGAACGAACGGAAACAGTTCCTTCTTCAACTTCCTTGTCACCTACTGTGATCATGTAGATAACTTTGTTCAGATTTGCTTCACGGATCTTCTTACCAAGTTTCTCAGAACGATCATCTACCTCGACACGGATACCCTTGGCACGAAGTGCATCACGGATCTCGAAGGCGCGGTCAAGATGGGAATCAGTAATCGGCAGGATACGAACCTGTTCCGGAGCCATCCACAAAGGCAAGCAACCGGCATACTTCTCAATGAGATAAGCAAGTGTACGCTCGAAGCAACCAAGACTTGTTCTGTGAATGATATACGGAAGCTTCTTCTGTCCGTCCTTGTCTATATATTCCATGCCGAACTTAGCAGCCAGTAGCATATCAATCTGAATGGTAACAAGTGTATCTTCCTTACCAAATACATTCTTATACTGAATGTCCAACTTCGGTCCGTAGAAAGCAGCCTCATCAATACCGACGGAGTACTTCACACCAAGATTGTCGAGGATCTTCTTCATGGTGTCTTGAGCCTCTTCCCACTGCTCTTTCGTTCCCTCGTACTTGTTCTTCGGGTTTGCCGGATCCCACTGAGAGAAACGGAATGTACAGTCATCCAGAAGTCCGACTGTGTCGAGGAAGTACTTCGCCAACTCGAGGCATCCCTTGAATTCTTCTTCCAGTTGATCTGGACGCAGGATGTAGTGGCCCTCAGAAATGGTAAACTGACGTACACGAATCAAGCCATGCATCTCACCGCTATCCTCGTTACGGAAAAGCGTAGATGTCTCAGTCAGACGCATCGGAAGATCACGATAGCTTCTCTGGCGGTTGAGGAAAACCTGATACTGGAACGGGCAAGTCATCGGACGCAGTGCGAAGCACTCTTTTGTCTCATCGTAAGGATCGCCCATGACGAACATACCATCCAGATAGTGATCCCAGTGTCCGGAGATCTTATAGAGGTCTCTCTTTGCGAAATAAGGTGTCTTGGTCAGCAGACAGCCATGCTGTTGCTCCACATCTTCTACCCATCTCTGGAGAAGTTGTACGACACGCGCGCCCTTCGGAAGCAGAATCGGCAGACCCTGACCGATGCAATCCACAGTTGTGAAGAACTCAAGTTCACGTCCCAACTTGTTGTGGTCGCGTTTCAACGCTTCCTCACGCTGTGTGATATAAGCTTTCAACTGTTCCTTATCCGGGAAAGAAGTACCGTAGATACGTTGAAGCATCTTATTCTTCTCTGAGCCTCTCCAATATGCGCCTGCACAGGAAAGAAGTTTGAAAGCCTTGATCTCGCCGGTGCTCTCCATATGTGGACCTGCACACAAGTCAGTAAATTCACCTTGCTTATAGAAAGAAATAATTGCATCTTCCGGAAGATCGTCGATCAGTTCGACCTTATAAGGCTCACCTTTCTCCTCCATTAACTTTCTTGCTTCAGCACGTGGCAACTCGAATCTTTCAATCGGGAAATTCTCTTTCACGATCTTCTTCATTTCTTCCTCGATTTTCTTCAGATCCTCTGTCGTGAATGCCTCATCACGATCAAAGTCATAGTAGAAACCGTCGTCAATGGAAGGACCGATCGCTAGTTTGGTCTCCGGCCAGAGTCTCTTGATCGCCTGTGCCATAACATGAGATGTACTGTGACGATACTTGTTTCTTTCTTCTTTGTTCTCAAAATCAACCATTTTTGCATTCCTCCTTCTATGGTATCGTTGAGCCGATTTTTCCGGGATACAAAAAAGCCATGTATCCCAACATAGGGATGCATGACTGCACGGTTCCACCCTAATTGCCGAAAGTTCCCTTCCGACCACTCGAATCCCCTGATAACGCTGGTAGAATAGCGACGCACCATAATCACGAAAATTCTCTAATTATGCTTTCCGGTACGCAACTCCGAGGTGGTATTTACTAATCGGATAATCGCGAAATGCTTTCAGCCAAGGCATCTCTTCTCTGTCGAATCACAAGAATCAGCAAACGTGCCCTCTTCTTCGTCTTTATTATTTGTATAGTTTAGAACAAGGATTTCCGAAATGCAATACCCTACGCGTGAAGCAACACCAATTAAGAAATACCAAAACGGCGCATGATCTCACTGGAAGTGGCACGCGCTTCATAAATGACGTCATCATTGGCCGTTTCACCTAGTCCTTGGATCACCACATAATAGTCGCCACATTCGAAAACTCGAAGATAGACATAGCCATACTCCGGATGCTCCTTATCCAGAAGACCTTCATACACAAACATTTTTGTTCTTTTCACAGGCGTGGCATCATTAAATGGGGCGGTTTTCCATACAAGGCGATTTACTAAATCCGGGAAAGCTTCGCCTTTCCTCTCTTCAACTGTTATGATCAATTTCATAGAGAAACCAATCGCCTCGAACCCTGTTGGTGTCTCTCCATCAATAATCATCATGCCTTGATCTGTGCAATAGTTTCTCACATCCTGTAAAACACGAGAATAATCTCTTGGTTTCGATGGTTCTAGGGTCGAAGACTGCTTAGCAGAAGCAATTCGAACGAACTTCTTATCAGCTTCTAATTCATAAGAATCAGACTTCGTGAAATGTTTTACCAAGGCAACAATTCCCCAGACCACTAGGATCAATGCTAAGGCAGAGGCAAGGACTGTGAGCAAACGTTGATAGAGAGTCTTTCGATCCATAAGTTGACTTGTAGGAGGCGAAGGAATCTTATCACTATCAGACATAGAATGCTGGCTATTTGACTTGACAGCAACTAATTTACTATTCTCGTCCTTCTCCATCGTCCACCTCATCTAGAATACTTGGCGAGCCATGCGTCGTTCTTGTAATCAACATTTTCTCGCATTGGGCAACCGAAACAGAGATCATCTGCCAACTCAAGAATGGTGTCTCTTAATTCAAGGTTCTGCTTCCAACACGAGTCTATCTCGTCATATCCTACAATCGCTCCAACAATATTTCCTGTAATTGCACCAGTCGAATCACTGTCACCACTATGATTCACCGCTGCAATCACTGCACCGGAGAAATCACGCTCATGACGCAGGCTACAGTAAAGTGCAATGGCCAGAGCCTCATCCCCACACCATCCTGCACCAATCAAAGGAATATTCTCTGCATCAGAACGATTATTTCTTGAATACTCCACTGCACGATCAATAATATCCATAAATACGCCAAGATGCTTCCTTTCTGAGAAAAGTTTGGAAATCATCTCTTTGGCATCCGATATCACAGTATAAAGATCAACTTGTCCTTGTTGTTCCGCGATTGCTTTAATCACATGTGTGAGGAAAGCTGCTGGCATAAATCCCAAGGAATGAGAGTGCGTCAAAGCTGCAATCTCTGCCCCTTCAATATCCGCTTCTTCAAATGCACGATTTTGAAACATCAAACCTACAGGTGCTACACGCATCACACCACCGCATCCCTTGCTGTGATTGATTCGTTGTTCAGTCGAGCCCTGCTTACCGCTGCTTAATGCATCAAGGCAAGTAGCGCCAGGTGCACGGCAACTCCACAATGCTTGGATATCAGACAACCATGAAACTCGTTTACCATGTTCAATACCACGTTGCGTCTCCAACCAATCTAAATAAGCCAAATATACATAGTACCGTGGCTGTGCAGATATTCCACGTAGACAAGTCTTAGTTTGACCAACTAATAATCCGTTCGCAGTGAAAAGACTCATCTGTGTATCATCCGAAATCAAAGCGAGTCCGTTCTCACGATTCAACTGATATGATGTAATTCCAGAAGGACCGAATTTCTCGAAAATATCCTCGACATTCATAAACTCCACGGGATATCCTAACGCATCACCGATTGCACCACCTATCAGGCAACCACGAAAGGTATTCAGATACTTCTTTCGAATTTCAATTTGTTCCAATATGTTCTGTGGAAGTGTTGATTTATCCATAATGTCCCTCTTTGCACTTTTCTTAATTATATCAGAAAAACACTCTGGCCTGAATGATTACTCCGCATTTTGCTTCTTCTTCGGACGGAAACTGCCAATGATGTCTTTCCACGAAGAGCGGACATGTTCGATTCGCATCATCCAGATTAATTTAAGAAGATTAAATGCCAGAAACCAGACGCAACTCAGTACGAAACACATGGATACAGAACTAAGAATCGCACAAACGACACATGACACTACAATCGGGACAAAATATCGGTCTTTCGTATAGAACAACGTCATGAATGCGATGAGCGCCAATTGGACAAATCCAGCTACAACACGCAAGCAACCTTTTCGGATGTTCATGTCCAGAAACAATGGAGACAACATAAATACAACACAGATTACACTCTCCAGCAAGACGATCTTGTTTAACTGCTTGTGGATACGCTTCATCTCCTGCTGTTCATGTTGTGCTTTCTTGGCCTCTTCAGCAATTCGAATCTTCTCTTCACGTTCTTTCTTCCACTGCTCTTCCGTATCACGTTGTGCTTGAATACGGCCCATCTCTCGGTCATACCCCTCACCGAATTCACCAGTATGTGCAATCATCATCTGCTTGCCGCACACCGTGCACGTGACCGTCTTTAACGACGGATCTACTTTGACATTTGCACCACATCCCGTGCAGGTTAAATCTATTAACTTCATAGACAACACCTTACCCTACTGTCAATCGAATCGGATCTATATCTATTTCATCTTGGCGATCGAGTGTATAGCATAACTGCAACACAATATCATGAATCGGCGCTTCAATACCATACTCGATACGTTTTTCCTTATAGACTGTTAATTTAACAATTGATTTACAACCAGGAGCTAACTTTCTACCGGCATATCCTACATCCTTGCCATCGAACCAAGATCCACTCGATTCAAAATCAAGCACCATGTTACTTAGATTCTCCACGTTCAAAACAAGTGTAGCATTGCCATCCTCTTCATAATAGTCAAGGGCCTGAATGTTCAGCGATTCGTCACGATAGATATCCGTTGCATAAGACAACTCCATCTGAAATTCCTGACCGTAAAGAGACGTCTGAATAGGAAGAAGCGGTGTTTTGTATGAAGTGACTACTCCTTCCGCACTCATTTCAACATCAAAACTGACTTCTATCAGATGGGGTTGCCAAACATTCATCATATCTCCAAGATCCGGATAACAAAATACGACCGCATCGGAAGTTGTCTTGGGTGGCACTGTCGTATACGTGAGCACACCAGTATAGTATCCGTCCTGATATATGTTCAACGTTGTCAACTCTACTTCACTGTCAGTCTGATTATCAATGCGGACGGAGAATGAATATGCCTCGCGACCGTCCACTGCAAAGTCACATGCAGTCAGAATCAGTCCATCTTTATTCCAGATTTCCTGCTCATCGATAGTCACTTGTTGATACTGATATTCGAATTTCTCATGGTCATTGATTTCAAATACCGGTGCTTCTGGGAATAACTCAACTTGCGTACTCCTGGAGCTACGCGTGATGGTGATATCGCTATGCGAAGCCGATGGTTCAGTGTCACTGCTCATCGTATCAGATGGCGGCGTTGACTCAGTAGGTCGTCTGCTTGCATGCGTTGATGAAAAACTCGGAACCGAAAAATGAGCGGCATTCTCCTGTGCACCGCCAGAATTACAAGCAGATAGAAGCATCACAAAGCTAATTAGAACAGCTACAAATTGTTTTCTTTTCATTGAAATCCGACCCTTTCATTGCAACCTTCAAGCAGATTATAACACATTCATACTACTGTTGTGATATGATGAGAAACAGCAAAAAGTATTGCTATTACGGAGGATTCTATGAGAAAGTTGGTTTTTCTGACCATAAGTTTCGCGATTTGCCTTTCCATGGTCGGATGCAAGAAAGAAAACAAACTGGAGATTCAGCATTATGAGAAGACTGTTCTTCAGAATATGAATATAGAGAAGAAAGATATATCCTCTTCAGATTTGAATGCCTATTATGACCTTGACTACACCATCGACAATGCGGACAAATCGGAATTCCAATACCCACGCGACCACTATGTACAGGTGTATACCAAGTCACAGATACAGGACTTTGCGAATATGTACATGATATACACCGACTATCAGAACAAAGATGACGCCCAGACTTTCTTTAATGAAAGATTGCAGGTTGAGAAAGCGTATTATGCAGATCACTCAACAGACCCCACGCTCACCGCTGACTTCGGTTCGGATCACTACATCGTCATGACTCGACCGGATTCTTTTAACTGGAAATTTGATTGTCTCTATATCGAAGGAGACGTGATCTTATTCACTGTCGTAGTCTTTTCCGCGGGAGACATCTCCCAATTGGATATTGCCTGGTTGAAGCAAATAAAGAAACTACATCAAGATCTTGGTGTGAAACAGCCATTTGATATCTCACAGGAAATAGATGTATTGCTTGGCTAATTCACTTATGAATACAAATGTCGCCGATTCTTTCGCCGTACCGTAGTTTCACTTCAATATGTTTCTTTGCGTGCGAGATAATGTCTTCATCAAGTACCAGCAGATTCTTCGGAACAAGAAGAATAATCGTTGATCCACCTAGGCGGAAATATCCTTTCTCCTGTCCTTTGGAGAAATCACTCACCTCGTGATTGACAATTCGACCGACCATCAAGGCCCCCACCTCAATCATGACCACCTCGTCTTTCTGCACCGTGGACATAACGGTGATTTTGCGACTATTCTCCTGATATACCTTATATTTCTCTGAAATATCACATACCGTGTGCAGTCGACCTTTTATCTCATACTTCTGCTTAACTTGTCCAGATATAGGAAAGCAGTATCGATGATAATCATCAACAGACAGACGGAATACTAGGCACATTCCTCCGCAGTAGTCCTTGAGATTCACCTTCTCACCTACAAGGCTACGTACTGTGTACTCATTGCCTTTGACCAAGATCTTCTCATTCTCTTCTATTGGATATACACTCAGTTTACTGTCTGCAGGGCTAACTAGAGAAGTCTTCAAATCATCAATCGGGCGACATCCTTTCCTCACACGTCGAGTAAAGAAATCATTCAGATTCTTATACTTTCTGTCTTCATACTCCTTCATATCAATGTGATTTTTGTTGATAAATGAAGGAATGGCACGTTTGGAAAGGAAGGTATCCGTATAGATACGGCCGACCTTGGAAACCGGACGGCTCAGAACGACTGGCATAATCAACCGTCCAAACTTCGTCCCGTAGAGTCTCTTTAGGAAACCGCCACCATATTGGACATCTTCATAATACGTCTTATTTCTGCGATGATAAACTTGCAAGATATACTCCTATCACTCGCCTTGAACACAAGAAGATTGTAGCGAATCAACTGTATCAGAAGTCTCAGTTTCTTCACTTGCAACTTCTTCATCACCTATTGTCTCTTCGTCTGAAGTATTGACTTCTTCAACACTTCTCTTTATTGGTTTATTTTTCTTTGGAAAAAACATATCCTGCAGGAAATCTGTAATCAACTTCTCGAATATTCCGAGAACCACAGTGAGCAGAATTACACCAACGGCAAATACAAGAAGCTTATTCTTGGCTTTTGCAAATATGAACACGCGCTTATCATAAAGGAATCTCATAAACTCAATCGCCATCAGATTCATAAGGTAAGTATGCAAGGAGTAATTACCAAAGAATCGTGTAACCGGGTTATTCACATGGTACTTCATCATGAATACGATGACCAGCACACCCAGAAGGAAGAATACCGGTTGCTGACAGAAGTATGTCTTCATCTTATCTACGATTCCATGACCTCTTCCAGCAAATTCTGTCCAATAACCGAACTTCTCCTGACCATAATTAGAAAAACGGTATGCCACATATGTCAGTACCAGCAAGAGATGGAACTTCAATCCATAGAGTTTCTGGAACCATGGTACGATCTTGTTCTCATAGTTGGCAAAAATCATACCGGCCAAGAAAGCGATGGCAGAATTGACCCACCACTCGCCATGGAACCAGAGGACTTTCTGCTGTTTCCACCATTTGAGCCCGCTTCCCTTGATCCACCATGCATCGTGTCCGTTATAGCAGAATCCGATACCCATACCAAAGATAATGATCGCCATGAGGACAAAGACAAGTGGTCTCCACTTCGGATTCTTGAAAATTCGGAAGAAAATGTAGAAGAACAGATACAAGATGGCCAATACCACAGGGAACCATGCATATACATTCATCATGGTCAATCCAGAGAAATTAAAGATCCACTGCTGAGCTGGCATCTTCTTGACGCAAATAAAATAATAGAAGATTCCGTAGAGAATAATGTTCACGTAATACGGCAATACGATACTCTTCACAATACGATTCTTAATGAATCCCTTCAAGTAGTTCTCCTTCTTATCTAAGCTCTTCAGAAGGCCAAAACCTGAGCAGAAGAAGAAGATTGCAACGAAAAACGCACCTGCATTTACAAAAGGAGTCAGCACTTTGGCATTCTGGAACATCGTTTCCTGAGAAATATGATGAAGAATGACACCAATCGCTGCAAAACCTCGCAATGACTTCATGGTTTCCACACTATCGAAATCTTGGTTAAATTCTTTACGTCCAACCTTGCCGGTTACGCCCCAGAATAGAAGCATGTAGAAGAACGCATATACAGCCGTTCTCGCTACTGTCCACATATTCAAGTACTTGTAAAAATCGCCCACGATTATCCTCTACTTTCTATTTTTCGCAACAAAATTAGAAATCTTCATCTATTCTATCACAGAATGTTCATAATTTGCTTATAAAATGCTTTTCTATATTCTGTAGAATGAACACATGAAAATACACATAATGGTGAACATTAATCCTCCAATATATGATTTGTTCCTACCTTGTAGTTTCTATACATCACAAAGACCGTCCTTCATTCAGGGCGGTCTTTTCTTGGATTCAACATTTGAATTATCCGAGATGGATCTGGGCCTCTGGATAGACGTTATTCGCTTTCTTCCTATTCTTCATCACAAGACCCATGGCAAAAGTTAATGGACCCACACGACCGAGGAACATAACGGGCATAATTGCCAGCTGTCCCCAGAAAGAGAACTGCGATGTAGCGGCAGATGTTACACCAACTGTGCCGAATGCCGAAGCAGATTCAAATAATAAGTCTACGAACGTACATTTACCCTGACTTATAAGCGAACGTTCCGTCACAGAAAGGATACAAGCCAGCGCCAACACCAAGGTAATGCCTAAAGTGAAAATGGTCAATGCTCGTTGTACAGTTTCACGGGACACACGATGATTGCGGAAGACAACTTCAGATTTACCCGTCAAATCGCTCTTAACGGAGTAAAACAGCAATGCGAACACCTGCACTTTGATACCGCCACCAGTGGAACCGGCCCCCGCACCAATAAACATGAGCACCACACAAAGTATCTTCGTACAGTCACGCATGGCCAACAGGTCAACTGAATTCATACCTGCAGTACGCATAGACATCGATTGAAACAAAGACGCCTTGAGTTTCTGACCAAGAGACAGTGTACCAAGAGAAAGTGGTGCCTGATTGGTCCATTCCATAATTAGGAAAAGCACTGCACCAACAAGAAGCAACGCCACCATCATGATAAATGCCAGTCGAGTGTGTAGTTTCATACGGATATTGGTGCGCGTCTTCTTATCATGATTCTTCAGGGCTTTGATTTTTCCAACCGAATAATCGATCAGATCTTTCCATACATGGAAACCCAAGCTTCCTGAGAATATCAAGAATACTGTAGTGAGCATAATGACCGTATTCCCGTTAAATGCAAGGAAACTCGAGTATGGTCCGGAAGCTGTATCACCAAACAGGTCGAATCCAGCGTTACAGAAAGCAGACACACCTAGGAACAGAGACTTAAATAGTCCGCTCCCCCAACCAAACTTCGGAACAAGTTGCGTCGCATAGAGAATAAATCCGGTCATCTCAAAGAACGCCGTCATGAATATAATGGTGCGAAGAAGACCTTTCAACTCTGTAAAAGAGAAGCTTCCGGTAGATTCCTGAGCAAGCAGACGTGTCTTCACATCCACCTGGCGACGGAACATGCTCACGGCGAACGTATAAATCGTAACAAGTCCCAGTCCACCAACCTGAATCAGGCAAAGAAGTACGATTCGACCGAAAGTATTGAAAGTCGTTGCCGTATCCCTTACAACCAAGCCAGTTACACAGGTCGCCGATACAGTCGAAAACATGGCATCAAACAACCCGATACTCTCACCCGACTTCGTAGCAAAAGGCATCATAAGCAGAATTGTACCGATTATCATAATCAGCAGGAAACTGAATACGATAACGCGAGCCGGACGATCCATCATCCAATCCAGAACTTTACGAGTACGCGTACGACGAATCAGCATATCAGCAAACCATCGCTTTCCAGATCTGCTCGATATCCTTTGTCGCACAGACCATCATAATCTGACAACCAGCTTCCATGACTGTGGTACCGACTGGCGTGACCGTCTCACCGTCTTTCGAAGCAATCACGACCACACGGGAATCGTGGACGAACTTATACTCCATCATGTTCTTTCCACAAGCTTTAGAATCCGGAGACAACGTAAACTCTATCAGCACATGATCCGAATTCTTGATGCGGTGAACAATACGAAGGCCACGATAATCGACTTCCTGTTCAATCATCTGAGCAAGAATCTGTGTCTCTGAAAAGGCATGATCGACACCGAAATGCTCCATCACTTCCTGGTTCTTCGGATTATTCACACGCGCAATCGAGGCTGGCACATGTAAGTGATTCTCTGCAATCTGGCAAGCGATCATATTAGTCTCATCACTTTGTGTCAGTGCAATCAAAAGATCTGCACCGTCGCACGCCTCTTTGAGCACCGGGTACGAAGAACCGTCTCCATTGATCACTTCGGCAATCTGATAATCCGCGAATTTGAGCGCAGCTGCTGGATCTTGATCAATGATAACGATTTCATGTTCTGCTTCCAGTTCACGGATCAAATAATAAGCGAGTTTTCCTGCTCCGACAATGACGATTTTCATAGACTTACTTACGCGGTCTTACACCTTCTTCTCAGCGACGACCAGCTTATCTCCCTTCTCCAGTTTCATAGAAGGCAATGAAGTAATCAAACTGTCGTGACGGACTATACCGAAAATATGTCTTCCTTCAGAATCTTCTACATCGCGAATCTTTGCGCCTTCAAAATCCTTACTCAAATCAATCAAAGTAAAGGAAATGTTATTTCCGAACAAATTGGTCGTCACTTGACCCACATACTCTTCTCGCTCAGCATGCTCGTCAATGGCACGCAAGAAAGCATCCACTGTCAATACTGTCGACGAGATAGAAAGGAAACCGGAATTATCAAACAAGTGGAAATCTTCCGTTGCAAATACTCTGGTGATGACGTGTTTCACTTTGAAAATGTCGCTGGCAATTTGAGAAGCCATCAGATTCTGGTTCTCACTGTCGCCCATCGCGCACACCATATCCATAGAACCCATATCTGCTTCTTTCAGCACATCAATATCAATAATAACGCCGTTCACTGTTAAGACGCCTAGATTAAGCGTATGTTCCACTTCCTGTGCATTGGGATCGACCAATACACAAGTATGACCTTTCTCGATCAATCGTTTCATCAACGCAACGCCTGCGCGCGAAGCGCCCAAAATCATGATCTGCATTGCTCTTCCTCCATCCTCATCTGGATAATCATGGCTCAGAATCATTCTGTGCCAGCAAATATCCCAGGATCGATGCGGCCGATGCGGCATTCAACGATTCCGCTTTCCCCGACATCTCTATTCTCACAAGTATATCACAATGATTTGAGGTTTGTTCAGTTAACCCATTCGCTTCGTTTCCGATCCATAGTGCTGCTTTCTTTGGGAATACCACTTTCTTCAGCGATTCGCCTTTCAGATGTGCGCCGATTGATTGAATCGAGGCCGATTGAAGTTCAGATAGAATCTCATCAGCAGTCCCGAAAGAAATCAGTGGAATATGAAAACAGGATCCCATCGATGCACGGAGTGCTTTCTCATTATAAGGATCCACACAATCCGCAGTATAAAGGACCGCATCATAGGCAAAAGCATCCGCCATTCGGATAATCGTGCCCATATTACCTGGATCTTGAAGATGCTCCAATACAATATATCGACATGACTCATCCGTTGCATGTAGTGCATGACTCGGCGATGGAAGCGAAACGATCAAGGCCACACCTTGAGGATGAAGCGTCTGACACATTCTATCGAACAATGTATCAGAGAACACAAGTAATTCCGTTGATTCAAGGATAGGATACTTCGCTTTCCAATCCTCCCATAACGAATATTTATCCGTTCGGATTGCAATGGTCTTCGGAACCATTCCACTGATCAGTGCATCCTCACAAAAACGCAAACCCTCGATGAAGACCACACCTTCTTCTCGCGCGACCTTACGGTCGTGCAGAGAAACAAGGGATCTGTATCGAGGGTTATCTTTGCTTGTTATAACGATATTGCGTTCCACGCTGGAAATTAAAGCGCGTTCTTCGCCTGCTCGCAAAGTGCAGCAAAACCATTCGGATCTGTGATAGCGATATCGGACAGAACCTTACGATCCAATGCGATGTTTGCTTTCTTCAGACCATTCATGAAGCGGCTGTAGGAAAGACCATTCATACGGCAAGCAGCATTGATTCTCTGAATCCAAAGCTTACGGAAATCTCTCTTCTTAGCCTTTCTGTCACGATAAGCATAAGCACCGGACTTCATAACCTGCTGGTTTGCAACCTTAAACAGCTTGCTCTTGTGACCAAAATAGCCCTTAGCCTGCTTCAAAATTTTATGATGACGCGCTCTTGTACGCATACCTCTTTTAACTCTAGACATGGTATCTTACCTCCCAAATATCTTTCAATCAATCTATCTTTAAGCCAATCATTTGTACGGAAGCATGTTCTTAACAATCTTCGCGTTGCTTGCAGCACATACTGCTGTATGACGGAGATGTCTCATTCTCTTAGACGGTCTCTTGCTCAAGATGTGGCGACGGAAAGCCTGGGAATACAAAACCTTACCGGTACCCGTTACCTTAAATCTCTTCTTAGATGAACTGTGTGTTTTCTGCTTAGGCATTTTACTATTTCCTCCTTATTCACAATCAGTTTTTCTTCGGGGCAAGGAACATAACCATGTTTCTGCCTTCAATCTTGGCCGGCTTATCAACCTGACCGAATTCAGCACAGAGCTGTGCGAATTTCTCCATTACAGCGTAACCCTGATTCTGATAAGCCATCTCGCGGCCACGGAACTTCACGATTACTTTGACTCTGTTTCCATCTTTCAGGAAACGGCATGCATTCTTCGTCTTGACATTCAGATCGTGGTCTTCTGTTGTCAGCTTCATGCCAACTTCTTTTGTTTCAATCACTTTCTGATTCTTACGGGCTTCCTTCTCTCGTTTGGACTGTTCAAAGAGATACTTTCCGTAATCCATCACTCTACAAACCGGATTCTCCGGATTATTCGCGATGAGGACAAGATCCAGTCCACTCAGTTCGGCGGCCTTTCTGGCCTGTTCAATCGGAACGATACCAACCATCGTACCATCTGCATCGATCAAGCGAACCTTCTCAAAACGAATCTCTTCATTGATTGGTTGCCCATTTGTCTGTCTGGCGATAGAAACACACCTCCTTCATACAAAAACGGAGCGAAACTTCCCGCTTCACTCCGTACAACCATCTTACTGATTAGCCACTTTAGTGAACCTCTTCGCAAATACTTGAGGTGAGAAGCGGAAACTCCTACTTGCTATAACGTTGATATGATACCGATTCACAACTTGATTGTCAAGCACTATTTTCAAATTAATCCTTCATCTCTTCCAATTTCTGCACACATTCGTCTGTAATTGTTTCACCATTCGTATTCTTCATGGGAAAGCTAATATAATCCCTCCGAGTATTATTTTTCACCTGATCGAGATAAAAGTCTACAACTTGACGCTTACCTATCATATTTTTTTCATATATCCAATGAATGTGAGTCAGCCATCTGCATGAAGCTGCGTTCCAATTCAATTTCCCGTGGATACGGATAAGTCTTGGCGGCCTCATCCATTTCCTTCTTGAACGATTCAGCCTTCGCAACATCACGTTCAGAGAGTAACGCCAATGCATATCTCGTACGAAGGATCGAAGGATTATTCTTCATGGCATTCATGAAGTTCTTCGTCATTTGATTGAGAAAATGATCGACGACTTCCCTTCGGTTCTCCGTGATCATCTCCACATACATTCTGTCCATCAGTAGCAAATTACGGTGAAGTTCCACAATTCCACTATCAATTTCAAGAATGTGCTCCATGTTCTCATCCGCTTCAGCGAATCGTTTCTGTTCCATCTGTCGGTTACAGATGAACACAGCCTTAGTTGCTATGATACTATTTCCCATCCATGCATCATCCGGCATCGTAAACCATTCATCCGGCAATTCTGAAAGTCCTATTCCACGTGCGTATGCTTCTCCCACCTTCATCTGTACCCAGAAGGCTTCCTGTGCCTCGACACATTTCGAGATTTCATAAGCATTATGTCCATCATTATTGACAAGTCCTATCTTCATCGGAAGGCCATTCATCAATCCGACGATCAGACCTGTCCAGAAAGAAACGAGACAAATTCCAGACCAATATGGCGTATTTCTTCCCAGAATAAAAAGTACCAGAAACAGTGCACTTAGAATCAAGTTCATGAGTGCGCCGCCCAGATTATAGAATACATAAGGTACCTTCCCGTTCACCAGATCCGGTGGAATCATTAGGCATTGGCCACCTGTTCCTGCAACATTCATGCGTTTGAAAGTGATTTTGCCGTCTTTTCTCAACCAAATGAATGAGAATATGCGAAAAGAACCGAATCGATACCCCGTCATGAGGCCGAACACCAGATGTCCCGCTTCATGTAGAATCAACTGAAGCGCACATGCCACATACATATAGATCAGCAATCCGATGAACGTCAGAAATGACGCAAGTTTCGATTCATCTGCTAAGAATTTCTGAGCGTACCAAATGTAGATCACGCCACATCCAAAGCCCAACAATACAATAAACAAAGAACCCAGTATTGGCTGGCCGGACTTCTTATCTTTATTCTTCTCCATCACAAATGATCCTTATCTTTACATAAACTTATCAATATGGACTACCGAAATCAGCTGGGAGTAATGCAATGACAAATGCAATGATGTTACCAATACCTGGAATCAGAAAAACAAGCGCATACCAATGAGACAGTTGTGCGTCGTTCATTCGTCGGAGGAAGCCAGAAAGCTGAACAGCTGTAATAATCAAGTACAGAATCCCATACGCCAAGAAATACTCGAAGCTTTTGGTGGAAACATCGTTTCGCAAAATCATGTTACTAATGATGAAAGTGCTCACTGCTGAAATCACGAACGTCGACACCCAGGTACATCCAAAGTATGCCCATCGCCCGAGCGTACCGTATTTAATATTCAGTATATCGTTCCAGAACTCGCCTAAATCTTCAAAGGAGACCAACCCAGTTAACATTAATAATAGAAATAGAAGCACAACTCACCTCAACTATAAATCTTTCTTACAAACAATCAACTTACTATGTCATCATATCACTTTGATCCCAATATCAAAATGAGTAAACAATAACTTTTTGACGTTTCAAATTAAGTAAAAAAAACGAAATAGAATTTATATGCTATAATCTCATACAAGAATTCTTGAAAAGGAAGTGGGCAAAATGATTTCTAAAGAAATTGAACAGAAACTCTCCGGTGGATCCTTAATTCGAAAGATGTTTGATGAAGGTACCCGATTAAAGAAAATATATGGTGACGACAAAGTATTTGACTTCTCTATAGGAAATCCTGACTTAGAGCCACCTAAAGAAGTAAAGGACGCCATCAAAGAGTTTGCAAATGCCGATATTCCTGGTATGCATGGATATATGGCCAATGCAGGTTATCCTGAAACCCGTCAAGCCATTGCAGATCAGTTATCGAAAGAAAGCGGTCTCACAATTGGCATCGATGCAATCTGTATGTCCTGCGGTGCTGCTTCAGGAATGAATAATCTTCTTCGTTCGATCATTGAACCAGACGATGAAATCATCCTTCTTGCACCGTTCTTCCTTGAGTATATGAACTACATCAGCAACGTTCAGGGCAAGCCGGTCATCGTCAACACAGATCCGATTACCTTTCAGCCAATTATCGAAGATATCGAGAAGGCTATCACGCCAAAGACGAAAGCCATCGTTATCAATTCTCCGAATAACCCGAGTGGTGCCATCTATCCGAAGGAAACGCTTGTAGCACTGAATGAAATGTTGCTGAAGCAAGATCATGTGATCCATGTCATCTCGGATGAGCCTTACAAGGATTTGGCATACGATGGTATGACCGTTCCGTCTACCCTATCCTGTTTCGACAATCTGATTGTCTGCTTCTCTTGGAGTAAATCTCTCTCCTTGCCAGGCGAACGTATCGGATATACCTGTGTCAGCCCGAAACATGCTGACTACGCTTTACTGACTTCCGCTATCGTGCTTTGTAATCGTATTCTCGGTTCAGTCAACGCGCCTGCCTTCATGCAGCGTGTGGTCGCGAAGTCTTTGACAGCCAAGGTCGATGTCGCCAACTACGAAAGAAGACGCAATCTGTTATATAACATCATCACGGAAGCAGGCTTCACTTGCACCAAGCCGAACGGTGCGCTCTACCTCTTCATGAAGACACCGATTGAAGACAACAAGTTCTGCGAAGTGTGTGCCAAGTATAATGTCTTGGTAGTACCGGGTTCTGCTTTCAAGCGCGAGGGCTATGTACGACTTGCTTTCTGTGTCTCGGAGAATACGATTCTCGGCTCTAAAGACGCATTTGAAGCAATCGCCAAAGAACTGAATCTGAAGTAATCACACTTTGGGCGTAATCATAACGAGCATGGTTCCGGCAAGCATGTCGAAGCCGTGCTCTTTTTTTGTCATGTCGATTTCGTTACTTACGGTTAGAGAACTTCCCTGCACGAGGTTATGTCGATGTAACGGATACTTCATGCCGACCGTTGTCACGCAGGAAGCCCCTTGGCCCAGCGGAATGAGTGAATACGTCAACTCCCCATCAACAAGTGTCTCCGGCACCCGCCATTCATGTTTTCCAGATAGCGGGAAGACCCATGTCACACCATCCGTCACGCGAATTGAATAACCCGCTTCACAAAGACGCATGGCCAGAAGCAAGTTTGTCATGACGTGATCGGGACGTCCGGTAAGTGATGTGATTAACAGAATCTCATCATTCTTAGGAATAGAAGACAAGCACAACTCCGTGTCGCTCATATCCTTATCCACCGGGAAAAGTTTGATCGGTACCCGTTTCTCTTGCAACCAAGAAGCGGTTTCAGGAGAAATGGAGTCCATATCTCCCCAGACCGTATCGGGAACAATCTGATAAGCATACAGTGCGTCTGCGCCACTATCTGCACACACGATCTGCTTGGCGTGCTCAATGTATGGGAGAAGCTTAGAAAGATCCTTATTCGGACCGCCGGCAATTACAATACTGCACATTTTCGAAGCTCCGCAACTGCCTTAGCATGATCATCATTGGAGAAGACTGCAGATCCCGCCACTAAGTAATTCGCACCGGCTTGAACCACACGTGCGGCAGTTAGTTCACATATGCCCCCATCAACAGAGATCATCGTATCTGCCGATGCTGCATCCACCACTTCTCTCACCTTTGCAATTCGTTCCAACGAATCTTCCATGAAACTCTGTCCGCCAAATCCAGGACGGACAGACATGACCAGTATCAGATCACACTTCGTAACGTAAGGAAGGATCTTCTCAATCGGAGTATCCGGATGGATGGACATGCCCACGCGTTTGCCAAGTTTACGGATGGCGTCAATTGCGACATCAGGATCTTCGACCGTCTCAATATGGAAAGTCAACATATCTGCGCCCACTTTAGCAAAAGCTTCAAAGAAGTCCATTGGATTGGAAATCATCAGATGCACATCAAATATCATATTCGTAGCCTTACGTATCGATTGCACAACCGGAATGCCGAATGTAATATTCGGGACATAATGACCATCCATGACATCGATATGCAGAAACGATGTCTCCCTTTCCACCTGCGCAATCTCTTCGTTCAATTTGCCAAAGTCGGCAGAAAGGATCGATGGTGCGATCACCACATCATTCATGTTTCCAACCTTCCTTCTATTTACCATATCTTCTCGCACTTTCTATCATTATATCCAAAAATTCCCGATAGCGCTGAAGTCTTCCTTGAGAAATTACACTTTCATCACAGGCACAGCCCATCTCGCCCTTATGACGACAGTCGTCGAAACGGCATTTCCCTGCGATGCTCATCAGTTCTGGATATCCATGGATCACATCATCCGTTTCAATACCAATTCGGTCAATCTCTAGTGAAGAGAAACCGGGCGTATCGATGAGAAATCCATTCTCGTATGGGAAAAGTTCCACCTGTCGCGTAGTGTGTTTGCCGCGTTTCAAGCGTTCACTGATATCTCCTACCTCTATGGAGGTGCGACCGGTCAGACGATGACACAGTGTAGATTTACCAACACCAGACTGTCCTGCGATACCTACCGTATGGCCAGAGAATATTTCACGAACTTCCTCATCAGAAAGCATGGACGTATTCGATGTCTCAAGTACTCGGAATCCAGCATGCGTATACTCATCCCGCAGACATCGTGTCTCTTCAGCCGATAGGTCCGTCTTCGTCAGCAGAATAATCGGATCAATAGAAAGCTTGGCACAAAGGATAACCAGTTTATCCACAAGCTTGAGATCCGGTTCTGGATCAGCAATAGAAACCGCAATAATCAGAACATCAATATTCGACACACTCGGACGAATCAATAGGTTCTTCCGAGTTTCGATGGAAGCAATTACATAGGGAATGTCTGGATCTCCAGATTCCTCGACCATACAGAAATCGCCAACTGTTGGGGTAATCCTCTGTTTTCGAAGTATACCACGAGGGGCTGCCAGAATATTGGAACCATCTTCCAGCATAATCGTATACTCTCCACCAACACCTTTTGTGATTCTACCCTTTCGCTTATCTTCCACCATGTATATCAGTTCCCCTGGTTTTCCGGATTAACCGGAGGTTCGGCAGGAATCGGCGTTGGCGTCGGTGGAACCGGTGTTGACGTCGGCGTTGGAACCGGTGTTGACGTCGGCGGGGGCGGAATCGGTGTCGGCGTCGGCGTCGGTGTTGGTGGAACCGGTGTCGGCGTCGGCGTTGGCAGTGGCGGAACCGGCGTAGGCGTATCAACAGGAATCGGCGTAGGTGTCGGAACTGGTTCAAAAACGGCTGTCAACACTACATCTCCAACTGGCATGATAAATGTATATGTATCCGAATAGCTGATTGGCTGATTGTTCACATCCACCCAAGCAACAAATTGGTAACCGATATTTGGCACTGCAACAATCGTGACGGCCGTATTCTCGGCATAGAGTCCGCCACCACTGACTGAGCCACTCCCCGAAGTATTCAAAGTCGCATTGTATCCGATAATCTCCGGAGTTGGAGTTGGCGTACCACCACGAGTAACATCCTCAGCCGTACCGACATAAATTCGGATTGCAGACTTCCTTTGAACTTTTGTGCCCGGAACTGGGTCAGTTAGCAACACGAATATGTCCTTATCTTCTGGATTGGTAGCAGCAAGTTCTGGCGCCATTTCGATTGAGCCCAACACAAGATCTGCCTCATCTATCGCCTCTTTTGCTGACTTAAGGTCCATATTGATAATCCGAGGCACTTCAATTTCAGATGATTTCTGCGCATATACGATTACCACATTTGATCCTGGATTGACCGGTGTACCCGCCGGTGGTTCAGTACGAAGTACAGAACCCTCTTCAACTGAGTCATTGATTTCCGGTCGAGCAGAGACATTGTAATTGTTTACGCGCAATTCTTCATATGCTTGCAGATATTTCATACCTGCATAATCTGGTAGTTCCACTGCGTCAGGCGCCTTACTCACCGTAATAATCAACACATTGACGGAACTATTATTCTTCATCTCCATGCCTTCTTGAATATTCTGTTTCACAACGATGCCCGGTGCATAATCGGTACGGACTTCATATTCAACTTTATACGTGGTAAATTCATGTTTCACAAAGATCTGCTGTACTTCAACGATTGTTTTTCCAACGTAATCCTCTACAACAAAGACGCTCTGTGTCTCTTGCTTTACAGATTTTTTCAACGCATCCGTCACAAGATAGGTCAGACCAATTAGTAGACCAATAATGACGACAACCACCGCAATTACTATGACATTGTCTTTCCAACGAGATCTTCTTCTTGTCTTGATGGAACGCTCAATATCTTTCAATTTTCCGTAGTTTGGTTCCTGACGAATCACCGGACTAATCCCCGTCATATCCGGATTCTCTAATGGTGTTTCCATACGTGAATCCAAAATACCATAAGAACCGTTCGGGTCCACCATTAATGCATCCAATTCAGACACCATTTCACGGATCGACTTATAGCGCATCTTTGGATCTTTCTGCATAGCTTTCTGAATGATCGCATCAAGGCCCTGCGGAATGCCCGGCACAAATGTAGACGCATACGGCACTGGGTCCTGAAGATGTTTCACCGCAATCGATACAGAGTTCTCTCCATCAAATGGTACACGGCCGGTGACCATTTCGAAGAGTGTAACCCCCAATGAATAGATGTCTGAACTTGGGCTGACGATTCCGCCACGTGCCTGTTCCGGTGAGAAATAGTGCACAGAGCCCAAAGCCCCGCCTGATGTCAGCGTAATCGTATGATTGGTCGAAGCATGGGCAATACCGAAGTCTGTCACCTTCGCGATTCGATCTCTGGTAATGAGGATATTATGTGGTTTGATGTCACGGTGAACAATACCATTCTGATGAGCGGTCTCCAGCGCCATACCCACCTGAATGACAATTGGTACAGCAACTTTCCAGTCAAGATGGCCATTTTGCAGAATCATGTCCTTGACTGTGATACCTTCGACGTACTCCTGCACCATGAAGCGTATACTTCCTTCTTGTCCTACGCCAAATACATGAACTATATTTGCATGAGAAAGTGAGGAGGCCGCCTTAGCTTCTGTATCGAAACGTTTGATAAACTCTGGATTCGAAGCAAACTCTTGCTTGAGTATCTTGATGGCCACATTCATTCCTGAAGACAAGTCTGTAGCAAGATATACATCTGCCATACCGCCACTACCAATAAGCTTGACGACTCTATATCTTCCACCTAAAATCATGCCCTCAGGGCTCACCGATGCACTCATGCTTTCTCCTTATTCTTTCGAATCTCGCAGTTTACCAGAATCATCGACACATTATCCGGTGCGCCGGCCTGGAAAGCGAGATCCATCAGCTTCTGCTGACATTCCTCCAGATTCTTATGTTTGGTCAACACAGTACGAATCTGCTTATCTTCTACACATCCATATAGTCCATCCGAACACAAGAGTATAACATCTCCATTTGCAATTGCAACAGTGAATGCATCCGGCATGACGTATTCATTCTCCCCTAGAGCTCGAATCAACATGTGACGTTTAGGGTGATTCACCGCTTCTTCAGGGGTAATCAAACCCTGGTCAAGAAGATCCTGCACCAAAGTATGATCCTTCGTAAGTTGATTCATTTTCTGTCCGTGAAGGCGATATACACGACAATCGCCGATATGAGCCACATAGAGCGTACCTTCGCGAAGTACAGCCACTGACAAAGTTGTACCCATGCCACGATAACGGTAACTGCCAAGAGAAGCCAAGTATACTTGAACATTGGCTTTCTCCAATGTAAATGCAAGTAGTTTGAGAAGTTTCTGAGGATCATCCGCATCGAACAGATAATCGTTCAGAGCCTGCTCAACATAGTCAACAGCCGTACGACTAGCAAGTTCTCCGGCCGCATGACCACCCATTCCATCGGCAATGACGAAGCACTCGTCTTTTCCGACGGAAAAAACGGCCAAACAATCTTCATTATTGGTGCGTACCAGACCTTTGTCCGATACACTTACTGATTTCATGACTCTTCTTGCTCCTTCATGCCACGGCGCAACTGACCGCAGGCAGCCATTATATCTGTTCCCATTTCTCTTCGTAACGTGACCGTCATGCCATTCTTCTCGAGTAATTCCTGAAATCTCCGAACTGCAGTCGGATGACTTCTACGGAACGGACTACCGTCGAATTCATTTGCAGCGATCAGATTGATATGACAATGTATACCGTGAAGCACACGACAAAGCTCTCGCGCACATTCAGGTGTATCATTCACCCCGTCAAAAAGCGAATACTCAAAGGTAATTCGGCGATTTGTCTTCTTCTCATATTCTCTACATGCATCAAGCAGTTCGTCCATATTGTAACGATTTGCAATCGGCATGATACTCTTTCGAAGCGTATCATTGGGCGCATGAAGAGAAACCGAAAGGTTCACTTGCATATCAATCTCAGAAAATTGTAACATTTGCGGCACAAGTCCGCAAGTTGACACCGTAATATGACGAGCGCCTAAATTCAAGCCTTTCTCATCATTGGCAAGGCGTAGGAATCCAACGAGTTCATCATAGTTGTCAAAAGGCTCGCCGATGCCCATAACCACCACACTATGGATTCTTTCTCCCGCTACCGCACCGGCCAGAAGCACTTGTCCCAGCATCTCACCTCGAGTCAGCGATCTTCCGAAACCAGCATGTGCCGATGCGCAGAAACGACAACCCATCTTGCAGCCTGCTTGCGAGGAGATACAGATAGATAGTCCTGTCTTATACCGCATCAGTACCGTCTCAATTAGATGCCCATCATAAAGGCGGAAAGCAAATTTCTGCGTTCCGTCGATTTTTGACACCAGATGTCGCTCCACATTCATGCTATCTACAATGAAATCTTCTTTCAGCATTTCGCGGATATTCTGCGGAATATTAGACATTTTCTCTACATCCAGCACGCCTTTTGTAAGCCAAGAATAAATTTGGGAGGCACGAAATTTCGGCAATCCTTTCTCCTTCGCATATTCTTCCCACTCAGAAAGGTCAAGGTCGAGTATATACTTTCTGTCCATCATTTCACTCTCCTAAGTTTTGCTATAAAGAATCCGTCCCAATCGCCCTCATCCGGAAGTAACGTCAGTATCCCTTCTTTCGCCTCGGACATCATACGAGGATTGTCTCTCATTTCTTCAGGTAACATATCGTCGAAAGGTTGCGCTTCAAACTCTGGGTGATCTTCTAGAAAACACGCGATCTGTTCCTCATTCTCCAGCGGATCAATGGTACAGGTACTGTACATCAGTGTACCGCCTTTTCGAACACGAAGACAACTGTTCTCCAAAATGATACGCTGAATAGGGATCAATTCCTGCATCTTCTCATAGTTCATAGAAAGACGAATATCCGGTTTTCGATGCAGAAGTCCAAGACCACTACACGGAACGTCACAAAGAACAAGATCATATTCAGAAAGGAGCATGTCCTTCTCTTCATCAAGATACGAGCAATCGTAGGGCATCGTGTGAATGCAGGAAATACCAAGACGTGCTGAAGCTTCATCAACAAGACGCAGTCGGATCTCACTTGCATCCAAAGCATCTATGTGGCCTAAGTTCCCCATAATTTCCGCCATGTGAGTAGTCTTTCCACCGGGAGCCGAACAAGTATCCAATACATTCCATCCAGGCTGGGGCGCTGCCAGATGGCCAACCAGCATGGCAGATAAGCTCTGCACAGAGATATCACCATTCTGGTACGCAAGCGCCTCTGCGATATTGATTGCCGAATTAGAAACTTGTACGGCATAGCTTAATGTCTCATTTTGATTGGCTAGAATATTCTCTTCTTTCAGCGACGAGAGAATTTGCGTCATAGAAGTATTCTTGAGAAGATTCTGTCGCAGAAATACCGGTGGTGTTTGAAGAAATGCCTGCATGATAGACTCTGCTCGTTCAGTTCCGAACCACTTGATCAAGCAACCTGAAATCTCATTACTTAATGAATATCGGATGCCATACTTCTTCTTGGAGACACTCTCCAGCCATGCATCACCGTTCTCCGGCAAATTACGAAGCACCGCATTTACAAGGCCAATTGCACCCTTGGGGCAGGTCGTCTTCGCAAGTTCAACCGTGGCGTGCACCGCGGCATAATTCTTTACACCATATGAGAAAAGCACCTGCCATGCTCCCATTCGTAGTATAGTCCGTACAGACGGATCAAGTTGCGTCAATTCTTTCTTAAGACAGGTTCGAAGTGCAGCATCAATGGAATATACTCGAGTAATCGTGCCGTATACCATAGCCGTGACAAAAGCACGTTCTTGTTCAGACAATTGCGTCTTCGCAAGAAGTTCCTTGAGCACAAGATTGGAATAGCCCTGATTCTCCAGAACTTCAAAAAGACACTGATATGCAACATATCTCGCCTGATCCGGTGTCTTTAGCACGATGGCTCATCCTCCATACAAGCACCCACTTCGAAATTATGTGCGCAGTCTTGGGCTGACATACGCTTGCCGGAAGCCGGCTGAATCTCCAGAAGTTGAAGTGGTTTATCTGCACACATAACAGCCAGTACGCCCTTCTTTCCACATATCACTGTTCCGGGAATCGCTTTGTCATGACTCTCTTCATACAATGCAAGTAATTCATCTCCGTTATCAGGAACCAATGCATCGTATATCTTCATGCGTCCACCCTTCCAAAGCGTTGATGCGCCTGGCCATTGGGACAGTGCACGAATCTGCGCACTAATCTGTGCAGCCGTGTTGTGCCAATTGATTCGTCCCTGTTCTTTGGCAATCGGTGGAGACATAGTCGCATCCTGATCATTCTGTGGAATCGATGCAATACTCCCGTCAATAATGCCAGGAAGCGATGAAATCAGCAGATCTCCTCCGGCTTGTGCCAGCATATTCATCAGTTCAGGCGTGTGAACACGGTCAGAAATTGGCACTTCTACCTGCGTCAGGATATCGCCGGTATCCATACCCGGATCCATCCGCATGATCGTGACACCGGTCTTCTCATCTAGATTCATAATCGCCCACTGAACCGGTGCCGCTCCTCGATACTTCGGAAGCAAAGATCCGTGAACATTAATTGCGCCATACTTAGGTAGGTCCAGCATCGCTTTGGGGAGGATCTTACCATATGCCGCAGTGATAATCATATCCGGCTGATAAGACGCAAGCTGAGAAAGCGCCTCGGGTGTACGAAGCGTATCCGGTTGCCACACAGGAATTGCATACCGCTCAGCTACAACTTTAGCAGGCGGAGGCGTCAGGACCATCTTGCGGCCCACAGGCTTATCCGGCTGTGTCACGCAAAGTACCACTTCATACTTATTTGTGATCAATTTCTCTAACACTGTCGCCGCGAGATCCGGCGTTCCCATAAAGACAATTCTCATGCTTATGACTCCGCTTCGTCCTCTTCTTCAACTTCCACGATCTTATCGGTAAAAAGGATGCCATCGAGATGGTCATATTCGTGGCAAATGCAGATAGCAAGCATTTCTGTCGCTTCCATGTCGAACCACTCACCATTCCGATTCTGCGCACGCACACGAATGCGTGTCGGACGTTCTACATAGCCGTTCTTTCCAGGACAGGAGAGGCAACCCTCATAACTTAAGGTCTCTCCCTCACGTTCATAAATTATAGGATTAACAAATTCAATCTTTCCGTTCTCGTCTCCAACATCGACGACAAAAGCACGACGAAGAATACCAACCTGAACCGCTGCAATTCCAATGCCACGATTCTCATAGTACATGGTCTCCGCCATATCATCTAGGAGGATTGCCAGTTTCTCATCAAATTTCTCTACAGGACGGGATGTCTTACGAAGAATAGACTCACCGTCGACTACGATTTCACGCATTGCCATGTTCATTCTCTCCTTGCGCGTATAATGTATCTATTTTACCACATCGCATCAATATCGGTAGCAATGGAGAATCCATATCCAGCATAAGCTTGCTGAAGTTTCATGAAGCCATCCGATAGCAGCGCCTTATTCTTTGCTCGAATGACAATCTGATAACGGTATCGGTTCATGAGATGTGGCATACTTGCCGGACAAGGTCCTAGGATCATCATGTCGTCTCCTAGATTCTTCGCCATTTCGCGGAAAGTACCCGCTACCATGTTCGCTTGATTGGCGCAAGCCTGTTCATCTTCATGGGAGATCATGATTCCGCCAATGGCACGAAATGGCGGATAAGCCAATTGTTCACGGTAGACGATCTCACTTTCGAAGAATCGTTCATAGTCTTGTGTCGCTGCAAGTTCATAGATCGGCGTATCCGGCATAACAGTCTGAATAAAGACTTTACCCGGCACCTCTCCTCTGCCCGCACGGCCACTGATCTGAGCCAATAACTGGAAAGCACGTTCTCTGGCACGATAATCGCTCTGCCACAGCACGCTGTCTGCACCAAGGATTCCTACTACCGACACCTTCGGGAAATCGTGACCTTTCGCGATCATCTGTGTACCAATGAGGACATCGGCTTCATGATTCTTGAATTTCTGAAGGATCTGCGCATGGGCGCCACGGTAGGAAGTCGTATCTTGATCCATTCGAATCACTCGTGCTTCCGGGAAATCCTGTGCCACCCATTCTTCCAATTTCTGCACACCATCGCCGCGAATCGTGATATATTCACTTCCGCATGTCGGACAGTTCTGCGGCATCGGCATGACTTTACCACAGTAATGGCAGATAAGCAGTCGCTTATTCCCCATGGTCTTTGTATGAAGTGGCATCGGCACATCACATTCCGAGCAACGAATCATCGTACGACAGGACGTACAGTACACATTCTGTGAATGTCCACGACGATTGAGAAGCAGCATAATTTGTTCACCGTTCTGAAGGGCGTGCTTCATGGCCGTATATAGTTTTCGGCTGAAAAGAGAACGATTACTGGATTCCTGCTCTTTCTGCATGTCAACAATAGACACATCCGGCAATACCGCTCCTTGTACCGCTCTACGTCGAAGCGGAAGTAACGTGCTATATCCATGTGTTGCTGCAAAATAGGTCTCCACAGAAGGTGTAGCCGATCCAAGCAGAAGACGTATCCCTGCTCGGTTTGCTCGATAACGGGCCACATCTCTCGCAGAATACCGCAGCATGGTATCAGCTTTATAAGAAGAATCCTGTTCCTCATCCAATATGATCAACTGTAGATTCTGTAATGGTGCAAATACTGCTGACCGAGCTCCTACAACAATCTGAACTTCACCTTTCTGGATGCTTTTCCAAGAATCATATCTTTCTTTGGCTGTCATTCTGCTATGCAATACTGCAATCTTAGTAGGGAAAAACGACTTAATACGCGCCACTGTCTGGGGAGTCAACGAGATTTCCGGCACCAGATAGAGCACACTCCCCCCTTGATTCAGAATCTCCTCAGCAATATGCAGATATACTTCTGTCTTGCCACTTCCTGT
>JAZLMM010000035.1:0-47458 GCA_045598705.1 Oscillospiraceae bacterium
AATTACTCCAAATAGTATTGTTGTATGGAAAGAGGAGAATTACAAGCATTAAATAGAACAAAAACCAGACGGGGGGGGGAGTGCAGTGAGAAGTAGGAACATTATTTGTGGTAAAATAGGAAAAACTAAATAGAGACTTCATGTTTTGATTTTCTATTATGATGGGGTGCGATGTAATCCACCGGAAAGTGAGCAGGCGATGAAAAGAAAGATTCTGACTACAATGTTGATTCTGTCGATGATGGGAACGACGATGACATCCTGTGCCTTACCGAAGAGAAATACAGAGACGACACCTTCCGAGCCTCCACAACAGACCACTTTAGAGACTACTACGGTGGCAACTTCTGAGACACTTCCGCCGACTCCTTGTGTCAATCCTGCATTTGAAGGCCTTTCTGCGGAAGAGATCTGCGCGCTGCTGACCACGGAAGAGAAAGCAAGTCAGATGATACAGGGCGCGAATTACAATATGTCCTTCGATGCAATGAAGGACAACAGTTTTGGTTCCGTGCTTTCTCACACGTCGGATCTGCCGGCTGCTGGGAAGGATGAATGGATAGAAATCGTCAACGAATACCAGGATGCTGCGTTACTTTCCGACACACGTATCCCGTATATTTACGCGAATGACTGCGTACATGGCGTAAACGAAGCAAGCGGATCAGTGATTTTTCCACATAATATCAATGTCGGTGCAGCGCAGGACGAGGCCTTGGCGTTTGAAATGGGTGTGTTGAATGGCAGTGATATGCTTCACTGCGGCTTTATGTGGACTTTCTCCCCCTGTGTGGCTTCTGCACAAGACCCACGTTGGGGACGGACCTATGAATCTTATTCCAGCGATGAGACGCGTGTGATTCCAATGGCTGTTGCGTATACGAAAGGCCTGCTGTCCCAGGGCGTCATTCCTTGCGCCAAGCACTTCTTTGCCGATGGATATGCGAAATATGGAACCGGTGAAGGCGGTTACCTGATTGATCGTGGTGATGCAGTCTTGACGGATGAGGAGTTCCAGGATTGTATGAGCGTATATAAGGCGTTGGTAGACGCTGGCATGCCGTCCATCATGCTCTCCCACTCTTCTCTCAATGGCACGAAGATGCACGAGAATAAGGAGATGATCGACTACCTTCGTAACGAGTTAGGCTTCCAAGGTGTGATCATTTCAGACTGGGGATCTCTATATAATTGTTCCGGAAGTACTGCAAAGGAGAACGTCATTCTTTGTGTAAATGCCGGTTGTGACATGTTCATGGAAGAGACGAACACCGTGATGATTCGCGACTATATCGTCGAGGCGGTGAACGAAGGCTCCATCTCCATGGAACGTCTGGATGCAGCGGTGACACGTATTATTCAGATGAAGTTGGATTATGGAATGTTCGATGATCCGTACCTCACGAACCGTATGCCCTCTTATGAGTGGAACAGTGACCATGCCCATGAGGTAGCAAGAGAACTGGGTGCCAAGTCTATGGTTCCATTGATCTTGCCGGAGGATGGCCCAATCACTTTGACAGCGGGCATGAAGGTCTTTGTTTCTGGCCCAGCAGCGAACGATTCCGGTGTGATGTGTGGTGGTTGGACATATTTGTGGCAAGGTCTGAGTGATAAGGATTACGAAGAGAAGTTCTGTGTCGAAGGTCCGACTATTCTTGAAGCCTTGCAGGAAAATGCGACGACGATCGGCTATGAGATCGTTACGGATGAGAATGAAATGGAAAATTGCGATGTGATTCTTCTGTGTCTCGGCGAGTACCCATATGCAGAATGGTACGGCGATACAGAGGATCTTTCGATTACCGGCGAATTAGGGCTTTACGATAATATTACCGCCATCGACAAAATTGCGGACTACAAGGAAAACACGGAGGATTCGATTCCGGTTGTGACATTGCTTGTAGCCGGAAGAAATGTCATCATCGAAGATTATAAAGAAGATTGGGACGAAGTCATCATGTGCTACCTGCCGGGTTCCGAAGGCGGAAACGCAGTGGTTGATATCTTAACCGGAGCTGTCGACTTTAACGGTACACTCCCGATGCCTTACTATTCTTCCGTTGATCAGATTGGTACAGAAGAATGCTGGTTGCCGGTCGGCTATTCTGCAGCGAAGCCGGAAGTGCCGGAAGAGGAAGTTGTTGTTCCGGAACAGACCGAGGAAGAATAAGGAAATAGACAGATTGCGGAATTTTCAGTTATACTAGGAACTGATTTCAGTTTGGAACATATAGAGAGGATTATAGGAGATGAAAAGAAATAAGTTTTTAGTCAGTGTGGTAAGTCTGGCACTGTGTGGTGCAATGGTGTTGAGTGGATGTTCTTCCAAGAAATCCGATTCGAAGAAGGGCGGTAAGAAAAACGCGAAAGTAGAAGAGGATTCCAAGGGCAAAGTGGATGTGTTCGAAGCTTTGGAGAAATTCTCCCCGGATATGCAATACGATGATGTAGAGAAGATGATCGGTTTTGCGGGTACCTGCACACACCCGAAGGAAGATGGAAAGTTTTCGCACGAGTCTTATGAATGGGAGTTGACCAGCGACACTTCTGTTCAGGCAACATTCTATATTGACGAGGAGGGGAAATTCGTTAGTTCTTCTATGACTGCCGATTTCTACAGCAAGCTGATCCGTGACGATGATGTTGACTTCTCTGATCTGGATAAATTTGAGAAGAAGGCTAAGTCTGATGAAGGTATTACCTACGAAGAGTGCTGCAAGATCTTCGGCGCGGAGGGTGTATTGAAGGAAGTTTCCGACACTTCAACGAAATATGAGTGGGCCGCAGAAGACGGTGGCTGGCTGGATGTCACTTTTAACAGTAAGGGCATCGCTTCCTTCTATAACGGCATGACCTGATCTTTGGACTTCGATTTGAAGAACCAAAAATGTAGCATGCACAAAGAGCTGCCCCATGAGGCAGCTCTTCTTATATATGTGTGAAAATACAGGTGTTTTTTCTAGATTTGTTATCTTCTGTAAAAGCACTTCACTTCGCGTGAATGATGCAGAGGTGAGGCGTTCAAGCTTCGTTTCCGTTACGGATGACGTTACGTCTGATCTTACCGCTGATGGTCTTCGGGAGTTCTTCGACGAACTCGATGACACGTGGATATTTGTACGGCGCAGTGTGCTGCTTGACGTATTCCTGAATCTCTTTCTTCAGTTCTTCGGACGGGGTCGCCATGCCCGGTACCAGAACGATGGTGGCTTTGACAACCATACCGCGGACGCCCTGTGGGTCAGGTGTGCCGGTCACGGCGCACTCCAGAACATAGCGGAGTTCCATGATGACGCTCTCAATCTCGAACGGCCCGATACGGTAACCGGAAGACTTGATGACATCGTCGACACGTCCGACATACCAGATGTAGCCATCTTCATCCATCCAAGCGGTGTCGCCGGTGTGGTAGAAGCCATCGTGCCAAGAGGCATTGGTCTTCGTGTCACCGTCTTCTCCGTAATAGCCTCTGAAAAGTCCACATGGAATATTCTTATCGGTACGGATGCAGATCTCACCTGTAGTACCTGCTTTGCATTCTTTGCCTTCTTCATCGAGGATGTGCACATCATATGGGGGAACGGGTTTACCCATGGACCCCAGTCGAATTGCCGAACCAACCAGATTACCAATGACCAGAGACGTCTCTGTCTGGCCGAAGCCTTCCATGAGACGGATGCCGGTGGCGCGCATGAACTGGTTAAATACTTCCGGATTCAGCGCTTCACCTGCGACGGTGGCGTGCTTGAGGGAAGTGAGGTCAAATTTACTTAAGTCCTCTTTGACGAGGAAACGATACATCGTTGGCGGTGCACAGAAAGTCGTGATGTGGTACTTACTGAACATCGGCAGGATCTCATTAGCGTGGAAACGGTCAAAATCGAAGGTAAATGTCGGTGCTTCACAGAGCCACTGACCATAGAGCTTACCCCAGAGCGACTTGCCCCAGCCAGTGTCGGAGATGGTGAAGTGCAATCCGTTCGGATCGACGTTGTGCCAGTATTTTGCCGTGGCAAAATGACCCAATGCGTACTTGTAGGAGTGCGCAGCGAGCTTCGGATAGCCGGAGGTACCAGAAGTGAAGAAGATGAGCATCGGGTCGTCACCAGAGGGTGTGTCGGCTTTGCGCGCGTAACAATCACTCATGGACGGCATCTCATAGTTGAAATTGTGCCACAGGTTACTCATTTCTGTTAGCGGCAAGAAACCACCTTCAGCGGTTGCATTGCTACGAAGGCCGGCGGCTTCTACCGAATCGACCTTGCCTTCCAGTACACGCAGAAGATTGATACCCGCTTCATCATCCGCACCATTTGCCATGATTAAGGTGATATCCATACCGACATGCTCGACAGCTTTCTGGGCTTCAAGCGCAGTATGGTCGTTACCTGTGATGACGATGGCAGAGACACCTGCAGCCATGAAACGATAACTGAAATCGTGTTCTTTCAACTGATTGGTAGCAGGAATTGCGACTGCGCCAATCTTATGAAGTGCCAAGATAGAGAACCAGAACTGATAGTGACGCTTCAGCACCAGCATGACACGGTCACCCTTCTTGATGCCAAGACTCTCGAAATAGTTGGCTGTCATGGCGGTATACTTCTTCATTTCGGAGAATGTAAAACGATGTTCCGTGGCGCCATCCTTGGCGACCCACATCATGGCGGTCTTATTTGGATCTTTCTCGGCCATGCCGTCAACGAGGTCGAAAGCAAAGTTGAAGGCATCGGCTTCAGAAGTATAAGAAATATTCTTGAGATTGCCGTCCGTATCCAGCGTGTCGTTGACGAACTTCTTGTAGATTGGATCGACTACACCTGCGGCGTCGAAATTTGTTCGATTATCGGACACGAGGGAAGTGTGAAGCGTCTTCTCATAGGTATCGCCTTTGGTCCAAGCATCCGGATTCAATACGATTGCATAGAACTGACAGTCCTCGCCTCCGAGTGCATACTCGTTATGAGGTGTACGGCTGTCGAAGAAGATGGAGTCTCCAGGATAGAGAATCTCAGAGTGAGCGCCAAGCATGACCTTCAAGCAACCTTTGGTGACGATATTAAGTTCCTGTCCGGAATGTGTAACCAGTTCGTATGGGGGGTTCAGCGCTTCTTCAGAATAAGGAATGGTGACCTCGAACGGTTCACAAAGCTTGTTTCTGAAACGATAGCCAAGACGCATATACTTGTATCCGGCACGGCGGGTGATCGGAAGACCCTCGCCCTTTCTCGTAACGGCATACTCACGAAGGGCAGGGGTGCTGCCTTCCATCAGTTCCGAAATTTCTACGCCAAAAAGATTGGCGATCTTATATACAAACGTGAAACTGAAGTCTTCTTGACACTCCTCATATCGGATGTATGCATCTTCCGTCAATTCGACTTTCTCGGCCAGATCCTTCGTGGACATGTTCATCTCTAGACGCAATGCCTTGATTCGGGCAGCGACCTCATGAATCTTCTGCTCCAGAAGTCCACCCTGTTCTTGTGCCAAGTTGTTCTCGTTCTGTTCACTCATTTTACTTCCCTCTCTTATCTCGATCAGGAACCTGTGCAAGTGTCTGCACCAAGTGGGGGGATAAAAAAACGCCCCAACGTCCACCTAGGACATTGAGACGGGAAAATCACCGCGGTACCACTCAATTTGCGAAATCTTTCGCCACTTACAGGTTCTATCAAACCCTTCGCCTTAACGCGGCGGTTCACGTGTACAGTCTACTCAAGTACGACCTAAGGTCTTCCTTATTCGGTGTACCAGCTCGGAAGCGATAGTCTTTCTTGATCATCCCGAGTACCGATTCTCAGCAAATTCTCGGCTCTCTGTGAGGCGAAATGGTCACGACCTTCTTCGTCATCGCTTTTCAATATAGGGTGATAATAATCCCGAAACAACCGTTTGTCAACTCTTTTGCAGGGAAAAACTATTGAAATTGTGGCATCCTATGTCACAATCGTTCCGAAGTCGAAGTATTCTATTCGCATGGTGCAGGGTGTATAATCTAACCTAGGGTTGATGTATTGCTTATTGGGGAGCGTGTACGGCATAGATGGAGGAAATATGAAAACAACGAATACCATCAAGAGATTAGTAGTGATTTGCTTGGTGTTAGCGACAATCATTGCAGCATGTGGTTGCAAAAAGATATTCAATCAAGATTCCCGCTCTGCAGAAGAGTATCAGGCAGAGGCCACTGAAATCAGTGCAAGTATTGTGAGGCATATGTTGGCTGGAGAATATGCTCCAATAGACAAGTACTTCTCGAGTGCAGATTCTTCTTCTGTAGAAGAAATTATGAATAATATCGATGTTCGTCTGAAGAAAGAGTCCTTGACTACAATTGTTTCGGTTTATACTGATCCGGATTCTTACGCAACGGATGTTCAATTCCAGATCTCCCTATATTTTGGCGGTCGTAGTATCTCTACAACGTGTTATATGCGACTGAGAAGATCCGGTGGCGACTGGGTCGTAGCCAATGGTGGTTCATTCTCCAGAGACATTCAAGCTTTGAACGATCGATTTGTTCAGGAGAAAGCAAAAGAACTTGGAGAGAATTAATCTTTCCAAGTTCTTCTTTATTGTTCTAGGATTTCATGACTGATTGTGATATTAGTTCTTGAGAGCTGAATACTCTATTTCACCAATCTCAATTTCAACATCAAATGTTCTGCCGTCACGATATATGGTCAGATTCAGCTTCCCGCCAATGCCGGCTTCCCAGATATAGTCATGCACTTCATCTGCAGAATTGACCGTGTGGCCGTCGATGGCTGTAATGACGTCTCCGTCTTTCAGACCGGCCTTATCAGCAGGTCCACCTGCTTCAATTTTGCGAATGCCGACGCCATAAGTTAAGTCAAAATGGTTCGAAGAAATTGCATCCTCTGCGGCTGCACCAATGTACGGTTTCACAAATACGCCGTCTTCAATGATGCTATAGATAATGTCACGTACATTGTTAATCGGAATGGCAAAACCGATATTCTCAATAGACGCTTCATTTAGATTGCTCTGAGAATACTTCGCGCTGGTGATACCAATGACTTCACCATGTTCGTTGAAGAGCGGTCCGCCTGAGTTGCCAGAGTTGATGGCACAGTCTGTCTGCATGAGATACATACGTTGGTTGTTGATCGTAATACTTCGCTTTAGTGCGCTTACGCAACCTGTGGTCAAAGTGAATGTCAACTCGCCCAATGGATTACCAATGGCCATGACTGAATCACCGACTACTAGATTGCTGGAGTCACCCAGAATGACAGGTGTCAGTCCCGTCTCATCAATCTTAAGCACGGCGAGATCGTCACTCACGTCATATCCAATCAATTCTGCCTCATAGATAGCGCCATCATAGGTCGTGACCTTGATATCGTTAGCATCCTCAATTACGTGATGGTTGGTGACGATGTATCCATCTTCAGAGATAATAAAACCAGATCCACTTGCCGCACCAGTCGTCTCATATCCATAGTAATTTACGGTAAGAGAGGTATTGATACCGACCGTAGAATTTACATTCGCTGCATAAATCTCAGCAGGTGTATAAGTCTTGCTGGTATCGATTCGATCGATCTTTACATCAACCTTCTCGTGTTCGCCTTCTTTGACAGAAGTGGAGGATTTCTTCTTCGAATAGCCTGAATCTGATGAGTCTCCACCATGTTTAATGGCTTTGTTTGCTGCCGAGACAGCTTCTGCACGCATTTTCGGTTCGATATAGTAGCTATAAAGTCCCATACTGGTAATTCCGGCAAAAACACCGAACAGAATTGCACATCCAAGGAAGAGGAAGACGCGCTTCACACCTTTCTTCTTGCCAGTCTCCGAAGATTCTAAGTCTTTCTCTTTTCTGCGCTTGGAAGCTTTGCTCAGATCAACAGGCTCAGTGGGACGATATGGTGGCAGAGATGCCGGTGACAACGCGTCCGGAGAGGGGGCTACGGGCGCGGAGTATGGTGATTGAATCGGAACTGGCTGCGCTGGCGTTGCAGGTTGTAACACTGGAGCAGGGGCGACATACGCCTGCTGCTGTGGAGCCAGATTCTGTTGCCCGTATTGATTTGGATTTATGGGAAGTGGGGAGGATTGCGTCCCCGGATTCTGATTATTTAAAGGATTACCTTGCGGGTTTTCAAATGGCATTTATTGACACTCCTTCTCATAACTTAATATAGAATCTACTTTGCTTCTTCGCATACTTTGGATAAATGATCATGTACTTCTTTGAAGAGATCTTCAGAATAATGACATCTGTTCCTTCCTTCGGGCATTGCTCTTGTGGGTTGCGCTTATTGATGCGAGCCTTGATGCCAGGTACTTTCTGCTCAACAAGCATCTGATTGGAAGATTTGAAAGTAATCGTTGCAATGTAGTCGTAAGAAATCTTCTCCCCATCTTTCTCTTGCTTAGACTCGAAACGGCAGGACTCAATCTCACCGGAGATGGCACCCTTTGCCTTGAGCTTCGGCTTACCGGCGAAGAGCCACGCGAGGCCGAATAGGAGAAGTCCTAATACGGAGACAATAAGTTTGAAGGCAATGCCATTATCGTTTAGAAGCCAGGCATACACGAGAATGAACAGCGCGACGGCTGCAGCGCCCAGCACACAGGCCCACTCACCTAGTCTTCGCTTCGCATGCGCCTGAAGTACTTCCTGATTGTCTTCACTTAGGTCCTTGAATTTCAAGTTATCTATATTACATTCTTTATATTCTCTTCCAAACATATCCAGTTACCTCCAAGTAATGATTGCTGATTTGTAGGCTTCTATTCCGTACTGATATAAATATCAATAATATCAACATTATAGCAGAGCTACATGAATCAGACCACAAAGTGACCTGAGAAATACGACTGCCATAAGTGGTAGAAATCAGCAGATTACAGTTCGTGAATAAGACGATGTGGAAAAAGGCATTGTTGCAGGATGAAACAATTCTTCTTCTTCAGTCGTCTAATTACCAACAACAAATCTCGCACGAAGGAGGAGAGATATGAAAAAATTAATTAGTACAATAATATCGTTTGTTATGATTACATCTTTGATTTCAGGTTGTAGCAAAGACTCGAGAAGTGCGGATACATCTACTGTGGAGCACAATCGTTCAATTAAAGATGTTTACTTGGAAATAGACGAAGTCTTGACATACGGAGAAACTACTGCGGGGGAATGGTACGACGAGACTTTATCCACGGAGAGAGCTGAGACACCGGCATTCAACACAGAAGAGTACAACGTTGTGAAGGAGAATTCTTTCGTAGACGTTGCGCAGACACCGCTGTCGACTTTTGCTGCGGATGTGGACACTGGTTCGTATTGTAATTTCAGAAGAACAGTGAAAGAAGGCCGTTCACTTCAGAATCTTTCATCTGCAATTCGAACGGAAGAACTTATCAACTACTTTGATTACACAGTTGACTCGTCAGATGAGGTCTTCAGTGTGCAGTATTCTGTTGGAAATTGTCCCTGGAATGAAGAACACAAGCTTCTGGTTCTGACGATGCAGGCCAATAGTGAGACAAATGTTCCGAGCGAAGGAAACAACTTCGTATTCTTGGTCGATTCGTCCGGATCAATGGAAGGAGCAGATGGTTTGGATCTGGCAGTTGAAGGATTCAAACTTCTTGCAAGTAGACTTGGCCCGAAGGACACTGTATCTGTCGTTACATATGCCGGAAGCAGCGAGACGCTTCTTGAAGGCTCGAATGACTACGATGAGATCTGCAAGGCATTGGATTCAATTTCTGCATATGGTGGAACAAATGGATCTGGTGGTATCGAGGCCGCATATCGATGTGCCAAGAAACACTTTATTGAGGGTGGCAACAATCGTGTGATTATTGCTTCAGACGGAGACATGAACCTTGGTATCACAAGTCAGTCTGGTCTCGTTGATCTGATCAAAGAGAAGAAGGAGTCCGGTATTTTCCTGACGACGCTGGGCTTCGGATATGGAAACTATAGCGATGCCAATATGGAGTCTATTGCAGATGCCGGAAACGGAAACTATTTCTACATTGACTCGATTGATGAGGCAGAACGCGTACTATGTGCCAAGATGATGCAGACTACTGTTACCGTTGCGAAGGATGTGAAGTTCCAGCTTGAGTTCAACCCGGCCGAGGTGAAATCCTATCGTCAGATCGGTTACGAGAACAGACAGATGGCTTCGAGTGATTTTACCGACGATACGAAAGACGGCGGTGAAATCGGTGCTGGTGCACAGGTGACGGTCTGCTATGAACTGGTACTTGCCGATGGCGCTTCCGGTGACGATGACGGATTGAAGTATCAGGACCCGGCTCTTTCTGAGGAAGCAAATTCCGGCGAACTCTGCACAGTATCTGTCCGCTATAAGAAACCGGATGTAGATAAGAGCGAAGAACTGCAGTATCCGTTGAAAGACAACGGCATCAGCAACGAGGATGATTTCAATTTCGTATGTGGTGTAATTGAGGCATCCATGGTACTTCGAGATAGCGAGTACAAGGGTACTGCGACTTATCAGTCGGCCATTGAACTTGCAAGATCCGGTGCAAAAGATAACAAGTATCGTGAGGAATTCTGTGAACTGATTGAGAAACTTGGCTGATCGAAATTCGGCGCGAGGCGAAGGTCGAGAAGAGACACGCGATTGTTGCGAATATAAAGGTCGAGAAGAGACACGCGATCGTTGCGAATATATTCGATATGAAGATACAGAAACACCCGCCCAGCATCAAGCCGAGCGGGTGTTCTTATTTCTTCAGATGTCAGAAACGAATCAGTGAATGTCGTTGTGGTGGTTCTGCAGAGACTTCACAGCGATGAGGTTGTTGAGCTTATAAGCCTTGATACCTTCTGCGCTTGCCTTTGCAGCAGCCATTGTGGTGATGTAAGGAACTCTGTGACGAATGGCTTCCTTACGGATGTAGCTGTCGTTATGTGCAGAGGTCTTATCGATCGGTGTATTGACAATCAACTGAATCTCACCGTTGGTGATCTTATCTGTGATGTTCGGGCGGCCCTCGTAGAGCTTGTTGACACGCTCAGCGTTGATACCGGCGGCCACAATCATCTCATAGGACTTACCGGTAGCCAGGATGTGGAAGCCAAGTTCGTCGAAAGACTTCGCAATGTCGAGGAGTTCGTCCTTATCACGATCGCATACAGACAGAAGTACGTTGCCTTCAGAAGGCAGTCTGGTCTGTGTTGCTTCCTGGGCCTTGAAGTATGCTTCGCCGAAGGACTGGGAAATACCCAGAACCTCACCTGTGGAACGCATCTCTGGTCCAAGGATCGGGTCAACTTCCTGGAACATGTTGAACGGGAAGACGGCTTCCTTAACACCGTAATGATTGATCACGCGGTCCTTGAGTTCCGGAACCGGAGATGGCTTGCCGGTGAGCTCGGAGGTCATGATCTCTGTTGCAATCTTAACCATGTTGATGCCGCATACCTTGGAAACCAGCGGTACGGTACGGGATGCACGCGGGTTCGCCTCAAGTACATATACCACATCGTCTTCGATGGCGTACTGCATATTCATGAGACCACGTACATTCATCTCTGTAGCAATCTTCTTGGTGTATTCCTTGATTGTTGCAACCTGCTTCTCTGTCAGGTTCTTGGAAGGCAGGATACAAGCAGAGTCACCGGAGTGGATACCGGCAAGCTCAATGTGCTCCATAACAGCCGGAACGAAGCAGTTCTTACCATCGGAGATCGCATCTGCTTCACACTCGGTAGCATGGTGCAGGAAACGGTCGATGAGAATCGGGCGGTCAGGTGTTACACCAACTGCTGCATTCATATAGACCGTCAGCATCTCATCGTCGTGTACGACTTCCATGCCACGTCCGCCTAGCACGTAGGAAGGACGAACCATAACCGGGTAACCAATCTTGTTGGCAATCTGCAGTGCATCGTCAACGGTAACAGCCATGCCAGCTTCCGGCATCGGGATCCCGAGACGATCCATCATCGCACGGAACTGATCTCTGTCTTCTGCAAGGTCAATGGTCTCTGGTGTAGTACCAAGGATATTGACGCCGTTCTTCTTGAGGTCAGCAGCCAGGTTCAGCGGTGTCTGACCACCGAACTGAGCGATTACGCCAATCGGCTGTTCTTTCTCATGAATGGAGAGAACATCTTCCAAAGTGAGTGGCTCGAAGTAGAGCTTGTCAGATGTATCATAGTCTGTGGATACTGTCTCAGGGTTGCAGTTGACGATGATGGACTCATATCCCATCTTCTTCAGTGCGAGTGCTGCATGTACGCAGCAGTAGTCAAATTCGATACCCTGACCGATACGGTTCGGGCCACCACCGAGAATCATGATCTTCGGCTTATCAGACGTCGGACTCTTATCCTCGGAGAGGTGGTAGGTGGAGTAGTAATATGCCGCATCCTGTGTGCCACTTACATGTACGCCTTCCCATGCTTCACGAATGTTGTACTGGTAACGAGCGTTGCGGATATCTTCTTCCTTCACGTTCAGTAATTTGCTGAGATAACGGTCGGAGAAACCATCGAGCTTGGCTTGACGGAGAATGTCTTCTGACGGAACAGCACCTGCAATCTTCAAGAGAGATTCTTCTTCCTCCACGAGCTCAAGCATCTGCTCAATGAACCAACGCTTAATCTTAGTCAACTTGAAAAGTTCTTCTACCGTTGCACCCTTACGCAATGCTTCGTACATGATGAACTGTCTCTCACTGCATGGTGCAGTTAACTTCTGGAGTAATTCTTCCTTAGAAAGGTCGTTGAAGTTCTTGGCAAAGCCCAGACCATAACGACCGGTCTCCAAACTACGGATGGCCTTCTGGAAAGCTTCCTTGTAGGTCTTACCAATGGACATTACTTCACCGACAGCACGCATCTGTGTGCCGAGCTTATCCATGGAACCCTTAAATTTCTCGAATGCCCAACGAGCAAACTTGATGACAACATAATCTCCATCCGGTACGTACTTGTCGAGTGTACCATACTTACCGCAAGGAATCTCGTCAAGTGTCAAACCGCATGCCAGCATCGCAGAAACGAGTGCAATCGGGAAGCCGGTTGCCTTGGAAGCCAATGCAGAAGAACGGGAAGTTCTTGGGTTAATCTCGATGACGACGACACGACCTGATTCCGGATCACGTGCGAACTGACAGTTACATCCACCAATTACCTCGATGGCACGAACGATCTTATAGGACTGTTCCTGCAGACTCTTCTGCACATCTTCAGGAATGGTGAGCATTGGTGCAGAACAGAAGGAGTCACCGGTATGGACACCAACTGGGTCGATGTTCTCGATGAAGCAGACGGTGATGACATTGTCATTCGCATCACGTACGACTTCGAGTTCCAACTCTTCCCAACCTGCGATGCACTCCTCAACAAGAACCTGACCTACGAGGCTAGCCTGAAGACCACGCTCACAGACGACTTTCAATTCATCTACATTGTAGACCAGACCGCCGCCAGCACCACCCATGGTGTAAGCAGGACGGAGCACGACTGGATACTTCAGTTCTTCAGCGATTTTGACCGCTTCGTCAACAGAGTAAGCAACCTGTGATCTTGCCATCTCAATGCCGAGACTGTTCATGGTGTTCTTAAACTCGATTCGGTCTTCACCACGTTCGATGGCATCGACCTGAACACCGATGACTTTTACGTTATATTTCTCGAGGACGCCGGCTTCTGCCAACTCAGAGCAGAGGTTCAAACCAGACTGACCGCCGAGGTTCGGAAGCAATGCGTCCGGACGCTCTTTCTCAATGATCTGCGTCAGTCGGGCGAGATTCAAAGGCTCGATGTAGGTGATATCTGCTACATCCGGGTCAGTCATGATGGTTGCAGGATTACTGTTGACCAGCACAATCTCGTAGCCGAGATTTCTCAAGGCCTTACAGGCCTGAGTACCAGAATAGTCGAATTCACAAGCCTGGCCGATGATGATCGGGCCGGAACCAATGATGAGAATCTTGTTGATGTCATTCTTCTTTGGCATGATTGCTTCCTCGCTTATATATTTTATTTCTTATTACCCAATTAGGGCATTTTAACTGCAAATATAATAACAGAAAAAGCGCAAAAGCGATACCCAAATATAACTTGTGAAAATGAATGCTTTTTATGAAAAAGCACAAGTTTTCAAAAATGTCGATGACATGGCAAAATGTGCGTTGACATTTGCTTTTTAGGCGTTCATAATTTCAGTAGGTATTCCCAAAAATAAGGAGGTGACGAAGATGGATAGTACTGATGGCAGTTGTCGAAGGTGTTGCAGTTTCTCGAAAAACGATTCAGATGAGAACCACTTATGTACCGATTCTTCGTCAACCGATTCCAATCGATGCTAATTTGAATTGTTTTCACGAAACGCTTCTTCTTTTGCAGCGGCAGAAAAGTGCCGATTCAATCTCGCAAACGGAGGCGATTTTCGCATGGATAATGAAAATGAGACAAGAAATGTAGTCGACGAAATCGTGACTTTGATTCGTCAGGATGTTCCTGATACAGAGCTTCGCGAGAAATTGGAAGACTACCATGAGAGCGACATTGCAGATGCGATTGAGCTCATTACCAAAGAAGAACGAACCAAGTTGTACCATATTATCGGTGCTGAGAAAGCATCCGATATTTTCGCGTACTTGGAAGAACCGGAAGAGTTCGTCAGTGAACTGGATATCAAGAGTGTCGCCGAGATTCTCGAGAACATGGACGCCGATGACGCGGTCGATGTTTTGGAAGAAGTAGACGAAGAGATGCAGGAGAAGATCATCTCCTTGATGGATGATGAGAGTACCCGTGATATCCAATTGATCCAATCCTATGATGATGATGAGATCGGAAGCAAAATGACGACGAACTTTGTGGTCATTAATAATCAACTGACAATTAAGCAGGCGATGAAAGAACTCATCCGTCAGGCCGATGAGAACGATAACATTTCCACGATCTATGTCATCGATCAAGAAGACAAATTCTATGGTGTGATCGATCTGAAGGACTTGATTCGTGCCAGAGATTATGCACAACTTGAGTCCTTGATTGTTACAAGTTACCCATATGTATTGGATCATGAGAAGATTGATGTTTCCATCGAGAAGATCAAGGACTACGCCGAGGATTCTATCCCTGTTCTGAATGAAGAGAACCACGTATTAGGGGTTATCACTTCTCAGGACATCATCGAAGTCGTCGACGATGAGATGGGTGATGACTACGCGAAACTTGCTGGTTTGACCGCAGAGGAAGACTTGAAGGAGACATTGTCCCAGAGCATGAAGAAGAGACTGCCTTGGTTGGTTACCTTGTTGCTTCTCGGTTTGGGGGTCTCAACTGTGGTGGGACTCTTCGAGACGGTGGTATCTGAATTGGCCATCGTGGTCTGCTTCCAGAGTCTTATTCTGGATATGGCTGGTAATGTCGGTACCCAATCTCTTGCAGTAACGATTCGTGTCTTGATGGACGAACAGTTGAAAGCAAGCGAGAAAGTGAAATTTGTGTTCAAAGAGATGCGAGTAGGCTTCTTCAACGGTTTGTTGCTCGGTGCGCTGGCTTTCGCTGGAATCGGCGTCTATGTGATGCTGGTGAAGCATTATTCTCCGGGATTCTCTTTTGCCGTGGCGGCGTGTGTAGGTGGCTCACTGTGGCTGGCCATGATCGTGTCAAGTCTTGTCGGCACACTTGTTCCGATGTTTTTCCATAAGATTAAAGTCGATCCTGCTGTTGCTTCCGGACCGCTGATTACTACGGTGAATGACCTCGTGGCAGTGGTTACGTACTACGGCTGTGCTTGGCTCTTCCTGATTAATCTTTTCCATACTTTGGCGTGAGTTCCTCTTCCTTATAGTGAAAGGATCTCATCACGAGAAGATGCGGCAAGCGGGCTTTCCGTCTGGATGGACAAAGTTTCCTCAAGTCGGAAAAGTTTCCTCAAGTCGGAAGGCACCGTGAAAAACAGCCACAAGTGCATTTGCTTTTCTAGTCGGAAACGCTAGTATACGCCCAAAGAGCTAATCAGCAATCATACGTGTAAATCAGTGTGTCGAAACAAAGAAGGGCTGTCTCATTGTGATGCTTCACTTCTGAGACAGCCTCCCTAGCTTCTGTTTAGATGTAGTGGCGGTGATCAGAGAAGGATGATACCAAGAATCTCTTTCTTCAGAGAATTGATCTTCGTAATCTCTTCGGAGATTGAATCGACACGAGATTCATTTCTCTTCTCAACCAAGACAATTGCCTGACTCTTCTCAAGCGAAGCGACGGCCTTTGCATCAGAAAGAATGTTGCCTGCAAACTTAACTTTTCCGTTCATAGCATCCTTCAGAGCAGCCAATGACGGATCATCTTTGGCAATGGTACCAATCATGCAGCAATCCGTGCCTTCAGCGGCAACGAGTGCGAGCGTGCTGGCGGCTGTTGCGGCAATTACTTCACTATCGGCACTGAGGGAATCGCCCTCGAGTTTCTTGATGGTCTTTCCGAAGATATACTTCTTGGAAGAAGGAACTACACCAAGAATCGGATATGGGAAACGAGAGATGACGCCAAATCTGTTTCTGATCTTACCAGAGAGAATCTCTCGAACATAGACAAAGCCACATGCCAATACAAATCCAATAATCAGACCAATCATGCCAAATTTGATGACGGCTTTCTTACCGGAACGGACATCCTGAGCATGTGCTAAGTTGTTCTTCGCACGCTCCAATTCCTCAGTGAGCTTGGAGATCTCTTCATTCGTCACATTGATGCTGTTTGTATTGTCTTCGAAATTCTTATTCAGGTTACTAAGTGCCTCGCTGTCGGAAGACAGGTTCTTCTCAGTAGACAGAAGACTATCCTCATAGCTCGTGCGCTGATTATACATATTCCAGTTTACTTCAAAGCCATTGAACGTATTCACGACTTTAATCTTGTACGCTGGGCTCATCTCGGCAAGAAGCTTCTCAATCTCTGAGAAGAGGTAGTCGCAAGCTTCCTGTGCAAGTGCAGGATCCTGGTAGTAGACATCCAGACGAACGAGCTGGTTGTCAATCTTTGTTACAGAAATCAATTCTTCGACAAAGCGTGGCTCCACATCTTCACCGAGGATCGTACGAACCTTCTCTAGAACTGTGTCAGAAAAAGGATTCAGTGCGGCACATACATTGGCGATGAGGCGCTGTTCGTTGGAAAGATAGTCTGCATACTGTTCGTAAGCCTGTTCAGGAATCTGTGTCTCCACGGCAAATGTAATTCTGGCTGTGCCACAGTTGAACGGATCAATGGTGTAGTAGATGCTGTCATCGAGATAAGTTCTGCGCTTCTCAAGGAGCGTGGTATCGCGTTCAATCTTGCGGTTGTAATATGGAATGCTGATGTTCTCCAGAGTCTGGTTCTTTGTCTCCAAGTTGCGGATGGATAGATTCTTCGCATCGATAGACTCTTGTGTGGTATCAATCGTAGTCTGAATAGAGGCGGTGTCAACGGTCGTATGCTTGGCTTTGTAATAACCATATGCCCCAAGAAGTCCGCCGCAAACTACAGTAATGACAGCGACTGTAACGATTGATTTCAGAAACGATGCAACGATATCTGAAATTCTGACTTCGATCTCATTATTTTCCATAAAAAATCTCCTGCAATTTGTCCTTCTCCCTAGGAAAATCGCTTTCCTAGAATATTCCGATAAATAGTATATCTTATAGACCCCGTGTGTCAATGAACATACATAAAGTATTATACCACAATTAATATAAAGGGGTTGACAAACCAATTTGTGCAGAGTAATCTAACCTCAAATTGAACAAGAAAAGCGATGACGAAGAGAAGTAATCTGTTTTATCGTTCCTAGCGAGTGGGGGATGGTGTGAGCCTCATAAAGTGAATACAGACGAATAACACTTTCGAGCTGCGAAATGAAACGCGTGAGATTCGATGAAGTTCGGAGAATCAGAAGAGACTGTGAGTATTGCAAGAAGCGGGATTTGCAGGAAGACGCGAAGTAGTGGATGCCGTAAGCCATGCGTCAGTTGGCAGGGTTTGATAGAACCCGATAAGGTGGTCGTTTGATAACGGCAATTCAGGTGGTACCGCGATGAAACATCGTCCTGAAGCAGAAATTGCTTCGGGACGTTTTTGTTTTCCCAGAGGATTTCGAAGAGAAATTGGTAAGCCCGCCCGCACGGGAAATTCCTCACGCTGGGCATCAGAAACAAAAGAACTGGTAACGAAAGAAAAACAAACAAGTAAAGGAGTTTGAAAGATGGACTTGATTGATGTAAGAGAGATTTTCAGAAACAGAGAACAGTATTTGGGCAAAGAAATTACTGTTGGTGGTTGGGTCAGAAGTATTCGTGATTCCAAGACCTTCGGCTTTATCGTACTGCACGATGGTACATTCTTCGAGCCGATTCAGATTGTATATCATGATGCACTTCCAAACTTCGAGAAGATCTGTAAGACCAACGTAGGTGCTGCCTTGATCGTTACCGGCACACTGGTGGCGACACCGGAGGCGAAACAGCCATTTGAGATCCAGGCAACGGAAGTAGTTCTGGAAGGTGATTCTACACAGGATTATCCACTTCAGAAGAAACGTCACAGCATCGAGTATCTCCGTACAATTACGCATCTGCGTCCGAGAACGAACTTGTTCCAGGCTGTATTCAGAGTCAGAAGCCTCTGCGCATATGCGATTCACAAGTTCTTCCAAGAGAGAGACTTCGTCTATGTTCACACACCGTTGATCACGGGTTCGGACTGTGAAGGAGCCGGTGAGATGTTCCAGGTCACCACACTTGACCTCAATAACCTGCCGAAGACAGAAGACGGCAAGATCGATTACACGAAGGACTTCTTCAACAAGCCGACCAATCTTACAGTTAGCGGTCAGTTGAACGGCGAGACCTATGCGATGGCCTTCAAGAACATCTATACTTTCGGACCTACATTCCGCGCCGAGAACAGTAACACAACTCGTCACGCAGCGGAGTTCTGGATGATTGAGCCAGAGATTGCTTTTGCCGACTTAAAGGATGACATGATGCTTGCGGAATCCATGATCAAGTACATCATCAACTATGTACTCGAGCATGCTCCGGAGGAAATGAAGTTCTTCAACGAGTTTGTAGACAAGGGACTCATCGAGAGATTGCAGCATGTGGCGAATTCTGACTTCGGTCACGTGACCTACACTGAGGCCATCGAGATCCTCGAGAAGGTCAACGACAAGTTCGAGTATAAGGTATCTTGGGGTTGCGACCTGCAGACCGAGCACGAGCGTTACCTCACCGAGGAAGTGTTCAAGAAGCCGGTCTTCGTTACGGACTATCCGAAGGAGATCAAGGCATTCTACATGAAACTCAATGAGGATGGTAAGACGGTTGCGGCAATGGACTGCCTCGTTCCGGGTATCGGTGAGATCATTGGCGGTTCTCAGCGTGAGGACGATTACGATAAGCTTGCTACACGTATTACGGAACTGGGTATGAATCCGGATGATTACGGTTTCTATATGGATCTTCGTAAGTTCGGTTCCGCTCGCCATGCAGGATTCGGTCTGGGATTCGAGCGTTGTGTCATGTACATGACCGGTGTGAGCAACATCCGTGACGTCATCCCATTCCCAAGAACAGTGAATAACTGCGAACTTTGATGAACATGCAAGACTGCACATCGAACAGCAAGTAATGAATCACTGCAAAGGCAAGTGTTTTTGCCAGATAGAAAGTGAAGATAAGGAGAGTTGTAAATGGGTACGATCTATATTCCTGATGGGTACAGAAGCCCACAGACCATTCGCGAGACGGAAATCGCGATCAAGGAAGTGAAGGACTATTTCGAACATGCATTGGCGGATGCACTCTGCCTGACGCGTGTGTCGGCGCCGTTGTTCGTGAAGCCGGAGTCGGGACTCAATGACAACCTCAACGGAGTCGAGCGTCCGGTTACCTTCGGCATCAAGGAACAGGGTGAGCAGCGTGTGGAGATTGTGCATTCTCTTGCGAAGTGGAAACGTCTGGCGTTAAGTGAGTACGGCTTCCAGCCGGGTGAGGGCCTGTATACCGATATGACGGCCATCCGTCGTGACGAGGAGACAGATAACATCCACACCATCTATGTCGACCAGTGGGACTGGGAGAAGATTATTACCAAGGAACAGAGAACACTAGAAACGCTGAAAGAGACGGTATTCCGTATCTATATGGCAATCAAGCAGACGGAGTATTACATCTGCGGCAAGTACCACTTCATGGATCCATTTCTGCCCAATGAGATTCACTTTGTGACTTCTCAGGAATTGGAAGACCTTTATCCGGATGCAACACCGAAGGAACGCGAGAGCCTGATCACCAAGAAGTATGGAGCAGTGTTCCTGATGCAGATCGGTGGTGCCCTGAAGTCCGGAAAACCTCACGATGGTCGTGCGCCGGACTACGATGACTGGTCATTGAACGGTGATATTCTCGTCTATTATCCAGTGCTGGATTCCTCTTTGGAGCTTTCGTCCATGGGTATTCGCGTAGATGAAGAAGCGATGGCTCGCCAACTGAAGATTGCGGGTTGCGAGGATCGCGCGGAGCTACCGTTCCAGAAGAGTGTTCTGGAATGCCGTGTGCCGTATACGATCGGCGGCGGTATTGGTCAGTCCCGTATCTGCATGTTCTTCCTCCAGCGTGCACACATCGGCGAAGTTCAGTCTTCGGTATGGCCGGAAGAAGTCGTTAAGAAGGCAGAAGAGAACGGTATCAATCTACTGTAAGTTCTAGAAGAAACAGACGAAATGAAAGCGGGGGATCTCAGTGGTGGAGATACCCCGCTTTATATAAGTTGAGTTGTTCTAGGAGCGTGTGCGAGTTAATCTACATCCATGGCATAGTACCGAAAAATCGTGTCTTCATTTTGATCTGACATGCTGATAGCACAAGTAATCTTGGAGTATTCTTCATTCTTGCAGTAGGAATAGATGAAGTAGTTATCATAAATGCCGAGAATTTTTTGTTCCATTGAGGTTCCTTGAACATGCGATGGGAATTCATGCACAATCGCACCAGTTTGCGCATCAATTACTTGTTTGTTTGAGATAGGGTCAGCGCCTGAAACTTCTAAGTAGTACTGACGATTGACACAATCGCAGCGGACTTGAGCATATCCATCGCCTTGGGTGATGACTTGCAAATTTGTACTATCGAGTAGTACCCAAGATGACTCTGAATTATCTTGAGCGTAATCGTTGGTCGTGACGAGGACTCGGTTTGGAAGAAGTTTGATGGAATTAGCCTTATAAAGGGAGAGTGAGAAGGAGGCTTCGGTCTGAAGATTTACGATTTGCTTCGTCTGATTCCTTTCGGTGCACATAATCGGATCATGTTCGAGGTTATTAGGGGAAAAGGGATTGTATTCATACATCTGGTAATCAGGTGCTTCATAGAAGTTGCCACTTTTGCCCCATGGCATGCTGAAACATTCTTGAAGATTCAGGTCATAGACGACTAAACGATCGGGCTGAGCATTTACGATGTAGTCTTCAATGACCAACGTATCGTCGAACTGGACATTATGAGCGTTTTGCTGGGCTACGATTTCTCCATTCGAATCAATAATCATGTTCTTGTCTGAAGAACAAAGAATCACATTTCCATTCGGTAATTCTGAAATCTTGGTAAATGTCTGATCAAATACTAACTTCTCATCTAGGTCATACAAAGAATATCCATTTTCTGATTCTGCATAAAGGAAGCGGCCGACGATACCGGTTTCATAATCAGAAACGAAGTCGAGCATTCTTTCTCCCGTTTCCCCATCGACAATGTCATTTAGCCATTCATAACTTAATAAAATGTATCGTTGGTGATAGATTCCAGAGAAAAACTCTATGTCATAACGAAAAGAAGATACGCCATCCGACGGGTTTGCTTTCAGATCAAATGACTTTCCTGTCTCACCAGTTTCTGTATTGAATGGAGTGACGGTAACCCCAGTCTGATTCAGACTTACGAAGCAAATTTCATTCTTTTCTGGATTAGAGTAATACTCGTCATAAGAGATGCCAGAGTATATCGAACCATCAAAGGATACGAAACCGTACTTTGAACCGCCAAATTCTTGATCCGTATAAGTCACGAGCATATATCCATTTTGAACAACATAGTATTCATTGATGACAGCGTCCAGTACAATGCGTCCATTTATGTCGAACAAGCCATATTTGGCATTTACTTGGGAAGTATGTGGACCACGTTGAATTGAAACGACAAACGGGAAAACTGCTCCATAATCAGAAGAGGGAACGAATTCTACTATCTGTTCTTCGGAAAGACGAGTATGTACGGAATCAGGAAATTTGCTTGGCTCATATAGCGACCAGTCTGTCTTTACGGAGACGGAGGTGTGAACAGTTTCTGTTGTTTCCTCGGGAGAGAGACTTGTGGTTGTGATTTCAGAAGATGCCAATGTGGTAGGGTCTTCTGATATAACTGAATCCGATGTGGCAGCAGAGGACGAGTCGTTCCTCGACTGTTTGCACGCACAAAGCAAGTCTACTGATGATACTACAGTTAGGGCGAGAAGAAAGGAAAAAGCTTGATGAATACGTTTCATATTTATACCTCCTGCAAAAGGTGTAGCAGATTAGTCGTCATACCAGATAAAAGGCGTATATTGGAAGAGGAGATTTCCTTCTTCATCGAACATGCGTGTGACACAGGGAACGTTGACGAATTCATATGGGTTATATGAAATTTGAACCATTCGTTGATTGTAGACGACCATAGTTGTGGAATGATAGATTTTCATCTGTATTGCGGGAATATCCGTGATGGTGTGACCGGAATCGATGTCTACGATCTTCCCGACTCCAATCTGTTCGCTTGTAGCGTAAACCAAGAGATAACACGTGTTGCTTGCTTCATCAATAAATGGTTCTGCATGCCCTTTCCCTTGGGCGATAACGTGAAAATCGGCGCTGTCCAGAAGTGTCCAAGTTGGACAATCCCAATCACCGACATTCACCAATATACGATCAGGAAGAAGAGAGACACCTGTAGTGCCGAAGGGGAGCGTAGTGGACGCTCCTGTGTGCAGATTGATCAATTCATTTTGTTCAGGGAATGATTTCCATAGTATGTCATCGTATTCGAAAGCATAATCTTGAATGAAATTATGCGGACAGAGGAGACTCACAGAGGACCAGGAATCTGGTTCGATGGCGTACGTCTCGATGATATCGAGTTGATCATTGTACACACGAATCTCCTCGTCCATATAATCTATGATGTAGTTTGCCCCAATTTCAATCTCATGTATGTCTTCATCTGAGATTGGCACCTGGACAAGTGAAATTCCATTTGCATCTGTGATAATATACCGATCCTCTGTTCTGAGAAAAATCTTTCCATTCGCAAGTGCTTCAATCTGTAAGAAGTACTGATCAAATATCGGCGTGAAGTTCTGATCGAGGAGACTGTGATGTGCGATATATTCATCACCATTCTGGACATATTGTAAACAACCCAAACATTCTCCTGCTTTTATGAAGTCTTCGCTACTCTCTTCGTTTCCTCCACCTGGCATTTCTAACCATTCTCCGGTCGTTCCATTACAGATCAAGGTTGTCACCATGCCATCAAACACTAAATACCGATCAAACCAGATACCGCTGAACTCAGTAAAAGTATCCACCAAATCTCCATAACGTCCATCCGTAATTTGAAAATCATAGGAGTTAATCGTCTCATAGGTATCACAGTCAAAGAGGAAAGTGGTAATTCCGGTTGCATTGGATGTGAAGAAGCAAATCTGTCGTTGCGTAGCATCGTAATACGCTCCATCGTAGATTATGCCGGTATAGCAGGAACCATCTTTGGAAACGAAGCCTGCTTTGATTGTAGGATTCGTAGAATCAGCATCTGTATACTTTTGAAGCATATAGCCATTTGAAACGGGGTATATGTTGTCGAATACGGCGTCACACACGATTCGGCCTTGAGCGTCAAATAAGCCATATTTTAAGAAACAATCATTTGGTGCATGCAAGGTGACCGATCCGACGAACGGGTAAATGCCGCCATACTCAGAAGAGGGTTGGAAATCCCCAATGGGTTGGTCCGACATGCGTGTATATATTTCTTCCAATTGTGTATCAGGCGTGTAATAGGACCAATCCGTCTTGACCTGGATGGAGGAAGCGGTACGGGGTGTACTTGTTTCGATGGTGGAAGACTGGGGTTGTGCCGTTGAAGCATCCAAAGCAGATGAGGTCGTTGACTTGGTATCCTGACAACCAGTGCCACATAAAACTGCACCAGAGATAGATAGAGCCAGTAACCAAGATTGTATACGAGCGGAATGCTTCATCGCGTTGCCTCCTTATAGATTCGCTCACAAAATGAAAGTGTTTCTGCCAAGTTTGATAACGATCGAGGACAGTTATTTGGCCGGTACGTAGCCTTCCATCTCGGCAAGTTTCTGTCCTTCTTCGCTTAAGATCCAGTTAAACATGATACGTGCCGGTGAATCTTCCGGTGCCTTCTTACCAATGACTACGTAGTAGGCGGTAAGGAACGGATATGTTTGGCTTGCTATGGTCTGAGCAGAGGGCTCGATATCATTGATCTTGATGATCTTCAGATCGTCAGCCATCTTCATGTTCGTTGCATAATAGTAAGGAGTGTAGCCGATGGCATTGGCAGAGTTGTCGTAGGATTTGACGGTCTCAATAAGGCCTTCCATATCGGCTGGCACCATCTCAGTGGGGGCTTCCATCAGTTCCAGATCACCCATGACGATGTGGCGCATCATGACCTGGGAACCAGAGGCTTCGTTACGCTGAATGGCAGCGATTGGGCAATCTTCGCCGCCGACTTCTTTCCAGTTGGTGATCTCACCGGTGTAGATCTTCTGAATCTGTTCAACGGTAAGGGATTCAACTGGATTATTCACATTGACGACGAATACCAGACCTTCGTTCGCAAATGGTTCCATCTCGTATTCGAAATGATGGGCCGTCATGTTGTTGATAACAAAGTCGGCGGGTTCGGCAACAATCAGAATGTCGGCCTCGCCGTTCATCAGATAATCAAATGCGAAGTCGGTCTTATGGAACGCCAGCATGCTATCGGCTTCTTCACGGGAAATGCCAAGCAGGACAGAGGTGACAGCGACGGCCATCGGCTTGTTCGCGGTAGAGCCATCAATCGTTGGGTAGTTCTCTTTGGTAAATTCGAATGTTGCTATTTCTGTTTCAGATGATGTAGCCGATTCAGTGGCTGAAGTTGCGCTCGTTGTTGGGGCCACGGTCGACGTTGTGGTGGATGTAGAAGATGCGGTGGTTTCGTCATGCTTACAGCTACTTAGAGTGCCTATGGACATAGAAGTGATGAGCGCAAGACTCATCGCCGTGATTTTCATTCTTGTTTTCATGATGTTCCTCACTTTGCTAGTCATTCCTTGTAAATAGATACTATCGAAAGAACGCAAAAATGTAAACAAAACTTGCGAGGAGACGAGAAACTAGGAAGGTGTGAAACGGAAGAATAGTACGACTAGTATCAGAAATGTGTGAAAAAGTCGTATTTCTTGAATTTGAGAAGAGAAACTTATACCATCACGCGGATAATCACATTTACGGCAATCTGTGCGAGAACGTAGAACATGAGGTAGCTGACGGCCAGCATATTGAAGGTAGCATTGTCACTGAGTGTCAAAGTCTGTCGGATGGAAACAAAGTGGGCGATGCCCATGACGACCAACGCGACAAACAGGAGCGTGAATGAGCCACGAGTGCCGAACAGAATGGAGATGAAAATCAGAATATCTGCGAAGCACATGTAGATGGAGGAGACAGATACCGTGTCTAGGGCTTTCATGAAAGAGAGCTTACGGTTGGCAAGTCGAGAGATAACGGAGAAACATCCTGCCAGAATGAGCACGCATACCCAAAAAATCAGGAACATGACCACAAATGCCAAAAAACGATGTGACGAGAATAGGTCAGTCTTACCGAATATCAGCGAGATGAGCATGTCTAGGAAAGGCGAACTGGTTTCGGAGGTAACTAGTACCATGCAAGAAGTTAATGAAGCAAAAAGACTGTTGATGATCAGACATTTGCCAAGATTTACCTTCTGCGGACGGTTCTGTATGGTGGACACCGGATGCCAGATGTAGGACATGATCGGGTGCAGGAGCTTAGAGAAGGACGGGAAGGCAGACCGGACCTGGGTGATAAACGTTGAGAAAGTAAATCTCGGTTTGGCCTGGGAAGGATCCTGGTTCCAGACCTGTTTGCCTTCCTTCTTCTTCTGTTCTCTTTCTGCTTTGCGTGCGGCTTTCTGCGCCTTCTTCTCGGCTTGGGCGGATTGATTACCAGTGGAAGTGGAAGACTGTGCAGCTTGCGCAGATGATGTGGAGGACGTAGGCGATGCGCTCGGCTGTGAAGAGGTGAATTGTGTCGTTTCTGTTTGCGAAGAGGAGGAGCTTCCTCCGCCGAACTTCACGCTCGAACCACCGCGACAACTACAGCGTTGTCCCGGTTCTAGCTCTCGGCCACAATAAAAACAAGTCTTCATAATGGTATTCCTTTCGAGTGCCCTTAAGAAAGCCTTTTCCAAAACAGATATTCTGCCAGAAATCCGCGGAAATTACAATGTTTCGCATCTTGTTCACTCTCGTAATTCGAAGAAATAGATGGATACAGATTTCATTGTACGGACCCTGACACATTATGTATAATACTGAATAGATGTTATGAATTTGTGTCGGATTGAAGTATTTTTTACCAACACGATGCTATTTTTGAGTGTTTTGATCGCTATTATTCTGCGAAGGTGGACGCATGAGTACGAAGGAGAATTTGAATCCGGCAAAAGCACCCCAATCCCGTGGTGATCGTTCATCTGACGGACAGTCGGACTATGGTCGAAAACCAAGTTTCTTCTGGTACAAGATCTTCGGATGCGGGCTTCTCATTACCGCAACGAGATTGCTGTTCCGCATGAAAATCCGAACGGATAAGCAAATCAAGAAACTAGAAGGACCACTGGTGCTGGTCGGGAATCATCCATCGTTTATCGACCCAGTCATCATGGGCGCGACTGTCTATGGAAGGCCAATCAACTTCGTGGCAGGAGCTTTCCTATTTCGTAGGAAAATCGTCGGGCATGTGCTGACAAAGGGCGGATGTATCCCCAAAGCACAATATCGTAATGACCTTCGAACTGTGCGGGCAATGTTCAAGGTGATGAACCGTGGGGGCGTACTGGGTATTTTCCCGGAGGCGACTCGACTAGTAGATGGCCATTCGATCCCCTTTGAACCAGGTCTTGCAACACTGGTAAAAAGAAGTGGTGCGAACGTTGCTTTTCTTCAGACACATGGCGCATACATGACGTGGCCACGTTGGTCGGAAAGTTCATGGCGAAGAGGGCGAATCATGGCGGAGTATACCAGAGTCATGACGAAAGAAGAGATTGCGGGCATGTCTGTACAACAACTGCAGGATGAGATGGTCCGCACCATGGCGTTTAATGAGTACGATTATTTCCGCGAACACCCACAAGTCTTCCGATCCAAGGCCCCCGCCGCTGGGGTGCAAAATGTGGCATGCATTTGTCCAAAGTGCGAGGGTATCAACACCATGCGGTCAGATGGACATGACCTTACTTGTGCGGCATGCGGAAATCACGTAAAGATGAACCAATACGGCTTCTTCGAACCAGCAACCTCGGAAGACAAGTGTTTCGAGGACCTCCACCAGTGGAATGAATGGGAGAAGGAGATTTACGCGCGTGAGATTCGAAAACCTAGGTACATGTTGGAGGAGAACGTAATCGTACATCAAGCTTTGGGCGAATACGACCATGCGAAAACTGGAAGCGGGAAGATTACAATCTGCGATGGTGTGCTGACTTTCGAAGGGAAATTATGTAAGCCGGAGGAAGGCATTGTCTATCGCCACGGCAAGGTACTTCATGCACATCGCAAGCGTGATATCGAGTCTATCGTTCAACCGGTCACGATGACTTTTCAGGCCAAGAAACTGAAAGGCGTTGTCTACGATTTAGGTGAGCGAATCGAGCTCTATGATTCAGACGGGCAACTTATCTATCTGTACCCAGAGAACCCGCAACGAATCCATGAGATCTGCGGAATCCTGGCTGCCATGCGAAGTAATGAGATACAATGACCTTGCTGCCCACCATTGCCTAACTTATAAGTAATTGCGGTCGATCTCTTCCAGGATCAATGCCACATTCTCATCTGAATATTCGATTTCTGACGAGAACATGCGGACGAGTTCAATCTGATCCGCCAAGGTGAAAGATGAAGTCTCGCGATAGTGAGCGGCTCCCATCCACTCAATGACGGAAACAGCAAGCACACAGAACAGAACACGCACATTCATTTCGTCCGACAAGGTATTGAGGTGTCGGAACAGGAAGTATTCCAGAAGATGGATATATTCCTCCGTTCGACCTTGGTTATACATGTAATTTCGGAAAGCAAACAGGATGTCATGGTCCTGACCGTCTTGGGGGAACGATGGATCGATCGTTTCTTGCACGGTTTGATCACCCAGATTCTGGTTGGTAGCATCACTTACTCGGATGAGGCGTGTCAGCTCGTCATCCCAAGACGTGTCGAGGCGTTCCAGAGTTAGCAGGAATGTGCCTATTTTACATGGATCGATAGTAGGCAATGGGACTTCTACGGCCTCGCAAATCTGGTTCACGCGCAGGGTCCAATGGGTACGCGTGTTGGCAAGAATTTGGAAGAGCATGTCGCGAGAAGTGAAGAATTGAGATTCTTCTTGGGTGTTCTTTTCCAGTGTTGCGACTGAATCTAGGGGAATGAGTCGAAATGGTGTCTGTTGGGTGAGCACGATTCGTGCGGCTTCTTCACAACAGAGACCGAGACCGAGTTCAACGCGGTTGGAATAGAAGTTGCGGAACCGTGGGTGATCCGTGCAGATGTCACAGAGTGAAGATTCACCGTACGCCAAGATGAGTTCACATAGGTTCTTCTCCGTGAGGAAAGGGCAACGCTCGGCGTCGCCTTCAAGAATGAAGTGCGCGGTGCCATCGTCTTCAATCTGGATGCATCGACGAAGCTTCTCACCCAAGGGACCTTCTACTTTCTGAAAGCGAGATAGAGAGTCTTCGTCCACGTCGATCTCCCAACCGATACAGCAGCTGTGTTGACACTGGTCGGCCGTGCAATGAAATTGCGAATAGTAATCAGGAACGAGAACGAACATAGGGCACCTTACGCGTTTTTCTTCATTATACACTTTCGCATGGAAAAATACTGGCGTCAGCGGCCGAGGCAAATCTTCTTTGTCGAACGGAGCCATTTTATCCTTTATAAGTGAAAAATGAAATTGAAACACGGCGGATTTGTTTGTATAATAGTAGGGCTTGGAAAACAAGTAATTTTGCTCAAGGAGTGTGAACACTATGGCTATGGTTCAGAAGAAGAATGTCGAAGACTTAAATGTTTCCGGCAAAAGAGTAATTGTTCGCGTGGACTTCAACGTACCGCTCGACAAGAAAACAGGTGAAATTACAGACGATAAGAGAATCAAGGGAGCTCTCCCGACGATTAAATATCTCGTAGATAATAATGCGAAGGTTATCCTCGTTTCCCACTTGGGTCGCCCGAAGAATGGACCAGAAGCTGCTTTCTCCATGAAGCCGGCTGCTGATCGTCTCGCTGAGCTCATTGGTAAGCCGGTTACACTGGCTGCTGATGTCATCGGTGAGGATGCAAAGGCTAAGGCCGCTGCCCTCAAGGAAGGCGAGATCCTGATGCTGGAGAACGTTCGCTTCCACAAAGAAGAGACAAAGAATGATCCGAAGTTCGCAGCTGAGCTCGCTTCCATGGCTGACCTCTATGTCAACGATGCTTTCGGTACAGCTCACCGTGCACATGCTTCTACAGCTGGTCTTGCAAACTTCCTGCCGTCTGCTTCCGGTTACCTCATCGAGAAGGAGATCAAGTTCATCGGTGGTGCTCTGGCTGATCCGAAGCGTCCGTTCGTTGCAATCCTCGGCGGTGCTAAGGTTTCCGATAAGATCGGTGTTATTACAAACCTGATGGATAAGGCTGATACAATCATCATCGGTGGTGGTATGGCTTACACATTTATCGCTGCTCAGGGCGGTTCCATTGGTAACTCCCTCTTCGAGGCTGATAAAGTAGATCTGGCCAAAGAACTCCTCGCTAAGGCTGAGGAGAAGGGCGTGAAGCTCCTCCTGCCGGAAGATACAGTTGTTGCAGATAACTTTGCAGCAGATGCCAACAGCCAGATCGTTCCGACCATGGCTATCCCGGATGGTTGGGAAGGTCTTGACATCGGACCGAAGACCATCGAGAAGTTCTCCGCTGAGATCAAGAACGCAAAGACCATCATCTGGAATGGTCCTGCAGGCGTATTCGAGTTCGAGAAGTTCGCAGTTGGTACCAAGGCTTTGGCTCAGGCTATTGCTGAGGCAGATGCAATCTCCATCATCGGTGGTGGTGACTCCGCAGCTGCAATTGAGAAGCTTGGCTTCGCAGATAAGGTTACACACATCTCCACAGGTGGTGGTGCTTCCCTCGAGTTCATCGAAGGTAAGGTTCTCCCAGGTATCGATTGCCTGAACGATAAGGAAATCGGCAGAACATTTGCTGCTGGTAACTGGAAGATGAACTGCGGTATCCCGGCAGATGCAGTGAAGCTCATCGAAGAACTGAAGCCACTCGTGAAGGACGCGACAGCAAAGATTGCGCTCGGCGTTCCGGCTACTGCTCTTGCTGCTGCTGTTGAAGCAACTGCTTACACAAACATCAAGATCGCTGCACAGAACTGCCACTTCGAAGAGAAGGGTGCTTTTACCGGCGAGATCTCTCCGCTCTGGCTTGCTAAGATGGGCGTAACATACTGCATCATCGGTCACTCCGAGCGTCGTGAATACAACGCTGAGACAGACGAGACAGTCAACAAGAAGGCACTGGCTCTTCTGAAGTACGGCGTGAAGCCAATCATCTGCTGCGGTGAGTCCTTGGCTCAGCGTGAAGCAGGCGAGACATTCGACTGGATTAAGGGCCAGATTGTAGGCGCTTTCAAGGATATCCCGGCTGACAAGCTCTGCCAGATCACGATCGCTTACGAGCCAATCTGGGCAATCGGCACAGGCAAGACCGCGACCGACGAGCAGGCTGAGGAAGTTTGCGCATTCATCCGTGGCGTTATCGCTGAGCTCTACTGCGACAAGTGCGCGGCTGCAATGACCATCCAGTATGGTGGATCCTGCAACGCTAAGAATGCAGAAGGCCTCTTCGCTCAGAAGGACATCAACGGCGGTCTCGTTGGTGGTGCTTCCCTCAAGGCTCCGGACTTCGCAGTTATCTGCAACGCGGGTAAGTAATTCTTCCCAACGGGAACCTGAACGTAAATCAGTAAGTCAAGAGGATGTCCAAGAAGTGAATCAATCACTTCGCGGACATCCTTTTACATACCTAGAAGAAAAATCGAATCTTTAGTTTTTTCTTTAATATTTCTTAATAATAATTTGACTACTAGCATGTATTCTATAACTATAGAATTCTCAGTCTGGGAGGGGTTGGACATGGGTGATACGTTTTCAAATCCAATGAAGAAGATTTCTATTATTCTCTTCGTGGTGAATCTATTGTTGGTGATTTATCTAATTGGCTTGCCGGAATCCTACACAAACGCTGAGGAATTCCATGAAATCAGAGCGTATCCGACCCTATACACACCGAGAACAGACATGACTGTGAAGGATACGCAGGGGAAAGACGTATTGTTGACGTCGTCTTCCGCACTGGCCCGCGTTGACGAAGTGGATATGTCTTTAGAATCACACCACACAGGTGAACCGATACCAGATTGTCTGGTATGCGTATATTCGTACGAGGATGCTGCCGTAAGCGTGAACTTGAATATGTCTAGCAGGGAATTGGCAGATGAAACGAGATTCCAGCGCCGTGAGGACTTGGAGGAAATCACAAGGAGAAATGTACGCGCTAGGGAAGATGAGGAGTTTGACACATACATGCTCCATGCGAGACTGTGGTTCCTGTTCCCCCAGGAGCAACCAGTGAATTTCTACAAGTTTCTTGGCCTTGCTCTCGTTATCATGCTAAGCTTCGATTTTATCATCGCGTGGCTTTTCTTCCGAAAAAAAGCCTATGTAAAGTTGAATGTCTTGTTTGCAATTCTGATTCTGTGCAAGGTTGCATTGATGATTCAAAGACTCGCATTTCCTTCATTCTGCTTGTAATGAGCGTACTTTCGTTTCTCAAGGAGGCTTGGATATGAGTGATAGCAAAGAGAAGAATATGAAGAAATTGAGTATATGGTTTGGGGTCATTACATCGATTCTCGTTTCGTGGGCAGTTGGCGTAGCATTGATGAAGTTATCCAATCATCCCATTCCCTTCGAAATGAAGGAACCTAGTTCTATCACCAGAACGGTATATTCTCCTTGTTCGAATATAACGGTAACTACTGTAGATGGGAAGTCCGTCACCCTGACCACATCGTCTCGACTTTGTATTTCGTCTTTTGATCAGGAACAGGGTGACGTATACTTTGTGGTGGATCTTGATACTTCTAATAAGTTTAGTTTTCCTAATAGAGAGCTTAAAGATACAAATCGATTTGTGACTTCGGAAGAGTTGATCACAACCGAGAAGGAGATAGAGAAGGCTAGGCGTGAAGCGGAGGAGCGATATAACGCGAAAGTGAACAAGCGTGTGTATAGATGCAGATGGTGGATTCTGTGTGAGCCAATACTCCTCATGTTCACACTTCCTGTAGGGGTAGCGCTTCTTCTGATTGGATACGAGCTTGGCAAGAGAGATTTGTACTGGTGGATACTTGGAAGTTCATCTCTTCTGTCGATCCTCTGTTTGTGCGAGATTATCTTCATTCAGTAGGCGAGGGTAAATTGGATCGAACACGAAAAGATTGAGTCGACTGCCGGGGATTATCGAAGGAATATGAGAAGAAGTTGACGATGGTCGGAACGTGGTATAAACGTGATATAATAATACTACTATATGCGTACTGATATATCCGCGTGGCGGGTGCAAATGAGAAAGGAATGACACGATGGGCTTTTGGGATTTCATTTATTCGTTTGGTATTATTCTCTCTTTGATTATGATGGTGGTCAGCTTGATCATCAGCGCGAGATGCAATTCTGCGTTCAAAAAATACAGCAAGGTAGCGGTCAGCAATGGTCTGACTGGTGCGATGGCGGCACAGTACATCCTTCAGGCTTATGGTGTGACGGATGTAAGCATCCAGCACATCAGCGGTGACCTAACAGACAACTATTCTCCGAAGGATAAGACACTGAATCTTTCTGATTCGGTGTACAACACGGCCTCGGTCGCAGCCGTAGGTGTTGCGGCACATGAGTGCGGTCATGCGATCCAGCACAATATTGGCTTCATGCCGAACAAGATCCGTTCCCTCTTGGTGCCATTTGCCAATATTGGTTCCCGACTTGGGCCATATGTTGCCATTATCGGTGCTGCAATGATGGGATACTTGAATAGCAACTATTCAGGCAACGCACTCGGATCAACGATCTTCTGGGTGGGTATCCTCATGTTCACTTTTGCCGTGCTGTTCTATCTGGTGACACTTCCGGTCGAACTCGATGCTTCCCGCCGTGCACTGAAGATCCTAGAAGGTAACGGATTGCTTCAGGGACAGGAAATGAAGGGTGCAAGAAGTGTTCTTTCTGCAGCAGCCATGACCTACGTGGCCGCAGCGGCTTCCGCAATCCTGACACTGCTCCGCCTGATCTCTTACGGCAAGCGTAGAAACTGATTCTGGATTGAATCGAAATTGTTGGAATAATGAGGGCTGTCTTCCGAAGTGGTGAATCACTTCGAGGCGGCCCTTCTTCTTTGGAGGAAAAGCCGATCGGAAGAAACGAACGAACTGTCGGTTATGGTCACTTTATTTTCTAAAAAATGGCAACTACTCATATAAAATATAGATTTACATTTCTCTTCGCAAGTAAGATACGAACACATTCGAAAAATACTTAAAGGAGAGAACGACCATGACACATTATCAATCGACCAAAACACTGAAATCTAAGCGTTTCTTGGCATTTCTGCTACTTGTGTTCTTCCTGTCCTCGGTGCTTCCATTCGTATGGTTCAGCCGGGTGCTTCGGGCACAGGAGCCACTGCCGGAAACCAACAATCACGTCTTCCACGATTCAGAGTATTTCGAACTCTATCATGTGGTCAATGGTGAGACGGTCCCGAAGAAACTCGAGTACCTCTTCGCCGAGACGACCACGGCGGGAAAAATGAGCCCGGTATACTGCGTCCGGGCCGGGGCACCGACACCGGAGAACGGCGGCATTGTGCCGACGGTCATGCACGATGCCGGCGCGGCGGCACTTCTTGGAAAGATCCAGTATATCATCGAGATGGACGAGTCTTCTTTCGAATTGCCGGACACCGTGAACAATCATCCGCACATTCACTACTGCGTGCGGCAGATCCTCATCTGGCACTTGATTCATCTCTACGAAGGAAGTCTTGGTACGAACGTCCGACAGTACTTCAATGGTATCGACATCAACTCCTTTGTGGATGGTGAAGGAAGCGGTCCGACCGCGGTAAAAATACTCGCAGAGGCGAAGCGTTTGTGGACCGCCTACGACCAGGCGGGTCGGCCGTCGAAGGCTGGTGCCTATGTCCCGAACTATCAAGCCTCTATCGAGAAAGCCTCGGGTATTTCCTACGATACGAGCACACATCTTTACCGCACTACCTTCGCAGTTCAGGTCAACGAGACCGTCCGCGGAAACAATGGCGGTCATTTCCGTTTTACAGAAATCACGGGCGGCAAGGTCTATCTCACGGACGCTTCTGGTAAACTTGTGCGAACGGTGACCACTTCGGAGACACTGCCATCTGGAAGTACCTTCCAGATCCAGGGGAAGTGGAGCGAACTCCATGCGAATACGAATGCTCGCGAGATGAGCGTGAAAGTAGAAGCTGTGGACAACGGCGCCAACACCCGTTCCCAATTGATGTACGGATATTTCTTCGACGACAGTCTGACGGCCAGCGGATTGTCGCGGCAGACCTATGTCGGCTGGCACGAAAGTTCTGACAAGCGGTTCACCGGGACATCGCAGAAATGGGAAACACCGACGCAACGTGTCGAACTTGAGAAGAGAGCGGTCTTTCAGGATCTGAAGGTGCCGGAAGAAGGTGCGGTCTTCGAGATCTATCCTTCAGATTATGCGAATTATCAACAGGCACAGGCGGACGGAATTGGCTTCCAATGCGTCTCTGATGCCAAGGGGAGAATCGTCGAAGAGAAGACGGGCGCGAATCTTCTGCTTCCCAAAGGACAGTACACGATTCGCCAGATTACTACCCCCACCGGCACCAGAACCATGACCCCGAATCCAGGTGCTTTTACCGTAGTAGAAGGACAGAAAACTTCTGCGACCTTCGAAGATGAGATGGCGGCGGGGCGACTGGCCATCGTAAAGAAGGTGCAGACCGGATACGACGTGTATGCGGGGACAGCGACCGATGCGCTGGCTCCTGAGGAACAGGCGCAGTTCCAGGTGTGGAACAAGACGTATGCCTCCTACGATGAGGCGCCCGCCGCGTACCGTGATGTACTGACCACAGATGGGAACGGATATGCAGTGTCGAAGCTTCTCCCTTATGGCGATTACCGGGTTCACCAGATTGAGTCGGTGGCGACGAAATACACCTATGCCTGCGAGGATGCAACGGTGAGTATCCGCGGGAATGGATCTCCGGACACGCCGGAACAGACGATCACTTTGGTCGATCGGCAGTATGAACTGAAGATTCAGATTCGGAAGGTGAATGAGCGGACCGGTGAGGTGATTCCTGCGGAAGGTGTGAAGTTCCAGATTCTTGATCAGCAGAAGAACATCGTGAAAGACTGGGACGGATGCGATACTTTCATCACCACTTCGGATGGTACGGCCAATATCGAGAAACTGGGATTGCCGGTCGGCACATACTATATTCGCGAAATCGAAGCGCCCCGTGGCTTCGTCCGATCGGAAGAACTGATCCAGCTGGAAGTAAGAAAAGGCGAGACGTTCATCGGCGTAGGACCGGAAGGCGACCTCAGGGCGGTTGATTTTGCCGACGAAGAAGTAACGGTGGCCGTAGAGCTTCTGAAGAAAGGCGAGGTGCTGACGGGCGTATCACCGAAGAGCGTGGACGACGAAGATGAACTATCGAAGTACGGTACAGCAGATGTGGAAGCAGATACGGTATGGGTCGGATATTCTTTCGAATACACCGAAGTGCCGCTGTCCGGTGCGACTTACGAACTATATTGTTCGAAGGATGTGCTCGATTTCTACCGGGATATCGCCATGCTGGATTCGACGAAATATCCGGAGGGAGCAGTTGCGATGAGCGAAGACGGTACCGCGTTCGCACCATATAAGATGTTCGATGTGGATGGAGACGGACAGCAGGAGACCCCACTACGTGCCGGCACGAAGTTGGGTGATTTCACCACCGATGAAGATGGTCGAATCCAGGTGGACGGGCTCGCCCTAGATGCGCAGACGGGCGAGGCAACATATAAGTTGATTGAGGTCCAGGCGCCGCAGGGGTACTTGATCGATCCGGAACCGGTTATATTGGAAGTGACGGATGATCGAGAGAATCAGACCATCGAAGTAATCAGCGTGTCGAAGGAAGTGAGAGACCAGCGTCAACAGGCCGCCATTCTATGCGGGAAAAGCGCTCGCGATTACGTGTTCGATTCGTCTTGCGGTGATTTCGTGATGAGTGAACACGCACTGGAACGCGCGGTGCTGGGCATCTATGCGGCTACGCCGATTCTCTCCTTCGAGGGTGAGGTCTTAGTAGAAGAAGACGAATTGATCGAGATCATGGTGTCAGATTCGAATGGCCGATGTGAAAGTCGAGAAGATTATCCGCTGGGGGATTCTTTCTACATCCAAGAGATTGCGGCCCCGGAAGGGTATGTACTAGAAACGGCAAAATACCCAGTTACGACGACCGCAGATCCGGATGACATGACAACCGAAGTCTTCGAATTCCGCCCTGAGGAAACAATTATGAATCAGCAGTCGCGTGCGAAGATCCGTGTGTTGAAAACGGCCGCAGATACGGGTCTTCCGATGGAGAAAGTCGAATTCGAAGTCTTCACCGAAGAGGGGCATCTTCTCGAGAAACTGGTTACCGATGAAGAAGGAATTGTAGAGACGACGCTCGCTTACCCTTATGGTATGCAGGTCATTCTACGCGAGACCAAGACGGATGAACGATATGCACGAATAGAGGACGAGGTCGTTACGATCACGTGTTCGCAGAGCACAATAGAAGAAATCCCGTTCCAAGTTTGTAACGTAGTGAACTACCCGCTTTCGGAAATCAGAATCGAGAAACATTGTGGAGATGGTACGAAGACGCCGATGGACGGAGTGACTTTCCAACTGTGGCAACGTGGAAATGGTGAAGACCCCGATCAGCTCATGCAGGAAATGAAGACGGATGAAGCAGGCCTGATTCATTTCTATACAGGTCCCGGTGAGTACTATGTGATGGAGACGGATGTTGGAACTTGGACACGCTTCCGCGTCATGGATGAACCCATCTCTGTGACGTGTGAACAGGAAGGAAAACTCTTCTATTACGAAGTGGTCGATGCGCCTACGGAGACCATTGCGGAGAAGCGTGCAGCGGCGACGGGCGAACTGCTCGGACACTGTGGCATCTCCGTACGCGATGATGAGGGGAACCTCTGCGATTTTATCTGGGAGGAAGAGACAGGTAGTTACATGAACTGCACACCAGGTGAAGAAGGGGCGACCCAGCTTCTATATACCGGTGATGACCCAGAAGCACCGCAGTATGGAAAGGTGACCATTTGCGGACTTGAAGCAGGAGACTATGAGATTTTCGAAGTCGAAGCGCCGGAAGGTTATCGCAATGACAGTGAATCCATGCCGGTCTCGGTAGAGAATCGTAAAGTGCTCGGTGCGACGCGGCTATACGATACAGTGAAGACTTCCGAGGTAGACCTGATCCGAGGGATCGGCTGGTGTTCCTTCTTCGGTCTATCAAGCAGCACATGTTTTGGTTTGGCGGTTCTGGAGTTTATAAGGATTGGTAAGAAGAAATAAGCCCAAGTCAGCAAAATCTTGATCTTGCAGTTTGTTTCTTATATATGTGACACAAAGACCTACTGATTCGCAAGAAGGTGGCCACGAAGGATGAGCCGGTGCGAACCGACACCAATCGGTGTACAGGTGACGAGGGTGATTCGAGAAGAATCGCCCTCGTTCTGTATGTAGCGTGAGATTTCCGAAGGAGAGATAGTCAGGACCTCATCGATGACGTACTCGTAGCTTGCGCTACCTCGTGACACAAAGATGCTGTTCCCACACTCCACCTCGCCTAGACGGTTGAAGAGCGAACCATATCGCTTCATGCGATGCCCGAAGATCACGAGGTTGCCAAATTCACCGGCATCAGCGGAGAGCGGCATCCGTCCTGCACCATAGCGGAGTTCCACCACGCCGGCACCGTCCAGAAGCGGAAGTTCGCAGTCAATCGAAGGAATCGAGATCGTACCATAGACGCTGAGTACATATTCGTTTTCTGATTCGTTCTCGGAGAAAGATGAATCATCAGAGGCCGCGCCGATATCCCAGACGTTCGCGCCGTTTGTAGCGGCGACGCTGCGGTCCGGCAATCTTGTGTCGGAGGATTCCTCGTATTCGTCTTCTCCCGATACGGCAAAATCACTCGCATCCACAACAAAGTGGGCTTGGTTTTCGAGGTGAATCCGGTCGACCATGTCTCGGACCACGGCTTCTCGCTGGCGCTCGATTCTGTCGTGACGACGTTGTTGCAACCCCAGCATGCCGGATAGTAGGGTGGCGCCGAGAAGACCGAGTAATAAGATTAGTGGGAAGATTCGATGAGCTTTCATAGGGGATGCCTCCTTCTTGCAATCAAGCATATCGACAGTCGCGGAAGTAAATCAATATGATATATGAGTAGTTGCATTTCTGCGGGTGATTTTACCAGATAGACCGAACGAACAGTCGGTAAAACCTGAAATGCGGAAGCGGTTGACTTCCAAGTAGGTTTGGAAGTAGAATAGGCAAGGCTTTCGTGGCAATTTAACGGAAGTAGTTTATAAAATATAGGAGGAAATATTGATGTCCGAAGAAACGTACCAAAATGTATTTGATGTGTTGGAGGCACGTGGTTATGTTGCGCAGACCACACATCGCGAAGAAATCTACAATCTGTTAAGTAAGCCGGGTGTCACCTTCTATATCGGCTTCGACCCAACCGCAGACAGCCTGCACGTCGGCCACTTCGTTCAGATGATGGTCATGAGCCACATGCAGAAGGCCGGTCACCGTCCGATTGCCCTGATGGGTGGCGGAACAGGTATGATCGGTGACCCAACGGGACGTTCTGACATGCGTCAGATGCTCACCAAGGAGACAATCCATCACAACGTTGAATGCTTCAAGAAGCAGATGGGCAAAGTCGTTGATTTCTCCGATGGTAAAGCACTCATCGTTGATAACGGCGACTGGCTCCTGGACCTCAATTACATTGATTTCTTAAGAGATATCGGCCCGCACTTCTCCGTTAACCGTATGTTGACCTTCGAGTGCTACAAGCAGCGTCTGGAGAGAGGCCTGTCCTTCCTCGAGTTTAACTACATGCTGCTTCAGAGCTTCGACTTCCTGCACCTGTATCAGACATACAACTGCCAGCTCGAGCTTGGTGGTGATGACCAGTGGTCCAACATCCTAGGTGGTGTTGAGCTCATCCGTCGTAAAGAACAGGGCGAAGCCTTCGGTCTGACATTTACACTTCTGACCAATAGCGAAGGTAAGAAAATGGGAAAGACTGCAAAGGGCGCAGTATGGCTCGATCCAAACAAGACGACGCCTTTCGATTTCTACCAGTACTGGAGAAACGTTGAAGACGCAGATGTCATTAAGTGCCTGAAACTTCTGACATTTGTATCGTTGGAAGAGATTGACGAATATGCGAAGCTGACCGATGCGGCCATCAACGAAGCGAAGAAGAGACTGGCCTTCGAGGTTACAAAGATCGTTCACGGTGAAGAGATTGCATTGGCTGTCAAGAAGCAGACCGAAGATCTCTTCGAGAAGGGTGGACGTTCTGACGATATGGCGACGACTGCCATTGCAGCAGATCGCCTGGCCGGCGCTGGACTTTCACTTCTGGATCTCCTTTGCGAAGCGAAGCTCACACCATCCAAGGGTGAAGCACGTCGCATGATCCAGCAGAAAGGTATCTATCTCAATGACGTGGCTGTGGAAGATGTTTACTACATGCTGACTGAGAAGGATTTCACGGATGGCGAAGCTTTCTTAAGAAAAGGCAAGAAGGTTCATCACCGTCTGACGATTGCTTAATATAGCAGGAGACGAAGATATGAAGACATGTCGATTCTGTCTGAATCAGCAAGAAGGCGGAGAATACTGTGAGGCATGTGGTTCCCCAATGGAAGCAGATGCTACAGATTTCTCTGGAAGTAGTTTCCCCGACCCGACGATTAGCACAGGTGCTGCGCCTCTTCCGGATCCAACGATCCAAGTTTCTTCGAATCCTGAGACAAGCGTCGCGCCGAATCCTGAGACAAGCGTCGCACCGAATCCTGAGACAAGTGATCTCCCGGATCCGACAGCACCTCAGGCATCAGTTACGCAAACAGCACCGAAAGTAGTTCCGCAGGCCAAGCCTACTTCGAGTAATCAAGTGATTTACTCGGCAAAACAAGCGGGTGAGACGGTCTATATGAAGAATAAGGGTGTCTATCGTCCGAGTGGTAATGTTGCTTGGCCGATTCCGGGTGTACCCGCGCAGACACCTATTCCTGGCACAATACCTTCTGCGCAAGGGTTACCGGTGGATTCTTCTGCAATGGGTGGTGCTGTTGTGCCGAACGTTCTGCCGGATAAGTCACAAGAAGTACTTGCCGGTAGCAACAAGACGAGAGCTTTCTCCCTGACGATGCTCATTATCTCATCCGTTGAGATTGTCCTTTGCTGTGCGACAAACATCGTGTCCCTAATCGTATCTGTTCTAGCTTATAATAAGATTAGCAGAGTAGTGAATCACACTTCTACCAATGAGGAGAATGATAAACATTCAGCCGATGTGATGAACTGGGTTGCATTTTGGATTACGATTCTCCATTTTATCTTATCAGTGGTCTTCCTAGTTTTACTCGGCCTAGATGTGATATCAATCTAAACATCGTCTGTTTGGTTGATAATGGGAGTTTTTTATTATATTATTAATTGTGATTTCACAAGAAACAAGAATTTGTGGTAAGGAGATAAGTATTATGAAAGCATTGAAGAAGTTTGCAACAACAATTCTGGTTGCAGCAATGGGTCTGTCTTTGGTTGCATGTGGTAAGTCTGCAAAGAAGATTACAGGTAAAGAATTCAAGAAAGCTTTGAAAAACGATTACACTGTTGAGGAAGGCGATAGCGAAGATTCTGAAGAAGAGTATATTGCTTACAATGAAGATGGATCGATTATGTTCATTTATGAACTCTTTGAATCTAAGAGCGAGGCGAAAGCTTATTGGCAGGACGCTTATGATACCATCGATGAAGCAATCGATAATGAAGAGTTCGATGGTGACTTGGAGAAGAAGAGCAACAAGATTACTGCGAAGGGTACATTCGAGGATAACGAATACTTCGATGGCGATGCCTATATTGTCGTTATTCGTGCAGAAGAGATGGTCATTACTGCATATGCTCAGGACACCAGTAAGTCTACTATTAAAGAGGTTGATGGTGCGATCGAGGATTTGGGTTTCTAATTCGTCGAAATCTGTTATGCTTGGCGGTTTATGTTCCGGCAAGTTCTGAATGAGTGAAATAGTGCCTCTTTGTGATGGAAATCACGAAGGGGCATTTTCTATCTCATAGATCCGCTCATTGACATGCGAAAGCCGACCAATCATAATGACTAGTAATTGTGATTTGCAAATTGTAAGATTCAGAGGAGTATAGTATGAAAGCTGCTAAAAGAGTTGTTGCCTTAGTGATGATTGCATCAATGTGCATCCCACTGGTGGCATGTAAATCTTATAAGAAAATATCCATGAAGAAGTTTGAGGAGAAGATGGAAGAAGAAGGGTACATGTTGTACGAGCAGGAAGATCGGGTTTTCGAAGATTATTGCCTTGCAACAAGTACGACGGCGCCCATCGCTTTTCAGTACGGCTTATGTGAAGATAAATCGGATGCAGATGATTATTTCAATGCCGTCTATCACGAAATCGATGACCAAGAGAAGAACGGTACAATGAAGAAAACGACGAACAAGATTACGTTCAAGGGAAGTATCAAATCAGATAGCGAGTTTGCAGATGTGGAATATCTTGTTGTCATTCGGTCGGATGAAATGATCTTGATGGCATATAGTACAAGCCGGTATGACGAATATGTGGATGAAATCGATGATATTATCGAGGACCTTTGTGGCTGACCTCGTTTTCCTCCCATTTGTCTGAAAAATTTTATTGCCAAGTTTACCTCACGGTGCTATACTACTGAATTGCCCGACAAAAAAGGGCGTCCTTTTTGTGCGCTTTTTTGCCGAGACTAATGATTATGAAAGGAGATGTATTGATGCCTACGTTCAACCAATTGGTTAAGTCCGGAAGAACATCGAAGATTTACAAGTCTTCCTCTAAAGCTCTTCAGAGTGGACTGAACACCTTGCGCAAGCAGGAAACAGACGTTTCTTCCCCGCAAAAGCGTGGTGTGTGCACTGTCGTTAAGACTGTTACCCCTAAGAAGCCGAACTCAGCTTTGAGAAAGGTTGCAAGAGTACGTCTGACGAATGGCTACGAAGTAACTGCATATATTCCGGGAATCGGACACAACTTGCAGGAGCACTCCGTTGTATTGATCCGTGGCGGACGTGTGAAGGACCTTCCTGGTGTTCGTTATCACATTATCCGCGGTACTTTGGATACAGCCGGTGTTGCAAATCGTCAGCAGGGCCGTTCTAAGTACGGTGCGAAGAAGCCGAAGGCCGCTAAGGTTAAGAAGTAATTCTTGATTCCTGCGGTTGGACAGATTAAGTGATCAGTACACTGTCTATAGAATATGGAAAGCCGGAACCGAAGTTCCTTCGGGGAAGGCCACCCATGACGGGACATGTGACTGGCGCTGACACGGTCCAAAAAGAACTTATTTTTTTACGTGAGTACCTATGGTTTCAGTTACTTTGCTGAATATCATGAAAAGGAGGGAAGACTAGTGCCAAGAAAAGGCAATGTCCCAGTTAGAGAAGTGCTCCCGGATCCGCTTTACAATGATGTAAAGGTCAGCAAGCTGATTAACAACATCATGTTAGACGGTAAGAAGGGTGTTGCACAGAGAATTTGCTACGACGCTTTCGACATGATCAAAGAGCGCACAGGCAAGGAGCCGATGGAAGTATTCAATGCGGCTCTTGAGAACGTAATGCCGTTGCTTGAAGTTAAGGCTAGACGTGTTGGTGGTGCAAACTACCAGGTTCCGATGGAAGTACGTCCTGCTCGTCGTCAGACACTGGGCCTTCGTTGGCTCGTAAAGTATGCTCGTGAGAGATCTGAGCGTACGATGTGCGAACGTTTGGCTAATGAGCTGATTGATGCTTCAAACAGCACAGGCGGTGCATTCAAGAAGAAAGAAGAAATGCACAAGATGGCAGAAGCGAACAGAGCTTTTGCACATTACAGATGGTAAGTTGATGAAGGAGCAATTGACACGATGAACAAGAGAGAGTATTCACTCGAAAACACAAGAAATATCGGTATCATGGCTCACATCGACGCGGGTAAGACAACGACTACTGAGAGAATCCTCTACTATACGGGTATCAACCGTAAGATGGGTGAGGTTCACGAGGGTGCCGCTACTATGGACTGGATGGTTCAGGAGCAGGAGCGTGGTATCACGATTACATCTGCTGCGACAACAGCTCCGTGGAAGGGTCACCGTATCAACATCATCGACACCCCCGGTCACGTTGACTTTACTGTTGAGGTTGAGCGCTCTTTGCGTGTACTCGACGGCGCAGTCACAGTTATGTCCGCTCGTGGTGGTGTAGAACCTCAGACCGAGACAGTCTGGAGACAGGCTGAACACTACGGCGTTCCACGTATGGTATATGTAAACAAGATGGATATCCTCGGTGCGGATTTCTTCCATGTTGTTGACATGATTAAGGATCGTCTGAAGAGCAACGCGGTTGCCATTCAGATTCCGATTGGTAAGGAAGACAACTTCGAAGGTATCATCGACTTGATGACACTCCGTGCAGAAGTTTACACAAGTGAAGATGGTATGCAGTATGAGGACCGTGAGGTTCCGGCTGATATGGTTGACTTCGTAAACAAGAAGCGTGAGGAGATGGTCGAGGCAATCGCTGAGTCTGACGAAGAACTTACAATGAAGTTCCTCGAAGGCGAAGAGATTACTGTTGAAGAACTCAAGACCGCACTTCGTAAGGCTACTGTTACCTGCCAGATTATCCCAGTTATCTGCGGTACTTCCTTGAGAAACAAGGGCGTACAGATGATGCTGGATGCAATTGTTGATTACATGCCTTCTCCGCTGGATATCCCAGCAATCAAGGGTGTAAATCCTGACACAGAAGAAGAGGAAGAGCGTCCGGCTTCTGATGAAGGCCCGTTCGCTGCTCTCGCATTCAAGATTATGACTGACCCATTTGTTGGTAAGTTGTGCTTCTTCCGTGTTTATTCCGGTGTTCTGGAAGCAGGTTCTTATGTTTCCAACGCCACAAAGGGCAAGAAAGAGCGTATTGGTCGTATTCTTCAGATGCATGCTAACGACCGTAAGGAAATCACTGAGGTATTCTCCGGTGATATCGCTGCGGCAGTTGGTCTGAAGGACACCACAACAGGTGATACGCTGTGTTCTGATGACGCACCAATCATTCTCGAATCCATGGAGTTCCCGGAGCCGGTTATCGAAGTTGCTATCGAGCCGAAGTCCAGAGCTTCTCAGGAGAAGATGATCGTTGCACTTCAGAAGCTTGCTGAAGAAGACCCGACATTCCGTACATTTACAAACCAGGAAACAGGTCAAACCATTATTGCCGGTATGGGTGAGCTTCACCTCGACATTATTGTTGACCGTCTGTTCCGTGAGTTTAAGGTCGAGGCGAACGTAGGTGCTCCACAGGTTTCCTACAAAGAGACAATCAGAAAGCCGGTCAAGGCAGAAGGACGTTTCGTACGTCAGTCTGGTGGTCACGGTCAGTATGGTCACTGTATCCTCGAACTCGAGCCTCAGGAGCCTGGTAAGGGTTATGAATTCGTCAACGCAACAGTCGGCGGTTCTATCCCGAAGGAATTTATCGCTCCTATCGATGCCGGTGTTCAGGAAGCTATGCAGAGCGGTGTGCTCGGTGGCTATCCGGTAGTTGATGTTAAGGTTACCGTTGTTGACGGTTCTTACCACGATGTCGACTCCTCTGAAATGGCATTTAAGATCGCTGGTTCTATGGGCTTTAAGGAAGGTATGAAGAAGGCAGATCCTGTTCTTCTTGAGCCTATCATGAGAGTCGATGTTGAAGTTCCGGATGATTACATGGGCGATGTTATCGGCGGCTTGAACGCTCGTCGTGGTGTCGTGAAGGGTATCGAAGGTCTCAACGGTACACAGAAGATTCAGGCAGAAGTTCCGCTTTCCAACATGTTTGGTTATGCAACAGCTCTGCGTTCTACAACACAGGGTCGTGGTACCTTCGTGATGCAGATCGGTCACTTCGCTGAAACACCGAAGAACATTATGGAAACGATCCTCAAGAAGTAATTCTTGAAGACCAAACAAGCTTCTTGTTATTTGCATCTTGCGATTATGAAAAAACATAGTAAAATAGATGTATCTGACGCGTAGAAGCGAAAACTAAAAATTTTCAGCATAATATGCTGAACAAGGAGGAAATTTTAAATGGCAAAGGCAAAATTTGAAAGAAACAAGCCGCACGTTAACATCGGTACCATTGGTCACGTTGACCACGGCAAGACTTCTCTGACAGCTGCTATCACAAAGGTTCTGTCCTTCCAGGGTAAGGCACAGTACGAAGAGTATGGCAACATCGATAAGGCTCCGGAAGAAAGAGCACGTGGTATCACGATTAACACAGCTCACGTTGAGTACGAGACAGATGCTCGTCACTACGCTCACGTTGACTGCCCTGGCCACGCCGACTATATCAAGAACATGATCACTGGTGCTGCTCAGATGGATGGTGCTATCCTCGTAGTATCCGCTTCTGATGGACCGATGCCTCAGACACGTGAGCACATCCTGCTCGCTCGTCAGGTTGGTGTTCCTTACATCGTTGTATTCATGAACAAGTGCGATCAGGTTGATGACGAAGAGCTCCTCGAGCTCGTTGAGATGGACATCCGTGACCTCCTCAACCAGTACGAGTTCCCAGGTGACGATACACCGATCATCCGTGGTTCCGCTCTGAACGCTATCGAGTCTTCTTCTACAGACGTTACTGCTCCGGAGTACGCTCCGATCATGGAACTCATGAAGGCTGTAGACGAATACATCGCTACACCTGCTCGTCCGACAGATCTCCCATTCCTGATGCCTGTTGAGGACGTATTCACAATCACAGGTCGTGGTACAGTTGCTACTGGTCGTCTCGAGCGTGGTATCGTTAAGGTTGGCGACGCTGCTGAGATCGTTGGTCTCCAGGATGAGCCAAAGAGCACCACAGTTACTGGTGTTGAAATGTTCCACAAGCTCCTCGATCAGGCTGAGGCTGGTGATAACATCGGTGCTCTCCTCCGTGGTATCGACCGTAAGGAAGTTGAGCGTGGTCAGGTTCTGGCTAAGCCAGGTTCTATCACACCTCACACAAAGTTCACAGGTCAAGTTTACGTACTGACACACGATGAAGGTGGCCGTCATAAGCCTTTCTTCAATGGTTATCGTCCGCAGTTCTACTTCAGAACAACAGACGTTACCGGTGTTGCTCACCTTCCGGAAGGCACAGAAATGTGCATGCCTGGTGACCACGTAACCATTACTGTTGAGCTCATCACTCCTATCGCTATGGAGCAGGGTCTCAAGTTCGCTATCCGTGAGGGTGGCCGTACAGTAGGTGCTGGTACAGTTGCTACAATCATTGAGTAATCTTTGATTGAAATAGCCCACTAAACTGGTAATTCGAAGACTCCTGAGGATTTTCCTCAGGAGTCTTTTTTTGGGTTCTTCACGGAAACTTGGGGAATGAGGAATCAGAAGAATTGAAATGGAGAAATAACATGCTGGTGCAAAACGTGGGATTTCCGACTGGAGAGACTAAAGTGTTCTGTAGTCGGAAGAGAAAATGAAAGATGCGAGTGATTTTTCC
>JAZLMM010000036.1:0-5348 GCA_045598705.1 Oscillospiraceae bacterium
GCGTGAAAAATGCTCCTGGATGTTCCGACTACAGCGACATTTGTTCATTCCAGTCGGAAACGGTCTTGTCCGGAAGAAACAATGAACATTTCTTGCCTGACGAAGCGCTCTCCATTTCCCAAGAAAACGTGAAGATCCAAAAATTACAAGCAACTCACTCTGTTTTGAATATTAAGATTCAAAATAGAGGACATCCGATATCTGATCCAGATGACCATTCCGCTTTAATTTTGCCCGGCGTGATGGAAGGCCGAGTAAGAATATTGGCTCTGTGTTGACTGCCAGCGTTTAGTTTGAAACGTTCACTTTCTCCAAAAGTTCGACATTTCGTAACCTTTGTTAATTCGACATTTCGTAACCTTGCAAAAATGGCAAACGCTAGAGCCATCAGCGAGAGCGGTATGGTAACGTGCGCCAATAATTATGGCACCATTACGAAGACCGATGAGGCAACGGCGTACACTTCTGATTGTACGAACAACTATGGCACGATCAGATACTTGTTTCACCATGGTGGAACGCCGAAGACTGGCGATCTCGCTTCTTGGGTATATGTAGCGGGAATCGTACTTGTTGCTGGTGCAGTTGTTCTTGTGGGAATTGATTCTGGAAAGAGACGGGAAAGTTAAAGACCACTTCGTAGCAATAAGCGAATATGTTATAATGTCTAACAAAGAGCGATGTCTTAACGGCATCGTTTTTTACTTATATTTCATATTCTTTAGCATCCTTGCGACTAGGGGATAAGGCAAGCAAGTATCACTAGAATTCACATATGCATTACGGATTATTCATAAATGAGTAGCAAGATGCATCTGTGGTTCGTATAGAATAATAGCAGTAGGGTGAGGACCATGCTGCATGAACAAATATGAAGTCGATACGCTCAAGATAAAACATATTGGAGGGGAAGAACATGACAGAAGATAGAAGAGAACTCGTAGAAACATCAGCCGAAAACCTTGAAGAACCCAAGAAGATCGATGGACAGTCAGATGCAGAATTGGAAGAGATTAGTGGCGGTGACTGGAGCCAGTGGATCAATAGCGACATGAGTTATAGTAGCGGCGACACTCCGAAGTATTCAGTTGGACAGAAAGTCAAAGTCTGCATTTCTATGCGTAACCATAGTGAAGGTGAGATCGTCAGCGTAGGCGGTAAAACAGGCGGAATCAAGAACAAAGAATTCGTATACTCGGTCAGAGTGTACGGCGACCAATTCCAAAGACAATTTCATCCGGACGGATATATAGAAAACGGGATTTACGAGAGCAATATCTCCCCGTTGTAATGTGAGATAAAAGATGGCTATAAATCTCGTAAGAGTGGGAATAGAAGACGCGGAGAACCTGTGGAAGATGCAGGTGCGTTCGTTTGCTGCGCTTTATGAGAAGTATCAGGATACCAGTACGAGCCCTGCGACTGAAAAACTCGAGAAGACAATAACGCGATTGCAGCAACCTTCTACCTATTTCTACTACATCCAAGACGATGGGGTTACGGTCGGTGCGATAAGAGTAGTTGATGCACGATCCGACGATATACCGAAGAGAGTCTCTCCGATATTTATCCTCCCTGAATATCGGAACAGGAAGTATGCGCAAACTGCTATGATGAAAGCAGAAGAGATCCACGGTTGTCACAACTGGGAACTAGATACCATCTTACAGGAGAAAGGGAATTGCTATTTGTACGAGAAAATGGGTTATTCCCAGACAGGGAAGACTGAAGTAGTAAATGAGCGATTAACCTTGGTCTTCTACAAGAAAGATTAAGGAAAACCCGGTTTCTCAGGTATTGCTTAGGAACTCTCACAGGAGCAATTCGCAGAGAAAATGTGTGTATCAAGATCGGCAATCGCGAAATGGGAAACCGTATAAGGCATTTATAGATGAGAACTTGAACGAGGGAGAAATACGATGAATAACACAAATATGGCGAAACTTGAGATTGTCCACTATTACTTCCCATCCACTGACCCGTGGAAGAATATAATGCTCCTTCCTGAGGAAGAAGCTTTCCGCGTGGCACAAGAACTTGCAGACGCGCATCCGGATACGACAAGTTTTGGAAGATTTGCAGATTTTGAGAACTACTATCCGGCTCGTAAGGCAGCGGATGAATATGTTCGGGAGGCGTTTATCCAGCTTGGCGGGCAGCCGGAACTGAATCATCCATATGCGTTCACACTGGGAGAGTGTGAGTATCTCCGAACATGGTTTAGTAGCAGGGACAAGTTGGTATATGAAATCTCGGAGATCCCTGACGAACAGATCAGCTTTACGTTAGGGGACAGTTGTGCACTCCTTATGCGTGGCGATCAGCCGGTCGTATTGACGAAGCAGATGCTCTTAAAGAGTATCCACGAGTATGGGAACGATGTGGACATGTTCCTCAAGAATTCGTTGGTGAACTGCGCATATGTGGAAGCGCAAGTGTGGAAGAGATTAGGATAAAGTCTAGAGAGGTTGAAGACATGAATATCTTATTGATCAATTGTAGCCCGGTTCGAAATGGCGCGACCGCAACGATCGTGAATCTGGTCAAGGAATGTGTCGAAGACGGGAATCAGGTAAAGACTGTCTGCATCGATGACTATCAGATCAACTTATGCAAAGGATGCAGAAAATGTCATGAGACGGCGAAATGTTTCCAGGAAGATGATGTGGAGAAGTTGATGGCTGAGTACGATTGGGCAGATAAGATCGTATCAGTCTCTCCTTCGTATTGGGCAGATATTCCGGGACAATTTAAGGTGTTCATCGATCGTTGCACACCATGGTGTAATACCCATGAACCGCATGCAAAATTAGCAAGTGGAAAGAAGGGGTATACCATTGCCCTGCGGACCGGGCCCAGTATGCCTGAATGCGAGCGAATCATTAGTAGTATCGAACACTTCTATGGACACCTAGAGATTGAAGCGAGTGGCAAACTCGGATTGTGCGGAATCGAGTATAAAGGAAATCTGAAAGAAAGAGAAGAAGAGATTCGGGATTTCTGCGAGATGATTCGCGACATGAATCGTTGAAAGAGGAAATGGTGTTCAATAGAACTGAATAGGAGGAGCAAGACGCAGTGAGTATTTTACCCCGATATAAAAGAAAAGACGCATTTCGTACAGTGATGGTATTCATTTGTATGTTAGGTGTGATGACTTGCTCGATAGGTTGTCGCAAAAAAGCGGCGACAGAGCATACACCAACGTTTCAAGAACAGTACATCGATGGTTTCCGAAGAATCGGCGCGAGGTCGGGCCGACTACCTTATCAGTATGGCGCAGAAGTGGATACAATCGCCACGCAGATGGGATTGGATTACAAAGATAAGAATATGCCGCTTATGCATGTGGTTCTATTTGGCGATGAGTATATTTACGATGAGTATTTGAAAGTATATCTTTACTTGTACTCGAAGAATTCTGATAACGGGGAGACTTATGATATCGATGATTTACTGGAAGAATATCAAAATGAGTCCAGAGAGATTATGGACCAATTGATGGTATTCCATGAGAAAGGCGGAGATAACAAGACGTATCACTATCTTATAGAGATTTCTAAGGTGTATGCGCAATACAAAGAACAAACCGGTGAGCAGGTTGAAGGGAAAGAATTACGAGACCTCAAGTTGGAAGAATATATCCTATTGGAAGATTGGGCGATGACCCATGTAAGTCAAGAGGAATGCCCCACCATATTTCAAGCGAATGGAAAATAGTTCGAGAACGACCATATAGATGAACAGTGGAGAAGTGTATAAGAAGGTGAATCGAAAATTCACGCTATTGGAATGCCCCACAAAGTAATGAATCATTCGTTTAGTAGATGGTTCCGGTAACAGGCTTCAAGTAGTAATCCGAGCCGGAGGTGACTGGCTGGAGGTCTGTGCCGTTATGTCTGTCATACCAGCCAGAATCGCAGTAATAGACCTCGTCGGAAGCTGGATCATATACACGCTCACGTCCAAGTGTTGCATCACTGTATTCCTGAGATTGAATATCGCTTATTCGGTTGCTCTGTTCCCAGCTATCCATGATCATGTTGCTGATGGCGTCGGCGTTATACATAATCTGTTGGGATACGGCCATGGTCTGTTGCCATACTAGATTGCGATCTGCATAATACGATTCGGTAAAAGTAAGTGAACCGAAAATGCGCAGGAAAATGCCAATCCAATCTGTAAAGTCTTCCACAGGGAGCATGATATACGCCGTGCCAGTCGCCTGATCAAAATCCATGACGTCATAGTACATTGGCGTATCGATAACGGAAGATGTGAAGATTCCTTCATATTGACGGCCATAGAACATAACGTTCGCTTTGAGAATATCTCCACCATAACCATTCGGACCCAGATTATCAATCAATGTAAAATCGTTGTAGCCGAAGTATTCGCTGGAGTTCTCAAAGAGCGACTGTGCGGAGGCTTCTGGACTGATGAACATATAGCCTTCTGAGACGGGGATACGATAGTTTTTGTATACTTCTTTCCAATAATCACAGTTCTCTTTCGAAGGATAGCTGACAAATGAAGTAGCAAAATAGAAGAACATCTCTGCACTCGGATTCTCTACGTAGACTTCATAACCAATTACATCATAATTGATGTACCGAACATTCCATCCTTCCGGCGCTTCGATGGTGAAGTAGCCATCGTCTGAAGTGTAGGTGGTCCATCTTACATTAGCATTATCATTCGGTCTTATATTTATTTCTGGTTCCGTAGGTGTTGGTGTTGGAAGTGCTACCGTTGTAGATTCTGTTGTTGCATGGGGAGTGGATTCGGTTGGCTCAACTGATGGGTCGCTTCCGGTATCAAGAGTTTGAACACGAAATGAGTGATCTGCCTTGCCTTTACTACGATTCTTAGACGAAGACTTCGAACAGGCCGTGCAAGAACTTAGTACAAAAATGACAGATAATGCGCCAGCTATCGTTTTTCTCATACAAACACCCTGCTTCCTAATTTGATGCTTTCAGCGTATCAAAAAGCTTTTTGGATTCTATTTGCTGTCTATATCCATTATTTGAAAAGTTTGTAAATAAACTGGCTTATTTCAGTTTAGTGGTTGACGGCCGAACAGATGTTCTGTATAATGGAGTCAAGTATTTCACATGGAGTCGGGTTATGTCAGAACTGAAGGACGTAATAACTGCATATCGTAAGCTTCCGTTTGGAGACCGTGTCGTGTTCTATTCCACGGTATCGAACGATGTCGATGTGCGGGAAGAAACCGTCCAGGACTTCCTTATCGAAACAAGGATGGGCGAAAGCCTCTCCTGCCTCTATTGCAAAGGCGACCATGTAGTCAGGAACGGGAAACGGAAAGACGGCACCCAGCGCTT
>JAZLMM010000037.1:0-4735 GCA_045598705.1 Oscillospiraceae bacterium
TAAATGTTTGGACATGTCTTGGCTCCTTTCTGGCCGGACAGTATCCTTATTATCTAACGCAAATCTACATTTGTAAAAGTAAATATTCAGTTTGTAAGAGTAAATTTTCAGTTTTTCTCTAATTTAGTATTACATTTAACCGAGACAAGTGATTCGAAAGCGTCCCAATATTGGGATGCTTTTTTCGTTAACATGATTTGCAGAGGTGACGTTTGCAGAGGTGAAACAAGAGAAAGAAAGGTGTTTACTATGAACCAGAAAGAAGCAAATCGAATCATCCTACGTTTTTATTCAAATCCGAATCCTTCCTCAACAGAGCGTTTTAAATTTGAAGAGGCCATGGAATACATGATTCGGACTAGTTCGGATTCGAATTATATAGTTGGATTGGGATCATACTATCGTGGACTGGGCAGAACGGATTTGGCCATGAAGTATTTTGAACAGGCTATTGCTGCAGGGGATATCGGAGTTTATGAGTGCTTGGCTGCGGTTTATCTTGATGAACATTCCGGCATGAAGGACTATGCACGTGCTTTTGAATGCTTCAAGACATCTTGGGAAAGAAGTGGTAGTCTGCAGGCCTATTTGGAAATGGCAGAGATGTATCGGAATGGTTGGGGTGTTCAGAAGAATGAGGAAGTGTATAGGAATATTATCGAAGAGGTATATCGTGAAATTGGACACAGTCAGTTCATGGGTAATCCGGTATCCGAAGTATGTATTCATCTAGGTGAGATTCGTCGTGAACAAGGAAGAGCGGAAGAAGCATTGGATCTATTTATTCATGCACGGAATTTTCTTGTTCGTAGAATTAAAGAGTACGCCTTGGAAGCCGATTTCCATGAGATGGAGCGATTAGTGAACAGTATTTATGAGATTGTAGAATTCGATGAGACGAACATGGACATTTTTGATTTGTATTTTATTCTTCAGCCTGCGACACAGGTGAAGTTCTGGTACAGACAGAAACAGTACATGTTGGCTTATGTGAAGGATGAAGAAGGTGAGGCCATTCGATTCAATCGTCAGTGGTATCGTTCCCTTACAGATTTTATGTGTCGCGGAAAGATTGATGGCGAGCCAATCATTAAGGTTGCTGCACATCTCTATGGACTGAATTTCAAGAACTGTGCTTGAAGAAGGGGAGCTTCATTGTTATCATGACCTTGTATGAACAGACGGTGATTCATGATAATGGGGGGATAGCGATGAGCAAGAAGATTTATATGTTTGGTCAGATTCTGGGTACACATTCGTTCTATCTGAAGAATGGTTATCCTATCCCTGATGAGTATTCGGAAATCGCTGAGAAGTATTTCCTTCCAGGCGGTGAAACCGGTACAGCTGCTACAGTTCTTCAGTCACTTGGTGTAGATGTGAAGATAGATGGTACACATATCGGAACAGAAGTTGCGCCGATGCTTCGTAATTTCTATGAGGGTAAAAGTGTGGATCTGTCTTCATTATTCTTCGACCCAGAGTATTCCGGTCTTATGGACTATGTTCTGATCTCCGGTCTGGAGCGTACGCCGATGGGGACTTTCCAAGCATTATATGAACTTGGTATTAAGCGATGGAATATGCCGAAAGAAAGCGATATCGTTGAGGCTGATGTGGTCGGCATAGATCCATTCTTTCTGGAGGAAACGCAGGCGGCCGCAGAAATGTGTGTGAAACATGGTATTCCTTATGTGACCATTGATAGCCCGCATGATTCGTATCTTCATCAGCACTGTGCAGTAAATGTGGTCTCCAAAGAATGTCTGAGTGCACACTATCAGAATATGGAGAAGGAAGAAGTGATGAAACTTCTTCAGGCGAACACCGATGGTCTTTCCATTATCACCACAGGTGGCAATCCGATGCTGTATGGACGAAGAAACGGCGAGATCCATACCATGGAGCCTTTCCATGTTGAAGTAAAGAGTACCCTGGGTGCCGGCGATACTTATAAAGCTGGTTGCCTGTATGCACTTGCACAAGGATGGGAAGATGAGAAGATTGTTCGCTTTGCCAGCGCGTGTTCAGCGATAGCAATTTCTAGATTCCCGCTTCCGCTTCATCCGCCGACGATGGCAGAGGTCGAAGCGCTGATGGCATCACAAGAGGTCTGATATGATTGAGATCGAGATATATTCTACCGATGTTTCCATCTTTGATGACGATCGTTTGTATGAACGAGCGAAGCAATACATATCTTCGGAACGTCTTGCACGAGCGAATCGTATGTATCACGAGAAGAACAGAAGACTTTCGATTCTATCTGAGATTCTGATCTCCTATGCATTTGCTTCACGCAACTTGCCACATCATCCGGTTATTCTACTTGGTGAATATGGAAAACCATATGTGCGGGGTGGTCAGTTGAAGTTCAATCTTTCTCATTCTGACACGCGGGCGACACTTGCGGTGACATCTGATCCTTGCGAGATTGGATGTGATATCCAACATGTCACTTCATGCAACATAAGAATTGCTGAGCGGATGTACACAGAGGAAGAGACAGCGTGCCTCTCACAAATGCTTGAACATGGTCCAACGCAGGAGGCAGACATCTTGTTTACGAAGATGTGGGCTCGCAAAGAGAGCTTCCTCAAATGTATCGGTGTTGGCCTTGCGGCTTCTGAACGACGGCCGGACGAGTCATTCCAGTTCTTCGAGTACGACGGCTGGAAGGATTATATCTGTTCAGTTTGCGTGAATCAAACAGAGGCAATTCATACTACGATTACGGAAGTGAATGCTTCCATGATTGATTCATTGCTCACGAGCGACGCGGATAAGTAAGGAAAGAATCTGAATGGTAAGCAGAAAGTGCCGTCGGGAAGGCAAGTTGCCTGTACTCATCCTCTGTGACGAAGTATCCGAGTGACGGATCCAATTCAGTTCGATTAAAGACGTCTTCCGCTAGGTGAATCTCATACCCAAGCATATTCCAGCGAAGGTGAGTGAATATGTGATGGGCAGGTCCTAGCACATGTATGTCAATATCATTATCCTTCCAAGAACAAACAGGCAGATTTATCTTTACCCAGGTAATCACTTCTTCTTTCGACAGCATTCTAGGCAGATCCACGTACTCGAAAAGCCCGGCTAATAGTCCTTTGTCCGCACGTTTATGTACCAGAAGCTGATTACCTACGAAAACTTTCAGTATAGTGTGTTCCTCGATGGGAACTACTTTCTTTGGCTTGGGAAGCGGGAAGTCTGCTTGTTTACCTAGAAGAAATGCACTACAGGAATCCGCAAGGGGACAGATGTCGCAGCATGGAGACTTGGGGGTACAGATTATGGCGCCTAGATCCATGAGCGCTTCGTTGAAGTCGCCGGGGTTATCGGTGGGAATATCCTGCATCACGCGGGGATAAATCTCGTTATAGGTGCTACGTTCAGTGGGAACAAGCGGCAAAGCGTGAAGGCGTGAATAGATACGGATACAGTTGCCGTCTACCGCTGGAACGGGTATATCGAAGGCCTGTGAGGCGATGGCTCCGGCCATATATGGTCCGATGCCCGGAATAGTCTGAAGCAACTTCGGATTAGATGGGATCTTCCCATCGAAATGTTCACATATATAACGTGCACCTCGTTGGAGATTTCTGGCGCGGGAATAGTATCCAAGACCTTCCCATAGCTTTAGTACAGTATCTTCATTAGCTTCTGAAAGTGCAGCCGGATTGGGGAAAGCCTCGAGAAATCTGGGGTAGTAGTCAAGGACGGTGACGACACGAGTCTGCTGGAGCATGGCTTCGGAAATCCAAGTGCCATAAGGGGTTCGGTTCGTGCGCCAGGGGAGAACACGGTGATGCTCGCTAAACCAATCAAGCAAAACTTCCTGAATCATCTATTCTACCCCCTCGCATACTGATATGTATGTTATAATAGCACAGGTAGATCATCATGAGTGAATAGAGGCACAGAACATGACAGAAGAGAAGCGTGACAATCGAGTATACCAATTACTATCCGGCAGGATCTCCTGGCCGTGCACCATTCTTTGCGCGGCGATTTGTGGTGTCGTCACCGGTATCATTATGGATCTCGATCAGGTATTTGGGAAAACGTCTTTCAACAACATGGGCGTTTGCTTTGAATTCTGGGTCTTTGCCGCAGTATTGGTCATGTATCGTTGCAAATCTCCACTTGAATCTGCAATGAAAGTATTTGTGTTCTTCCTAATCAGCCAGCCACTTATCTATTTGGTTGAAGTTCCGTTTAAGTCCATGGGTTGGGATCTGTTCCAGTACTACAAGAACTGGGTGCTTTGGACAGTACTTACGATTCCGGGTGCTTTTATCGGATGGTATATCAATAAACGAAACTGGTTCAGTGTTGCAATCTATATGGTAGCCATTCTGCTTCTGAGTTACGAGTTCTCCTATCACTTCTCGCATTTCATGCATTTTCCGCCACATGACTTGCTGACTTTGTTCTTTATCGTGGGGCAGGTTGTGGTGTATATTCTGACCTTCAATGAAAACTCGAAGAAAATAACGCTCGCTAGCCTGTCTTCTGCGACTATGATTGCTGCGGTGATTTGGATGGGATGGTAAGTCCGATCGTCTGATTCGAAAGAATGAATAATTCATTTGGCTTATTTCAGTTTAGTGGTTGACGGTCGAACAGATGTTCTGTATAATGGAGTCAAGTATTTCACATGGAGTCGGGTTATGTCAGAACTGAAGGACGTAATAACTGCATATCGTAAGCTTCCGTTTGGAGACCGTGTCGT
>JAZLMM010000038.1:0-24007 GCA_045598705.1 Oscillospiraceae bacterium
GCGTGAAAAATGCTCCTGGATGTTCCGACTACAGCGACATTTGTTCATTCCAGTCGGAAACGGTCTTGTCCGGAAGAAACAATGAACATTTCTTGCCTGACGAAGCGCTCTCCATTTCCCAAGAAAACGTGAAGATCCAAATTCTTTGGGGAAAGTACGGTTGCTTTTCGTCAACTCGTGATTCCAGCCGTACCTCTCACACGTAATCCATGAACACTTGGTTGGCAAGATCAAAGCCCTTCTCCGTAAGCCGATAGGCCCCTCCTTCTGCGACCACCAGACCTTTAGCCTGTTCTTGTTTCAATTCGGTGGCAAAAGCACCCTCTACATTCATTCCGAACCGTTCCTGAAACAATCGTGTGTCTACGCCGCTACCCATTCGAAAGCCGAGCATCACGAACTCTTTCATGCAGTCCTCCTGTGTCAGTGTCTCCTCCGGATAATACACTTCATCTCGACGGATTTCTCTGGAACCTAAATTTGAATCTCCCAGCACATTGAGATACTCATCTAGGGTCTCCACATGACGTCCACGTTCTTTTCCCAGATAGTAGTGTGCGCCGACCCCAAATCCGTAGTACTGTTCCGCTCGCCAATACATCAAGTTGTGTCGGCTCTCGAACCCCGGACGTGCCATATTACTGATTTCATAATGGGTATATCCCTTCGCCGTCAAACTTCGGATCACCTCGTGGTACATCTCCCGATCTGCCTCTTGTGTCACGCACTTCTCGATGTCACCGCCGTAGCGAGCATACATTGGCGTTCCTTCTTCCAGAATCAGCGAGTACAGGGATACATGCGGAATGCCTCGCTCAAGCAGCTCCCCCACCGTCGCCTTCACGCTCTCCAACGTCTGTCCCGGAATCCCCAGCATCATGTCGCAGGAGATATTGGTAAAACCAGCCGCTTTGACCATAGAGATGGCATTCCGTGCCGTGTCCGCATTGTGAATTCGCCCGAGTGTCCGAAGCACTGAATCGTCTAGGCTCTGAATCCCCAACGAGATTCGATTGATGCCCGCATCGTAGAATGCACGCAGTTTCTGTGCATCGATTGTCCCAGGGTTAGCCTCCAGCGTGATCTCACAATCTTCCGAAAGAGTGAATCCTTCCTTCAAAGCCAGAAGGATCTCAGCTACTTGTTTTCCAGAAAGTAGAGAGGGTGTACCGCCGCCGAAATAGACGGTTCGCAGTAGCGTTTTGCTTCCATTTCCTAGTAGAACCGGCGACAATCGAATCTCTCGGCACAGCGCACGCACATACTCGTCCATACGAGATACACAGTCTGGGAAAGAAAGGAAATCACAGTAGGCGCATTTTCTGACACAGAAAGGAATATGGATATAGACGCTATGTGCATCAATCGCACATACGCCCGCACCCTTCACATCAACAAGTCCTTCAGCCATAGAGGAATCCAGCATATTACTCCGCCAACACCTGCTGCAATGCGTGATCTAACGCGACTTCGAATTTCTTGAAGCTTGGGGAGACATTATGTTCCGGAAGCATGTACGGTGAGATCTTCTCCGCCCACTTCGCTTTGTACTGCCCAACAGCCGGATACCCGATCTGCTTGATTCGTGCAGACTGTTCACCCAGGACCACATCGCATAGCACCTCCCAAGTGCCACAGATACTATCCTGTTCATAGGATTTCAGAATATCCAGATCCGCCTCCGGATAAGCCATGGTCAACGCATTCTGATCCGCGAGCATCCAACTCTCCATCTCTTCCACCGAGACCGCAATGACGGTCCGAATACCCGGTCCATAGGTTCGGCAGATGGTGCGCAGTTTATTGAAGATCTCTCCTGGATCATTACTATCCGAATCCATGCAGACCACAATGATCGTAGCCGTACCGGCATAGACGTGGTCATACGCACGAAGTTTCGCCGGAAGCAGTTCGCACAACCCTGATGCATAGGGTTGCGGCTTCTTCTCCGGCTGATTAGAGAAATATCCGCATCCGCGATGTGGACGCAAGTAACAGTTGTACGCCTTGGTATGCCGACGTACGATGCACTCTGTCAGACGCTGGATTACCAGTCCACCGGAACGATCTTCACACAGAAGTTCGACTCGTAGCGGTAGCACACCGGAAGATGGCGAAGTTTCCACCTCAGCAACTTTATCTTTCATTTTCTGGTCTTCCACTTTGCTCATGATTCACCTGATTCGCTCATATCGTCAAAATGTCCCGCATACCAGATTGCGCCCATGCCGACGCCTTGCTTATACATCTCGGATACGATGGCAGAGGAGGCCGCACAGGATATACCGACCTCGTCCTCATCTCCACGGCTGAACACCCAGATTTCATCTGGGGCCAGGTTCTCGATAATGTAAGGGTTATGTGTCGTAAAGATGATCTGGCACTTCGGGTGCGAGATCGTAAAGTTTCTCATCTCCGAAGCCAGCGCATCGACCATATCGTGGTACAGTCCTTCGTCCGGTGATTCCAGAAGCAGAAGCGGACGCGGATTCGGGTCCGAAAGCAGAAGCAGATACAAGGCAAGAATATCCGGCTTCTTGAAGAATTTCAGCACAGCTTCTTCATTCTTCTTACGAAGCCCCGGGATCGACTCGATCAGGCGGTCGATCAATTGTGAATATAGTTCCGGCTGCTCCTTCTTCATGTAAAGAAGTACATTGCGAGCATTGGTACCTTCTGCATTGAGATGCTTGTGTCCGCCCGGCGCGACATCGTCCGGAAGCGCCTTTGTATTCTCTTTCTGGAATCGTACGAAGAACCACATGCCGATCTCTCGATATGTACTTCCGATGAAGTGATACTGCTTCAATGCACCGTAAGCACGTAACGCAGAAGTCTGCGGATCGTTCATCTCACCTTCTGATTTCTCACCCTGGCAGAACACGAAGCCGACGCCATTTCTGAAGTGAAGGATCTCCTGAGGTTCCTCCATGTCCTTCCTCCACAAGCGAAGGACCTCTTCCTCGAAATGTGGTTTACCATGTACATTCGGTGCCAGAACCAGTTCATATTCACAATATGTCTTCGGATAATTCTCCGTCTTCGGAAATAGGAAACAGAGCGTTGCCTTGATGGGCTGTTCTTTATCGATCAGAAGATTGGTAAAACCACTTCGTTCCGATTCGACCGAGGCAGCCGCAGGTCCTGAGATGACCGTTGACTGCACAAATGACAGGAATGAGAAGAACATCGACTTACCGGAGTGATTCCGGCCAATCAGTGCTTCCAAGGAAGATAGTGGGAACGCTAGGTCTACGCCTGCGCCTAAAGCAAGCGATGACTGCTCCGGTGCCTTACGGATATCGTCCATAAGTGCGCCAATGCAGTCATCACTGAATAAACCATAATTTTGAATTCGAACGCCCAGTAACATCGCCTTGCACCTCGACTCAAGTATTCGCACTTGGCAGCGGTCAGGATGTAAGACAACACTCAAGCGCTACGATTATTTTAACTCTTTCTTGTCTTTTTGGATACGTACCAGAAGATCGGTCAACTCATTTTCCAGTTCAGAGAGTCTCTTTCTCGCATAATCAATGGCGCGAGAATAGATCTCTTCAGACTGCTGGTTTGCTTCGGTCAGGATACGTTCGCTGGATTCTTTCGCAAGCTGAGTAATCTGGTGTTCATCCACCATGATGGCCTGACGCTGCTCGGACTCACGAAGGATACTCTCAGCCTTCTGACGGGCGGAAGCCACAACCTGACGCTGCTGATCGACGATCCACTTGGCCTGCTGCACCTCAGACGGGAAGCTTGCACGAATCTGCTTAATCCAGTAAAGTGCATCCGCGCGGTCAACCAAGCAGTTGTCCGAGAACGGTACGCCCTTCGCCTGCTCGATTGTAGCCTGCAACTGATCTAGTAATTCGTATAGATCCTTATCTGTTGTTCTTACATTTCCTTCCGGCATATGATAACCTCCCTTTATGCCTTCCCATCGCGCATCTGCTGTACTTTACGATGGACCATATCTTCTACGGCCGGCACTACCATTCTGGAGATGTCGCCGCCATAGTTCGCAACTTCTTTGATGATGGAGGAAGAGGTGAACGTAAGCTCTGCCCGGCAAGGCAGGAAGATCACCTGATACTCTGGATACATCAATGTATTCGCTGCATTCATTTCCGACTCATAGCGGAAATCGGATTCACTTCGAAGACCACGCACCACTGCGGAAGCCCCGAATTCCTGATACACCTCTACCATGAGGTTATCGCGGGCTACCACTTCTACGTTTGGCACATCCTTCAGGCAGATCTTGATCATCTCGATTCGTTCTTCCACGGTAAACATCGCCTTCTTGGCGCTGTTATTCATCACGGCTACCACCAGCTTATCGCAGATCTTCGCTGCGCGCTTGGCGATATCCAGATGGCCCAATGTGAAAGGGTCGAAACTTCCTGGGAAAATGTACGTCCGCACGATGGTTCTCCTTCTTTTTTTGCATAGTTGCTTATTCTACAAAGAATGTTATCAGAGTTGAGCCGTACTTACAACTCTTTAAAAATGTCATGTTGGTTACATTCTCTTGTATCAATGTATTAGCATCGGATTCTATGATAAAAATGCCGTCTTCTGCCAGAAGTCCATTCTCACGAATCAGTTCCGCTGCTGTCTTCGCGTACTTATCTGCCATCGCATAGGGTGGATCCATGAAGATAATGTCGAAGGTCTTCCCCTCTTTGCCTAATCGTTTTAATCCTTCGGCAAAAGCACTCTTCACGACAGAAGCCTTCTCCGTAAGGTGGGTCTTCGTAAGATTCTTTCGGATGATCTCGATACTTCGGGACGCTTGATCGATGAGTACCGCAGACTCGGCGCCGCGGCTTAAGGCCTCGATGGCCATTTGTCCCGTTCCGGAGAAGATATCGAGGAATCGGCTGTCCGGCACACGCATCTGAATACTGGAAAACAACGCCTCCTTCACTTTATCCGTGGTCGGGCGCGTCGCGTCACCTTTCGGCGCTTCTAAGATGGTTCCTCTACAGGTTCCTGCAACAACACGTGGCATTTCTTTGACTCCTCTTCTCCCTCTTATAAACTCGGTTTCTCCCAAGCATCTCCGAAATGATCTCGGAAAGCGGAGACCATGATCTTGGCCTGTGTACCCTTCAACGTAGGATCTTCCCGGAACATCCGATCGATCGCTTCTTCGATCGGCGGCAGGTATACCGCATCGCGATAAAGATTCGCCACTTTGAGCTGTGGAAGACCATGCTGCTTCGTCCCGAAGAAATCACCGGTTCCGCGAAGAAGCATATCTTTCTCCGCCAACTGGAAGCCGTCCGTTGTCTGGCACATCATGTTGATACGTTCCTGGGATACGCCGTCGTAGTGATCCGTATGAAGGATACAGGCAGCATGCAGATTACCACGTCCGATACGTCCGCGCAACTGATGCAGAGTAGAAAGACCGAATCTCTCCGCATTTCGAATCAACATAATGGTAGCATTCGGATTATCCACACCGACCTCGATAACGGTCGTAGATACCAGCACATCGATCCTTCCTTCGATGAATTCCTTCATGATGTCGTCCTTCTCCTTCGGCTTCATCTTGCCATGAAGAAGACCTATATTCAGTCCCGAAAGTGGTCCGGTCTTCAGCATCTCGTAGTAGCCGACCGCAGATTCCAAGTCCTGCTTCATGCTATTGGCCAATGTACCTTCCTCGTCCTCATAGACATCTTCTTGCAATTCGTCAATCATGGGACACACGATATACACCTGATGCCCATCCGCCACTTCTTTTCGAATCGTGGCCATGACCCGACCATCTTCTTCAGTCGATGTACGGAACGTCTTAATGGGCATTCTTCCTTTCGGCATTGCGTGGATTACGGATACATCCATATCACCGAACAGCACGAGTCCCAACGTACGTGGAATCGGCGTCGCCGACATGACTAATGTGTGGATACCGTGATCGCTTCGTTCATCTGTGGAGGAACGTTGCTTCACGCCGAAGCGGTGCTGTTCGTCCGTCACCATCAACGCAAGCTTTGGAAGCACATTCTCCTCGGCCAAGACCGCATGTGTACCCACCAAGATTTTCGTCTCACCGGATGCAAGGCGTGCACGGATCTCTTTCTTCTCTTTTGCCGTCGTACTCCCAAGTAACAGGTCACAACCCGGGTTTCGGTCACCTAGAAGTTTCTGGAATGTCTGATAATGCTGTGTTGCAAGTACTGCCGTCGGTGCCATAAAGATTGACTGATATCCCGCAAGTGCACAGGCTTCCATCGCCAGAAGCGCCACCACAGTCTTACCGGAACCGACATCACCTTGTACCAGTCGATTCATAGGATGTGTCCTAGAAATATCCTGAAGGATCGTCCCCACCACATTCTTCTGATCTTCCGTCAGTTGGAACGGCAGGTTCTTCCCTACTTCCGTGAATCGTTCACGCATCTCGGCACTCCCCACGATAGGGAAAGCCGCGCGCAGATGCTGTTGTTCCTGTTTATATACCGACAACGCCGCGCGAAGGAGGAACAATTCCTCAAACACGAGATATTTACGGGCAATATCGATCTCCTCCATACTTTGAGGACGATGGATCTTCTCATACGCATAGGTAATGGTACAGAGCTTCTGTTCCTTACGGAAGAACAGCGGCAGCACTTCAGAAAGAAGCGGCAAAGCGTGGTCAAGTGCCGAGTTCACGATGGCGCGGATATGGCCCTGTTTCAGTCCTGCGGTCAACGGGTAGATCGGCTGGATCATGGAGGGCATTTTCTCGTCCTTCTGACGCTGGTCGAACACAGGGTTCGTCACTTGGAACTGGAACCCGTCGCGAGTGATCCTGCCATGGAAGAAGAATTCTTCACCGGCTACGATCTTGGACTCCAGATAAGGCTGATTGAACCAGATTGCGCGAATACTACAAGTACCGTCGGAAAGAGTTGCGAAGATTGTCGTGCGACCACGATTTCGTGAAACACGAGGTGGGGTGACGACCTTGGCGATGAAAGATCCTTCTTCATCGTGTTTCAGGGACGCCATCGGCACACATTCGGCCCAATCATCATATCGTCTAGGGAAGAATGTCAGTAGGTCATAGACACGATAGATTCCAAGCTTCGCAAGCTGTTGCGCACGCTTCTCGCCAACTTTGGGGAGATACTGAACCGGAGTGGAGAGGGTCACATTCGCCATATTGCTCACCCTTTCTTGCTATAATCGCAGAGTTCGAAGAGGGCGCACTTCTCGCACTTCGGTGCACGAGCCGTGCAGACTGCACGTCCATGTTCGACCATCAGGTGGCCGAAGTTCGCCCATTCATCCTTCGGCAGGATCTTCATCAGTTCTTGCTCGATCACGACCGGTTCTTTGCCGGAACTTAATCCAAGGCGCCCAGACACGCGCATGCAGTGGGTATCCACCACTATAGCAGGTTGCCCGTAGATTTCCGAAATAATCAGGTTGGCAACTTTGCGTCCCACGCCAGGGAATCGCATTAATTCTTCGCGTGTTTTCGGCACTTCGCCATCAAATTCTTCCTCGACCATCTTGGCAATGTCATAGAGATACTTCGATTTCGTACGGAAGAAACCACAAGGGCGAATGATTTCTTTAATTTGAGCTTGGCCAGCCATAAGGAAATCTTTATGCTCTGGATACTTCTGAAAAAGCACTCTCGTTACTTCATTTACGCGAAGATCGGTGCATTGGGCGGATAGAACCGCACGCACCACAAGATGGAAGGCACTCTGATCTATATCCAAGGTACACTTGGCCTGCGGATAAAGCTCGTGCAGGCGCGCTCGTATCGCATCCGCCCGTTCTTTCTTTCTCATGCCTGATTCTTGTTTCCCTTCTCTTCGGGCTTCTTCGCCGAATCTTCATCATTGAGATTCTGTGGAATAGGTAATGTATAGATGAACTTTGCGCCGCCGAGATCGCCGCTCTTCTCCGCCCAGATCTTCTCACCATGGGCAGCAATGATTTCACGGCAGATATAAAGACCCAGACCGAATCCACTTTCCGTTCTGGAAGGATCTACTTTATAGAAACTCTCAAATACACGATCCAACTTATCTTCCGGAATACCGCTTCCGGAATCTTCAACCGATACATAGACTTTCTTCTCTTTTACAGAGTAGAAAGTAGTAATCTGGATCAACCCATCGATCGGCGTGAACTTAATAGCATTCGTCAATAAGTTATAGAAAACACGATACAGAAGCTGTGACTCACCATAGACCAACATCTCTTCCTTCGTGTTCTTACCCAGTTCCACGGAGATACTGATATCCTTATCCGAGATCAACTGCTCCACGTTCTTACATGTATCGTGGATCATATCGTTGATATTGAATGCTTCCATCTTATTGGGATCGATCTGACTCAAGGAAGAAGCTTCCGTCATAGATGTAATCAATTGCTGAATACGTGCGACCTGTGTCTGGATAATATCCATGTACTTTGGATAACTCTCCGGTGGAATTGTCCCATCTGATATTGCAGTGAGGAATCCTTTGATGGAAGTCAATGGCGTACGAAGATCATGAGCGATGCTGGAAATAAAGACTTTACGATCTGCTTCTTGACGTTCCAAACGTTCAATCATGTTATTTACGGTCAATACCATATTCGTAATCTCATCTGTCAACATATACTTCAATGCTGACTCACGACGCAATTCCGGAATATCGATTCGTGCAGACAAATCACCCTTTGTAACAGAGATTGCAGCTTCCGACAGTGCACGAATCGGACGAATCAGTGATCTTGCCATCAGCACGAAGAACAGAAGTGCCATGGAGAAGGAGATAAGAATCGGAAGAATCAAGCCATTCGACAGTCTCCAGAAACTTTCCTGTTCCACGTTGATGGAATTCAACAAAATGATGTAGGTATCTTTCTCAGAACTCTCAATCGCCACTTGCATCGATACGGTCTGAGAATTTGCAAATAAGCCATTGGTGACATCTTTCGTCGTGACCTGACCTTTACTATTGATCAACTCTTCGAGATATTCACGATCGAGATATACATAGTTCTCCACCTGATGAAGATTGTCTCGGATAAATTCTGGAACGGATGTATTAAAGAGAATGCGTCCATCTCTAGCAATAAACCACACAGCACATCCTTCCGTACGTGCAAAAGAATTCAGGAAGGCCTGAGTGGCAGTATCCGAAACAGACGGATCCATCACGAGGGTATCGTAAGCAATAACCAAAGAATCCGCCTGACGGCTCATCTTCTCCTTGTTATCAGAAATCAATGAGCGACTGGTCTGACGATAGAAAATCATTATTAGCACAGAAAAAACCAGAATCGTAGCTACCGCGAGCGAGATAGTCGCGCGGAACAGCACGGATTGGGATTTCTGTGTTCGATCTTTCATGTTGCACCTTTACTTCGATGATTATTTGTCCGTTGTTTCAAACTTGTATCCTACGCCCCAGACAGTCTTAATCTGCCAGTTCGTCTGCATACCTGGTTTCTCTAATTTCTCACGGATACGCTTCACGTGTACATCAACTGTGCGGGACTCTCCGTAGAAATCGTAGCCCCAGACATTCTCGAGAAGTTGCTCACGTGTGAACACACGATTCGGGTGAGATGCCAAGAAGAATAGAAGCTCAAGTTCCTTCGGCGGAATATCGATCTCTTTGCCATCTACGGTTACAACATAGCGGGCCGTATCTACTGTAAAACCTTCGTACGAGATTACTTCCGAATTTTCTTTCTCTTCTTTTGTCTCTTGGGCTGTAGTCTCAGCTTTCTTGGTACGACGAAGCACTGCCTTAACACGAGCAAGTAATTCCTTCGGCTCGAATGGCTTCTGCAGATAGTCATCTGCGCCGAGTTCAAGTCCAACGACCTTGTCTAAGGTATCAGAACGTGCGGTCAGCATGATAATCGGAACATCCGAATTCTTACGAATCTCACGGCAGATATCATATCCGTCTTTACCGGGAAGCATAAGGTCAAGCACCACCAGATCAGGTTGCGATGTCTGGAATGTCTCAACTGCTTTATCACCGGACAGACAACTGACCACAGCAAAACCATCTTTATCGAAATAAAGACGCAGTACCTCAACTATATTCGGATCATCATCTACTACAAGTACTTTCTTCATCGCTCTACCCTTCTTCCCTGTTCAATTATTTCTTCAACATATCCTGCAACTCTTCCATGAAAGAGTTCACATCCTTAAATTGACGGTATACCGATGCGAATCGCACATACGCAACCTCATCGATATTCTTCAACTGCTGCATGACCAGCTCGCCAATCTCATTGGTGCTGATCTCACGCTTAATGGTATTCTGAATCTGATTCTCGATGTACTCTACCATCGATGTCATCTGATCACTGGACACCGGTCGCTTCTCACATGCTTTAAGAATACCATTCATTAGCTTATCTTGACTATAGGCTTCCCGCGTTCCGTCTTTCTTGATAACAAGAAGAGGTAACAGTTCAACCTTCTCATAAGTCGTAAAACGACCGGAGCAAGATAAACATTCACGCCTGCGGCGGATGGATGAACCATCCTCCGCAGGCCGCGAATCAATTACTTTATCTTCTAGATGTCCGCAAAATGGGCACTTCATAATTTATCACTCATCCAAATTATCGTTGTCGCTCAGGAACCAAGGCAGAATCTTCTTCTTCTCAGTCTTAGCCGGTGCCGGAGCTTCTACTGTCTTTGGAATAACCGGAGCAGCCTGCGGCTTCGGAGCTGGATTCGGAACAACGTTCGGCTGAGGTCTTCCACCCTGCTGAACCGGAGCAGAAGGTGCCTGAGCAGGTGCCACAGCCGGTGCTGGGTTCATGTAAGACTGTGGTTGAGGTGCCGGCGCAACCGGTGCACTCTTTGGAGTATATACGCGAGTAGAATCATCATTCTTTGCGCCTGCCGGTTCTGGATCACCAAAGAGGAATTCTGGAACTTCCTGTCTACCAGAAGTAGGTTGTACCGGAGCCGGTGCCGGCTTGTCGTAAGAAGAAACCGGAGCAATCGGGCGTGTTGCAGAAGCTGTCGGCGCGTTCTGAGAGATGAGCGTCGGATTCTGTTTGGAGATGATTGATGTTGCTGGACGGAATGCAGCAGAAGCATTCTCTGTATTCTCAAATCCGGATGCGATAACGGTAATCATGATCTCATCTTCGAGTGTTGGGTCTGTCACTGCACCAACGATGATATCTGCATCACCAGCAACTGCATCACGCACAACCGATGCTGCTACATCGATCTCGTGGAGCTTCATGTTGCGGGAACCAGTGAAGTTGATGATAACACCACGTGCACCCTCGATTGTTGTATCAAGGAGCGGGCTATTGATTGCCTGCTTCACAGCGGCAGCAGCTCTGCCCTCACCCGAAGCACGACCGATACCCATATGGCAGATACCAGCATTCGTCATGACGCGGCGAACGTCTGCAAGGTCGAGGTTGATGAGACCTGGAATTGCAACGAGGTCAGAAATACCGGCTACACCGAATTTCAGTACCTGGTCAGCCATATTGAATGCATCATCAATGGATGTATCTTCATCTGTAATATCGAGAAGTTTATCGTTCGCGACAACGATCAAAGAGTCAACATATTTCTCAATCTCGCGAATACCACGTTCAGCATTCATTGCACGACGCGGTCCCTCGAAACGGAACGGACGGGTAACAACTGCTACAGTCAGGATTCCCAGTTCGCGAGCAATCTGTGCAACGACCGGTGCAGCACCTGTACCTGTACCACCGCCCATACCGGCAGTAATAAACAACATATCTGTTCCACGGATGGCCTGAGCAATCTCATCCTTGCTCTCTTCGGCAGCTTTCTCACCAACCGTCGGATCAGCACCACAACCCAGACCACGTGTAATCTTCTCACCGATCTGGATGGTCACCTGTGCCTTGGAACGAGCCAGTGCCTGATGGTCAGTATTGATAGAGATGAAATCGATGCCCTGAACAGAGCTCTCGATCATACGATCTACCGCATTGCATCCGCCACCGCCGACACCGATTACTCGAATCGCTGCGAATGGTTCGTCGTCCATTGAATATCCTAGTTTGAAATCTGACATAACCAACTGTCCTCCGTGTTATCCTCAGTTTAAATACATATTAATACCAAGCTTTACTAAGCTACCGAAATCATTCTACACTAAATGTAGTGGTCAAGCAATAGAACGAAAAACAGTGGAAAATATGGATTACAGTCGTGTTACAGCAGTTTTGCTCGCATGTTATTCACATGTTTCTTCCCCTAAATGTTGTGAGGCGAACTCAACGGAGGATATATTCCCTTCCGGTCATGTCGAACAGCGTACCTTCTTTGTCGTCGAAATAGCCTGTAAATACTGCATATTGAAGCCAATTCATATCATCTGAGATTGTCGTAAGCGAACCGATTTTGACGGTAAGAATCTTGTTCGCGTTGGGCAGACACAGGTCAACGAATGTTGTCATATTGTCGCAATAGCGCACTGAAATGACAAGTGAGAGGAAATCGAATTCTTCCGTTGAAATACCATCCGTAGAATCCGCACCAAGAATTGCACCCAAAACAGTGATGCATATATCGTATCCATCCGTAGCACTCATTTGCAGTTTTTTTCCAACCTGAGCCGACAAAATAGGCAATCCGCGGATTTCAGGTATACCCGAAGGCACATCTCCGGATACGATATCCAGTACCACAGAATCATCGGAAATGATCGCATATCCATCAGGAATTGCAACGTAAGCTACTTTTCGTCTTTCTGTAATATCGATGTAAATTTCTCCGGGATACTTGGGGTATACTTTGGCATCCGCGATATATGGATCTAATTCAAGGATACGCTGACGCGCTTTACCGTCCTGGAATTGGAATCTCTCTTTCCAAGAACCCGTCACATGTGACAGTAGGTGATCATTCTTCTCCACTTGTGCAGCCGCCAGAATGGCTTCCGTTGAGACTTTCTGATTGCCACTGACATGGATCTCATTGACACGGAAATTCTTGTTGAAAACAAAGAACAGGATCAAAATCACGGCGACCATACCAAGGATCATCGTGATATACGTCTTGACCGAAAGTTTCGAAAGCGTCGCGAGCACAGCATTGGATCTGCTCGAAGATCTTGAGGTTGATGCTTTCTGCTCGCTCTTCTCCGTCTCTTCCAAGTCTGTCACTTCCGGATGCGCAAGACTCTCTGGCTTCCCCTGATGACTCAGTTTCTCCGCCTCGAGGCCTTCAGATTCAGTATTCAATTGTGAATGCTGATCATTCTCCAAGTTTACGTACCTCTTTCACAATTCTATCGGCAGCATCATAGATAGCAAGTTCTCTTGTTCTCTTTCGCATGTCGTCTAATTTCGCCCTGTCACCAATGAGTTCCAAGACAATACCCGGCAGTTTCTCGATCGCTTCCGCATCTGGAAGCAGCACACCTGCATTGGCTTCAACAAATGACTTCGCATTATATGTCTGGTGATCTTGCGCGGCATAAGGATATGGAATCAGCACAGAAGGAGCGCCTACCGCTTGAACCTCTGCGCAGGTAATTGCGCCAGCACGTCCAATGAAGAGATCACATGCTGCAAGATATACTTCCGGGTTCTGGATGTATTCAAACACCTCGATGGATTTCGGCCAATTCTTTGCCTCTTCCACGACTTCTTTGTAGCGTTGTTTACCAACACTCAAGATAATCTTCACCTTCGAATCCGTGCACTGTTTGGCCAACTCTACGATCGCCTCATTGACCGTTCTTGCACCAAGGCTTCCACCCATGGCAAGGATTAGGAATTCATCCTCCTGAAGCCCCAGCTGAGCACGGCAAGATGCATGGTCAACATTGGCAAAAACACCTCGAATCGGATTGCCGGTATAGACGATCTTAGCCTTCTTATTGAAGTAATGCTCGATGCCAGGGAAACTGGTGCAGACCGTCTTCGCATAACGAGACATCAGTCGATTGGAACGTCCCGGGAAAGCATTCTGTTCGTGAAGAAGGATCGGCACTTTCTCTTTGTGGGCAGCCGCGATCAAAGGACTGCATACAAAACCGCCCGTTCCGATCACCACATCTGGTTTTCTCTCACGAATCAATTTGCGACACATCTTCTTTCCGGCTCTGAAGTCCTTGATTGCCTTGAATGTCTTCTTTGATGGTTTCATCGGAAGCTGGGATGCACGAATTACTTCGAAATCATATCCCTGCGCCGGAATAATCTGGGACTCAAGTCCTTTTTCCGTACCACAGAAAAGAATTTCCGTGTTCGAATCCTGTTTCTTTAATTCATCTGCAATCGCTGTCGCAGGGTGGATATGTCCACTTGTTCCGCCGCCTGCAAGAAAAACCTTCATACTCATTGTTACACCGCCAATTTTACTATTTTTCTCTTTCGTCCTGTTCTAGATACGGACAGGATCATACCCACCGCAATCATGAAGAAGAAGTTCGCCGTACCACCGTAACTAAAGAACGGCAGGGTAATTCCTGTAGGTGGAATTGCACCAATGGCTACACCGATATTCAGAAATGCCTGTATCGTCAGAAGACTCGTATAGCCTGCCGTCAGTACACGGGAATATAGACTATCCGCTTGCCAAGAGATCAGGAATCCACAAATGGCAAATGCCCAGAAGAGCAACATGACAGACAGCCCGCCCAAGAAACCAAGTTCCTCGCAAATGATCGAATACACATAGTCATTATGTGCTTCAGGAAGATACATATACTTCTGTCGGCTGTTGCCGAATCCGACTCCGGTCAGTCCGCCGGAACCAATCGCAATGACGGACTGTTCACTCTGGTAGGTCTCGTCTTCATCAGCCTTCTTCTCTTCTTCCTCATCAGATTTCATGGTAGCAAAAATATTCAGACGCGTCACTACGTGGGTGAAGTTCTTCTGCAGACTCTTCTTCTTCTCTGCCGGCATAGCTAGGAAAAGAATACTGCCTGCAACAATACAGATGGCAAGCAGAAGTCCGCCGCCACGCAACCACGACTTAAGCGGAATACCACAGCACAGGAAACAGATACCGGAAATCGCAGTCAAAATCAAGAAGCAGGACATATGTGGCTGAAGCACGACAATCAGCAAGCAGAACAGCACCATGATGCCTGGAAGTGTGATATCTAGGATAGCGTCTTTGAGGCCTTGATATTTCGGATCTTTTGCACGGAGTCTGCCTTTCTTTCGCATACGCTGGATGAAAGAGCGATACCCAGCAATGAAGAACACGATCGCCACCTTGACGAACTCGGATGGTTGGAAAGATACACCACCAATCAAGATCCATCGACGAGAACCGTTGATGACAGAACCTTTGACCATGGTCAAGACTGCCATACCGACTGCAAGCACATACATCGCAACGAAGAAGGGCCATTTGTCGAACCACTTGATTGGCAGGAATGTGATGACAACTGCCGCCACGAATCCCAGGATCAAGAAGCGTCCCTGTTGAATGACATAGTACATGGAATTGCCTTGAGATGTATACGCCTTAGGCATACTTGCCGAGAAGAGCATAACAAGGCCAAAGGCCATCATGAGTGTCACGATGACGATAATACCGATGTTGACATGTCTCGGCGCATAAACATCGAGTGTCTTCTTCCCATCGTTCTCATAAGCGATATTCTCGGACACAAGGTCCTTCATCTTCCGCTTCACTTCTCGTCTACCTCTCCTACTTTCGCTTGAAAGCCATCTATAATCGTATGCATTTCGAAAGAATGCGAAGCTTTCAGAAGCACGTAATCACCAGGCTTCAATATCTTCACTAGTTCTTCAATCATCTCTGCCTTATCGTCAAAAAGTCGAACATCCATGCTCGGCGCAACTAACTTGGCCCCTTCCTCGACGTTCTTTTTCTGATCGCCGGTGACCAGCAGTCCGTCCAGCTTAATTTCCGCTGCATACTGTCCAATCTCAATATGTTTTTCCGAAGCAACATGTCCCAGCTCCAGCATATCCGCGATACACGCATATGCTTTCCCCTCACCAGCAATTCTTCGTACCGTCGACATAGCCGATTTCATGGATTCAGGTCCAGCATTATATGTATCATCGATAAAGAATATTCCATTGACATTCACTTTGCGTTCACGATGCCCGACTTGATTGAAAGACGCAATACCTTCCGCAATTTTTGCCAGATCGCAATGGTAATACAATCCGCAAATCAAACCTGCCAAAGCATTGCCTACGTGATGAAGTCCTAGTGCCTCAATCATCAGCGGCACCTCGCACACACTGTCGATACCGGCTTCTACGTTGAAGAAGATCTTCTCACCTTTCACTTCCGTCTTGGTCGCCATAGCAAAGCCATATGGCTGTGCCTCAAATTCTTCTGGTGTCGTAGAAGTATATGCAATGTGAACGTCGCTCCGGATCATCCCAGCTTTCACAGCGCCCATCAGATATTCATCGTGATACGGGAGGATCAGAAGACCATTCTCCTTGAGACCCTCAATGATCTCCAGTTTGGCATTTCGAATCTCTTCTCGGGAACCCAAGCGTTCGATATGCGCCACACCTACATTCGTAATGACCGCTATATCAGGAAGTGCAATGTGAGTAAGTTCTGAGATCTCACCACGTCCTCTCATGCCCATCTCTAATACCAGTACTTCCGTATCTTCCGGTGCACTGAGGATCGTCTGGGAAAGACCGATCTCATTATTCTTATTTGCACTTGTAGCATATACACGGCAACATCTTGAAAGTGCACTGACGATCATCTGTCGCGTTGAAGTCTTTCCAACACTTCCGGTAACTGCAATCACCTGGCAACCCATTCTTTTGCGGTAATACGTAGCAAGTTTCTCCAGTGCAAGCTTCGTATCCTCTACCAATACCACCGGTACATTCTCTGGCGCATACGTCATGGAAGACAGAAGCAACACCGTTGCGCCATCTTTTACCGCCGCCACAGCAAACTGATTACCATCGAATTTCTCGCCAATCAATGCCAGATAGAGATTTCCTTCCTCAATGGTACGGGTATCTGAAGACACACCCGTCACCTGGAACATGGACGGATCTTTCACCTGTTCGGTCGCTACAAACTGTCGGAGTTCACCTCCTGTAGCATCTAATACTTCCTGTAATGTAAAAACACTCATTCTTTGTGTTCTGCCTTTCTTCTTTCTAATTTTCTAAGTGCTACTGCCGTTTCTTCTGCATCAACAAAGCGGACGTACTGTCCCTGCATTTCCATGGTCAGCTCATGACCTTTTCCCGCTATCACAACAATATCATCCGGCGTTGCCATCTCTAAAGCAGTCGCTATGGCTACACGTCGGTCCTCTATCACACAGTAATCCTCGTCTTTGATCCGGCGGAATCCTTCGAGAATCATGCCGGAGATACTTTCGAAAGACTCATCTCTCGAATTATCGGTCGTCACAATCGTATAGTCGCTACAGCGAGCAGAGACCTCCCCCATGGAATAGCGTCGCTCAGGTGGACGGTGTCCACCACAACCGAATACAGTAATCAATCTGCCGTTGCAAGCGGGCCGTAGTGCACGAAGCAGTACTTGCAAGCTATCGCCGTTGTGCGCATAGTCCACATATACGCGCAATCCTAGAGCATTATCTATTTTCTCCATACGACCTGGAATCTTCGCAAAGGTCATACCGATCCGAATCTCTTTCGGATTGACACCACAGAGGTATGCACATGCCGCAGCGCAAAGTGCATTATCCACATTAAAATCACAAAGGAGCGGCACGAAGATTCCCATCTCGCCTTCTGGGTACACGAAAGTGAAGTCCATACCGGGCACGCCCATCTGCGATGTCGGCACCATCTCCCTCACGTAGAAGTCCGCCACACTGGAGATACTATAAGTATAGCATTTCTTCGTTCTTGCGCCTGCGTATTCGAGGATCTCATCAAGTCTCCTCGAACTCTTATTTACCAGAGCAAGCTCGCAGTGATCGAACAGGCTCAACTTGCTTCGGAAATAGTCTTCCTCCGTCTCATGTTCGCCATCTGAAATATGGTCATTTAAGAAATTCGTGAATACACCAATTTTAAAGTCAACACCACGCGTACGCTGAAATTTCAACCCCAGCGATGACACTTCCATCACGCAATGATGTACATCCTCATCCTGCATCCTACGTAACAGTTTCTGAAATTCCCACGCTTCTGGTGTAGTATGAGAAGACCGTTCGGTCTCTTCTCCAACCTTATTCTCGATGGAGCCAATCAATCCGCACTTTCTCCCGGAATGGTTCATGATCTCATGCAAGATATAGGTTGAAGTAGTCTTCCCTTTCGTACCAGTCACGCCGATCATCGTAATTTTGTCCGATGGATGCCCGAAGCACGTTGCCGCCATGTCTGCATACGCATTTCTGCAATTGGGTACAGATACAATCGTCACATTGAATCGGGAAAATAACGTCTTTACTTCTTCCTCCACCTCTGCGCGTCGGCGGTCATCGATTACGATAAGTGAAGCGCCCAACTCCGCCGCTTTGGAGATATATTTATGGCCATCGGTCAGCTGACCGATCATGGCGATAAATGCTGTATGCATCCTCGCTTGGCGAGAATCCAATACTACATCTTCAATCTCAATATCGAGACTTCCCGCAATCAACTCAAATTCTGTTTCCGAAAGAAGAATACGTACGTTCATGATGATCACTCCATTTTCAATACCACAACGGAACCGTATGGTACCTGCTCAGGTTCTTGTTCATTCGGCGCAGATGTAGTTTCCGAAGTTTCTTGTTGGGAATCTTCCGGTTCTACTCCCTCCGGATTATCCTCTGGAAGCATATCCTCTGGCTCTACATCATTCGGGTCATCAGGATTCTCTAGTGGGTCTCTCGCAAGACGTTGGGACACAACTGTCCCCTTTACATTTCCTTCAATCTTGATGTTTATCCCATACTGTTTGGATACGCGAATACACTCAATCACATTCTTACCTTCGAAATTCGGTACGATCGTCTTTCCCATTTCCGCTTCTTCGACATATCTCGGGTAGAGTACGATCGTCGATTCTTTCAGCACTGTCTCATGCTCACCATAGTAAATGTGTTCCACGATAGTATCATCAGACATTGATCCAAGACCATCGATTACTTCGAAGTCCTCCTCTTTCAGAAGTGCTTTGGCCTCTTTATAAGTCATTCCCGTCACATCCGGAACATGGTATTCCAGAATCATACGGTTATACTCGTCTTCACTTAATCTTCTTCTGACACCTAGATATTCGAGAGACTCTTCAACAATTCGTGCCGCAACTTTGGCAGCAGCAGAAGAACCGACTTCTTTATCTTCCGGTTTATTGATAACGACAAGCACTACGATTTCCGGATCATAGGAAGGAGCATAACAACCGAATGAAATAACGTGCATGCCAGCTTCTTCACCAATTTCAATCGTTGAAGTACTCGTCTTACCCGCAACATAATAACCCGGAACATATCCAGCTGCACCGGTTCCTTCGTTAACAACGTCTTCCATCAAGGAACGCACTCTAGCCGAGGTCGTTTCAGAGAACAGTGTTCGGATCTTCTCCGGCTCAATCTCACGAATGATATTTCCTTGCGCATCTACGATCTGAGAGGTCATGTGTGGTCGCATGAGCGAACCACCGTTTACCAATGCGGAGTAGACTGTCGCCAGTTGAAGTGGTGTAGTCGTAGAGGACTCACCAAAAGACAGCGTCGCCATATCAACTTCAGTCGGCTTCTCATGGAAAATACCCTTGGCCTCCATTGGCAGATCTACACCCGTCACGTCATAGAAACCACAGTTATGAATGTAGTCATAGTATTTATCGATACCGATTCTTTTGGCCAGTTCCACGAAGATTGGGTTACAGGAACGCTCAAATGCTTCTCGAAGCGTCTCTACACCATGGTTACCTTCTGTTTTTTCTCGCCAGCAGCTAATGGTATCAACTTCTGTAATTGGGACAGGGCTATCGTCGAACCAGTCGCTCTCATGTGCCACGCCTTCTTCCAACGCAATGGCCGTTGTCACCGCCTTCATAGTCGAACCTGGTTCATATGTATCTGAAATACAACGATTTCTCCATGCATTTCTCATCAAGTAATTCGAACGACCATCCAGCTTCAGCGCATTCTCGCCCTCGCCTTCTGTAATGACCACATCCTTCAGTTCATCCCATTCCTGATCACTGATTCCATAGGGTTTCTGTCGAGGTGTATTCAAATTGAAGTCCGGCATGGAAACCATAGCCATGATCTCACCGGTATACGGATTCATCACGATGGCCGTAACGCCTTCTCGTGGTTTGTATTCATCATAGGCATCACGGCACGCCTCTTCAGCGATACGTTGAATAGTCATATCCAACGTAAGTTGTACATTGTATCCATCCTGTGATTCAATACTGGTCGGTGCCGAATACGGCAGTGCACTCTGGTTGTAGTTATCTACTTCTGCGTAAGTATATCCTTCTGTACCGGTCAGGTAATCATCATAATAGGCTTCTATGCCGTATTGTCCTACTAATGTGTTGTCTCTTTGATCTGCGAATCCAATTACTTGCGCCGCAAGGTTACCATAGTTGTAGTAACGTTTCGGCACAGAGTCAATCTTAACACCGCCAATACCATGTTCGTTCATATACTTGGTCAAAGCGGTTTTCTGTTCAGATGTCACATTCTTCTTGATTTGAATATAAGGTTTGTCTTCCTGAGCAAGCCATTCCACCATCTGCATAGTGTCTACACCGATATATTCGTGGAAAGCCTCCGCAATCTGTTCCGAAGTCAACGGTTCCTTGCGATTTTTCTGTGATTTCAAAACATCCGCCGGTGTGATACCTATCGTATATTCATAGGTCGTACTAGCCAATATGTTGCCATTTCGGTCCAGAATATCTCCACGCGAAGGAATATCCTCAATTCGCTGCCAGTGCATGGAAGATGCTTTGTGAGAGTACTCTTCATATTTATTGTGTTGCAGATCAAACTGCACTTTAATCAGGTATCCCATGAAAGCGGTGAGCGCCAGAAACACCATTACCAAGACGATACGTCCTCCGATCCTGAATCTCCCGGTTTCCGATTCATCTTGAACTACCTGCTTAGAAGTCTCCTCCGAAGTATCTTTCGGTGAAATCTCCTTAACCTGTCGGGCTTCATTCTTCTGAAGTTTCCCCTTTGTTTGAAGATCAGTCTGCTTCTCCGAAATGGAATCTTCTTGATTCTCTTTCACTTTCTGATTCATGCGTAGCAGTTTCCGACGTGTCTGTCTTTTGACTTCCACATTCTCTTCTTTACGATTGCTAGCGAACCAAGGTGTATAGGGTTGTTCCAAAGAAGATGTACGAAGTACAGGCGTCTTCTTCTGGACATTATTTGAACCAGAAGCTGCCTGATTGGAGGAATACTGCTGATTTCTTGACGTAGCACCAGGCTTCACATTACTCGTTGAAGTGCGCTTGGGTTGCACGCCACTTCTTCGCATCGGCTCTTGCTGGTTCGGATTCCGATGTGTCGAGTTGGGGTGGGCAGGATTTGCGCGCATGGAATTAGGCTGAGCAGTATTCTGCTGCATCGAGCGCTTCTTCTCTGGATTCTGTCCAGGGCGACGATTATTTGAGTGATTGTCGCGTTTCTTCGAGGCCATGCTTGGAAGTCGCGCTCCTTTCCTATCAGATTACTTTAGGCATCCGCTTTGGAATAATAATCCGCTAGGTCGCGCTTGGCTTCCTCAACGATATCTTCGGTCAGTCCTACCGAGTTATAAGAACGATTCGTGGTCAGATGATCCTTGTGTGGTACTATGACACGCACAATTTGTTTCTCACTCGGTTCAATCATGCCAAGATGCATACTGGCTAGCTTATGAACCGAATCCAAATCTGCGTCTACGAAGAGAGTCTCTTTCAATTGGCTAGTCTCCTGACGCATCTTGTTGATCTGACGTTCTTTCTTGTTATTCGCAAAGTTCATCGATGCAATCTGTGCTTCATTATACACCAGCAGACCGAACATCGAAGTAACAAAAGCTATTGCCAAAGCAAACAAAATAACATCCCGAAAGCGTCGCACCGTCTGAGAAATTGACTTCTTGCGGTGATTGGCGTACGCAGCTTTGGTCGCACGCTCTGCAGACTTTCGGTCTTTCTTCTCATCAACGTTCATAATGTGAATATCTAAAGATGTCTGTTCCATATCACTCATATACTGTTCAATCTCACCATCATCGAAAGCAGAAAGGTTCAGGCCTACTGCATATTCATTGTAATTGTGTCGACGCACACTATCATCAGCATGTTTTCTCACTGTTTTTACTGCTTGGGCCATTTCTCATCATTCCTTTCAAACACTCTCAGTTTGGCACATCCTGATCGCTTATTCTCCACAGCTTCTTCTTTTGAGGCAACGATGGGCTTGCTATGGATCTGTCTCCCCATCGGACGTTTCCCGCAGACACACATCGGAAACTCTCTCGGACATGTGCAGGGATTCTCCAGTTTGCGGAAAGCTTCTTTTACCAGTCTATCCTCCAAGCTATGGAAAGAAATGACTGCAAACCTTCCTTCTTCATTCAACAAAGCGGGCACTTCATCTAGTAATTTCGACACGGAAGCCAATTCGTGATTGACCTCAATTCGTATTGCCTGGAAGCACCGTCTTGCCGGATGCTGGTCCTCTTTTCTTGCGGCATGGGGCATTGCACCTCGAATCAGATCAGCCAAATCTGTCGTCGTTCGAATTGGAGCTTCCTGCCTTCTTTTCTCGATTGCGGAAGCAATTCTTGCTGCATAGCGTTCCTCTCCATAGTCTCGGAAGATTCTTGTCAGATCCGTCACAGAATACTCATTCACCACTGTCTCGGCCGAAAGTGCCTGTTCCTGGTTCATTCGCATGTCCAAAGGTCCATCCTGCATGTAGGAGAAACCTCTATCCGCTGTATCAATCTGATGAGAAGAGACGCCAAGATCAGCTAACACCCCATCCACTTTGTCAATGTTCATACCCTCGAGCACTTCTGAGATGGCCGAAAAATCGGATTTCACAAGCACCCATTTATCCTCTGCGCCAAGTTCCGCTCGTCTTCTTTCACAAGCAGCCAGCGCTTCGTCATCTTTATCCAGCGAGATTAGTATCCCTTTCTCGCCAAGTCTTGCAACAATGCCTGAACTATGCCCGCCTCCCCCAGCTGTGCAATCTACATAGATGCCGTCTGGTTTTATTGCTAGCCCCTCCATGCATTCGTCAAAGAGCACTGGGAGATGATGGAAATTACAGTCCCTTGATGTCATTCTCAATACCACCAAAGTCATAGGTTGCTTCGTCTTCCATGCTCTGTTCATAGTACGTTGCTGTACAAATCTCAAGCATGTCCGGTTGCTGCAAGATGCAGATTTCCGTCGACGGTTTTGCGCCAATCTTCTCCCAAAGTTCAGTGGTAACTGAAATACGTCCCTGTGAATCAATCTCGCATTCCAGCGCTTCACCAATAACGGCACGCCTCAAGTTACGAATCTTCGGATTTGTCATCGAGAAGCTGTTGATCGACTCCACAATCATCTGGAAACGCTCTTCGCTATAGACGCTCAGATAATTTCTGTCCATGCTCAAAGTCACATACATACGCGGGCCCAATCCGTCCCTTGCTTTCGCAGGAACGAAGAATCTACCCTTCGCATCGATTTTGTTCATGAAACGAGCCATGGCCACTCCCCGTTTTCTTGATTTCCACCACTTTACTCCATTATGGTGAAAAATCACTCCACTTCTCACCACTCTGTTGTCATTTTAACTAAGTTTCTTTTTCGTTGCAATAGTATTTCACAAATATTCACGATAAATCGCCTATTCCCAGGTCTTTTCGAGCATTTGTTCGTTTTTGTTCAAGAACATGGCTTTTTTCCATATAAACAGCAATAAAAAGGTTCTTCACGTTTTCTTGGGAAATGGAGATCTTTTTGTCAGGCAAGAAATGTTCCTTGTTTCTTCCAGACAAGACCGTTTCCGACTGGAATGAACAAATGTCGCTGTAGTCGGAACATCTAGGACCACTTTTCACG
>JAZLMM010000039.1:0-3913 GCA_045598705.1 Oscillospiraceae bacterium
TCGCTCGAAATCACAAGCGACAAGTTCGAGCTATCTGATGACTTCGATGCCGCAACCTGGTTCAAAGACTGCTACGGCATTGTGCGCAATGATGAGTTTGACCTCACTCCGGTACGCATCCGCGCCTTCGGCCGTGAAGTCTTCTACATGCGAGACCTTCCGCTCCACCATAGTCAGAAAGAGGTGGCCACAGAAGAAGGCTACTCAGATTTCGAGCTCGAGATCCGTCCTACCGCCGACTTCTTCACCCCGATCCTGTCCCGTGGCGCCCAGATCAAGGTCCTGGAACCACAGTGGCTTGCAGATGAAATCAAGGCGCAACACCAGGCCGCAGCAGAGCTCTATAACGAGGAATAATTGCGCTTCAAGAAAATTTTTTTACTTTTCTTTAGGGTGTCCCGCGCTTTGAGACACTCTCGTATTTATTTTGTACCGTAATCAAAAGCTAACGAATTATGGAAAGAGAAATCAAAAGAGTTCACCTGGCAAACTTTCACGTTGCAGGTTTCAGCTATTGGGACGGATGCGAGGCATTCGAGAGTCTCAAGATCGGTACAAAGCTCCAGCTCGAAAGAGAAGCTGACAACAAGTTCGACCCCTATGCGGTGGCCATCTATTACAATGACCTGAAACTCGGATTCATCCCCCGTGGAGAGAACCACGACATCAGCAAGTTCCTGGATATGGGTTGGAACGATATGTACGATGTACGCATCCAGAGAATCACACCGGACGCTCATCCTGAGGAACAGGTGGAGGTCATCGTGTATGTGAAGAAAAACAACAAGTAAAATGGGAGTAGACATTACACACATAATCAGGCACGACTTCCATGATGTCAAAAACAGGAAGGCGTCTGAAGCTTTCGCCCGTAGGACGATTGACAAGCTTAAGTCAGAGTTTCGAATGGATAATTACAGCATTGAGTTGTATACAGAAGAATACGATGACAGCTTCTACTATGCATTTCGTCTTCCAATCTACGATGTAGAGTTCATCTTACGGGATGGTTTTTGGGAGATAAACTCCTTCTTTCACTACTGCCAGATAGTGATGCACGAAGGAACCCATTTCTGGTTAAGGGAATTGACATTCGACCTGGCGAGAGCCCTCGGACAAGACGAAGCATGGTACGCGGAAGAATTCTTCACCTGGAATTGCCCTCACTTCGATATCGAAACTGGGAGTTTCGAGGAATGGCTTTCTTTTGCAAACAGTCGTTTCAATGGGCATATTCCAGAATTTGATGTGGATACAATCATGCAGCAGGGAGATGTACACATACCTGACTACGAGGTTATATACCACGACTCCTTTAAGGAGTGCAGGAAACTGTTCAAAGACATTCAACAGAAGCTTGGGGATGATGCTAAACTTCTGGGGGTATCAAGAATCGGCAATGCATACAGGTGCTTGAGGAATGGGAATGTCGTACTCGTAACCATAGACTCACTGAAACCACTGCTGGACTTTCCTTTCGACAAAGCAACCTGTGACTTGAACGGTCCGGAGATTGTGGTATTCAAAGACGGACTTTCAGCAGTGTTCGACCCAGAAGGGAAGCAACTGACAGAATTCGTCAGTGGAACATTCAAATGGCACTTTTCATGGTCAAACGACGTCCTTAAGAGAGAAATATACAACAGCGAGGCCGGAATATCGATTATAGTATAAGCATCATAGAAAACAAAGACTTGAAGGCTTCAATCGTAGTGAACATCGTCGTACATCGGTCGGCACCAGTAGGGGAAATGACTTTGTTTCAGTAAACTCAAAATAATATAGATTTGTGAACAACAAGCAAGCATGAAACCAATCATCGTAAATCGCAAACCCTGCAAATGCCCCAAATGTGGAGGCAAAGTGGTCAAAATCGTCTATGGAGAGCCAGGTCCTGAGCTGTTCGAGATGGCAGAACGCAAAGAAGTAGTTCTCGGTGGCTGCTGTATCCATATGGAAGGAGATCCGCAGTGGGCCTGCTGCGAATGTCAGCAACAGTTTTGGAAGAAATAACATCAGAATAGAACCAAATGAAACAGAAAGACATCATAGCACTTGCCACCAAGGAGACTTCCACCATCCGTGAATGCCCGGTTCTGGAGAAATGCGCCGGGAAAATCACCTTCGCCGTCGACGAAGGCTTGAAGAAACCGTCATACCATCTGGAAGGTATGCCTGGCGAAGAAGTCGCCAAAGAAATCCTTTGGTCAGAGCAGATTGATGAATCCCTCCACAATGTGGTATCCAGCAGTTTTGCCGACAAGAAACTTTCGTGGGAGCGCTCTGATGTCCTTTTCGGATGTTTCCTTCAATGTTATGCGGAGCACAGGCCGATTGCCCTTTCTCCGGATATCATTTGGCTTGTCATCAACCAGCAGCTGGCAAAACATATCGCCGACAATGCCGAGAAGTTCCGCAGCCTCATTGTTTCCCACGATGGGCAGCTTGATATCACCATCGAATCCAATACCGATATACTTACAGAGAACGCCGACTGGTCTGCAATTCTGGAAGGATTCTATGAGCAGATTGATTCAAAGACTCTTGACGGCATTGCCAAGGACTTTGTGGCCGATTTCTCGACAACCGGTACTGACGAAAGAATCGCATCGGTAGCAACCCTGATGAAAGGAGTAGAATCCTACTTCAAGTACACAGTTCATCATATGATCTGCGGCATCCCGTCGGTCACTCTTACAGGCACTCCTGACGATTGGAAGCAGCTGCTGCAGAAATGCGATATCCTCAAGAAGTTCGGTCTGATCACGTGGTACCGTTGGCTCAAGCCTATCTTGTCAGAATTCATCAGGGCGGCAGAAGGTCATCCTCATTTGGATTTCTGGAAGAGTATCGTACAGGAAGCACATGAAGAAGATTTCAGTCTCGGTAGAGGATGCATTCCTGATTTTCACGATATCGATGGCTGGTGCGTGGCGTTGTTCCTGAAGAAAAAAGATGGTAGAAAGAAATCTTTCTCCAAGGTGGGTAATCACACAAGAATGGAAAGCGAAGTCGCAAGAGTCAGCTTCAAGTATGTCCGTGAATATCCCGACGGCAGCAAAGAGACATTCCCTATGGAACTTTGGAGCGGAATGGTCGGCGTATCAGAGGACAAAGAGCCTTGTGCTCTCACACCGCAAATCGGCTGGTTCGTAAGGCATTCCAACGAGAAGGAAGAATCTCTCGCCAGACTGCGTGGAGCGAATGAAATGAGAGCCCTTAGGTTTGAGGTGGATGAAGTGCCAATAGAATTGAATTCTCTTGAAACGATAGATAGTCTCATTCTTTATTTCAGAGGTAAAGTTTCAATACCGGATTGGCTTCTGACGAAAAATATCCAATATCTTGAGATACGCGGGAAAGTCAGCAAAGAAGAAAAGAAACGGCTGAAAGCAGTGATTCCGGAAGTGAAAATCTGGAATTATTAAAACACTAATTGACTATGGGAATGTACGGAGCCATAATCGGAGACCTGGCAGCGTGGACATACGAACACCACGTTGCCCAGTTCTATTCGCGTCTTGTAGCAGAGGATGCGGAGCTCTCGGTAAATGGCAGAATTGCGTCTATTATGCTGCGGGATATGGACACTCACGGCAATGCCGGCCTTCCTCGCAGTTTCCAGACCGGAGAACCGAATACCATCGATGTGATAACGGCTGACTATGGCCGCAGACCATTCGAAAAGGGAGATTCCAAAGAGGATTGCGTAGCAGGCGTATGCCGGGAGTTTACGGAAGAACCGGGCAATGGTCAGATATACGCCCTCAGGATCCTTACATCAATCTGCTACGACCTATGGCACGGAGCAACCAAAAAAGAAGCTCTCCAATCACCCGAAGGCAAGCAGCTGAAGCAGATTCTAGACAACTGCGACATCCATACGATTCCCGACAGCAAGGCAAAGGTACTG
>JAZLMM010000040.1:0-42257 GCA_045598705.1 Oscillospiraceae bacterium
CCTGCCAATGCAGAGATATTCTCTGGTTGAGCCGTAATTTCAATCGGATCTGTATTCCCTGCGAACACAAACATTGGTAACATAGACACCAACATAAATGCTGAAAGAATCACGGACAACACTTTAATCGATTTGCGTTTACTCTTCATAACTGTCTCCTCTCAAAATAGTGCATTATTTATAGCAATTATAGATATACCAATATCTCATTTATTTTTATATTATACAGTATCAGGCATTCAATCAAATAACTACAAGGCAAAAAAACGTAACAATTATGTAAACTTATTCAGAGAAAAGAAATAAGAGCACAAGTATAAGAAGACGTCTGGTCCCTAGAATTTCAAGGAATCAGACGTCTTTTGTTCACGAAGCGGAAAGCAAGGAATCACTGCGGGTTCTTGCTTCAATTCTTTCTCCACACCATCTTATTCACTACACCCACGTAGGATTGAATAATTTTTACTACCTTGTCGCTGACATTGATATCTGTATAATCTGGTACTGGGATTGCTCCACCATTTGCTTCATTCTTCACCATTTCTACCGCTGTATCTACAGCCTGAAGAAGTCCAACAGAATCAATTCCTGAAAGGATGAAGCACCCTTTGTCCAATGCTTCTGGTCTTTCCGTAGAAGTTCGAATGCAGACTGCAGGAATTGGATTGCCGATTGAAGTGAAGAATGAACTCTCCTCAGGAAGGGTGCCACTGTCACTTACTACTGCAAAGGCATTCATCTGAAGACAGTTGTAATCATGAAATCCCAGTGGCTCATGTTGAATTACTCTAGAATCAAGTTGGAAATTTGATGTTTCCAAACGTTTACGACTTCTTGGATGGCAAGAATACAGGATTGGCATATCATACTTCTTCGCCATTTTGTTGATTGCGGTAAACAAGCTGATGAAGTTCTCCTCCGTATCGATATTCTCTTCACGGTGTGCAGAAAGGAGAATATACTTCCCCTTTGTCAAACCTAATCTTGCATGAACATCTGACGACTGAATTTTCTCTAGATTCATAGTAAGCACTTCAGCCATCGGAGAGCCAGTTACATAGGTCCGTTCCTTCGGAATACCTGTGTCTGCCAGATAACGGCGGGCATGTTCTGAGTACGCCATGTTTACATCTGAAATGATATCTACTATGCGTCGATTGGTCTCCTCTGGTAGGCATTCATCTTTGCATCTATTCCCAGCTTCCATGTGGAAGATTGGGATGTGTAATCGCTTCGCGCCAATTACTGACAGACAGGAATTGGTGTCACCAAGGACCAACACTGCATCCGGCTTAATCGTAGTCATCAACTTGTAGGATTTATCGATTATGTTACCCATGGTTGATCCAAGATCATCGCCTACAGCATCCAGATAGACCTCTGGATCATCAAGTTCAAGATCACGGAAGAACACACCATTAAGGTTGTAATCGTAATTCTGCCCCGTGTGAGCAAGGATTGTATCGAAGTACCTCCTGCATTTCTTAATGACTGCAGACAGTCGAATAATCTCCGGACGAGTTCCGACAATAATCAATAACTTTATTTTCCCGTTTTCTTTCCATTTAACATTGTTAAACATCTTACTCTCCTCCGCTTATTTGACCACTGGTTCGAAATACGTGTCAGGATGATTTGAATCAAAAATCTCGTTCGCCCACATCAGTGTGACCAAGTTCTCGGTATCACTTAAGTTAATTATATTATGAGTGTAGCCAGGAAGCATATGAATTGCTTGAATCTTCTCCCCACTCACTTCAAACTCGATTACTTCATCTGACCCAATCTTACGTTCTTGAATCAATCCGTGCCCTGACACAACGATGAAGAACTCCCATTTACTGTTATGCCAGTGTTGACCTTTGGTAATTCCTGGTTTACTTATATTGACGGAGAATTGTCCATGATCCATCGCCTTCAACAATTCAGTGAAGCTACCTCTGTCATCGCAATTCATTTTCAAATCGAAAGCAATCTTCTCCTTAGGAAGGTAGCTCAAATACATCGAGTAGAGTTTCTTCTCGAAGGAATTTGGTGCAATAGACGGCATGACAAGCGTTTGTGGCTGATCATGAAACGCACGCAGACATTCAACGATATATCCCAGCATTGCCTTGTGCGTGACAGGTGCCCCACAATACTTGCCGTCTTCACACCATAAAGGGGTTAACCCATCATACTTCACTCCTTCAATCATTTCATCTTCTATTGGATAGTTACAACGATGTGGATGTCCTTCTATCGCATCTAGCATCTCCTCGACAAGATCATCTATGAACAACAATTCAAGCTCTACAGACGGATCGTTTACAGTGATTGGAAGATCATTAGCGATATTATTGCAGAACGTGCCTACAGCCGAATTGTAGTTCGGACGCACCCATTTTCCAACAAGATTCGGAAAACGATAGACATACACTTTCGTCCCAGTTTCAGAAGCATATTCAAAGAATAAATCTTCCCCGGCCTTCTTACTAAGTCCATATTCGGATGTGCCAAACCGTCCTGCTAATGATGCTTGAGCAGAACTCGAGAGCATTACCGGCGACTTGTTTCCATGTTTTTTCAACGTATCTAGCAAGCGTGATGCAAAGCCGAAATTTCCTGACTGAAATTCCGCTGGGTCTTTCGGTCTGTTCACTCCTGCAAGATTGAAAACAAAATCAGCTTTAGAACAATACTCGTCAAGTTGCTCATCCGTTCCATCTATATCATACTCGTAGATTTCATCAATCGAAATCTGAGGTCTTGTTCGATTCTTGCCATCACGGATATTCTTCAAGTTTTCCACAAGGTTTCTGCCAACAAAGCCGGCAGAGCCTGTAATCAGTATATTCATTGTCTCCTCCGCATTACCTACTCAGTTATGACGAATTCCTTGAAGTTCTTCCTTAACATAATCAGTAGTAAGAAGTTTGTTTACGATACCATCTACATCAAGCATTGTTGTGTTATCACTTGTGTAGCTTTCCTCTTCCTGTGTCTGCACTTGTCCCTCAACGTAGAACTTGTCATAGTTCAAATCTCGGTTATCTGCAGATACACGAAAATACTGACCCATATCCTCGCTTCGAACTCGTTCTTCTCTCGTCATCAGTGTCTCATACATTTTCTCTCCGTGTCTTGTACCAATGATCTTTGTTCCTGTATCGCCAAAGAGTCTTTGAACAGCTTGCGCCAAATCACCAATCGTACTTGCATCTGCTTTCTGAATAAAGAGATCACCTGGATTCGCATGGTTAAATGCAAAGCGAACAAGGTCGACTGCCTCGTCTAGATTCATCAAGAACCGAGTCATATTGGGATTCGTAATTGTAATAGGATTTCCATTATGAATCTGCTCGATAAAAAGTGGAATAACAGACCCGCGAGAACACATGACATTTCCGTATCGTGTACAACAAATAACTGTTCCGCCTCGTTCCGCAGCAACTCTGGCATTGGCATAGATAACATGTTCCATCATCGCTTTGCTGATTCCCATAGCATTAATAGGGTATGCCGCCTTATCAGTAGATAAGCACACTACTTTCTTTACTCCCGCATCTACTGCGGCGTGCAGAACATTGTCAGTTCCCTCAACATTCGTCTTCACCGCCTGCATAGGGAAGAACTCACAAGAAGGCACCTGTTTCAGCGCAGCGGCATGAAAGACAAAATCCACGCCTGGCATTGCATCGGTCACAGAACGATAGTCTCTGACATCGCCAATGTAGAATTTAACTTTCTTCGCATGATCTGGATAACGAGCCTGCAAATCATGTCGCATGTCATCCTGTTTCTTCTCATCCCGACTGAAGATTCGAATCTGACCTATATCGGATGTCAGGAAGTGTTTCAAAACCGTAGAACCAAATGATCCTGTTCCTCCGGTAATCATTAGTGTTGCGCCATTATACTCACTCATTGAATTTACCTCCTGATTTAATCTCTTCTAAAAAGATCTCTTGTGTAGACTTTTGCCCGAACATCGTCAAGGCAAGCCTCGTACCGATTAGCAATAATCACATCAGACTTCATCTTAAAACTCTCCATATCATTGACAACCAATGAGCCAAAGAATGTTGTTCCATCCGGAAGCGTTGGTTCATATACGATTACAGTTGCGCCTTTAGCTTTGATACGTTTCATAACGCCTTGTATACTGCTTTGTCGGAAGTTATCGCTGTTGCTCTTCATTGTAAGTCGATATATACCTATCATGATTGGTTTTTCTTGGGTTTCATCCCAAACACTGTTCGCAGAATAGTACCCCGCACGTTCAAGAACACGGTCTGCGATAAAGTCTTTTCTCGTTCGATTACTCTGTACGATCGCTTGAATCAAATTCTCTGGTACATCCTCATAGTTCGCGAGTAGTTGTTTCGTATCCTTCGGCAAACAATAGCCACCATATCCAAAAGATGGATTGTTATAGAAATCTCCGATACGTGGATCAAGGGATACTCCCTGTATGATGTCTGCAGCGTTCAAATTCTTCACTTCAGCATATGTATCCAATTCATTGAAGAATGATACACGAAGTGCCAAGTATGTATTGGCAAATAGTTTTACAGCTTCTGCTTCAGTAAATCCCATGAATAGCGTATCAATGTCAGGTTTGAGCGTGCCTTCTATGAGGAGTTTCGCAAAGCATTCCGCTTCCGAACGCGTATGTTCATCGCATCCGACAATAATTCGACTCGGATATAAGTTATCGTATAGCGCCTTGCTTTCTCTCAGAAACTCAGGACTGAAGATAATGTTGTCCGTGTTAAACTCAGCGCGAATATGTGTTGTATAGCCTACAGGGATCGTAGACTTAATGACTATAGTAGGTTTCTTATCTTTGTCTTTCGTTGCCATCAATACCGCGCTTATCACATTTTCAACCGAAGAGCAATCAAAGAAGTTTTTCTGAGGATCATAGTTTGTCGGCGTCGCGACAATTACGAAATCTGCAGAAGCGTACGCCTCCTCGCCATCCAATGTTGCCACTAGATTCAGTTCCTTCTCAGCCAAATACTTCTCGATATATTCATCTTGAATCGGGCTTTCTTTACGATTAATCTTCTCAACTTTCTCAGGAACAATATCTACAGTTACAACGTTATTGTGTTGGGCAAGAAGAACCGCAAGAGAAAGGCCTACATATCCTGTACCTGCCACCGCAATATTCATAGAATCCCTCCTTTTTCACACCTTGTAGTATTCTTTATACCACTCAGCGAACTTACGTAATCCACTTCGCAGATCAATCGTTGGTGTAAAACCAAAGTCTTCCTGCAATGCAACACTATCAGCAAAAGTAATCGGGACATCTCCCCGTTGCATTGGAACAAGTTCTCTATGGGTTTCCATATCAAAGTCGTTCGGAAGCACACCTGCACGAATCAATTCTTCAGATAGAATCCGAACAAAATCCATCAGATTCTCGGGGGTTCCGCCGCCGATGTTGTACACGGCATAGGGAGGAATTGGCAAACCATCCTCGCCCACTTCTCTCGCTGGTGCACCTTGCATCACTCTCATTATACCTTCAACTATGTCATCCACATATGTGAAGTCGCGTTTACAGTTACCATAGTTAAAAATCTTAATGGTCTCACCATTCAAGAGTTTATTGGCAAAACTGAAGTAAGCCATGTCTGGACGTCCGGCTGGTCCATATACAGTAAAGAATCTCAATCCAGTCGATGGAATATCGTAAAGCTTACTATATGCATGCGCAAAGAGTTCATTACTTTTCTTCGTTGCAGCGTAGAGACTAACAGGATTATCCACTCGATCGTCGGTACTAAATGGAACCTTCTTGTTTCCTCCATAGACAGAGGAACTAGAGGCATATACTAAATGTTCGACTGGATACTGTCTGCACGCTTCCAGCACATTGTAAAACCCAATAATATTGGAACTTATATAGGCATCCGGATTAGTAATAGAATATCTAACTCCCGCTTGAGCAGCTAGGTTAACAACAATTGATGGCCGGTATTGATCAAACACCTTATCAACCAAATTCTTATCAGCCAAATCACCGCGAACAAAAGTGTGCTTGATGGAAGGCTTTAGCGCCGTCGCCTCTTCGATGAGTCGCAGACGATATTCTTTGATTTCGGGATCATAGTAGCCATTCATATTATCAAAACTGATAATGTGGCCAACTTCTAAATCATGGATCAATCGCAAAACAAGGTTGGCTCCGATAAATCCTGGGGAACCGGTAATGAGGATTGTTTGATTATTAAGTGAAAGTTGTGTCTTCATATTCGTTCGACTCCTGCAAATTGCTATTATCTCCTTCAATACATTCGTCACTATCGTCCGTGCTCTCTTTACACATGCATAGAATAATCAAAATCGCAAATGTTAAACTACCGGTAGTTCCCTGTGTTAAAGATGTACCAAGGAAAGCAATCAATGGTAATAGATATAGATTATGCCAGATATTGTTCTTCATAGAATTGTACAATCGAACTAATAGAAAAACGACAAGTACAAGGCCAACCATTCCTAACTCCACAAGTTTCTCTAGTAAAATATTATGTGCGCTAGTAGTACTCATCGCTGAACCAAGTGATGAAATCGCACCACCACCTATTCCAAACAATACTATCGATGGTTTCTCCGCTAAGTAATCAATATATGTCTTCCAAACCTCAAATCTTCCGTTATCAGAAGCTTCCACACCTCGCAAAGCGACCATGTCCTGATAGAAGAAGAAGTACAACGCCAAGAGGAGCAACACAAACAGCAGTATCATGCCTATGAAAAAGAGTACTCTTTTCTTGATTGAAACTTCTCTTTGTTTCGTAATGAATGGCAGGCAAGCCAGCAAACATGCCAGACCTAACAATATGCTGAAGCGGCCACTTTGAATCATGTAACGAAGTAAAATCGCAATGCCGACAGTCTTCAATATCACATGCTCATGGTAATTCAGATAATCTACAACAATGAATGCAATGGAAACCAATGTCAGCCTGCCAAAATCCCACAGACTGGAAAAGCCTGGATTTGCCTTCGAATACTCACCGACTTTTCCGAAGGATCTTGATAGTGCAGGAAACAATGTACTACAGAAACATACCAGAATCGTACTTATGACAAACAAAAAAGTTACTTTCTCAAATATGTCTCGCTTATCTGCAACAATCTGTACGCCCACTATTACGAATAAGAAATCCAAGAAGAAAGTTACTACCGACATGATATCCGAATTGTGTATAAGTGAAGCGATTATACTTATCCCCAAGCAAACAAAATAGGATGCATATATTCGGAATGTAGTCTTCTTTATGTGAAGCATCGATCTATTAGAGAGCACCATGCTCTTAATGACAAACACAAGAACAAGTAAAGTGGCCGCAGTATAGCTATTCGGTATTTTGAAAACCTGTCCCCACGGAATAATTGCAACAATCAGCAAGAATATGTTTTCCAAAGACAGAAACGCGCTCACAAGAACTGCAAATATAGTCATCACAGTAGAAATTTGCCCCACACCACTTCTACTCATGATGGTTACCGCAATAAGCGTCATGATATAGAAACAAGCCCATGTATATATCTGCTTTTTCGAATCAAATGTCTCTTTGAGTGTCATTTCTTCTTCCTTGTAAAACCTTTTTCACTAAATCCACAAGATAATAGTACTCCTCAATCTTAAACAATTTTGACAGTAACACATATATGATTATGCCAGTTATCACCTGAAGTGCAAACAACAAAAGCGGAGAAAGAGAGAGTAATGTCAAAGAAAATACTGACAAACCCATCACCAAACAGGACAAGATAGATGGCAACAAGTCTTTAATCTGTTCAAGCGGAGTATACTTAATCAATTTCGAATTTGGAACTACACTCACTATGACTGAGAAAAGCACGATGAAAACTTCTGAAATTGCAATCACTTTCACCCCCTTACCTACCACAAGTAAGAGAACTGATATACCAACTATCTTCTTGATTACTTCCATCCACAAATAGACTCCACTTTTTCCAAGCGCCTTGATTGCTTGACAATTTGCAGTTTGAATCGGCTGGCAAGCGTGTGTAATACAAGCCAATTGCAAGAAAGGAACACACGGTAACCATTTCTCTGTCAGTAGAATAATGACCAATGGCTTTGCAACAATAAATAAGCCAGTCATCAACGGGAATATCAGATAAGAAGTCATGCGCATGGCCTTTCTTGTTAGTTCTCTCAGTTTAACAATATCTCCATTCACCTTTGACATAGAAGGGAATAGGACCGCGCCAATCGCCGAATTGATATTGGTTATAAATAATTGTGGAAATTGTGCCCCTCTTTTGTAGTGGGCCAACTCATCTTTCGTATAGTACTTGCCTATTAGTAATGGGCGTATCTCACTATATGTTGAACTTATCAGTGCAGACAGTGTAATCTTCCAACCGAACTTCATAAGTGATTTGGCAGATGATTTACTATACAATAGTCTTGGTCTCCAAGACACAGTAAATAGCAAGACAATTGTATCCACCGTCGTATTGATAAGATATTGGAATACAATTGCCCATACACCGAAGCCAGTGCACGCCATAGCTATTCCTATAACACCTGAAACGAGCGTTCCAAACAATGTGGAGAAGAAGAATTTCTTAAATTGCATATGCTTAGAAACATATGCGTGTTGGATTGTACTCAACGAAGAAATCGGCAGTTTGATTGCAAATACTCGGAGCAGAATGCATAATTCAGGCGTACGATAGAATTTTGCTATGAAGGGGGCACATAAGAACAGAATCAGATATAAAATGATGGACACCACGAAACTGGTCCAAAATATCGTTGAGAAATCAACCTCATTCGAATCTTTCTTCTGAACGAGAGCTTCTCCAAAACCATTGGATACAAAGACATTCGCAATGGTGATGAAGACCAGCATCATGGTCACGGTTCCATAGTCTTCGGGCAGAAGAATCCTTGCAAGAACTATGGAAACGATAAACGTAACAAGTTGTGCACATATTCTCTCTCCAAAGCTCCAGAAAATACCTGACAGTATTTTGGTGCCATGTTGAGTATTATCGGCCACTAATTCATACCTCCGTCTTCATCTTGTTCTATGGCAACATACTTACTCTTCTTGTCTGAAGAGATCAGACATCTGTGAGTTATATCTTCTATAGTCGAAGGAGTTTTCAGCCGTCCTTCTAGCCGAAACCCGCATCTGTTTGTATTCGTCACCACTAAGTGTTAGCACTCTTTCAAGCGTGTTTCTTAACGCATCAATGCTGTTGTTTTCCAATAGGAAGCCATTTACTCCATCTCGCAGATATAAAGAAATATCTCCTGTATCATTTGTGATTACTGGCGTACCGTTCATCATACTCTCCCCGAGTTTTGTTGGAAAGCCTGCATTCGAAGAACGCCGATTAGGTCTGATGAACAGTTGAAACCAAGCATTTTGAAGAATTTCCGCCATTTTCTCTTGCGGAACCATTCCACGAATAACAACAGAATCACCCGCTTTATCAAGCAAGCTCCTATCTCCCCCAATGTTTGCAATGACTTTCGTTTCACTAGGTCCACAAATCTCAAAACAGAAATGTTCTCTGAACGTTTCATTATCTGCCAACAATTGTATCATTGGCTTAAGATACTCTTTTGAGTGACTTGGATTACCGCTGTATACTATACGGATTTTCTTATTCGCTACTGTTTCCGAATACGATGCATTTTCAACATCTAGAATCGTTGGAACACGAACCGTTCTTACTCCCAAATCACAAAAATGTTGATTGAGCAACCGACTAATCGAGACAACGCCATCGACTTTTTTGTATCCATTATTTATTAACCAGTTTCGTCTGATATAACGCCAATCAATATATCTCAATCGGTATGAAGAAACATCCATCCACTCACATTGGTCAATATAGATTGGTGCACCTGTTCGCTTCAGAAATCCTATAGTTCTCCGGAAATATGGTTCGAAAGAATCTAGGAATATCGCGTCAACCTTATGATAATTCAGGTATTCTTTTATGCTTCTGATAAACTCCTTACAACCAGTATAAGATTGCAATGAACTCGGTTTCTTTCTTGTGACTGTTTGGAACGAAAACGTTTCAAGTCTATATTCGGAATTGATATCGTAATTGGATTCTTTCGATCGTATGGCAATTACATGCACATCATATCCCAAAGAACTAAATAATCTACAATAATTTAAAACTCTCGATGAATTAGCAAAACCGTACGGAAATGTTCCTCCAAAGAGCACTAACATTTTCATATCATTTCTCTCCACGATACTTGATTATCTGCGCAGGATTTCCTGCAACAACTGCATTATTGGGTATGTCTTTCGTAACCACAGCTCCCGCGCCGATAATAACATTGTCGCCTATGCAGACATCTCCAATTATACAAGCGTTGATTCCCATAGTTACATTGTTACCAATCACTGCACCTTTTCCTGCTTCCTTAATGCCAATCTTCGCACCACCAGCTATTGTGAAATTATCTCCAATCACTGTAAGTGAATTGATTATTATTCCATTAGGATGGTAAATCGCCAGGCCCTTTCCTATAGTCACATGACTGGGGACATCGTATCCATATTTTCTACAAAGGCCATGATATTTTATACGTCGGAAATTATATATCAGTTTACACTTTCTATTTCCTTCTACACACTTAACTTTTCGATAAGCTTTGGAAATTCTGAGTCCTGGATTTAAATATTGCCCCCACCTGCTCTGTTTAGAATACCTAGCAATATCCGACCTAATAATTGTCTTTGTAGCATTATTCATTAGTGTCCCCCTTTATACAAACCCTATCGCGTCTTACAAAGATCATCTATCGCATTCCGCCAAATGCTCATGATATTATCAGAAGCAAACCGTTTTGCAGTTTCAATAGACTTACAAGCAATGGCGCTATTTTCGTTGTCCAACACAGTTCGTAATTTATCAACCAGAGCATTTTCATTTCCCACAGGAACCAGATATCCATTGTCCCCATCTACGATGATTTCTTCCACACCATTCCAAGCAGTAGTAATGCATACCATACCTGACATCATTGCTTCCAACAGTGCATTAGATAGTCCTTCATAATCCGAACACATAACAAAGTACTGATACTCTCGCATTATCTCAAAAATGCGTTCACTGTTTCCGCATAGATGTATCCTTGAACTCATATTCAAATCATCTATCAATATCTGCAGTTCATCATGTTTTGAACCATCTCCATATATATAAACCTGCTTCTGTGGATACTGATCAGCTAGTCTTGCAAAAGCACGTATCATCATTGGATGATTCTTCTGATCCATCAATTTACCAACACAAATAATATCTCGTTTCTTGTGTTCACCTTCATACACTGGCGCAGAAATGGGATTACCTATGACAACTCCATTTTTATCACACGCGTGACCATATTGTTCTTTCTGATAACTAGTCTGAAAAACTACTTTATTTGCTTTTTTGTAGAAAAATTTACACAGTAGTACTTCCATACGACTGCGCCGATCATTCTTTGGATCATTTCGTTCGGAGACCATGATTGGTGTTTTTTTCCAAATGTTCGCTAACATGGTGATAATATTTATGCGTCCAGCAAAAGCAACAATGCCATCTGGTTTTTCTTTTGCTATTATTTTTCGTACATCTCTTATCCAACTAGCAGCATTAAACAAGTAATTTCCATGCCTTACGATGTTGTGTAGATGTATAGATTCTGATATCTCATATCCTATTCCAGTATCTAGAAGCACAGCAATATGCACCTCCCAGCCACGCTTTGCATATTCGTTTGCAAGCAATGATATTACTCTCTGTGCACCACCACGCCTAAGGTCTGATGTTACGAACATAAGCTTGCTCACAATTTCACTTCCACCATTTGCTCTACTAGTCATAAATAACTATGTTTCCCGTCAATCATTTTATAAAACTTTTGACGTAACCACATCTTCTTTGTCGCCATGTTAGCTCTTCTGAATTCATTAACTTTCTTTCGTCTATATTGTTTCTTGCATTCTTTTCGGATTTTGTCCGTTATCATCGGGTTGTACTTGGAGAAATCTAAAGACGAAATATCTACTGTTCCCGGTAATGATACAATTCTATCCCCACACAGAACAAGATAAGAATCTGGTTCAATTATTCCGTCAATTACTGGCTTTCTCTTTTGCCAATGCATATAAACAAAACTATCCTGATTTATCACTCCATTTTGTCTATAGAATCGTAGTGCTTCTCCCCTGTGCCAAACGAAAATTTGATCTTCATAATTCTGAACACCATGCTTAGGTTCTAGACGTTGAGGATATTTTATTGCGAAATCTGCAAAATCAACTTGCGTGTACCAACTAATATTGTTTCTTTCGCATATTCGATTTATTCCAAAGTGCTCTTCAGGCGTTGTCTTTGCTTCTCCAAGGAATATTTCTTTTTCCGTGTAAATACCACCAGGAAGATCATACAGATGGTTTGTTCTCTCGCTGTTCCTATAAATACTGAGGTGCCCATACTGGTAAAATCTATCGTATTTACTTAGGATTTCATCCGTCAGAAACTCGCGAATATTTCCAAAAACGAGATCAATATCACAATATCCCCAGAAGTCATAGTCCTTCAAGTAGTCAGCATACGCCAACCCAAAATACACACGGCAATCACAAAACTTATAACTGTTTTGAATATTGATATTACGATTCAAATTTTGTTCAAACATCTTGATCGTATCTGTCATATTCATCTTATTGAACTTAATATTTGTGCTCTCAGAAACAATATCTTGATCACTGAATACTAAAAAATCAATGTCCTTATTGTTTTCTGCACTATTAATCCATGCAGGGAAATATGGCGGAAGATTCCCGAACCAAGTGACTATTACAGCGATTCTATACTTACTCATCGCTTTATTCTCCTTATCTCTTTCATATACTCATTTACAACTATCTGCCGATCAAACTCCCTCTCAACCTTTCTCCTAGCAGCAAGTCCCATCTGCTTACGTTCTTCCCAGGACAGACTTAGAAACTTCTTGACAGCATCTAATACTGCCAATTCATCCTTTACTGGCATAACAAATCCTGTCTCGCCATTTTGGACTACTTCACGGCAACCTGCACGGTCAGTGCATATTAATGGTCTTCCACTTGCCGCACCTTCAAGAAGGACATTACTCATACCTTCCGGATAATATGATGGATGCAGAACACAAGAACACATTTCAAAAAATGGTCGCATATTCTTCTGTTCACCGTGATAGATAATAGTTCCGTTTTTCTCCTCTTCATCTAAAACCTCACGGTATTTCTCGTCGTCGCATATTCCACAGATATGGAATTTTACATTTTCGTTATGATACTTCCTAGCCGCAGATAAGAAAAGGTCAATTCCTTTCTCCTTAAGAACTCGGGCCACAAACAGGAAATGTGTAGTCTGCTCATCGGGGTAAGTTAACAATGGATATGTCACTAGATTTACACCAGAGCCAGGAAGAACTTTTGCTCTACTTGTTTTTCCTAGCATCTTGTGATTAATGAAGAACTGGTGGTTCTCTTCGTTCTGAAAAAATACACAGTCCGCCTTTGAAATTCCTATTTTGTACAGTTTGATTGTAAGTTTCTGCATCAACCCCGGGTTTTCAACCGAGGTACCCAATCCAGTAATGTTGGGAAGATATGGTATATGTAAATGCTTACAAGCCATTCCACCGTACACATTCGGTTTTATATTGTATGAAATTACGATATCTGGCTTCGATTCTTTCAATTTCTTAGTAAACGTATTGAGAAGTTTCAAATCTGAAAATGGGTTTGTCCCGTGTCTGCTTATAGGAATACCCACAAGTTTGCAACCCATTGCTTTAAGTTCTTCCTGAAATAGAAGCAGTTCACCGAAAATATCAACTTCATATCCTTCACGAATTAGTCGTTCGATTATCTCACGTCGAAGGTTATATACATAAGTAGTATCATTACCTAACAGCGCCACTTTCATATGTAGTTCTCCAGTATCGCATGTCTCATGTTTCCCGGTTGTTTCATGCTTCTTTCAATCATGTACTCCTCTCGGCAAGGGTTCACCGCAAATCACTTCTCTTCTTTACTTACATTCATAGCAGTCGTCTGTCCTTCCTCAATTCCAGTTGTACTTTCCTTCTGAAAGAGAACAAAGAATGTTGCGAAGCATAGATGGATATCTGTCATAAGATTCATCTGGTTCATATAGAGCAAATCAAATTCCAGTTTTTCGTACGGGTCAGTGTTGTATTTTCCATATACTTGGGCATATCCAGTAAGCCCTGCCCGTACTTGAAGGCGCAGAGCAAAGTCCGGCATAGTTTGGCAGTATTGTTCAGCAATCTCTGGTCTTTCTGGTCTTGGTCCGACTACTGACATATCCCCCATGAAAATATTAATCAATTGTGGGAGTTCATCAATTCGACATTTACGGATAAATCTTCCAATTGGTGTAATACGGGTATCATTATCTCCCGAACTTAATCTAGCCACGCCATCCTTCTCGGCATCTACGCGCATAGAACGGAACTTCAGAATTTGGAATTCCTTGCCATTCTTTGTCAATCTCGTTTGTTTGTAGAGTGCCGGTCCCTTGTCGTAAAGATGTACTACTAAAGCGGTCAACAGCATAATCGGACTCAAAATGATCAAGGCAAGTCCTGAAGAAACTATATCGAGTGTTCTCTTCACAAATGCATACGCAGGATCAACAATTTTACGATTTACGTAAAGAACAGGAGAATCAAAAGACTGGATGTGTGTAGCGCCTCGCATTATTACGTCTCCAACATGAGGAAGAAAGAAACTAGGGACACCGTTTTTCTTACAGTATGTCAAGATATCATTGCAACAATCTGAATTGACACCTGCGACAAAGACAGCATCGTATTCTATAACTTTTTCTTCGATTTCACAGAATGGGCCATCAAATTCTATTTCATCCACAATCTCATGAAGTCTTTCAATTGGTTTGCCCTTCACGGCGCCGAAACGTTTTCGATCGACATCATTTCTATAGATAAGAAGCGTCTTCTTGGTCGGATATAAGGTAAAAAAGTATTCCGAACCATAGTATGACCACAGTATATCAATACTGAACTGCACGATAAGAAGAATAATAAAAATCGATGGATTTACTATATGTTGCCAGCCAATAGATACGCTTACATAAATCAAGGTAGTCGCGAAAAATTGTGAGAGAAACTGTGAAAGTGCAAGAATTCTTATCCTCACAAAGCCAAACAATTCAGCATTATAAGTTCGCTTGAACCAATAGAGCAGAACACCATAGCCTATTGTTACGAAGTAGTTGTAGCGGAATCCATAAGAAGGGAGATCCGTGATTCTTCTATAACGGAAATACACAAACGCAAGATAAAAGAGCATTATATCAAGTGTGGTGCGATATAATCTCACCCACATCATCTTGTACGCATTCTTCGTATCACGAAGATGTCTGCCATTTTCTATCGTTTCGTTTTGGTTTGCTGTTGTATTTGTTCCCATCGTTCCCATTTAAAGTATGCTTTGCCGGAAGAAGGTCACACTGTCCTTCTCCTGTCTTGTTCTGTTCCACATCGTTCTTCAACGCGCAACCATGGCGACGATTGTCTCCCGATGTTTCTTCCCGAGGTGTAGGAATGCCCGAAACATTGCTACTCTTCTTAAATTATAATATTAATATATGTCAGGAATACTTGCTGAACGTGTTGGAAGAATACTATATCAATTCAATTTGATTACAATTTGAAGATATCAAGATAATTGGTTGTCATATGTATGACTTATGGACGTTTCTCAACAATTTCCAGTCCGACTGCGCCACGAATAGTCTGATTAAATAGTTCTATCTCAATATATGCCATTCGCTTATGCCGATCAATTCTACGAATCATTCCTTCTCGTCCTTGGAGCGGACCGGATGTTACGGTAATGGTATCGCCTTCGATCATGCCCTGTGAAACATCTAGGACACCTTCGCTCTCATATAGTTTTTCCGTCAGTACTGCATCTTCGTCACTTAATGGATAGTATTTCTTCTCCACAGCGAGCACAGCGTGGAACCCTTCCATTTTCCACAGTTCCAGCACAAGCGCATCGATGTCTTCGGTATCTACGAAGAGATAGCCTGGGAAGATTGGTTTCTCGGCAAATATCCATTCTCCTTTGCGGCGGATCTGCACGCGTCGTCTCGGGACGAAGCATCGACTTTGGCATGCCAAATCACGAACAGCCTGTGCTGTCTTCTCTTCCATGCCTGTCGAAGTCCAGATTACATACCACATAGACGCCCCGCTCACGCGCCCTGTTTCTCTTCATAGAAGAGATCCAGAACAGTTTCTTTCAGAGATTGTCCATCGCAGTAGAACTCCATGAATTCTTCTCCGTGTTTGGACTCACCTTGTATCTTCATCCGGCCGCAACTCTCGTACTCAGTCAGATACTCGGAAAGCTTTGAGAGGGTGTTGAGATCCATGTCGGAGATCATATAGTCGCCAAGTTCTGCGATTAATTCCAGTGCAAAACTTGCGTCCGCGTTGATCTTCTCTTTCGCCTTCTTCTTCCAATTTTCCAGATACATATTCTGTCTTTCCATGCGTGTAACATTGTTACTATGCTCGTCATCTAGGGAAGTTCGAGCCCGGATAAAGGTCTCGGCCTGGTCATCACTAAGTCGGATCTTCGCACCCTCTTTCATGGTCGGATCGACCACAGTCATGTCATAAGGTATCTCCACTTCCACGCCACCAACGCTATGATTCATGATCGCAATGGAGTCTAATTTCAAAGTAATGTAGTGCTGGATCTCCTCACCCATCAGAAGATTACTCAGTGCCTCACATGTGTACTCACTACTATCCGATAAGCCAGAGCCGTATGTATGGGACAAGGCAATCTGGGCCACCGTCGTGCCCAATCGATCGCCGGTGGTGCCGATCTTCGGAATATCCGTCATGGTATCGCGGTTGATCTCCAACACGCGATAGGTCTTCTCTTCGTGATTCAATACCAGAAGAAGCAGGACATCGACCTGATCGTCGTTGCGGTTTCCTTCTCGTTCCTGCGCTTCACCATAGGAGTCGATACCCATACACAAGATAGTCTCGATATTCTTCTTGGCTACATAGGGTTTTCCGTCATAATAAATGACAGGATCTACCTCTTCCGTCTCATACGGGTCCAGATATGTCGACCCGTCCGACGAAGAAGGAGAAGAAGTCGCCTTCTTCTTGATCCTGTCTGTAATCACTAATAGCACAGAAAAGAATAGCAGTATTGCTACTGCTATTCCTACCGTCTTAATTATCGTATCTTTAGTTGGCCGAACTCTTCTTCGCACGTGTCACACACACCAGACCAACAACCATCAGTGCAGCTGCGCCAAACAGAACAGCCTTCGTTACATACTCACCGGTTTGTGGTGAAGGCTCTCCGCCAAGCTTACCACCATCGTCTTTCTTTCCGGCAAGGAAAGCAAATGGGCTGTTTCCATCGGATGTAACAGTGATGTTGTCTCCATCCACCTTTGTATCTACAAAAGACCAAGTACCATCTTCGCTCATGTGGATTGCCTGAACGGATTCACCGTCTGCAGCAGACCATGAGTAGGTAATTGTGATCTTCTTATCGTTCTTCACATATTCGTCATCAAACATGGAAGAGTCAAATACCAATGCGATGGAAGCATTGTCGCCAACTGCATTCTTCACAGCATCGGCGGAAAGGCCTTTCAAATTCTCAGGCTTCTCACTAGCCGCCTTGATCGAATCTGCAGCCAACTTCAGATTTGCATTGACCTCGTCGGATTCAGAAGTTGTACCTAATCTTGTCGCGACAATCTTATCTGTAACATCCTCTTGAGTATCGACTAATACAGCCTTCACAACCTTCAGATCACCTTTTGCCCTCGGGCTCGGATCTGCAAATGCGGTCGCGCCAAGAAGTGCAATCGTTACTACGGTTGTCAGAACAGTTTTCAACATCTTCATATCAATTTACCCCCGTTACATATTTGTATCGTTATGGCCCATTCAATCGACTTCCTTCGCAAATACCAAATATCTACGTGAGCGATCTCCCCAGAGACAGGAAGAAAGCACTAATACGTGGTCACCTTTGGAAGGCTTTGCTTCAGGTATCAGTCTGACATCCACACCGGATTCAGAGAATATCTCGTCAAAATAGGCTTCGAACACACCATCGGAATTAAAATCATTATAATAGAGAATATGGTCACTGTCACTAGGTAATGTTGCAAATATTTTATAAATTCGTGTCTTTTGCGGTGTAAATAGAACAATCAGGCGTTCTTCATCGAAATAATCGCTCTCTGAAAGCGTAGCTTGAAGTGTACCAAACATGGAACCATTGCTCATTCGGTGACCATAGATTACCGTGACCGGGTCAGAAAAATCAAATTTATTATACTCGTGTTCTACGAACAGCGAGCCGGCTCTTGAGTACTTCCCCACCGCATCTCGATAGAGATACCACGTGTCGTCCGTGAAACTACGAAGGACCGGAAGACTGATTTGCGGTTCACTCATGTAGAGCCATCCGATGATTTCCGGATTGGCTTGCTGTAATTCATCAAAGTCGACTGGACATTCATACGCCGGAACCGCCTCTTGAGGCGCTGTAGGTGTCGTCGTATCAGTTGTGTCCGTTGGTACTGTCGTCTGGCTTGTCAGGGCCGCAATGTCTTTCTCCTCTATGGATGGATAAGTAAACTCCGCATAGGTTGGACTCTCAGGTGCAGTCTTCGCCTTCATAAGATAACCATTCCCCCACAGGTAGTAGAGGATCAATCCGATACTTGCTGCAAACATCACGACGGATGCGATAATCCATATCACTCTGTTTCTTCTCTTCATATGTTGTCCCTCTTTGCTCCACGAGCTGCTTCTACAAGCCGAGCGCCATTCTTGTCAATCGCTCGCAAGCAATCGCAACCCAGTTTCGCTTGTATTACCGTTCTTCCTTCTGCCAGATTCGGTCTTCTGTTCTGCATATTATGGCTATCCGATCCTAGGAAATCGATGTGACCATCTCTCACCATTCTCAACGGTTTGCGTCGTTTCCACAGTTCTAGGAAGCACTCTGCGTTCGACTGAATATAGACCTCAGGTTCTTGAAGAAGTTCCGAAATCAAGAATTGATCTTGGTCAAAATACCGTTCAATATGTGCGATGATTACCTTCAGATTCTGTTCATCACGAAGGAGACGCACGTCTTCAATAAAGGATTCCGTCCACTTACGGAACGGGGGTTCGAGAAGAATGTAACGACTCTTTCCCATGCAAAGCAGTTCTATTGTCTTTGTATGTCCAATGCCACGGTAGTAATGAACTTCCGAACCAAGGATGCACCTCGGGTAGATATTAGGATTGGCATTCAGTTGTTCCTGAAGGAGAAATGCAGATTTCCTTCGTCGAAGAAGAAATGACTCCGGACTATCCTTACTGGCATAGAAATGTGGAGTCAGGAACATCACTTCCACGCCCTGTTCTTTCGAAAATTGAAGCATTTCAAGCGACAACTGCAAGTTTTGGCTTCCGTCATCTATTTCAGGTAGAACGTGGCTATGAATATCAATCATGATTTCGAATAACTCTTTCCGTATTTATACTTATAACGTTTATGCTTCGATTCAGAACCGTTGAACACAAACCCGAGAATCTTGGCATCAACATACTTCAATTGACGCATCGCATAATCCAGATCTGTGCTACGTGAATAATCCTGTCGGACCACCATAATCATGCCATCGGTATGCTTGCTGACGATCATGGCATCCGATACTTCACAGACCGGTGGAAGATCCAAGATAATGAAGCTATAGTAATCTCCGACTTTATCGATCAGTTTGCCAAATGCAGGAGAAGCAAGAAGTTCTGACGGATTCGGCGGTGTCTTACCTGCAAAGATCATATCCATACCATTGATCATGGTATTGTGATAAATAAAGTCGCCGTCCTCATCCATACCTGCAAGCAGGTTGGAAAGTCCGGCCAGTTTCTTCTGGCCAAGTTTCTTACGTAAAGAAGGAAGACGCATATCGCACTCGATCAAGAGTACTCTTCGTCCGCTCTCCGCCAGTGAGTGGGCCAGATTGAGAGAGGTCAGGCTCTTTCCCTCACCATGCACAGAACTTGTCACGCCGATCACTCGAGCTGTTCGGTCTGTGCGCTTCACGGCAAAAAGAAGGTTCGTACGAAGAAGGTTATAAGCCTCCTTGCCCTCGAAGCCAAGCTGACCTCCGATATACTTCAAATCATTGTTTCCGGATAAATCAGGTTTCTTGTTCATATTACTTTCCCTCGTTTCCGGGTCGTCTATTGGTAGTTTCTGATTTTCGCGCCGTGGATGGTGTCGAAGCTGTGTTCTTCACTACAGAAACGACCTTCTTCTCGCCATAGCCGTAGTATCCACCCTTCGAATTAGAATCAAGATCCGGCACACTTGTAAGAATCGGAATATCCTTATACGTCTCAAGCAGGAATTCCTCGCCGCGAATCTTCGTATCTAACAAACTGGCCACAATGATGATACCAGAACTGAGAACGAGACCGATCAAGGCACCGATGATAGCAGACTTAATTGGGTTCGAACTCATTACGGCTTCTCCTGTCGTCGCATAATCGACGATTTGAACCGAACTACCTTCCACGACCGACATAATCTTGCCCGGCAGAACCTGAAGAATTGAATTCGTCACATGTGCGGAGAGTTCTGGATTGGAAGTTGTGACCGAAACCTTGAAGATTGCGGTCTCGCCAACGGTCTCTGTCTCGATCATATCGCGAAGTTCCTCAACCGTATATGACAAACCTGTCTCTGTCTTGATTTCTTCCAGCGTTGTACGGCTGGTCAGAATGACCGAGTAGGTGTCCATCAAGTTATTGACGGCCTTGATATCTCCGCTACTGATACTCAATTTAGCGCTGCCGAGGGAAACGGCACTGTTATTTACATACAACATACCGGAAGAACGATACGACGTATAGAGATTCCGATATGTCCAGTAGTAGCAAGCAGCACCAGCGACAATAACACAAATCACAATGATCCAAGCTTTCTTCCAAAGAACCTTTAACAGTTCGAGAAGATCAATCTCTTCTTCTTGTTTTGCATTTCGATCTGATGCCATCTTGCACACCCCTCGCATAGTATTCAAATATACAAACATTGTAATTATACCATATAGAAATTCGAAAAAACAGTTATTTTTGAGGTTTCTCGCTTTCCCACTTCAGACGCAACGCCCATATTTCAAGGATGAATGCACACATCTTCTCTTCAATCACTTGATCAATTGGAAGAACATCTTAACCGCCAGACGAGCGATTTGCATCTGTTTTGGCGGTTGCTATTAATGGGAGATTTGCTATAATAGTTGAGGTGTTGTTGTGCCCCGATTTCGCAATGGGCGTGCACAATGGCTACACGCATTATTTCGAAAGGGGTTTTCAACATGATCAAGACACATGAAGTTGAACAGATGACTTGCGTTGCAAAGGGTTGCAACCATGGTCCGGCTCCGATTCCTGAAGAAGGAAAGTGGATTCAGGCCAAAGAAATTAAGGATATCTCCGGTTACACACACGGTATCGGCTGGTGTGCACCGCAGCAGGGCACATGTAAGCTGTCCCTGAACATCAAAGAAGGTGTCATTCAGGAAGCACTCGTTGAGACGATCGGATGCACAGGTATGACTCACTCCGCAGCTATGGCTGGTGAGATTCTCCCTGGTAAGACAATCCTTGAGGCACTCAACACTGACCTCGTTTGCGACGCAATCAACACAGCAATGAGAGAGCTTTTCCTGCAGATTGTTTACGGTCGTTCCCAGTCCGCTTTCTCTGAGGGTGGTCTTTCCATCGGTGCTGGCCTCGAAGATCTTGGTAAGGGTCTCCGTTCTCAGACAGGTACCATCTTCTCTACTCTGGAGAAGGGTCCTCGTTACCTCGAGCTCACAGAAGGTTACATCGTTAAGCTGGCTCTGGACAAGGATGATCAGATTATTGGTTATCAGTTCCTGAAGATCGGACCAATGCTCGATCAGATCAAGAGCGGCAAGGATGCTAACGAAGCATACCAGGCTAATCTTGGTACATATGGTAGATTCGCAGAAGCGGCTCGTTACATCGATCCGCGTAAAGAGTAAGAGGAAGGAGATTAAAGATTATGGCATTGTTTGAAAGCTATGACAGAAGAATAGATCAGATCAACAAGGCACTCAACGACAACGGAATCTCTTCCATCGAAGAAGCTAAGAAGATCTGCGACGAAAAGGGTATTGATCCTTATAAGATTTGCGAGAGCACACAGAACATCTGCTTTGAGAATGCAAAGTGGGCATATGTAGTAGGTGCTGCTATTGCTATTAAGAAGAACTGCACCAAGGCTGCTGACGCTGCTGAGGCAATCGGTATCGGCCTGCAGGCTTTCTGCATCCCGGGTACAGTTGCTGACGACCGTAAGGTTGGTCTTGGCCACGGTAACCTCGCTGCTATGTTGCTCCGTGAAGAGACAGAGTGCTTCGCATTCTTGGCTGGCCACGAGTCCTTCGCAGCTGCTGAAGGTGCAATCAAGATCGCTGAGATGGCGAACAAGGTTCGTGTGAAGCCTCTCCGTGTTATCCTCAATGGTCTGGGTAAGGATGCAGCTTTCATCATCTCTCGTATCAATGGTTTCACCTATGTACAGACAAAGTTCGATTACTACACAGGCGAGCTGAAGATCGTGAAGGAAACACCTTATTCCGATGGTCCTCGTGCGAAGGTTCGCTGCTATGGTGCAGATGATGTTCGTGAGGGTGTTGCAATCAACTGGAGCGAGAACGTAGACGTTTCCATCACAGGTAACTCTACTAACCCGACACGTTTCCAGCATCCGGTAGCTGGTACATACAAGAAGGAAAGAATTGCTGCTGGCAAGAAGTACTTCTCTGTTGCTTCCGGTGGTGGTACAGGTCGTACACTGCACCCAGATAACATGGCTGCAGGTCCGGCTTCCTACGGTATGACCGATACAATGGGCCGTATGCACTCCGATGCTCAGTTCGCAGGTTCTTCCTCCGTTCCGGCACACGTTGAGATGATGGGCTTCCTCGGCATGGGCAACAACCCGATGGTTGGTGCTTCCGTAGCTGTAGCAGTTGCTGTAGAGGAGTGCTTGAAGAAGTAATTCTTCCTCTTCTCACCGCTTCGATTTCGAAGCGAACAATCAGTAAATCAAGTAAGACCGGCTTCCCCGCACAAGCGAGGGGGCCGGTCTTCTATTTGCTTCTTCACACTTTCTTCGGGATTATCTATCCCTATAGAAATCTGAGAACAGTTGGATACTTATGTGAATCTTGCGAAGGTCTCGAGAATCTTGGTGATTTCGATTGGTTTGGCAAGATGCTCGTCCATGCCGGCGGCAAAAGCATTCTTCTTATCCTCATCAAATGCATTGGCAGTCATGGCGATGATTGGAATATGCACGTCATCGGGGGCAGGGATCGCACGAATCGCACGGGTGGCATCATATCCGTTCATTCTCGGCATCTGGATATCCATCAAGATAAAGTCGTAATAGTTATATTCTCCACGTTCAGCGGCGGCGTAGCACATACGTACTGCGTCATCTCCATCTTCAGCCTCTTCAATGATAAATCCATACTCATCCAGGATGTCCTTGGCGATCTCACGATTCATCTCATTATCTTCAACAAGCAAGACGCGTTTACCGTCAAACGATGCGGTCCTCACTTCCTGAGTGGAAGCAATCTGTTCTTCCAGTTCTTTCTCACTCGCGATGCGGAAATCCATCGTAATCTCAAACTTCGTACCTTCTCCCGGTTCAGAATCGATCTCGATGTTTCCTTCTTTCAAATCGACGAGTTTCTTGACGATGGTCATACCAAGACCTGTCCCTTGTATCTTACTGACGGTGGAGTTCTTCTCTCGAGAAAACGGCAGATAAATCTTATCGATATATTCTTTACTCATTCCGATACCGGTATCCTGAATGGTGAATCGATACGTCGCATAGCCATCTTTACGTGGCGACAGTTCCTCTAGGTTGAAGAAGATGCTTCCGCCCTCCGGCGTATACTTCATGGCGTTGCTGACCACATTCAGGATGATCTGGTTCATCTTCGTGTCATCCGCATAAATCTTCGTATGAACCAGATTCTGGATAGACGAACGGAAGTTGAGTCCTTTGGCACGCGCTTGGGCGGACAGAACCGTCAGCATAGATTGGAAGCGCTCCAAGCTATCGATTGGTGTCTCGACATAATCAATTGTACCTGACTCAATTCGTGACATCTCCAATACTTGGTTGATCAGCGTCAGCAATTGTCTTCCGGAAATATCAATCTTCTCGAGGTAATCCTTCACTCGGTCGCCATCATCTGCATACTTCTTGGCCATCGCCGTAAAGCCCATGATCGCATTCATCGGTGTACGGATATCGTGGGACATGTTGAAGAGGAATTCACTCTTCGACTTGTTCGCTGCATCCGCTTCGTGCATAGCATCTTCAAGTTGTTTCTGCGTCTCAATCTCTTTCTTCTTCTGGGCATCGACGGAACGAATCGCGACAACGATACCAACAATTCGATCATTCTCACGTACTGCAGAGATCTGGAACAGGAAGTACATGATCTGATTACGTACCAGTCCACGAACATTGATGTAAATGGTATCGCTACTTTCGAAGCTCTGGATGATGGCTTCCCGTCTTGTCTGCTCATAGAACATTGCCCGATCCGGTTCATATACCAATCGTTCTCTCAGAAGATCCAATCTCTTCGTAAATCGATGTTCTGTCGCCCACTCGGGAATCAGTTTATTTAATTCGTTGGAAACACGGACTTCCAACACGGTATCCTGCCCCTTGTCTTCTAGCAGATCAATGTAGTCTACATATCCGAAGCTCTCGGACAACGCACCGATAATACGGGAGTCTTCTTCCAGTTTCTGTTGACCTTCCATGACTTCCGATACAATCTTCTCGAGAAAATACGTCAGACGAGAGACGAGCGACTTGTTCGTTGATTTGATTTCTTTCGACTCGGACCCATCGAACTGGTAGTCTTTCTCACGAATGCCCACAATGGCCAGCGTCTGGTTCAGTACACGCAGTTTGTTATCAAAACGCAAGATCTCACCACCGGTATAGAATCCGCATACCGGTGCGATGGCCTCCATATACTCCGTCTCTTGACCGACCCGGTCATCGCCCCAGAAGAGGCGTCGACCGGCACAGGAGAAAGACTTGATGACTTCTGGGTGGAAGTCTTTGATCTCCATCGCAGCTTCACGCAAACTACTGAGAATCGTGTTCTCATCACCATATGCAATGCGGACTTTCGTGCCTTCCGGAATATTCGCAAACATCAGCAATGTCTTATCCGGTCGAACCAACTGCGGCGTACGCAAGAACTGATACTCTCCATCATCGACAATTAGTGGGAATACAAGCGTCTCCTTATCTTCCACTGCTAAGTCGAGGTATTTCTCATAGATGGAGAAAGCCACTTCATGTTCGATTTCGTGGATGATTTTGCCGTCAGTCTTGGTGACTTCCATCTGGCGTCCGACGCCCTTCCACCCGAGGATATCTCGAGAGAAGAAGCGAAGATCTTCACCGAAGTACAGCATCGCTGCAAGTCCGTATTGTGCAATCGGATGCCCCTTCGCCATAACGTATCCTTGGTCAGGATCGAAGTCATAGTTTACGCAGGATCCGCCGAATACCAGTATGTCGTCTGCAATCGGCAAATCACTTCCGTCTATCTTCAATTCGTCAATGTATGTCAAGGACGGGAGGAGTTCCACCGCACGCAGATTGGATTGCTGATTGCAGTATTTCCAAAGGTCGGATAGTGTCGCCATGTCGGTGTCTTTCTCGACCCAGACCAATTCAGTCCGTGAGGTGGGGCTATCGAACACGTAGCACGTTACGTCAATTCCGTAAGACAAATCACCCATATGGATGTTGCCGGATGTTTCACTTCCATAGTAGACCGCATGTGGGAAAAACTTCTCGATTGCATCGGTAATCTTCGAGAGGTCATGCTCAGCTTTCTCGAGCCAAGCAATGTAGAAAATAATCTGATTATCTTGGATATGCGTGCAGCCGCGGCCAATCTCTTCAAGCCATTTCTCAAGTGGTTCTTGGGCTTCATATGCTAACTGGAACTGTCTCATACCTCGCGCCGCCTCATGCAAACATCTTCATAAAAAATCATGTTACACAAGAATATTATCAAAGATAAAATTCTTTTTCAACACTTGAAGACGCGTGAACCATGGTTTTAATCAGGATGTAACAGTCCGTCATTCGACAGGCTTGACGATTTCGATCAAGAGTGAAGTGATGTGCTCCATCGCTTCCACACTGACGAATTCATATACGCCGTGGAAGTTGTGGCCACCCGCGCAGAGGTTCGGGCAGAGAAGTCCGCGGTAAGAGAGTGTCGCGCCATCCGTCCCGCCGCGAATCGGTTCGATCCTTGGTTCGATGCCACAACGTCGCATGGCTTCTGCAGCACGTTCCACAATCTCCATGTGTGGTCGGATGCGGTCGATCATGTTGTAGTAGGTGTCGCCCAGTTCAACATCGATATGGGCACCGGGATGCGCGCTTTCCACCGTCTCACATACACGTAGGAGAAGTTCTTTCTTCTTGGCAAATTCACTTGCATCGTGGTCGCGAATAATGTAGTGCATGGTGGCTTCAGAAGTGTCCCCGGTAATCTCCGTCAGGTGGAAGAAACCTTCGTGGTCGCGCGTTTTCTCCGGGCGAGCTTCAGCCGGCAGGGCTTCTTCAATCTCCATGGCCATCCTCGCTGCATGGATCATCTTGCCGTAGGCTTCACCTGGATGGACGTTTCTTCCGCTAATCTTGATGGTGGCGCCCGCAGCATTGAAGTTCTCGTATGAGAGTTCGCCAAGCTCGCCGCCATCGACCGTATATGCGTAGTCCGCATCGAATATCTTCTGGTCGAAATAGAGGGTGCCTTCACCGATCTCTTCATCAGGTGTGAAAGCAAAACGAATCGGTACATGTGGCATGTCTGGGTGGTCGAGGTAGTAACTGACCATACTGAGAATCTCGGCGATGCCGGCTTTATCATCAGCACCCAGAAGGGTTGTCCCGTCTGTGGTAATCAGTGTCTGACCTTTGTATTTCAGTAGTTCCGGAAACTCTTCCGGATCGAGTAATCGCGTTGCACAATCTGAATCAACGCCAAGCACGATGGGGGTGCCATCGTAGTTCTTCACAATCTGCGGGTTCACCTGCGTGCCGCTTGCTTCTGGAGAAGTATCTAAATGTGCGATGAATCCGATGCGCGGCGCAGAAATCTCAGAACAATCCAAGCGTCCCTTTGTACTAGGACTATTCAAGCGTCCGTAGAGATAACCATGTTCTTCATCTAAGACATAAGTTGCAAGGGGCGTTTGTGCGCCCTCGAAAGCGTTTCCCGCGCGATTCATTGGTTGTGCGGTCTGATTCATGGCGTTAGGCATCTCCACTCTCTGGAAGCCCATCTCGTCCAGTTCTTGGGCAAGCAAGTGCGCCAAGTCTTTCTGTTTCTTCGAACTTGGATGGGTACCCGAGTTCTCGTCAGATTGGGTATCTACTTTCACATAGCGCAGGAAACGCGCCAGCACGTCATGATTCATTCTTCTTTCACCTACTCTTTATTTCTCTTCTACGGTTATGGTGGTTTCTGCGTGCACATCCGCATTCGCTTACCGGACGTCCTCGTCCGAAGCCGTCGCGGGCGAAGTCTTCTCGATTCCCACCACCGAGACGGTTGCTTTCTCCAATGCGGCTCGACGGATCGTCATCTTATGTCCACAGGTCTCGCAGATCATCAGGACTTCGGCTCCGACTCGAAGGAGTTTCCAGGTCTTCCCACCACAGGGATGAGATTTCTTCAAGGTCACCACCTGACCTTCCGTATATGGATAGAGAAAAAACTTGTTGTTCATGTCTCTTCCTGTTCCTTTCTTTCATATTGCTTGGCTTGCTCCCTGCGTGTCATTCACATTGCTTGGCTTGCTCCCTGCGTATCATTCAAATTGCTTGGCTTGTGATTCGCGTCTGCCGAAGGTCACGCGGTCATGTCCCCCGTAATCCTGGATCGTACCAACATTGCGAAGCACAGGATGCATCAGATCCCGAACCGCTTCGCCTTGGTCACAGCCGTGTTCCACAGCCAGTACGCCACCTTGACGCAAGTAAGATGGCAGTTCTGCGCAGATGCGCCGATAGAGCGTCAGTCCATCCCCACCATCGGTCAGGGCTAAGGAGGGTTCCTTGTCTCTGACTTCGAGCGCCAAGTCTTCCATCTCTTCCTTCGTAATGTAAGGCGGGTTGGAAACGATCAGGTCGGCTTTCTCCCATTCTTCGTTAATCGACGGCCAGAGATCGACAAGCTCCACTTTCCAGTCGTTGTCACCCAGAATTCGTTCCGCATTGGTCGTCGCATAGTGGGCCGCTTCCTCAGAAATTTCGGTCATCACCAGCTCAAAAGGTATGCCTCGGCGCATGAGTTCGTGGGCAATCGTGATGCCTACGCAGCCGGAACCGGTGCAAAGGTCGAAAACTCGAATAACGGCCGGAACGCCTGATATCTCTATATTTGTAACAGTGTTATCTTCGTTACAATTATCAGGAACGATAGCCTCCTCGATGAAATCAGCCGCATCTTGTTCCACTTGCGGGACTTCTTCTGCATGCGGAAGCATGACTTCACAACCGAGTGAAGCCAGAGCAGTCTCGACCAATATTTCTGTATCGAATCTTGGAATCAGCACGCCCGATCCTACGTCAAATTCAAGGTCATAGAACGGGGCTTTCCCAATGATGTACGCCAGTGGCTCACGGTCCGCACGACGCACCCACACGTCCTCTAACTTCCACAATGTCTCCGCCGAAAGACAGTCGTCGAGTTCTTTTGCCAAAGAGAAACGAATCTGCGTGCGGTTGAGGTCGGTCAGGGACATGAGGATGACCCACGCCTCGTTCTCCGCATCTTCAACACCCGAGCGTTCGAGAAGCTCGGTCTTCTCTTTCAGATAGTCCTGTAAGGTCACGACGCACACCTCTTCATTGACTTCTCGGGATATAACTTACCAAATGTCTTCGTTGCTGTTCTCAGGGATGACCGCCTGTACGGAAGCAATCGCTACTTCAATCATGCTGTCGGTCGGCTCTTTGGTCGTCAGCTTCTGAAGGCCGAGGCCTGGCGCGATGAAGACTTTGCAGATTGGGTTCTGGTCGTGACGGCCGCAGAAACGGAGGATCTCATAGGAGATGCCACCGACGAGCGGAACCAGCGCCAGACGAACCAGCATATTCACCCACCAAACGCGAACGCCGATGAAAACGCTTGCCACACAGAATACGAGGATGGATACCAGTACGACGATAAACAAGAAGGCCGTGCCACAACGAGGATGGAAACGGCTGCATTTGCGGACATTCTCCACCGTCAGCGGTTCACCGGACTCGTAGCAGGCGATCGTCTTATGTTCAGCACCGTGGTACATCCATACGCGCGCGATGTCTTTGATCTTGGAGGTAAATACGAGGTACAGCAGGAAGATCGCGATACGGACTACGCCTTCGATCAAGTTCAGTACAACGTTGAGCTTGATGGAGTCAGAGCGCTCTGCGGAGAAGAAATGCAGGGCAGTGTCGACGACCAGTCTCGGTAACAGGATAAAGAGCACGACGCTGAATGCCAGGCCCAGTACTGCGGCGAATACCATCAGGCCGTCCTGGTGGTTGTCTGCGAACTGGTCGAGCTTACTGCTCTTCGGCTTCGCGGCCGCCTTCTTCTCTTCTTTCACTTCGGCGATGGTCTGTACCTTCTCTTCTTCGACTGCTACGCGGGAGACGTTCTCTTCCGGCGCGCCTTCTTCTGAGATCTCCGCGGACTTCATGAGGGCGGCAGTACCAGTGATCAACTGGCGGAAGAAGCGGATGCAACCACGAACGAGCGGTACTTTCTCAAAGAAAGTCTCGCTGGCGCTCTTCTTGATCTCTTCTACGTAGATGGAACCGTCGGCTTTGCGTACTGCAATCGCTGTACGACGCGGGCCGCACATCATGATACCCTCGATCAGGGCCTGACCGCCGATGGTGGTCTTCTTTGCTTTGCTCTTCAAGGGAGCCGGCACGGTCGGTGTCGGGGCAATAATCTCAGTATCGGCTTCTGACTCTGTATCTGCCAGTGCAGGAGCAGTTGTCTCTTCTGCGGCATTCTCCGCCTCCACTACGGACGCGTCTGAAATTACTTCTTCAGCAGCTTCCGTTGTAGCCTCCGCTACAGGCTCTATGGCGGTTGCCACTGTGGCTGTCACGTTTTCAGCGACAGGTTCTGCCGCAGCCTCGGTCACAGATTCTGCTGCAACTTCTGAAGCTTCCTCGGTTGCCTCAGCAGCTGCGGTCTCGACCACCTCAGAGGCGAGTGGTTTTACCGGATCTATATTATTCTCAACGCCTTCAGGAAGCGTTGTTCTGTTCATCTCATCATCCATTGCTGAATTCCTTTCTGTGCATGATATGCCATACTAATACCTATTTTAGCACAGAATCCTTCTTGTCACATCAATAGGTCGTGAAACATCGCGCGCATCTCTTTCATGTTGAGGAGCGCGCCATCCCCCTCGAATGTCATAATGAGGTTCTTACCGACGTATATCCCATTTCGCCGATAGTCGTCGATTTTCTTCAAGCTCTTCTTGCGGTAGTCATGGTCATCCATCAGGCCAAAGTGCTCGTGGTAGAGGACTCGGCGACGTTTGCTGTCCCAGAGCGTGAAATCCGGTATGACGATTTCACCACTTGGCAAGGTGGTCACTTCTTCGTAACGATAGGGAATACCCATGTCCGTATACATATCGGCAAAGAGCATCTCGGTCTTAGATCTAACCCAGTCGCCTTTCTTGGTCGGATAGATCTTCTTTTCCGGCATGTACGTGCTCTGGGTGAAGTTTTCTTGTTCCCACTTCTTCGCGCACAAGTCATCTGGAAGGAGAATCGGGGTAACGAGCTTCTGGCGAGCGATGCTCATTCGTGCGTATACTTCTTCTGCAGTTTCTCTTTGGATAGTTGCGAGATAGCGATCCAAGGCACGCTTCTCGGCTTGCAGCTTGCGGAGAACTTTGGTCGCATAGTCCCTCGACGCGAGTGATTTTGCCAGAGAAATATTTGCTTGCGGAATGTATTTTAGATGAGAATCGCCAAAATCGGGAATATGATAGTACTCGCATCTCTTACCGGTCGTAGAAATCTGCAATCGACCCTTAACATTGCAACTCGAGTCATGCTTGGCTTTCTCTATACACAGTCTTAGAAGATTGCTTCTTCGTTCAAGTGCTTCCACATACTCTCTCATACGAACTTTGCCTCCATTCCAACTTCAATTTGCGTGTTTCTCATATACTAATGTCTGACAGTCGGCGCAGTCTATATGATATAAGCGCGATTGGGGATAAATTGGATGTATTTTCTCGTTTTTCTCATCGTGCATGCACTTGTAACTGTGATTTTCTCATTTCTAAGTGCATGCTATTTCATGTCCAAGCACTTATATTTTCAATAATTACGCTTACAAGTGCCACTCGGATGGAAGGCTAGCACTTGGAATTTCATTTTTTCTCATTTTAAGTGCTTCCTTTTTCAGCGCATGGCACTTGTTTTCTTAATATTCGCATTCCTAAGTGCTGGGGCTGAAAAATCCAGGCACTTGAAAACTCTGTTTTTCGTTTTCTAAGTGTTCAGCCTATTTCCGTGCGGCACTTATTTTGTCTGCTTCCGTCATTTCAAGTGCCGGCACGACTTGAGCACTTTGTAATCTTTCATTTTGGAAACTGTAGGCCACCAAGGGCAACAAAAAGAAACCAAGCTATGAAGGCAAAGAAAAAAGGTCACCTCTCGTCGAGGTAACCTCTTCTTTCTTTTCCAAACTGTTCAGATCAGAAATCAGCCCTGCTGGCTCATTCTCTTCTTGAACTTATCGATACGTCCGCCTGTGTCTACGAGCTTCTGCTTACCTGTGTAGAACGGGTGGCACTTCGAGCAGATATCAACACGAAGGCTGCTCTTTGTGGAAGTTGTCTCGAAAGTCTCGCCGCAAGCGCACTTTACTGTGACAACCTGAGTCGTCGGATGGATTCCTTCTTTCATGTCTTTCACCTCTTAAATCAAAGGTCGGGCGCGTAACTCCAAGCATCACGTATGCCAGACCGGACTTTATGTGCTAGGTAATGTTACTACATCGTACAAGTCGAGTCAAGTGATTTTCTAATATTTATATAAGCGTCTGCAAAAAAGGTGTTGACAAAACTTCTGCATCAAACTACAATATATCTCGCGTCAAAGAGATGCCGACTTAGCTCAGTTGGTAGAGCAGCTGATTTGTAATCAGCAGGTCGCGAGTTCGAGTCTCGCAATCGGCTCCAAGAGAGAACCCCGGTACCACAAGGTTGCGGGGTTTTGTTTTTGCTTTACCTGATGATTTATCAAGAAAAAACATCTACGATAATCCACAATTGTCGTTCGCGTGGTTAACGGTGAGGACAAAATGCCTCATTCTATTGGATTTAGCACCACCGCTTCTCGCGAACACTCCGCTTTGACTGATGAATCCCAGTGATCACAGAAGTCTTCAGTTGGTGAAAACTCTATGCTTAGTTCATATCCTCGATGAACAATTATCTCCTCAGAAAACCATACATCTTTCTCGAAAGCTATCTGGCGATCCCCGACGTCGATAATGATTCCACGAGTCAACCAAACATCATAGGTCTGTTCACCATTTTCAAACATGCGCTGATTCTCTTGGATAAGAGTTATTCCTTTCACAACTTCACCTACTGGTGTTTTTACGAATGACTTACTGTCGATAATCGGCAGTTTCGTGTCAGACACACTCCAGACCGCAACATCTTCCTTCGTGCCAAAATAATCGAGGCATTCAGTAAAACTGTAGAGATAAGATGAATCATTTTCGGTCACCATCTTTACCACCTGTGAGCTAGTAGGGGTAAATCGGAATTCATCATGCATAATCGCAATAAGATTTTTACCAATCATGGAACAAAGCAAGTTCACTTCAGACTGTTTTAAACGTATATCAATTGTTTTCATAACTCGTGTCACTCCTTAACAAAATGTATCTTCTGAACTTTCAGACCGCCAGAGTCCGTACTTTTCTTGTATTTATATCAACAGCAGGTGTACCATCTGAACTGGATACCTCACGCCAAGTAACAACAGTGCCATCAGCCATCTTTGTAGTTGCACCTTTAATGTTACCATTTTTGTCAACGATATCACTCTCAATTCCTCCGTTCGCAATGCGATCATAGAAGTCTTTTGCTGTCGTCGCCGGATCCGGCGATGAAATATGACGAACACGATCATCTTTCGAATCAGCTTTTGATCCAAAATAGCCTTTTCTCAATGGATAATCTTTCTTGAGATCAGGTAAGTTTTCACTCACAGAATGATGATGACCCGTATCGCCTTTATACCCTAGGCCCATTGGTATCACCTCCATTCTCTGGATGAGTTCGTTCATACTCACTTGCATATCGAACAAAGTGTGATCGATGCATGTATTCCCCAAATACATCTTCTGGCATATAGCCATGTATCAGAACCGTCTTTGGCTCCAATTCATCTAGCATAACTGGGATTCCCGCTTTAAATATCTTTCGTAGATTTTTATCACGAAGGCATCCATGCGTGCTAATGCATACAATGCCGTTCCTCGGAACTCCTAAGAAACAGAAATCATATGTTGACTTATCACCCCAGCGTATGTTCGGAATTACCGGAATTCCCTGCTTCTGCAGAAAGAAACCCACCGCTCGGTTCATATACGTATTCGTCTGCTGAAGGCAAGGAGATTGACCTATCAGAATTGAACAATCCGGAGTAATCACACCATCATATTGTTTCATGACATCTATGTACTTCGCAGTAGCAGTCAAAACAGAAGAGAAACAATTGTCGAACTGATAGAAGTGAATATACTGCCGTTTGTTCTCACAAGAACGAGCTTTACCAAACGGCAAAAGATCTCTTGGAATCTGCGCATTATTCAAGTTCATCAGCATTGGGATGCCAGGTGCTCCGACAAAGGATGCACCCTCTGTTAAATAGGCTTGAAAGCCATCGTCTAGTATACTTTTTTTCATACGTATACCTCCTCTAAAAATGAATTTAATCCGAACATTTTCTGTCCGATTATTGAATTCACCTCTCGAATGTGGCATACTAAACAAACCTACTTTTTGTGATGTACACATCCGAAAAGTGACACTTTGTAAACGGTTGGCGCTGTTTACAAGGTGTTTTTTATTTCAATCCCCATAGGCATCATCCCCCTTTCTTTTTTCCATTTTCAGGCGCTTTTCTATCTCATCAACAGGAAGTCGTCTTTCAGGATGCTCTTTAAACCGCTCCAGGCAAGATATATATTCCATCCGACCTATGAGCTTCTTTTCATAAACACTGTCCAACAGGCCTATCGTCCCTTGGACCTTCACAGACTCCTTCAACGCAGCTTGTCGAAGAGCATTATCACCCGTTACAAGCAGAATACCTCGTGACTTTGCAATGGACAGTGCTATAGAGTCATAAACTGAAATCTTTCGATACTTCGAACGAAGCTCTTCGGCAAGATAGAACTCTTCAGTATCAATATCAACTGCCTGTAACCCTTTTTCTTGCAATTCCGAAATCAAACCCGGTGGGTGGATAATCTCCTTACGAAGAGCTTCACCAAACATTATAAAGGTGCATGGAAGCTTGAAAGGAATATCCAAACATGAAACCATATAGAAATCGAACCATATATTGGTGTCACTACTGATATATTGCAAGTTACGTCACCGCCAATCCATAGAACTGCTCTATATCAGATACGTCAGTCCCAAGGAGTTCTGCTCCACGAGTCAAAGACAGCCCCTCCTCATTGACAGCTCGATAAACTAACTGTTTGAGAAGAGAAGGCGCTTCAGGATTCTTTATATGAACTGGTTCATTCTTTTTATATCCTGCTTTATTGGCTTTGATATAAAAGTCCTTAGCTAAAGCAGACGAAATAATACCAGCCAACTCTGCTCGTTTCACAAGAAGATATAATGATATTCCGTATTCCTCACAAACAAGCACAAAATCCTTTGTCACTCTAGTCCTACGAGTACCCAACTCTCGTAGAAGATCTCTCTTTGAGATTAGAAAAGCTCCCGAAACCTCTGTAGCCAGATCCTCCTCTTTTTCATCGAAATCCGCGTTATGCGAAAACATAAGATGGACTAACTCGTGAACTATCGTAGATCGTTTACGTTCAGGCGTCATATTTGCGTTAATTACTATGTAAGGATACTGGTTTACCATTCCGTTCATACCGCTGAACTTTCGGCAGTCATAATTCAGTTCAAAGATAAGAAAACCACAATTCTCAAGTGCAGCATAAAGCTCTTTTATAGGTCCGATTACAGGGAACTTGAGAGCTTGTTTCAGATTTTTGGCATCAATCTCCGGGTCCTTATTCCATTCAAGAATTTTCGTACAAGGTGGATCTGGGAGCGGATTCCCACCCAAACACTCAATAGCATCAAAGAACCGGCTGAAATACTCTTCAACCGACTCTCTTATAAACTCCTGTTTCGATTCTGAAAGTGAGGCTTGCTTACGGAATTCGCCGTGAACAAAAGAGAGAGAGGCATTTCGTTCAACCAGGAAGTCCGCAACAAAAACACCCAGAGCTTCAGCCAGTTTCTTGATCATATCAATATCTGGCTTACGTTCACCACTTTCGTAATGCGTGATTGCCATAGCCGACACTCCACATTTATCAGCCAGCTCTTTTTTCGACATATTCTTTTGTAACCGATAATATTTAAGGTTCTTATTGAACATATGTCAGCACCACCTTCCCGTGTTTAGTTTACACAATTTATTTCAAAAAGTAAACATAAATTACGAGGAATGTAGACATTTCGTAGCTTGTCGTGTTCGGCTTAACATTTGGTTAACAATTTTTCGAAAACATATAAAAAGATGTGCCATGATAGGAAACCTTTCATCTCGGAAAATCTCGTAATCGCAGGCATTTATGCCATCTTATGCTACGATGAAATACACCTTCTTTTCCATTTGTAATCAGCAGGTCGCGAGTTCGAGTCTCGCAATCGGCTCCAAGAGAAAACCCCGATACCACTACGGTTTCGGGGTTTTTCATTTTCCAAAGTTTCCTTCTATGAATTCTAATTCGCCCCTGTTTTCGGGCATACAAAAAAGGTCGCCTCAAAGTACTATTGAGACAACCTCTTTGTCTTTGCTGTTGCACTTACTTGCTTATACTATACGAACTTACTATTCTTCACAATCTCGTATGATAATCAATTGCATCTTCTGAAGAAGGTATTGTGCCTGTATTGCGGCTACGTATCATGTCTTCTGCTTGATCAACTGGAACAGTAACAGCCACGTACGCACATTCAACATGTCTTGTAATAGTTCTTGCAGACCCGTTATCGATAATAGTCTGTTCCTCATCATATGTTAAGCTGTTACCGTATTCATCATATGTCCAATAGTACTTAAAGATGTTCTCGGTTCCAACATCAACACCATTTCTCGTATCAATTTTACTGATTAGACGATTATTGCTGTCATATCCATATTCGATTACCTGGTGATTTTGTCCAGCGGTATCACTAGAATAATCTGTTGTACTTCTAATCAATCTATCTCCATCAAACTCATATTTCGTAATTTCTTCACATGGAGACGCAAGAATATTACTTTTTGCTTCCGTTATCTTTTTTGTACGGATTTCATACCCGTCGCCAAATTCAACACTTACACTCTTTACTAGTTCACCGTCGTCATTCAGCAGAGTCTGACTCAAGGCCTTGCCATCTGAATTATATTCAGTGGATAATGTATAGAATTCAACGCCGTCCTTTATTTCACATTTTTGATCGTAAATTCCATCGCTATCAAAATGATACTTCTTCGTCACATTTCCTGCACTGTCATATCCCATCGCCTCGCCTGAACCATCTTCATTGTACTGTGTAAGGGCTACAAGTCCGCCATTTTTAGAATAAGCACGTTTTTCAAGCATTCGACCATCTTTGTTGTACTTACAAGACTCATCCACTGTTTCATCTTTATTCAATGTATTAACAATGTAATCGCCATTATCGAAATACTCATACGTCGTAAACTCAGACTTACCACTTCTTTTCCACCAGCGTTTCTTTGAAATGCACCTTCCTTCAGAATCATATTCGCACTCTTCTTCTACATCTGGTTTGTTATCTGGATTTAATTCATAAATACTATCCGTCGTAACATCTGACAAAATAACTCCATTATCATCGTAGGTAATAGAACGAACTCGAATTCTGTTCCCTTCCTCATCGTAATCCGTAGTAGTTTCTGAAGAAAGTATTCCATCTTCGTAATATTGTTTAACAATACTTTGCTGTTCCGCTATATTATCAGAGAAATACGATATGGTACTTTCAGTGAGCAAAACACCTCTTTCATACTTCTTATAGTGTGTTGTATAGCCACAATCATTATACTCACGATACCATGATTCACTGGGGTAAGCATCATCTTCCTCTTTTGTCTGAAGGAATATTGTAACCGTTTCCACAGGAATCGGCGTAGGCGTAGCAAGCGTAGTAGGCTCTGTATCCTGAGAACTCGTCAGTGTAGATTCATCGCTTTCAAACTCGGAACTTATGTTCGAAGCTTCGTCTTTACTACTTACACCGCTTACCTTACTTGAAGCATCACTTGACTCACATCCAACAGAACCCAAAGTAAATACTAGGGTTAATAACGCTACAAAAAATCTTCTTCCCATAACGAAAATCCTCCTCAGAATTGCCCGCACCTATCTATCACATATCATCTAAAACTGGTAAGCATAACACAAAACTTTTTTCATATTACCCTCAAGCACAGTAGAAATTTGTTTAATTCAATGTACGCCGATGGTTAATCCTTCAGAATAGAAGCTTTCTTCGCATTGAATTCCTCTTCTGAAATCACGCCATTGTCAAAAAGTTCCTTATACTCTTTGAGCAGTTTTACCTTCTCCTGTTCTGAGGAAATCTTGGTAGAAGCCGGAGATTCCGCAACAGTTTCTATTGTAGTACCACCCTTCTCTGCTGCAGCCTTTATTTTGATCAGTTCTCTTGCCGCTTCTTTTCTTCTCTTTGTTTCATTGATTGCCTCACTCTTTCTCATTCCGCAAGAACATGTCCCCGTGTAATTCGGATTTGCGTGACCACATAAGCAACGCCATTCATTACTATTAATTGGTCCAGCGTCCGCTTTAATGCGCACTACGGAATCAACACGATTCTGGTAATTGGAAGATGCACCTGTAGCGGAACCTATTCCCGTTCTCTGATTAAGGCTATGAAAATCACTCGCACGAGTAGTGGTACTGCCATTTTGGCGAGAATGATATGAATCTCCAATCTTTGACGCAACTTTGTTTACAGCCGCGTCACTTGCCTCTTCAATCAATCTCTCAATCGGTCGAAAAATAGCAAATGTTATGGCACATGCACCAAGCGTTGCAATAATTGCCAATGCATCATTATGCGTCGTCTCTGAAACCGCCACAGCTGTAACTCCGCCTGCTATTGCAGCCATAGATAATGAAAGACTTACTCTTCTTGCCATATCCTTCTCTCCTTCGTTTGTCAAATTCTGGTCGTGTCATAGTTCACTTGAACAAAGCGTGCTTGCGTCTTTGGATCCAATGACACAAACATTTTCTCTATCAACGTCAGAAGTTTATTTGCGCTCAGTCCACCTTGTGGAGCAGAATATCTGGTAACAAAATTGTTAAATTGAAAACGATAGAGTGCAGAGGAGTCATCCGCTTTGCTCTGTCTAGACAAAGTTGCATTCCAGCCCTGACCGGAAAACTTAATCATTCCATTCGACATTGCCTGATAGGAGACAGATATTTCTGACAAGAAAAGCTTTGCAACAGCATTTTTCACATCTGCATCAGATACATTTGTGACCTGAAACTCTTCTGCCCTTTGCATGAAATCAGTATCTCGATGAGCAATCACGCCGCTATTTACCATCTCATTATGCTTATGATTTGCAATCACAACCGCAACGATGAAAATAATGATAACAACAACAAGAAGCCACATATACTCACCCCTCTCTACACCTTAACCTATTGTTTGTCCGATTTTTATCAGGATAGAGTTGGAGTGGCATTTACAATGCCACTCTAATCTGTTAAACGTAGTGTAACAGCGTGCTTCATAAAATTTTTACATTTTCGTCTTTTTCAATTTCTTGTCATATAGGGATTACTGCTGTTTATACACCAAATAAACAGAACATAACCTTCTCACAACGCATCCACCATGAATATATCAATCCCACACGGTATCCACTTTATTTCCATAAGTATCAAGGTAATATATGTATTGATTATTATCAATTACTATTGTGTAGCCACCGCCTACGATAAAATAACCAATTCTGTAATCCATATCATAGTATCCGCCAATAGAGAACTCGTTGCCAATAGTATTCCAATCCTGTACTACATTCCCATGAGGATCATATATATATCCATCACAAATAAGATACCCATGCCACGCTCGCACATCTACCGTTCCTTTTTTGGGAGCATACTGTGGATTTCCATTTTTGTCTATTACAGTAAAATATTTATTGCCATCCGAACCATAGAGTGATAATGCAGCATAGCCACCCGAAAACGCTCCTGCGAAACACACATCCCACTCCTCTGGAATTGGCACTACCAACTCTCCATCTGAATTGTAGTAACCTTTCACATCAAAACACGAATAACCAACACCTTCACCAAATGGTTCATCCCCAGCAAAACCATCTGTAAAAAATATTGTCTCTCCACGAGTGTTGTACCATTCGTCGCAAGTGCTTTCGTTTTGCAAATCACCAGATGTTATAAAGCTTCCTGACACTGCATATACACCACCATCATCAAAACTACCATAAAGAGATGTATCAGACGATAATTGTGATTTCAAATGTGAAGTAACGAAAAATGCACCCGTTTTTTTGTTATATATCACATCATTAAAAATATCAAACTTGCAACAGAAAATACCATCTCCATAGTAGGCTAATTTTATAGTCTGTTTGTCCCATTCATAGTCCTCAATACGAGTCTTCTTCTCAATCACACCATCACTATTTATTTCACATATATACCATTCGTTTGCAGAAAATCCAGTTATATTTTCTAATGCTACGAAGACTTCATCCCCATAACCCAAATAATAAAAATACTCTCCGTCTTTATAATTTCTGCTATCAAATAAGAAATGACCTTCTTTATCAACAGTAATTAACCCTTGACACATAGAAGAAGAATACCCACCATAAATCGCACTTACACCATCTTCATACTTCTTCGTCGACAAGTTTATAAAACCAATGTCATTCGTATCAAAAGACTCAATTATTCTGAATTGATCATCAATTAGCGCAAGCCCTCCCCGCGTATAGGGCCCCTCCTCATAGTAAACCCAAGCTAGATTCTCCGAAAAATAACTGTTCACACGCTTATATCTATCATATCGAATCTTATAGTAATTCTTCGGTTTTACTTGTGTAGTTTCGGTTGTTGATTCAATTGTAGTTGGAACACTTTGCGTTGTTTGTAACCCACTATCCATTTGTGTCGTCATTGAAATCTCAGAATCAGTACTTCTAGTTTCGATTCTGTTACTTACATCATCGCAACCTGACATACTTAAAAATATGCAACTCATAATCAAAAAGCAAAAAAACTTTTTCACTTGTCATTACCCTCCATTATCTAATCCGTAACAGCGCTACTCTTCAACCTTTCGTTTCAATCCTTCAGAATAGATGCCTTCTTCGCATTGAATTCTTCTTCTGAAATCACGCCACTGTCAAAAAGTTCCTTATACTCTTTGAGCAGTTTTACCTTCTCCTGTTCTGAGGAAATCTTGGTAGAAGCCGGAGATTCCGCAACAGTTTCTATTGTAGTACCACCCTTCTCCGCAGCAGTCTTCTTTCTAATTAATTCCTTTGTCACTTCATTTCTTATCTCCGTTTCTTTGAAAGCCTCGCTTTTTCTCTTCCCACAAGCACAAGTCCCCATGTAACTGGGATTTACGCGACCGCATACGCAACGCCATTCATTACTATTCAATTGTCCAGCACTCGCTTTAGCACGTGCTACAGACTCGACCTTTCTCAAGCCACATTCACAAGCGGTCAGATAATTGTAATTCCATCTGCCGCATGAACATCTCCACTGATTCTGTGACTCGGCGCGGATTTGGCGATTGGAAGATGTATATGTAGTTCTATTTTCCGGTTTGCAAGCCGCAACGATCATTGCGACGCCTGTAAAAAAGAAGCCCCACCAGAACCAATTTTCTCTATATCCTTTGTTCTCGATTATTTTATTTGTACCAATACCGAACACAATTCCAATTGGAATATATATGATTAAGTAAACGAGAAGTGTATAACCTATCGCTTGCCCAACTAGAGAACACCCTGTCAAATTTACAATCATAGAAGAAAGTAATAACAACAACACCCACAATTTACTACGTCTACCCACGAACAAGCCCCCTTACACAAGTGAATTACTTCTCACTTTTTGATATCAGGATAGAGTTAGAGTGGCATTGTAAATGCCACTCTAATCTGTTAAACGTAGTGTAACAGCGTACTTCATAAAATTTTTACATTTTCGTCTTTTTCAATTTCTTGTCATATAGGGATTACTGCTGTTCGAATCGTGCTGATTGCTTTTTCTGCCAGTAATCAATTCCCAGCTTCAGACCTCATAAGCAACATCGCATATGCCTGAAGCATGTCTAGTGCTTGGTAAAGCAATTCCCGTGGGACTTCCATGACAGCATAATTCGAAGTCTCTATCAATACTGTTATCCATGTTCTTTCTTACTTCCTTATGAGTAGATGATAGTTTGCGAGGGGGGCAAAAGCCTGACCTTCAAATCTCATCTTCACCAGGATATAGTTTCTCATTCGCATATGGTCCATACTTGGAAGAATAGAGCGAGTCACCTGTAACCGCATTGAGGTAGACTTCACCGTAGGATACAATATCTTCATTCGCATAAGTTGAATTCGTAACCGTGTAATAGACCTTCCAAACCGGAACAATTGTAAGAA
>JAZLMM010000041.1:0-35617 GCA_045598705.1 Oscillospiraceae bacterium
TATATTGGCCGAGAAGAGATCATGCGTAAAGCAGATGCTGCAATTCACAAACTTCTTGGATAAAGCTCTTTCGAAAATAAATTTCAAAAAGATATTGCATTCTCTATATGGAATGGTATAATAAGTCTCGCGAAAGCAACGAGGTGTAGCGCAGTTGGTAGCGTACGTGCTTTGGGAGCATGGGGTCGCAGGTTCGAACCCTGTCACCTCGACCATTAGAAAGCCATATTTCTAGGGATTTCTTATTTTTTATAGGACAGCTTTGGGTCAATTTCTTAATATATGTCTCGATGTGTGGGGTACTGACGGAATCGTTTTTCTCTCTGAAAGAGATAAGAAACAAATCAGAAAGGCTGCCTCAGAGAAGAATGGTTAGCATATTGCCAACGAGCATTTCTTTGAGACAGCCTATCGATTACGAGTGGATGCGATTCTTCCGAATTTACGGCTTCGGATAATTGATGAGATCTAAGAACATATCAATGAGTGCCTTGTCACTATATACGTGTTCGGAATTATCATTCGATACAACGATTACTGTATTGTCTTTCTGATAGATTCCACCATAGAATTGAATGCCATACTTCTCAAAGTCAATGAGTATATAACCATAGTCATCAAAGAGCTTGATCTCGCACTCTTCCTTGCGTTTGTCACGTGAGAGATTGTTATGATCTCCAAAATAGGAATCAATGTAATAGTGAGCAAAGTCAGCAGAAGAATACTCGATATATGAGAAAAGAATACCATTCTTCTGAGCAATCAGAGCATATTTGCTTCCTTCGCCGAAATGATCGTCCATCACGGTGGACAATGGATCATTATCCTCGAAGACCATAATCTCGTCTGCATGCACGTCGATGCCGTCTAAAGCCTTGGAAAACTCTTGTCGACTTACTTTCTCGAACGTCTTGACTTTCTTCTTACAAGCACCTACAGAAAGTGCGATTGTAAGAAGCAAAATACTGGCAAGTACTTCTCTTGATTTAGTTCTCATCATTTTCCCCTCTCCTTTTTCGTTGGGTAGCAGTGCCGTGTTTTAGGAAAACTGGCGGGCTTCACGTTTCTTTCGAATAGTAAAAGAAACTAGAAGTGCAAAGATGCACGCGGCAAGCGCCCAGCCCCATACTGGTACATTCTTAATGTTATAGCAACGAACATTAATCCACATTTGGTTGGTTGCTTTGCTAACTTCCTCATTGAAGTATACCATGATGGAAGCACGTTGCAAAACTTCTTCAGATGGATATTGTGCACTAAGTTGCCTTTTCAGCTGTTCTTCTGGAACGGTTAGGACATAATCTTCAGGATCATCTTCCTCTGAGGCGAAGAATAGGGCGACTGAATAGTCTATAGGATTCTCTTCGTCTTCTTCTGCACCATAGTTCCAATCGAGATACTCTAAGATTCTTCCATCTTCGGATGCAGAGATAACGGATGTGTAGCCAATGTAGTACATATTGCGGATGGCATTATCCGGACGGGAAACGAAGTTGATGAAGGCTTCCGCTGCTTTCTGACGTTCTGAATTTCCCTCTACGCCACACTTGAGCATGACCCAACCATCGAAGTATACATTTGTCACTTCTTCCGGAACGGCCCACTCTAGATAGAAATCATCCTCGTCAGACAAGTCTAAGGTGTAGACGGCATCACCTGACCACTGCAGATTTGCTACAACTTTGCCAGTAACCATATCAGCTTTGCCTGAGTCGGTCTCAAAGGAGTAAAGATTATCTTTGGCAGACTGCAAGTAGTCTTGAACTTTCTGAATCATTTCTGGTGAAGTGTCGTTCATTACATCTTGAAGTTTCTGCGCGTAATCAGGATCATTTCGGAAAGAGTCCGACATCAGCAATTCAGATTGAACCGCACCAACTGTAGCAAAGTAGGAATCGCGTACGTTATCCTTAATGGTCACCTGGTGTGCAAACTTCTCGTTGTCCATGAGATGCCAGGTGGAGGCTTCTTCACGGGAGACGATTTCCGGGTTATAGACAAAACCTGTTACACCCCACATATAGCCAGCCGCATAGCGACTCCATTTCTCACCGTTGATCTCGTGTGTTTCAAAGATATTGCGGATATAAGGGGAGACGCCCTTAACATAGTAGTTATACTCATTGCTTTCATCGAAGAAATCATCTGACAACGGCTGTACACGATCCTCGGCCATAAGCTTCATAATCATGTACTCGGATGGGCAAACAAGATCGTACACATCACCAAGTGTCAGCATGTTATAGAGGTCTTCGTTGGTGCCGAATGTGGAATACTCTACGCGAACGCGTGTACCATATGTCTCATAGTACCATTCTTCGAAATCTTCAACCAAAGCGTTCTCGCCGAAGATATCACCACTATCAAGATCAATCAAATCGCTATCTTCCCAGCCTCCCTCATCGATATATTCTTCCCAGTTACAGATGCGGAGGACGACTTCGTCGCTGGACGCCTGAACTTTGGCGTTGGAGAAAGTGGGCGTCATCAGTGGAAGAAATAGAAGGCTCAGCAAAGCTGCAGTGATTTTTAGAGAAGTCTTCTTCATACTTTGCTCCTTTCACTGCGGGATGCCGCAGAATTATGTCGAATCGTATAGAGATTCATAGATAGGACGATGAGCAGTACCAGTACGAAGATGACGGTGGACAGTGCCCAGAGCGCTGTTTTGATCTCAGTGTGAGAGCCTCTTGTTGCATTGACGACGTAGGTGCTGATGGTATCAAATGTTGCAGGCTTGGTGTATGTTGCGATGAAATAATCATCCAGCGACAGTGTAACCGCCAGCATGAATCCGGACACGATGCCTGATACAATCTGAGGAATGATTACTTTGAACAGGGCCTTAATCGGCGTAGCACCCAGATCCAGTGCAGCTTCGTAGAGACTAGAATCCATCTGTTTCAGTTTTGGCATGACAGATAGGTAAACAAATGGTGCAGAAAGGACGGTGTGCCCGATGACCAATGGAATATAGGTCTCTTTGCTGATGCCAAATACTACAACAATGAGAATACAGGCAGAGAAGCCGGTTACTACATCAGCGTTGATGACTGGAATCTGGTTTACAGAATTGTAAATTCGACTGACCCGAGACTTCGAATAGAAGGAACCGATTGCACCGAGTGTACCAAGAATGGTTGCCAACAAGGAAGAGACAAGTGCGAGCATAATCGTACTCAGAATCATCTCGCGAAGTTCGTCTGTAGTGAACAGAGTCACATAGTTGTGCAACGAGAATGATTGGAAAGCACCAATCTGCGAGGCGTTGGTGAAACTGTAGAAGGCCAGAATCAGTATCGGCGCATAAAGGAATAGTAACATAAAGCTAATAAATACAGGAGTTAATACTTTTCTCATAACAAAGCACCCCCTCTGACAGATGATTCGTCTGATTCAAACGAATTGGAGAATAGTGTGAACAGGCAAATGATCAAGAGTAGAACAAGGGCGATGAGCGAACCACCGTGCCAGTTGTCGGAAGAGAAGTAGCTACCGATTAAGCTACCCATGATGTATGTGCTGTTATAGAGCATATCCAGAACGACGTAGTTGGTCATAGCAGGCAGAAATACCATTGAGACACCGCTTACGATGCCAGGAACTGACATCGGGAGTGTGACGTGAAGGAAAGCACGCAATGGCGAGGCGCCGAGGTCGCGAGCGGCTTCTGTCAGTGATTTAGGTAATTTCACGATGACGTTATAAATTGGCAAAATCATGAAAGGCAGGAAGTCGTAAGTCATGCCCAGCACAGAGTTGAGGAAAGGATATGCGGAGAGATTTCCCTCAATGACATCCAAGATCTCTTTCAGTGCGGTGATACGTAGGGAGAAGTTGATCCACATCGGCATCACAAAAATCATGATGACGACACTCTTGGCCTTGATACGACTTGTTGCGAGAAAATAGGCAGTCGGATATGCAAGCAGAAGACAGAATAGTGTCGTAACGAAAGATAATGCAAATGAGTAACAAAGTGTGCCCAATGCGTTCGGATCTGTGTAGAATCCGGTAAAATTACTTACAGTGAATTGCCCATCACCATTGGTGAATGCGTAGTAGAACAGCACGAGAAGCGGTGCGACTACGAATAGCAACAGGAATACGGCATATGGTATTCCTAAGACTTTTCTAGAAAACTTCATGTCCGTTACTCCTTACTTCTTTACGGTAAACTTCATTTTCTCAATCGGCAGGATCAGACCAACATGGTCGTCCATGTTCCAAAGGTATTCATCATCGACAATGAAATCCTGACCAACTTCGGTATTGACAACATAACTATAGTGATCGCCTTTATAAATCAGGCTGGTGATGACACCTTCGACAAGGCTTTCTTCGACGTTGTCTGTCATCTTAATGTCGCATGGCTCAATGGCTGCAATGATACGAATCTTAGTCGGATCTATAATCTCGCCATTGGCATCTACCAACTGCTTATCTTCGTTACGGCGACTTCCGCGAATAATCTTTGTCAGACTGGTATCTAGGATAGTTCCGTTATACTCCAGACGGTGGTCACGATTCATATCTACGTTGAAGTAGTTGGTGTTATCATCTGCAATCATGATGTGGATGCCGTCTGGTTCAACCAGAAGACCTACCTCGTCACCGATCTTTGCACTTTTTGTGCTCTGGATGATCATCTCATATCGACCGGATTCAACGGTAATTGCATAATGCATACCTTTGAAGATAACATCGGTGACCTGGCCCTTGATCTGACCTTCAGACGGGGCGACGATCTGGACGTCTTCTGGACGAATGACTGCTGTAATTTGGGTGCCCTCTTTCACATCATCTACGGTGACGAATTCACCGCCGGCAAAACGTGCCTTCATGGAACCTGTCATGATGCCATTGAAGATGTTGCTCTCACCGATAAAGTCGGCGACAAAAGTATTCTTTGGCTCGTTATAGATGTCTTCAGGAGAACCGATCTGCTGAATCTCGCCTGCGGACATGACTACGATCTTATCAGACATCGTCAATGCTTCTTCCTGATCATGGGTAACGTAGATAAAGGTGATACCAAGTTCGCGATGCATATTCTTCAATTCAAGTTGCATCTCTTTTCTCATCTTCAGGTCCAATGCACCCAGTGGCTCGTCAAGTAGCAGAATCTCGGGCTTGTTGACCAATGCACGGGCGATCGCAACACGCTGTTGCTGACCACCGGACAAAGTGGAGACGCTACGCCGCTCGAAACCTTCCAAATCAACAAGTTCAAGAACCTTCTTGACTTGTTTCTTGATTTCGGACTTAGGAGTTTTCTTCTGCTTTAAGCCGAAAGCAATGTTCTCATAGATATTCATGTGCGGAAAAAGTGCATAACGCTGAAACACTGTGTTGATTGGACGAATGTGTGGCGGAAGATGTGAGATATCCTCGCCGTTTAATAGAATTTCGCCACTTGTAGGCGTCTCAAATCCTGCAATCATGCGAAGTGTAGTCGTTTTACCACATCCGGAAGGTCCTAAGAACGTGACAAATTCGCCACGCTTGATTTCTAGATTGAAGTCTGTGACTGCAGCAAACCCGTCTTCGAACGACTTGGTAATATGCTTCAGTTCGATAATGTTTTCACTGTTTTCCATTTGATTTACCCTCTCTTTATATAAATAGATTTTTGTAATTAAAACGATGGTGGTGTGCTGACCCAGATTATCTTCGCAGGTCGCTTGCCTGGATTCTCGAGATAATGCGAGCGGTCTGCTTCAAAATAGAAGCTCTCACCAGTCTTTACCTCTTTCTTTCGATCACCTCGATGAAGGATAACCCGACCGGACAGTACATAGCCGAATTCTTCGCCGTTGTGAGGTGTATCTTCCTCGGTTTTCTGACCGGGTTGAATGGTCATGAGAATTGGCTCCATCTGGTTGGACTGGGCGGAAGGAACGACCCAACAGGTAACATTTCCACCGTCATCGGTTTTCTCGAAATAGTCTTCTGTGCGAAAAACAATCTGTTCTTGGTTATCTTCCTTAAAAAACTCGGAAGGAGTAGTGCCCAGACACTCGATCAGATCGAAAAGTGTCACGACAGACGGCGAAACCTGCCCGTTTTCAAGCTGACAGATAAATCCCTTGGTTAATTCTGCGCGGTCGGCGAGCTCCTGTTGTGTCAAACCATACTGTTTTCTAAGGTTCTTCAGCTTTAGACCAATCATGGCATTCGCAGTATCTACATCCATAGCCAACAACCTTTCTGCATTCTAATTCTAAACCTGTTATTTACGATTACTAAACAAACAGTATGATTATAACGCGATTAAACTCTGAGTCAAGTATAAATAAACAAATAGTGTCATTTTTGTATGCTTATTATCTTTAGCATTTGTGAAGCATAAGAGATGGAGCGAGAAGAAGAAAGGAATTAGATTGACACCTCATGTTTAATGTATATAATTAAACTGTTCATTTTCAAACGAGAATCATATAGAAATGAACAAAAGGAGTGCGCTTATGTCATTGTCCAGAAAACAGTTTGATATCCTTGTTGCTATGGTTGAATCCCCATCATCACTGTCTCAGAGGGACTTAGAGAATGTGACGGGTCATTCCCTTGGTACCATTAATAAAGTGTGCAAAGAATTAACCGAACAGGCATTAATTCTGAACGGAAAGGTGACAGAGAAAGGAATCATGGTTTTGGAGCCGTACCGTGCGAAGCGTGCGATTTTTATTGCAGCTGGATTTGGCTCTAGAATGGTTCCAATCACGCTGAATACTCCGAAACCGTTGGTTCGTGTTCATGGTAAACGCATTATCGATACGCTTCTGGATGCAGTATTGGAGGCAGGAATCGAGGAAATCTATATTGTACGTGGTTATCTGGGTGAACAGTTCGATCAATTGCTCTATAAGTATCCAATGGTTCATTTCATGGATAATCCGGTCTATAACGAAGCCAACAACATTTCCAGCTCCATGATTGCAAGGTCTTTGCTTTCCAATGCTTACGTATTTGAAGCGGACCTCCTGCTTTCCAATCCGAAGATCATTACAAAGTATCACTATACTTCTGATTTCCTTGCTATTCCCGTTGAACGTACAGACGACTGGTGTTTCGTAGTAAAGGACGGTGTCATCCGCGAAGAGAAGGTTGGCGGTGAGAATTGCTGGCAGATGGTTGGTATTTCCTACTGGGATCAGAAAGATGGCGAGAAGCTGTCGACAGATATTGAGAAAGTTTTTACAGGTCCAGGTGGACGTGAACGTTACTGGGAGCAGGTACCGCTTGTGTACTGCAAGGAGAACTATCAAGTTGCGGTGCGTGCCTGCCAGGCTGAAGATATTGTAGAAATTGATACATTCCGTGAGCTCAAGGAAATCGATAAGTCATACGATGTATGACAGTGATTTTGCCACATCTTCGTACACGATAGGAGCAGTAATATGGAATCAATCAAGAGAAACATTCTATTAAATCCAGGTCCGTCAACGACCACGGACACAGTTAAATATGCACAAGTTGTGCCGGATATTTGCCCTCGCGAGAAAGAGTTTGCCGACCTCATGAAGGGACTTCGTGAAGACCTTGTAAAAATAGTTCACGGTGATTTGGAGAAATATACATCGGTGCTATTCTGTGGTTCTGGCACAATCAATATCGATGTGTGTCTCAATTCATTGCTCCCTGAGGGAAAGAAAGCTTTGGTGATTAATAATGGAGCTTATTCCACCCGTGCAGTAGAGATTCTACAAGGATATGGACTTCCTTATATAGATTTGAAATTTCCTGTTGATCAACTTCCTGACCTTGCTGTGATTGAGGAGACACTGAAGAATAATCCTGATATTGCACTGATACACACGACTCACAACGAGACAGGAACCGGCATCTGTAATCCGATTTCTGAGATTGGCGCATTGGCTCATCGTTATGGCGCAATTTTTACCGTAGATACGACGAGTACTTACGCAATGGTTCCAATTGATATAGAGAAGTGGAACATTGATTTCTGCATGGCATCCGCACAGAAAGGCTTGATGGCCATGACAGGACTTTCTTTTGTAATTGGAAATCGCGCCATCATTGAAGAATCTGCAAACTATCCGAGACGTAGTTATTACTGTAACTTATTCTTGCAATATGATTGCTTTGAGAAGACTGGAGAGATGCACTTTACCCCGCCGGTACAGACCATCTATGCGACACTCCAAGCACTGAAAGAGTATTGGGCCGAGGGAGAAGAGAATAAATGGGCACGTCATACCCGCGTATTCAATGCGATTAATCGAGGACTCGATGAATTGGGTTTCCGTCAGGTGATTCGCCCGGAATGGCGGACAGGGCTTGTGTCCTCTGCCATCTATCCAGACGATCCGAACTTCAGTTTTGAGAAGATTCATGACTACTGTTATGAAAGAGGTTTTACCATTTATCCTGGAAAAATCTCAACCACGAATACTTTCCGTCTTTGTGCCTTGGGTGCCATCGACGAGCCCGACATCGAATCGTTTTTCAAAGTGTTTAAAGAAGCTCTGGAAACAACGGGCGTCAGCGTGCCGGTACATTACAACAGCTAAGAATCGAGGAGATAGAAAATGGGAGAAGAAATTAAGACGGTATATACTTGTTTCTGTACTGATGTGATCCATAAAGGACACCTGAACATTCTCAAAGAAGCTTCGAAATTGGGGCGTGTCATTGTCGGATGTCTGTCAGATTGTGCATTGATTCGTTACAATCGTTTCCCGACAGTTTCTCAGGAGGAGAGACTGAAGCTCTATCGTTCTCTTCCGGGAGTTGATGAAGTGGTGCTTCAGGAGAAGATGCACTACGATGATGTGATTGCACTGATTCATCCTGATTACGTAGTGCATGGTGATAACTGGCAGAATGGACCGGAGAAGACGATTCGCGACCATGTAGAGAACCTTCTGAAGGAATATGGAGGAGAGATTATTGACATACCTTATACCTATGACGAAGATGTTCACAAGGTTGATATGCAGCTTCGTGAGAAATTGGCAATGCCAGAATATCGAAGAAAGAGACTTCGCCAGCTTCTGTCCATGACGCCGGTCGTAAAGACCATGGAAGCGCATAGTGGACTGACGGGTCTGATTGTAGAGAAAACCGTAGTAGAGAACGAAGGAAAACTCGACCAATTCGATGCCATGTGGGTCAGCTCGCTTTGTGACAGTACGGCGAAAGGAAAGCCAGATATTGAGTTGGTAGATATGACCTCGCGTTTCCGTACGATTGAGGATATTACCGAAGTAACCACCAAGCCAATCATTTTCGACGGCGACACCGGCGGATTGACCGAGCATTTCGTCTATACAGTAAGAAGTCTCGAAAGACTTGGGGTCTCTGCAGTCATTATCGAAGACAAGACAGGTCTAAAGAAGAACTCATTATTCGGTACTGAAGTAGAACAGACCCAGGCAACCATTGAGGATTTCTCAGCCAAGATTGCAGCAGGTAAGAAAGCACAGTTGACAGATGATTTCATGATCATCGCTCGTATTGAGAGCTTGATCTTGGAACGAGGCATGGAAGATGCATTGGAACGTGCGCGTGCATTTGTACAAGCTGGCGCTGACGGTATCATGATTCATAGCAGAAAGAAAGATCCGGAGGAGATTCTTACCTTCTGTGATCGATTTAGAAGCGAAGACAACAAGACCCCAATCGTTGTAGTACCGACAAGCTTCAACATGGTAACAGAAGAAGAGCTTGGTGCGCATGGTGTAAATATCGTTATCTATGCCAACCAGCTCACACGAAGTGCTTTTCCCGCTATGCAGAAGACTGCAGAGGATATCTTGAAGAATCATCGTGCGAAGGAAGTAGACGATCGCCTGATGTCTATTAAGAATATTATCACTCTGATTGATGAGATCTGATTGTGTAAAGAAGAGGAGAACTACATGAAAGTTGAGAAGTTAGTACAAATCATTGATTCGGATTTCTATACAGGAGTTCCGGATTCCCAACTCAAATCACTCTGCAATTACTTGATGCATACCTATGGTATTGATGCAAAGCATCACGTGATAGCGGCGAATGAGGGTAATTGCACGGCACTTGCGGCTGGTTATCACCTCGCAACGGGTAAAACCCCAGTTGTGTATATGCAAAATAGTGGTGAGGGCAACATCATCAACCCAGTTGCAAGTCTTCTTAATGATAAAGTGTATGCGATTCCGATGATTTTTATCATTGGATGGCGCGGTGAGCCTGGTGTTCACGATGAACCTCAGCATATTTATCAAGGTGAAGTGACCGTCAAACTTCTGGATGATATGGGTATTGCCAATTTTGCAATCGGAAAAGACACGACTGATGAAGAAGTAGAAGGCAAAATGGCAGAATTCCGTGATGTCTTGGCGTCCGGTAAAGACGTAGCTTTTGTCATTCGTAAGGGGGCACTCTCTTTCGATGAGAAAGTAGTCTATGAGAACGACTACAAGATGTTGCGCGAAGAGATCATCCAGCATATTGTTGCGGTGAGTGAAGAAGATCCGATTATCTCTACGACAGGTAAAGCTTCACGTGAACTTTTTGAAACACGTGTGGCAAATGGTCAAGATCACAAATATGACTTCCTGACTGTTGGTTCTATGGGACACAGTTCCTCTATCGCACTCGGTGTGGCGATCAATAAACCTAATCAGAAGATCTGGTGTATCGATGGGGATGGGGCAGTTCTGATGCATATGGGTTCGATGGCAGTTTTGGGTGCCAATGCCCCCAAGAATCTGGTTCACATCGTAATCAACAACAGCGCGCATGAGACAGTCGGTGGTATGCCAACTGTAATGGATCAAGTAGATATTGTTGCAGTAGCGAAAGCGTGTGGATATCCCTATGCAGTTCGCGTAGATGATTTTGAGTCGCTGGATCGCGAACTGTCACTAGTCAAAGGACGGAATGACCTCTGTTTGATCGAGGTCAAGTGTTCCATTGGTGCACGTGAGGATCTAGGTCGTCCGACCACTACTGCTCTAGAGAACAAACAGAATTTCATGAACTATTTGTCTAATTTATAATCCTAATTCTTGTCTTGGTTTTGAGATGTCTCTTTCTCTTTAGCGAATGTAGACAACTTACGCTCAAGATAATCAGCCATACGGGTGGCACCTTCACCCTGATATGCCCACGCTTCATCGCGTACCTGATGACGACTCTCTGTGAAGCTTTCATCTTCCAAACAGTCGTCAATCATTTTCTTAAGGTCAGCTCGGTTTTCTTTGGTCAACTTGGCACCCAGACGTGGAATGACACTTAATCCCCACGGGAGACGCTTGAGCCACCATGCATCGTATGGCGATGCATCAAATTCAGTATCCGCACAGATGACCGGCTTATCGAAAACCAACGAGAAATCGAAGATGACGCCAGAGAAATCAGAAATCAGAATATCTGAACGATTTAGTGCATCGAAGTTATCTGAATCTCGGTTCCACTCGAGCTGATCGTTCTCTGGGAACTCGGCCATCAGCTTGTCCATCAGATCTTTCTCAGAGGTGAAAGACTGGGGATGTGGACGTACGATAATGTGATAGCCGGTAGCTAGAAGATCCTTGATAAAATCAGAACCATAACGGCTTAAGATACTGCTTGTGCCCCATGATGGTGCAAGTAATACAGTACGAGTTGAACTATTAACGGTACTTGCATCCGAAGAAACTTGACGTTCCTTGAATTTTCGAGCCTTCTCGTCCATGAAAGGACTTCCTGTCAACACGAGTTCCTTGGCCGGCAGTTTGCGAATCTCCTCGAGATCGCGTGTGTCATCGATCTGGAACTGACCAGAAAGCAAGAGCGCATCGTAATTGTCGATTCCGAACATACGATAGGTCGTCATCTCGGCAGGTGAGTGCGGAATGTGAACATAGTACTTCACATCCTTGGAACGCTTCCATTGATAGACATCCAGTCCTGGCGTAGTAGAAACGAGTATGGTTGCTTTCAAGAAATTAAGTTTCGCAAATGCTTTGTTGCCCGGACCAATACATTCGGTTTTTACATGGCTCATTTCTGTCTGCTTTAAACCCGGATCATCTTCTGAAGCGGTCATATATACACAGTCTACGCCGCGCTTATCCAATTCTCGAAGAAGCGGTTCAAAGACCGACCAGTAGCGCTTGTCATCAGAGAAAACGGCAATAGGAATTGCTTTATCAAGGTTTTCCTTCTGCTTTCCTCCAGAGAGAAGGAAGCGAAGCTTGACCCAAAGGCCTTTGAATGCGAAACGAGCTACACCTAGAAGGCCAATCAGGATGGCGAACAGCATAGAACCCGTTCCTGGGTCGATATAAAGTCTCAATAATGATGGGTTCATGGTTCTTTGTCCTCTTTCTTCCAGTTTTCTTTGTCCAAGATATTCTGCTTCGAACAGGAGAACCAGATGGTATTGGTAAACTTGTTTCCAGTGTTGGAATTTGGTGACCAGTTGTCTGTATAGAGAATATACTGTTTATCAGCATTCTTGGCTTCCGGTTGGAACATCGGCTGATTCGTGAACGGATTTACCGGATTCTCGAAGAGATTGTTCATGGCCAGATACGGTGTGTCAGCATTGGTCATAAAGGTATAATCTGTGGCAAAATCACCTTCACAACCGAAATCCTTGACAAGAAGAATTGGGTTGTATCCCATGGTATCGTATGGATTATAGATGGCATCCGATGACTGCTTGCCGAAGATTCGATCATCATCGTGTTCCAGGCCCCATCCATGGTCAGATACGACAATGATCCTTGTATTATTATATACGCCCAGTGCACGTAGTTCATCGAACCAATTTCCAAGTTGGATGAAGGCGGCCATATTACTCTGGTAATGGGCCAGTTGATAGGTGGTCTCCATCTTGATGGACTTGCCTTCGTAAGTAAAACGGTCAGCATGTGCCGAATCATACTCTGAATTATCTACGATATCAATCGGTTCATAGGAAGGTTCCTGAAGCGGAATGATGTTATGCGTGGTACTGTTCTGCATCAGGATGAAGGAACCCGTATCTGAAGGTTCAGCATTTGTAATCGAAGGCAGAGCCTTGAGTACCTCATAAGAATTCAAGAAGGAATCCATGAGGGCACTTGGTACAGCATATCGATCGATATTGCCGCTCTGAATCAGTGCAGTGGTCGAAGTGCCTGGCTGGAAATATACACCAGCTGAGTATACCGTAGTCTGGAAGACAAGCGGGCAGACCTTCATGAAGCCATAGCAGAAGAAGTTTCGCTCCCATGTTTCTTGAATGATGTCCTGAATATCGTCTGAGGTACGGAATTGACCGAATTCGGTGTTGTATGCCTTAATCTCTGGATACGGGTCATAGATGGACAGGTCCGGAACCTGACTGTATCCTGCGTAAGGTGGGTCCATGACTGTGACGTCGTAGCCAGCTTCAGAGAAGAGGATCGGCATCGTCAGGAGTGCTTGGTTATGCTTGGTTTCCAGAGAAACATCCGTACGCTTGTCGGTATTGATCGGCGTGAAATCATATCCACCGAAGAGCGCCGGTGCAGCAACTAGTGTTCTGGTGCCGTAGGAAAGTGTATTCGGATAGTAAGTAAAGCCAGAGAACTGTGAAGCGAGAGCAGGATTCTCCTGCATCATGTACGGAACGTAGGCTGAGACAGAACGGTCCAGCATCAGCACAATAACGTTTGGCTCAGTTTGGCTGAGCATGAGTGTTGGCTTCCCGTCTTCGGCACTTTCATTGATGACACGGCGAATCTCCGGCATCTCTTTCTCGATGCTGTAGACATTGAAGCAGGCCATCGCACCGACTGCAAGAAGCAGTACCGGTGAGATGAAGGTGATGATGTGCTCTTTCTTGAACTTAAAGATGAGGATCACAACGGCGATGATTGCAACGATTGCAACAATATCCCAGACTTTACGTGCAAACGGGAAAGTCTGGGCAACTTCGAAACGAAGGTCCTGTGTCAGGGAGTTGGTGTTGTCACCAAAAGCCATATAGTTCACGATGCCAGAGATGGCACAGATCCAGATGACAATGCTGAAGATTCGCTTGACTTTCGGATTTGCTAAAGCGTAGAAAAGACCGAACCAAATGACGTAAAGACTGACTGCCGTTAAGAAAGCAAACAGTACATAGATGGAGGGCGAATGAACGGAAGAGGTCAATACAAATTCGGCAACGGAAGACTTAATGACTGAAGATGGCACCAATGCGCCGACAACAATAGCCAGGAAAAGTGCACCACCGAAGAATAACTTTGCGCTTGGCTTCTTCACGTCTGCCATAGCGTCTTTCTTGTCCGATGGCTTACGTAAGAGTCCGATAAGAAGCGGCAACTGCATGATGATGGCCGTAGCATAGATTGCCATACGATAATTGCTTGGCCCATGGTAGGAGAATAGATTATAGAAGATTACACCGACACCGGCAAGGCTAAAGAAATATCCGGAAGTTCTCAGTTTGTTCTTTGTTGCATTGACGATATTCTTAATCAAAGAGAAGACATTGTTCAGTGTCCAGTAAAGTACAAGTCCGGAAGGAGAGTCGTAAAGGACGACCAGGAAAAGAAGCGCCATCGCATAGAGCATGATTTTATCCTTGAATTTCTGACCTTTTGTATAAATCTCACTGGAAATGATGTTGATGACGGTCATGAGAATCGGTAATACATTGATACCGAAACCGCCAATTGCAAGCAGTTTATCCGGAGAAGATAAGTCGGACAGCATAGCAAAGCGTGCACCCTGCAAGTCTGGAAGCTTGGACAGGAAGTTATATGCAGCAATGAAGAAAGGAACTTCAAGAATCAAAGCGATAGAGCTTCGAACGGCATAGATTGGCTTGTAATGATTCTCGCGGTAATAGGCCTGGAGCATCATGAAACGCTCGTCACCCTTGAATGTTTTCTTGATATGTGTAACGAAGGGCTCCATCTTCGCATTTCGGATTCGCTCTTCTTCTGAAATTGCATCCGCACGATTATAGAATGGAAGAAGAAGAAGATTGACAGCGAGGCTCAAAGGGAAGATGGCAGCACCGCTACTTCGAAGAATGTGGAATGCCGTACTGTAGACCGCTTCAAATACGAGTGTCAGCGGCGATAAGAACAGCTGGTAAAGAAATTGGACAAAAGACATTTCAAGTGCATCCTTTATATATATTAAACAACAAAATATTATACCACAAAAGACACTCGTTTCCTTTTGTGTGAAAGAACGAAACTTTTGACCATATGATTATAGAAATCTGCCGTTATCTCTGATAAAATTAGCGTGTTGTGTTGTATGTGGGGCGCAACAGATTAAGGGTATGCGAATCTGAGATCTGCTGGATTGGTGGCGTATCGAAAGATTCAGAAAAAGGGGTGTATATGTCAACGACAAACATTGTTATTATGGTTGCCATAGTGATCTATCTTACTGCAATGGTCATTATCGGCGCTGTCTTAAGTAAGCGAAACAAGAACACAGATGATTTCTACTTAGGTGGACGTAAGTTAGGTCCGCTTGTAACGGCGATGAGTGCCGAAGCTTCCGACATGAGTTCGTGGCTTCTGATGGGACTTCCGGCTGTTGCCATGATGACAGGTATTCCGGAGGCGTTCTGGACTGCCCTGGGTCTGGCTATCGGTACCTATATTAACTGGTTGGTCGTTGCGAAACGTCTCCGCGTCTACACAAGCAAAGTAGAGGCGGTTACTTTACCAGACTTCTTCGCGAAGCGTTTTGGTGATAAGAACCACATTATTACGCTGATTGCCGCGCTGTTTATTGTTATTTTCTTTGTACCATATACAGCATCTGGATTTGCAGCCTGTGGTAAGCTTTTCTCCTCACTTTTTGGAATCGGCTATACTAAGGCGATGATCGTATCTGCGATCGTTATTGTTGTGTATTGCACATTGGGCGGCTTCCTTGCGGCTTCCACGACTGACTTCATTCAGTCAATCATCATGACCCTCGCACTACTGGTTGTACTGGGTGTTGGTGAAGGTGTCGTGAATGGCTTTGGAAATGTCTTCGATAATGTCAAGAATTTCGATGGCTATCTCAATGTTTTCAAGGGTTATAACGTGAATACCGGTGCAATCGGTAGTTACGGTGCGCTTCCGGTTGTCTCCACAATGGCCTGGGGTCTTGGCTACTTCGGTATGCCACACATCCTGCTGCGCTTCATGGCCATCGAGGATCGTGACAAACTCAAGCTTTCCCGTCGAGTTGCCTCCATCTGGGTCGTTATCTCCATGGGTATTGCACTGATTATTGGCTTTGTAGGATATTCACTCATGCAAAGTGGCATCATTCCGACATATGCGGATGCTTCTTCAGCAGAGACCATCATCGTCGATATTGCTAAATGGATTGCAGATCATGGATTTATCCCAGCTTTCGTCGGTGGTGTGATTCTTGCAGGTATTCTTGCTTCTACCATGTCTACGGCTGACTCCCAGCTTCTCGCTGCGGCTTCATCCATCTCTCAGAACCTGGTACAGGAAACTTTCGGCGCGAAACTCTCTGAGAAGAAGAGCCTGTGGCTGGCACGAATTTCCGTTATTGTGATTTCGGTCGTTGCTGTATTCCTGGCACTGGATCCGAGTAGTTCTGTATTCCGTATCGTATCCTTCGCATGGGCAGGATTCGGTGCGGTATTCGGACCGCTGGTTCTCTTCGCACTCTTCTGGAAACGCACGAATAAGTGGGGCGCGATTGCTGGAATGGTATCCGGTGGCGTGACGATCTTTGTTTGGAAGTTTGTCATTCGCGATGTGTTTGCTGATACCATTCTCAACATCTACGAACTGCTCCCAGCCTTCATTGTGGCTTCTATCTTCATCGTCGTATTCAGCCTAATCACCAAGGCGCCGGATGAAGAAGTCGGAAAGACATTCGATCAGGTCAAGAAACTGACTAAGGCTTAATCAGCATGCTTCATAATAGATGAATCAAGCGGCTGCCTTCCATTTCGGAGAGCAGCCGCTTTTAAACAGATAATGTGCAATGTTGATGTGATGAGCAAACTGATTATGTATGATTAGGAGCAGAACAACGCACCAGCGATAATTATTCTCAAGAATTTAGCGATATTATTCTGGAACGCAAACGTATATAATCCTGAAACAGACGAAGTATTATATTGCGATATTGGTAGGTACGACTCCTAAAGATATTTCAGTCTGTGTTTGATGCCATTCGAAGCACTTTACAGCCAATTCCGCTTAGTTCGGAACATTTACTAAAAAAACATCATATCGTCATATAACAACATGCTACTAGTGAGTTAATTGTCACGAAAGTGACGTTGATTGCGGCGTATCTTTAGCGCAAGGTCGTCGATAATTCATTAGCCTCAAAAAGATAATCTACAATAGAAGAAGATTGAGGAGTGTTTGGTGTGTGGAAGTACCACAGAAACAATTCTTCAAGGCAAAAATTCTCATTTTATTTTCTAGATTCACGGTTACACTCCAAAGTACTGCTTGGTGCTTTCGTTGTGAGGAATAGCCACACTTAATGCAGAAATGTAAATTATATGTAAAAACACTGATATACTACGCATATCAGTTAAAGAGAGACTTTTCAAGTCTCTCTTTAACACAATTTGGTTTATGTGTGGGAGTGTGGAGAAATGTATTGTTTTTCGTGTGGAAAAGACATAGAAGAGGGTGTATCATTCTGCAGATTCTGTGGGAAACGTGTTGCGGATACTACAAAAAATGAAACCTCAGTTTCAGATAACAAGAAGTCATCTATTAATAATAAAGACACTTCATCTAATGAAGAGAGATATACAAAAAGACGTGAAAATTCTTTCGCGGTTGCGGGTACAGTGCGGGAACCAGTAGTCAAAGACAGAGCATCGAATCAGACGAAATCTGTTAGTCATCATGTGGCAAGTGGTGCATATGTTCCTAAAAATCAAATACAACGTGATAGACATTATGTACCAAGTAATCCTGTGAGAGATTCGCTTTGGGTTAATGTGATTGGTATTATAGGGTCAATATTTCTGGCCATTTCTATGTTTGTCCCTTTCTATTCAGTGAAAGCCTGGGGAGAAACTAAAAGTATAAGTTACTTCAGTGGTAATAAAGAAACAGCAATATTTGTTTTAATTGCATCAATTGCTGGAATTGTGTTGGCATATGTTGATTCTAAAGAAACCAAGATTGCTTTTGCTGCATATGCAGCCATAATTACTCTATTCTTATATAGCGAAAATAAAGGTGTCTCAGATTTCTTTGATTGCGCAGTTGGTTACTACATGATGATATTATCTTTGATAGCAATATTGGTGGCTGGTGTAGCTATGATCGTATACATGGTTTCCGACAGCAAATCTGAGACGGGGAGAAGCATTCAGGTCGCGAGTCGAAAACCTGCTGAGGAATTTAATCGCCCACTTCGTCAGGATGAATGGAGATGTACTTGTGGACGAATCAATCCTAACTATACTGGAACATGCTACTGTGGTTCAAAAAAACATCAGGCACGGGCTTCACAAGCTGGAGGCTCTTCTGAAAAGGCGTTGAACGGAAATGAGAAGACTGTTTTGACTAGTAGTGAAAACAACGGGAAGCTTGACGAAACAGATAAAATCAAGTATCTGAAAGAATACAAAGAACTGCTCGACAATGGTGTGATTACGAAAGAGGAATTTGACGAAAAGAAGAAAAATCTGTTGTGAAACTGAATGTATTCTAATAAAGAAAATACTGTGAGAGGTCGAGCAGTGAAACATGTTTCTAAAAATGGAAAAGTAAATAAGAATTGTGTTATTTGGGCAAGTATTCTATGCTTTTGTTTTTTGGGGCCAGGCTGCTCTAAGAAAACAAAGAATTATATTGGTTCAGGAAATATTTCTAATGGCGGGTTTGCTACCGGAAATCAGAAGTATACTTTCTATGTATCGAAAAATTCTATGGGCGAAAGTATTCTATGGATGCAAAACAACGACTCTGAAGAAGTTAAGAGAATACATAGTTCAACATGTGCGGTTGACAGACTAACACTTGCTGGAGAGTTCTTGTTCTACAGAAGTGTAGAGCCCAATCAAACTGGTTATGATATTACTATCTCACGGTACAGTTTTGACAAAGATGGAACGGAAATTATATATAGCTACCATAGTTTTAGTCAAAATGGCCTTGATTTCGTAACAATATGGGATAGTTCAATATTCTTTAGTGAAGAGTTCAGGGTCTTGAAGTGTGATTTGGATGGTAGTAATCAAACGCTTCTGTACGAGAGTGAAACCAGGAATCGCGGGGTTTCCAGTATGCCTATATGTGTTACCAAGGATAAAGTGCTTTTTGTTGAACCAGCGTATTTTGTTCATGGTGGAAGTTACTTCGGAGAAGTGTATTCGATGAACCATGATGGTAGTAATCTTACTGCTTTGGGGGTGCAATCAGATAGTGAAAGTAATTTCTTTGCAGATGGCACTTGGCTATATTATATGAGTTCACGATGTAAGTTGGATGGCAGTGAAGTAGAGACTCTATGTGACTACACTACTCAAATTAATTGTTTGAACGATGATGTATTCTATGGTGACTACGATAAAATATGTTTGCTAGGAGAGGATACAAATGCGACAATTAGTACTTCCGGTAATTGGATAGGAGGATTTGTTATAGTCGGTGACAGGATTTTCTTCCACTGTTTACATGGTGGGCAAGAATTACTATATTCGGTTCAAACTGATGGAAAGAATGAAATGATTCTCTGCGGAAATGCAACAAAGTACATATATCGTGCATTTGCGTTTTACCGACAGCAGGAGGATAAGGACATGTGCTTTATTGTTTTGCCAAGCGAGATATATGACGCGCAGGAAGAATATGGAGAAATAGGGTTCACAGTACGAGTGTTGCAGGACAATCAGATCGGCGCTCAATATGCAGAAGTGATAGTTGATACAGATGTCGGTGAAGTGAGCGACGACAGAGGAAATAGATGGTTGCTGGATGATAAGGTTTGGAAATGAGTTGCCACTTCAAAAAAGATAGGATTGGAAAAGCCTATAGAAGCGAAGAAAAGATTTCTTGTGGTAAGATTTTCAATAAGTTGTTCTTTGACCATGTCTATTGCTAATTACCAGCGCTGTGTTTGTTCTGATACACGAAGCAGGAAATTGCCAGTCAACGGGTCTTTCTGTTCGTAATCGAAGCGATTCTTATCCGGAGGATTCTTGACGAAATCCGGACGACTTTTCGGCTTCTCACGAAGGTAGTAGTCCAAAGTGAGGGCTTCACGGAAAGACTCCACAAGTTCAGTTGTCTTTTCTTCAACAAAATCCAACAGGATTTCATAGCGCCGAGACCTTGCCGGCATAATGGTGAAATACTGATGAGCTTGATAATAATCAGCAAGACAACTAAAGAAATCGAATGGTGTACCAAAGCAATCAAGTAGAAGTGCCAATGTAGTCTCGAACTGATGGGAATTGAAATAGATGTCCACTAGTTCGGCCATACGCTTTAGATGACATAATTCGTCGAAACGAAGCCATCTTGTGGAGAGAACTTCATAGGGCGCTGCGTCCTCGTAGAGGATATTGTATTGCACACATTCTTGTTCGATTGGCGTGCCTTTCAGTACTTTCAAGAACCCGAGCTGAAGTTGTGTCGGTTGCATAGCATATACGTCGTTAAAAGAACTCCTGAAACTGCGAAGTCCTTCATAGGGAAGTCCTGCAATCAGATCCAGATGGAGTTTCAGATTGTGAGATGCAGTCAGTCGCTGCATTACATTCCTGATTTTCTCGATTGATGCGGGACGGGAAATTGCCTGAAGTGTATCAAGATTTGTAGTCTGAATGCCGATTTCTAATTGCACCTGCCCCGGACGCATCTTCGTAAGTAGTTCGATCTCTTCGTTGTCCAGCGTCTCAGCGGTAACTTCAAAATGAAAATTCGTGATCCCGTTATCGTGCGCTTGGATATATCGTAGTATGGTCTTGCTTCTTTGTTTGTCGCTGTTGAAAGTACGGTCAATAAACTTGACTTGTGGTACATGTTCATCTAAGAAGAACTGAAGTTCTTTTAAGACGAATGGAAGACTTCTATAACGGACAGATTTGTCGATCGAAGACAGACAATAACTACAGCGGAATGGACATCCACGTGAGGATTCATAGTAGACAATCCGATTGGAGAAATCGGTCATACCATCTTCATAGATAAACGGTAGTGCGTCCATATCAGTCGCTACCTGGTCGATAACTTCCGGACGCTCAGAAAGCGCGAGATTGGGAATATCGGAGAAATTCTTCAGATAGGGCTTTGTGTCAGCGGTTGGATAGATTTTTACATCTTCATCATCTGCACATGCGTATTGTTTTCCTTGGTGTACTGAAGCTTTGACATACTCGCCGATGATGCGGGTACTGCAGCGTTCACCTTCACCTACAATGATACCTCGCAGTTGGGGATAATCGTGAAGTAATTCTTGATAGTTGTAAGAGACTTCCGGTCCGCCTAGCCAGATATCTGTGTTCGGCAGAACTTTGGGCAGTTCCACAATCAGACGACGGACCAAGTCGATATTCCAGATATAGGTCGAAATACCGACGGCATCAGGCTGAATCTCACAGATTTCCGATAGTATAGCATGGAAAGGCTGGTTAATTGTGAATTCTATGACAGAAGAAGCATCCGGATAAACTCGTTCCGCAAAGCCATGTAGCGAATAGATGGCTGGGTTGGAGTGGATGTATTTTGCATTAATAGCGATAAATAGAAAATTCATATGTGATTGATCCTCAAAATGTTATGGCAAAGTGGATGTTCGGACGAATATATCATATAGGGCATCTTCATCCTCTGTGACATAGAAAGTGTAGCCGCTTTGCTCAAAGAAGGAAAATAGATCTTGAATGGCTTCTTCGTCGAGGTCTTGCGGATCCCAGAAAGCAATTACATCCGGTTGTGCAGAACGGATGTAGTTTGTCTGTTCGGCATACATTTCAAAACTAGCTTCACGCGGAATGAAGAAATACTTGAAGTCTGGAGTTGCATAAGTCTTGCTATAGCAGAATGGGAAGCAAAGGTTATAGTAATAGATTGTTGTACTATCTGGATGGGCTTCAAAATAGGTATCCATAGCTTGTTCGACAGGAGGGGCCTCATGGGGAATAGAGGGATCGAGGATTACGCGATTCATGGTATAGTTGACTGTGATGAATACGGCAAGGATAACCATGGCTATGCGCGTGGTTTTCTGGTTGATGAATGCATATAGCAGGTCGACCAACAATACACATGCCCAAATGTATAGCGGAATCAGTAGTACAAAAGTATAGGGAAACACTTCTGCAAAAGCAAGTATTGCGTAAGTGATAGCACTGCAAATCACAAGTATAACACGAGTCATACGGTTCTCTTTGGCATTCAGAAATGCATAGGCAGTCAGAATTAGAAAGGCAAATAGCAATACGATGACGAGACTGTTCTGCACATCGACAAAAGGACGGGAAAAGAGTAGGTGGATGCCACCTTTCTTGGCATATACGGTGTTGAATTTGAAATAGGCATATATGAAATCGGACAAAGCGTGCTGACTCGAATAGTAAATGAAGAAGGGTGCACAGACTGTTACAATTCCAAGTAGAAATAATCCACAGGAACAGAAGAAAGACTTCCAATATTTGCGCGTCAACAGCCAGAGAAGATAGAATCCGATGAAAGTAAGATAGTAGATACACACATTCAACTTAATCATGAAGACTGCGCCACAGCTGAGACCAAGAAGCAACATTTCTAAAGTGGTAAATGCTACATGATAAGGAGGCCTATCTGGCTTGTCCTCATCTGACTTTGTTGCGGAAGGGGAGGTGCTTCCATTTGAATGATATCGCTTGATTCCTCGTACATAGAGATATTCAGAAAGCAGAAGTATCAGTAAGATAAAGTGATCTGGTTTGGAACCACTTGAGAAAAGTGAACGCGATTTGACGAAGAAAAGAATGAGCACGAGAACTGTGCCACCTAATGCTCGATCTTTGTCAAAGAAAAGACGAAGAATCCGATACATCATAACGAAAGAAACTGCGTTGATGGCCATAAATATTAACAGGATTCCAATTGTGTGACGGCCGGATAGCAGAAGCCCTAGAGCATAGATCACGTAGGTGAGTGGACCTTTATGATCAAAAAGATCACGATATGGAATCCGTCCGCGAAGCCATCCGAGTGAAATGGTGTGATAACAGATTTCGTCAGTCTCGAAGATGTAGCGGTAGATTGGTGAGAATGGACAGGACATAAAGGTCACGAAACAAGCAAATACAATCAAACCCAAGTAGACCCGTCGATCGAATTGATTCTGATTCTGTGCTAGTTTAGGTGTTTCTTCCATGTGGATATTCCTCGTGATTCTTGCAAACTATTAGAATTATAACAGATTTTGACTTTTGTGGGAGTAACCCCATCCATTTGCTTGACTTGTCAAGGTTTCTGCTCATACTATTATGAAGACAAGATTGGGATGTAAATAAGAGGAGATGCAAGGAATGAATCGATACGAGACGACGCTTTGCTACATATATAGTTCTCAAGGTGTGCTGATGCTCCATCGGACGAAGAAGGAGAACGACATTAACAAAGATAAGTACATTGGCGTGGGCGGACACATTGAACACGGCGAATCGCCGGATGAATGCATCCTTCGCGAAGTATGGGAGGAGACTGGGCTGCGGATGAAGTCATTCCAGCTTCGTGGCGTAATCACTTTTGTCATTGATGAGATCGATGAGATGACATTTCTATATACCTGTGATGAATTTGAAGGGGAGTTACGGGATGGTGATGCCTGTAATGAGGGGGAACTAATGTGGGTGAAAGAAGATTGTGTGGAACAACTTCCTATCTGGCCGGGTGATAAGATATTCTTCCGACTTCTCGCCACTCGTCAAGATGTGTTCTCACTAAAGTTGACTTATGTGAAGGATGAGTTGATCGAGGCTGTGGTCGATGGTAAATCTGTCGTGATGGATATATGAAAAAAGAACCGCACCAAAGGTGCGGTTCTCGTCATTTCACAACATGTAGGCGAGAAATTAGAACAGAGGAGTCTTCATCTTCTCATAAGCTTCTCTTGCTACGGCACGAACACTCGGATCGGAATCAGCAAATGCGAGCTTCTTCACATACTCTTCGCAATGTTTCGCATTAATCATGCCAGCGGACTCAGCTGCTGCTGCACGAACCATCGGTGAAGAATCGCGGAACAGGGGAATCAAGTTCATCCCTGTCTCGTAGGAATTAATCTGCCCCATTGCTTTTGCTACTGCCAAGCGGATCTCATCTTCTGGATCATCGACCATCTTCAACAGCGCACCCAGATTCTGTTTCTTACCAAGCTTCTCAATCTTCTCGCTCAATCTATCAATCTTTGCCATCCGGATCGCCCCTTTCATTGTTATGTAGTTTCTACAGTTATTATGCACTTAATTTCGAATTAATGCTAGTAGCATATAGAAATAAGTTCATAAAAAAGTGTTGCAAATTTGTAAACACCTTGTCTTGATACTAAAAACTATTTTATGGTTTGTAAAGACATTTTCTTCAAAATGAAAGAGAATCTTCATCCAAAGGATGTTCCTTCTTGAGAAATGGTCTGGTACACTGAATAAGTAATAAATATAAGGAAGGTTCACCTGTGCGGAAGTATCGTATTTTAGCATTGACATTAGCGCTCTCAATGATGAATCTGATGTTGGTTTCCTGTAAATCAAAGGAGCAATCAACGACTACCATGATAACGGAAACGTTATCATCGGCGACGACCACGATTGGCACACCGACGCCATCGCCCACACCTACCGAGACCCCCACGCCGACTCCTAGTCCAACGCCTACACCGACTGAAATTCTGGTGAGCTTTATCGGCGATACGACGCTTGGTGAACAGCGTTCCCATGCTGGTGCCGGCTACTGCTTCACAAGTGTCGTAGGCGACAACTTTACATATCCTTTCTCCAAGTCTAAATCTTACCTAGAGCAGGACGATATGACTTTATGCAACCTAGAGTGCGCGCTGACCAAGTCGAATAATCTTCGCCCAGAACGCGAGATCTACCTGAAGGGTGATCCGAAATATGTGCAGTGCCTAAAAGAAGCCAGTATTGAATGTGTGAACCTTGCGAACAACCATTCTCATGACTACTGTGAAGAAGGACTTACGGAGACGAGAGAGGCGCTGGAAGAAGCAGGGATTAAGTGGAGTGATAGTGATTACTACTCCATCTATGAGACAAAAGGCGTGAAGATCGGCATGGCAGGTTTCTGCCAGTCCTATGAACGTGAACTCTATTATCATGCGATTGACTACCTTCGTGAGAAGGGCTGTGAGATTGTCATCATTTCCAGTCATATCGGTATCGAGCGTATGTACGAGCCGGAACAACGTGCAATTGATCTGGCCCACGATGTCATCGACTACGGCGCGGATATTTTCGTCGCTTCTCATCCGCACCGCCTTCAGCCGGTCGAATACTATAATGGTAAATACATTATTTATAGTGAGAGTAATTTCTGCTTCGGCGGACAACCGTGGCTCACGGATCCGGACACAGCGATCTTCCAGTGTGCTTTTACCGTGGAGGAGGGGAAAGTCGTACGTTGCAGAATGACCTGCATTCCATTCTCCATGCGTTCCTGCGATGATGGGAACGATTACTGCCCGATGCCCTACGAGAAGGGGTCTGAGGGATATGAGCGTGTCATGGCCAAGCTCCACTGGTCTGACGAGAATGAGTGACCGATTCGCGCCACTGTCGAAAGATGGCAGTAAATCTGAATGAAAGTTGTTGCTTTTGCCGAAATTGCAAAAACCCGTTCACGAGTGAATGATTTTTGTTCTATAATAGGAATGTTCTTGTTTAGAAGGAGGGTGTTAGCATGGCAAAAGTTCTTGTAGTCATGGGCAGTGACTCGGATTTCCCGGTAATGGAAGGTTGTTTCAAACTCTTGAAGAAGTTCGATATCTCCTTTGATGCGAAGGTGTGCTCGGCACACAGAACACCGGATCTTGCGGCGAAGATTGCAAGTTCGGCGAAAGAAGATGGATATAGTGTAATTATTGCGGCAGCAGGATTGGCGGCTCATCTGGCCGGCGTAATTGCTGCCCATACTGTTTTGCCGGTAATCGGCGTACCTTGTAAGGGCGGTGCACTTCACGGTGTGGATGCACTTTACGCAGTGGTACAGATGCCGACAGGCATTCCGGTTGCGACAGTCGCGATTGATGGTGGCAGCAATGCAGCAATTCTTGCCGCTCAGATGCTGGCATTAAGCGATGAGGCATTGTCTCAGAAGTTAGTTGAATACAAAGAAGGCTTGGCCGCTTCCGTTGCGGAGCGTGACGCTCGTCTTCAGGACAAAATAGCAAGCTTAGGAGAGTGACGCGTATGAGCAGAAAATGGCAGGAGGAATGCGGCGTATTCGGTGTTTTCGATACGAAGAAGACCAGTCCCGACATTTCCAAACTTACTTACTATGGTATTTTCTCATTGCAGCACCGTGGACAGGCTTCCGCCGGTATCGTGGTGAATCATGATGGTACATTCTTGTGCCACAAGGCACCGGGGCTCGTATCCGATGTTTTTGATGAGTTACATTTAGGTGCTCTTTCGGGACATGCGGCATTGGGTCATGTTCGCACACCAGCTCCTGGCGAGAGCGGATTCGATGTTGTTCAGCCGATGCAGATTAAGTCCCATTCTGGACAGATTGCGCTCTCCATAAACGGCTCAATCATGAACGCCAACGAGCTTCGTGATTCCTTGAAGGAGATTGGTGCTTTCTTCCAGACGACAGCAGACTTCGAAGTGCTCCTTGCACTGATTGCTCGTAACCGAGTAGCAACCGATTCTCTCGAGGGTGCGATTGCCAAGATGATGACTGAGATCTCGGGCGCCTATGCGATGCTCTTCATGAGTGAAGACCGTATCATCGGTGTGCGTGATCCGCTCGGACTTCGCCCGTTGGTTCTGGGTAAGAAGGATGACATGTATATGCTCGCATCCGAGACATGTGCTTTCGACGCAATCGGCGCAGAGACGATCCGTGACGTGCTCCCAGGTGAGATTGTTACGATTACAGAAGAGGGCGTTTCCTCTATCTATACGATTCCAGAAGCGAGTGCACACAAAGACGGTAAGCTCTGTATCTTTGAGTTCGTCTATCTGGCTCGTCCGGATAGCTTCATGGATGGTACAAGCGTCTATGCTTCCCGTGTGAATACGGGCAAAGCACTTGCACGGGAGTGTCCGTGTGACGCGGATCTGGTCGTTGCGGCACCGGACTCCGGTATTGCTGCTGCAATCGGCTACGCTGAAGAAAGCGGCATCACATATGGTCAGGCACTTCTGAAGAACCGTTACGTGGGCCGTACCTTCATCGAGGGAACACAGTCTGCCCGTGAGATGGCCGTAAGACTGAAGTTCTCCGTACTGAAGACTGCTGTAAAAGATAAGAAGATCGTCATTATCGATGACTCTGTTGTGCGTGGTACGACAACCAGACATATCATCAGCTTCCTGCGTGAGGAGGGTGCGAAAGAAGTACATCTTCGTGTTGCATCTCCGCCGGTTAAGTTCCCTTGCTACTATGGTGTATCCGCTTCCGATTCGACTGAGCTCCCGGCTCGTACGAAGTCTGTCGAAGAGATCTGCAAGGAGATCGGTGCCGATTCACTCGGCTACGTCAGCCTCGAAGGTCTGAAGGCTTCCACCAACGGTGCACTCTGCGGTCATTGTAGCGCATGCTTCGATGGTATTTTCCCGGCAGGTGTTCCGTCCGGTGCGGAAGAAGAGCAGAAGAATTAATCGACGAAGTAGTAAGAACGAAGCATAATGAAGAAGTTATGAATGGAAATTCGCTTGCACCCGTTACGGTGTAAGCGTTTTTCGATAGAATGGAGAGAATATATGAGAATCGCGGTATTTGTAAGCGGCGGCGGCACGAACCTTCAGGCAATCATTGATCGCATCAGTTCCGGTGCACTCACCAATGTTGAGATTGCAGAAGTCATTGCTAGTAACGACAGTGCTTTTGCCATTGAAAGAGCCAAGAAGGCAGGCATTCCAAGTAAGGTGATCAGTAAGAAGGTCCTGGGGGCTGAAGCCTACGATGATGCCACACTTTCTGAATTGGAATCTATTGGTGCGGAGCTTGTGGTACTGGCGGGATTCCTCTCCATGCTTGGACCGAAGACAGTCAAGGCTTATGCCAATCGAATCATCAATATTCACCCAGCTCTAATTCCAGCTTTCTGCGGACAGGGCATGTACGGTATTCGTCCCCATGAGGCTGTTCTTGCCAAAGGTGTCAAGGTTTCCGGTGCGACGGTGCACTTCGTCAACGAACACTACGACGAAGGTCCGATCATCTTGCAGAAGGCGGTAGACGTACTCCCTGACGATACTCCGGAGACGCTGCAGAAGCGCATCATGAAGGAATGTGAGCAGGTGATCCTCCCGAAGGCCATCCAGCTCTTTGCAGATGGCAAATTAGAAGTTGTGAATAATCTCGTGAAGTTCAAGAACTGATTTGAATAAGTGAATCAAAGTATATGAGAAGGAGTTGCCTTGCAGTAGTGTGTTGACTGAAGACAGCTCCTTCTATTACCTTACATTCTTGGTATCCTATAACAAATATTTGCGAGTGATAGGTATTTTGCAAGACGAATCTATCTACGATGAATGCGAAAATGGCATACTTCATAGTTGCCAAAGCCGTCACAAGAAAAGCGAAAGCAAGGGCTGCCTCAATTTTTACTTTTGAGACAGCCCCTTGAACTTTAGTGAGTGGACTTGAGAAATCAATTACTATGTTTTCTCTTTCTGTCGTAGATCAATGTTCCAATCAGAGTAACACTGCTCAGAAGGAGAATGGCAACGAACAGGTTAGAATTGTTGTCATCGCCAGTCTTCGGGAGCGGGGAATCCGGGGCCGGCGAGGTGGTAGGCGTCGGGGACGGTGTACCTGTCGGTGTAGGAGTCGGATTCGGATCAGGTGTTGGAGTCGGATCTGGGTTCGGTTCGGGAGTCGGTGTCGGAGTCGGACCAGGTGTAGGTGTTGGAGTTGGTGTCGGTGTCAGCGCCGGCAAAATGGTGAAGTTGGTAGAAGCCTTGCCGTCCTTCGATACGATTTCGAAGGTGTGGAGCCCCTCTTTCAAACTTTCAAGATAAGACGGCTTTAATGTGACGATTGTTGAACCAGAGACAGCAGTATAATTTGATTCTTCAATGACGGCACCATCTACCATGACACTTTCTAATTTCTCGAACGGCGCGTCGGAGGCAATGGTCAGACCATCAGTGGAACCGAGGGTCCATTCGCCGTTCGCACCAGAGATGATCTTATAGTTAACCGGTGGAATCTCGTCCTCTGTCCACTTCGCGTAGAGAGTAAGATTGGCACTGATTGCTGTATCGAAGCTGAATGCCTTGGTGCAAGCTTGATCCTCATACCAACCTTCGAATGTCCAACCGGAAGCAGTTGGATCGGCCGGCTTCGTAGCCTTATTGCCAGAAATGATATTCTGACTGTCAGGCTTCGTGGATCCATGACCATTCAGATCGAAGGATACTTCGTACTTCAGATCTGCAAGACAGATGACACTCTTCTCACTGCTTTCAGGACCAAATACTTCGGTTGCTTTCTTTGTCGCGAGCACCTGAAGAGCATCCACTGAGTCACCAGCTGATACGACATAGTCGGGACAACCTGTGGGACGTGAAAGCGTGAAAGTACTCTCGTGATATATAGCGTCCCATCCTGCGGTATTCTGAATCAGAACATCACCAGAGCATGTGATGCTTGAATCACTCAAAATCGTAGGACCGGTAGCAAATGCAGATGAGACGGTGACATTTTTAGCATTCTTTACGGCTAAGCTGGTAACCGCAAGATTGTTACCAGTGTTTTCGATCAAAATATCTCCAAGACATTCCAATGTCGCGGTGTTGCAGATCGTCGGAGCATTCGATGAATTTGTAATCTCGATAGATCCATCCGCCACAATGTTGGCTGAACCACCAATGACAATGAACTGTGCATTCATTGTGACATTTCCTGTGGCGTTGATCTTTGCATCAGCGCCGATTGCAATAGATGAGGCACCATGATTGATTACGGTGACATTTCTGGCAGCATCGATTATTAAATTGCCTGAACCGGTAATCATGCTTATACCTTTGTTCTCTATGTTTACATCTTTGGTACAGTTGATGCTGATGCCTCCTGTGACAAGTGGCGATGCGGTTGCGCCCAGAAGTGTGACATTTGCGGCTTTCTTAATGTTCAAATCGCCAGTAACAACACTTCCGGTTTCCTCTGAAGCAGGGGCTGTATTCTCCATATAGACATCTCCGGCGCAACTGATCGTTGTTGTTGCTGGAAGAACACTGGAAGATTTACTGCCACAAAAGCCTCGAATATCTACGCCACCGTTTGCGGAGGCAATCGTGCTTGGGCTGCTACATACTATACCAGACTTATTTTCAAGAATGACGCTTCCTGTAGAATTGAAATCAAGATTTCCGATAATCATCGGATAATTCACATCAGTCTTCACCGTAATGCTGTTTGCTTTCGTGACGGTTAAGGCTTGAGAAGCCACGTGACCATTGCCATTGTTCTCAATCAACAAGTCGCCTGCACAATCAATATTTGTACTTCCGTTGAGCGTTGGCGATGTAGAGTTACTCGTGATGGAAACCTTTCCTTGGGAGACAATGTTAAGATTACCGTTTGAAACGATGCCTTTATTGGACATTTCGACATTGCCTGCACAGTTGATTGATACATCACCTAGTGTTAGCGGGTTGGAGTTTGTAACGCCCACCATAGTAACATTTGCTGCCTTTTTTACATGAAGACCACGATTCGTTAAATAATACGTGCCTTGGTTTGACAGAAGGACATTTCCTGCACAGTCAATGGTTACAGGAGTTGAACTGCTATTCGTAAAGCAAGGATATGAACTAGCGTTGCAGGATACTTCTACGCCACCGTTACTGGAGACGAAGTTTGCAAGACCATATACTACACTTCCGCTTTCATTTGAGACTTTGATGTCTCCATAACTCTTGATGCTAAAGTCAAGATCACTATGAAACGTCTTATCATCTGCTACAAGATATTCAGAATGTTTACCCAAAATGTTTACGCTACCACCGGAAGTCTCAATCGACAATCCTTCTTCACCAATATAGCCTGAAGCATTTGAAATATTCACGTTTCCTGTGCAATTGATATTCAGAACACCATTGAACATTCTGAAGTTTGCCTTATCGGTGGTGGCTGTGACATTTCCTGCTTTCTTAACATCAACTTGTCCAATCATTCCTTTAGTGTTGGAAAGTAAAACATTACCGGAACAAGAAATGTCAGCAGATGAGACAAGTAAGTATGTGCCATGACCGATGACGGACACATCTGTAGCATTCTGTACTTTCAAACTGCCTACAGCAGATCCACCGTTCGAATTTTCAATCTTAATGGAGCCGGAACACGTAATGTCGGCTGAACTTAACGGAGAGCACAGCATCCCTGGGTCATCTGCCAGAGGTGCGCTGATATCTACGTTCTTCGCGCTTGAAATGGTAAGTTTGTCAAATACTTGACAGCTCGCATTCTTTGCGACAAAATCGCCAGTACAACTAATTGTTGTATCGTACGATGTAATACGATTGCTAATATCGACATCGAATGTGATATCGTTGACTTTGCTGATTGATATTTTGCCATTTGTCAAATAATTAGTACTGTCATCACTATTAATCACGACATTCACCGTCTCATTGCCGACAATCTCAAGCCCACTATTCAGGTTGCCACTGACTGTAAGTGTATCCGTCGTCGGGTCGTACTTTACTTTGCCATTACTAAGAATGTCATCCTTGTTTGTGTCGCTTACAGCGATTCCGTTTACCTTGATGCCGTAGGTCTGACCGTCTGCGGAAACTCGATTTGGCAGGAGTGCCACGCAGAGTACCAAGCTTAAGACAAGGCCCAGTAAACATGACCATTTCTTACTACTATTCGTATCAATTCCTCCATGTAATCATGATGTTCAGAAAAAATGATTTTCTCAACTCAACCCACAAGTAACAATTATAGTACATATTTATATGAAATGCACAGGAAAATTTGAAAAGTGCGCACTTATTGTTGTGCAATGCGAGAGAAGCGTGCATATCTGATTTTCATATCCGGTTCGGAACGAGCGGCGAGCTTCGAGAACTAAGAAACAAATTTCAACGAAATGCGAGTTCTTTTGCCATATATCAGGTAAAATCACTCGAATTTGCGGTATACTTATAGGGTATTTGAATTTCAAAGATCTTATCGATCGTGCAGGAGGTAACCTATGAAGGTACTGGTAGTAGGCGGTGGCGGCCGTGAACATGCTATTCTTTGGAAGTTGAAGCAGAGTCCGAAGGTGACGGAACTTTACTGTGCACCGGGTAACGGAGGCATTGCTGAAATCGCGACATGTGTGCCGATCAAGGCAACGGATGTAGATGCGATGGTGGATTTTGCAAAGAAGGAGCAATTCGATCTTGTCTTTGTGGCGCCGGATGATCCGCTTGCGCTGGGTATGGTAGATAAGATGGAGGCGGCCGGACTTCGTGCTTTCGGCCCGCATGCGAATGCGGCGATTGTAGAAGCATCCAAGGCGTTCTCCAAAGAACTCATGAAGAAGTATAACATCCCAACTGCGAAATATCAGACGTTCACCAATCAGGATGAAGCGTTGGCGTACTTAGAGACACAAGCCATGCCGATTGTGATCAAGGCGGATGGCCTGGCGCTGGGGAAGGGCGTAATTATTGCCCAGACCCTCGATGAGGCAAAGAAAGCAGTCGTCTCCATGATGAGTGATGGTGCTTTCGGCACAGCGGGAAGTACGGTCGTAATTGAAGAATGCATGGTTGGCCCAGAGTTGACAATCCTGGCTTTCTCTGATGGTAAGACAGTTATCCCGATGATTTCTTCTCGTGATCACAAGCGTGCATATGACCATGACGAAGGTCTGAATACCGGCGGTATGGGTGCGGTGACACCTGGTGCAGATCTTACGGAAGAAGATGATAAAGTCATCTACGATACCATCATTGCACCGACCATTGCGGCACTGGCTGCGGAAGGTCGTCCGTTCAAGGGCGTGATTTACTTCGGTCTCATGTTGACCAAAGATGGACCAAAGGTCGTTGAATATAACGCACGTTTCGGTGATCCGGAGTGTCAGGCGATCCTCCCACGTATGGAGAATGATCTCATGGAACTCATCGATGCTTGTATCGATGGTACATTGGATCAGGTGAATCTGCGTTGGAAACCGGGATACTCCTGTGTTGTCGTGATGGCATCCGGCGGATACCCAGAGAAGTACGACAAGGGATATGAGATTACTGGCATCAACGATTGCGGACACATTGTTTTCCAGGCCGGCACGGCTTTGAAAGATGGTAAACTGGTGACTTCCGGCGGTCGTGTCCTCTGCGTATATGCAGACGGCACAACCATGGACGAAGCCATCGATTCTGCATACGAAGGCGTCAAGAAGATCACATTCGAGAAGATGCACTATCGTACAGATATCGGACGTACGCTGAATTGAAGGGAGACTTCTGAAGCATGAAGATCGGCATTTACGGTGGAGCTTTCGACCCTTTTCATAATGGACATCTGTCCATGGTGAAGGGTGCAATTGCCAGTAAGAAAGTGGACCGCGTCATCGTGGTGCCTACAGGTATGCCGTGCTTCAAGTCCACCCGCAAGGTGACACTGGCACCTTATCGGTATTACATGGTCAAAGCGGCATTGAAAGATGTGCCGAAGTGTGAAGTATGTGATATCGAGCAGGTCTACGGTGAACCAAGCTATACTGTGACAACACTTCGAAATCTTCGTGAGAAGAAGATCGTCTCAGAGAAAGATGAGTTGTTCTTGATGTGCGGTTCAGACATCCTGTTCGAATTCGAGTCCTGGTACAAACCGGATGAGATTCTGAAACAGGCGCGACTGCTCTGTGCACTGCGCCCTGGTGTGGATGAGGGACAGGCAAGAAATCAAGCCGCTCACATTGAGGAGATGTTCGACACCAAGGTGAAGTTCTTCGAAATCGAAGGCGTGGAAGTTGCGTCCTCGCGACTCCGTTCCTCTGCATCCGATACGAAGTGGAGTGAAGAAGAGGACATCCCGGAGGAGGTCCGTCGCTTCATCAAGTGCCACGACCTTTATTGCGAAGATGCACCGTTGATGCATGTCTCGGATGAGATATATCAGCAGTTGATTCAGCATTGTTTTACGCTGTTCCGCGAGATGGGCGGCAAGCGTCTTCTTCACAGCATGAATGTGTGCGTACTGGCGACACGGTATGCAATCCGATTCGGAGCGGACCCGAACAAGTGCGCGTTGGCAGGGCTTCTGCATGACTGTGCCAAGGAACTCCCCGAGAAAGATCAACTTGCGCTTGCAGCCAAGATCATTCCGGATTATGTGCCGAGTAAGCAGATCCTTCATTCACCGGCAGGCGCAGTCTATGCACGTGAACATTATGGGGTAGAGGATCCAGAGATTCTAGATGCCATTTTGTATCACACGATTGGCCGTGAGATCATGACACTAACGGACAAAATCGTATATCTTGCGGACAAGGTGGAGCCAAGTCGCGATTACGATGACCTTTCCATGATTCGTGCTTTAGCAGAACACGATATCAATGCAGCATTGATTGAGTGTTACTGTGCAATCAAAGAGAGCTTCGCTAGGAAGGGACAGCAGATTCACGAGGATACGAAGAAGTCGCTGGCATATCTTCTGGCCAATCGGTCGCAGTGACGGGGCTTCTACCGAGTAAGAAATAGTGTATAATTGAAATAAGAAATAACCTTCGGAGGGAATACATGGAAATCAAAGAGTTGGCAGATAAGATTGTTGAGATTCTGGACAATAAGAAGGGCGTGGATATTGAGTTGATCCCCGTTGCAGAGAAGACTGTACTTGCAGATTATTTTGTAATTTGCTCCGGTACCTCCTCCACACACATCAAGGCTTTGGCCGACGAGGTCGAGTATATGCTCAAGCGCGATTTCGATGTTGCACCGGATCATATCGAAGGTAGAGAATCCGGCCGCTGGATCCTTCTCGATTATAAGGACGTTGTTGTACATGTTTTCCATCCGGAAGAGCGTGCGAACTATAACCTCGAGAAGTTGTGGAGCATGAAGAAAATCGAAGGTTGACGTACGAAGCCGCCGAGGAGCAGAAGTACAAAAGACAAAAATCAAGAAAGCGCCCCTTTTGTGGGGGCAATGTCATTAAGTTAACGCTTTTGACACCCAACAAAAAATACCCAGCCTGTTCAAAACGGGCTGGGTATTTTTTTCGCTCCGGTGGCATTATGATGATATTCGCTTTCCGCTCAACAAACTAAAATTTAATTGCCATCTCTAATACATAAATCTATTGTGTTATATGCGTCATTCCAATTCTTGTCTGCGTCTGTCAATATAATTTTGCTTACTGAAAGTTTATCTAATATTTTCTGTTCTCGTCTTTGACGCTCCATTAAGCACTCTATATAACCTTCAAATCCCTCTGCATGAATACTTTTACCATAATTACCATTAACGTGATAATCAATTACACTG
>JAZLMM010000042.1:0-2432 GCA_045598705.1 Oscillospiraceae bacterium
CGACCTATGGCACGGAGCAACCAAAAAAGAAGCTCTCCAATCACCCGAAGGCAAGCAGCTGAAGCAGATTCTAGACAACTGCGACATCCATACGATTCCCGACAGCAAGGCAAAGGTACTGGCAATATATCTTGCCCGGGCCTGGGACTGCTTCGAAAAGTCCTGGGACTTCACCTCAGCTCTGCACAATGCCGTCAAATGGGATGGAGACCGCCATCTGACCTGTATGCTCACCGGAGCCATTGCAGGAGCAATGTATGGCTATTACTTCATCTTCAAAAAAGGAAGCGACCCTTCAGAGTCACACAAAGAACTGCAACTGCCGGATTATCTGCAAAATCAATACTGGGAAACTGTCAAGCACGAATGGAAGAATCGCTTCTTCTATCCCAAGAACGATGCTATGACAAATGTCACCAAGTACAAATGGGAACCCTATTCAAGTGCATTTGAAGGCAAGGAAATCAGTGCAGAGCTTGAAGAAAGTATCCGCCTAGCATTTCACACTGGCTGGGATGACCGGTACGGATTTTATCTGGAGAACGGATGGTATTACGTCTATCGTTCATTCTTCCTGATGTATAGGTTCAGAATTGTCAAAGGAGAAAAGGAACCGTTCCGCATCGTCAATGTCCAGTCCTCCAGAGACCACTTTGATGAACAGGAGTCCGCATTGAGAGAAGCGATGTACTCAGCTGAATACCACTGGAAGATGTTGAATCAATGAAAAAAAAGAAGACGAATAATGCAAACCTTCGCCGCAATCGATTTTGAAACCGCCAACGAATGTCCCAGCAGCGTCTGCTCGGTGGGGGTTGTCATTGTGCGTAACGGAGAATTCATCGAACGCTTCTATTCGCTGATTCATCCGGAACCGGAGTATTACCAGTGGTTCTGCCAGAAAGTCCACGGACTTTCCGAGAGAGATACTGACAATGCACCGGTATTCCCGTATGTCTGGGAAAAGATTGCACCACACATCGAGGGGCTTCCTATGGTCGCACACAATGCCCGGTTCGACGAAGGTTGCCTCAAGGCAGCATTCCGGACATATCAGATGGATTACCCGGATTATGTCTTCTACGACACTCTGAAGGCATCGAGAGATTATTTCGGATACGATTTGCCGAATCACCAGTTGCAGACTGTGGCCGAAGCCTGTGGTTACGACCTCACCAATCACCATCACGCACTGGCCGATGCCGAAGCCTGTGCAGTCATCGCACTCAAAATCTTGTAACGCTTATGTCAGACAGAACAGATCCAGCTTGGGATGAATATTTGAGCACTGGAGAAGATCCTACCGGTGGCGAGCTCGAAGAAGCCGATGAGGAAATCATCAGCGATGAGATCACGTCCGGAAAATGGCAGCAATACAGCAGGCAGACCGGAAATAAACCTCACGTGAGAAATACGTTTTCAAGGGTGGGATTTGAACAATTCTTTGATGTCTTGGAGTTCCTTGTGGTCATCATATTTGTGGCGGCTTGTATCGGGACCTGCTCGTAATAGTATTGACAAAATGAAGAACTACTCCTTCTCAAACCTCACCGTACGTCCGTTCCCAACAATCGCAGATCTGAACAATCCCTGGATATTCGGAGGCGTTCAGGTTCTCATCAATGTCTCAGGACACGAATACCCGAAGGATTTGCTCAAGGCAATTGAAGCAAAAGGAATCCGTTGGTATCATTTCCCATTGGTAGAAGAAGGCCCGGATATGGGACTGGAGAACATTCTTGCAGCCGTACAAGAACTGATGAAGGCTGATGCAGCCGGAGAAAAGGTCATACTGCATTGTTCTTTCGGCAACAATCGCAGTAGAACAGTTGCAGAGGCATTCCATTTCAAGAAAATGGGATTCCAGTTGGAGGATGAATACAAGGGATATTCAAACCATTTGGCATACAACTGTGGAGAGGGACATCTGCCGGAATTGGAGGAAATGGAAAGGATATTATCTGAAATTTGATACAAAAATTGAACTCCTATGACGGACGAAGAGCTTGACGGAATATGGGCTGACTGCAAAGCAAGGGAAGAGAGAGAATTGGCCGAATGGAATGCTTTGCCTGAAGATGAGAAGAAGCGGAGACGTGAAATGTACGATCCTGCTTTTCTTGAACGGATATCAGACGATGTCACCGGCGGCCACGACGATTAAGACAATATCAAAGCGGTCAAGGTCGTGTTCCTCCGCTGACGCTCCGTCACACCACCTTGGTTCCAGCCGCTCCGGCACGTCGCGCCTGTGCGACTTCCACTTCATAGAGTTCCGCCCGGCAGACATTCCCGGCTGGCTGAACGCCAGCCGTGAAAGACTGCTTCGGGCTCCACGGCCACTCCGCCTTCGGCTCCGTTGCCAAAGAGAAAAGCGGTGTCGGTCGTAAGTCCGTCGCAAGCGACGGCCATACCACCGACCCTTTCAATTC
>JAZLMM010000043.1:0-99823 GCA_045598705.1 Oscillospiraceae bacterium
TCACTCGCATCTTTCATTTTCTCTTCCGACTACAGAACACTTTAGTCTCTCCAGTCGGAAATCCCACGTTTTGCACCAGCATGTTATTTCTCCATTTCAATTCTTCTGATTCCTCATTCCCCAAGTTTCCGTGAAGAACCAAAAAAAAACAGCGGATGTCAATCATATTTGTGATTTTGTCGTGAATTCTATTCTTCTGAAGCCAAGCCATCATATTACATGGCATAAAATAGGGTGTCTCAAACGAGACACCCTACAATATGTTTTACCAATTAAGTGAATGTAAGAACGAATGGAGGAATTAAGAATTCTTCAGTCTCTTCTCCAGTGCCTTCTTCTCTGCCTCGTAGCCCGGCTTACCAAGGAGTGCAAACATGTTCTTCTTGTAAGCTTCTACACCAGGCTGGTTGAATGGGTTCACAGAGTTGAGGTAACCGGAAATACCGCAAGCCTTCTCGAAGAAGTAGATGAGCTGGCCGAGCCAATACTCGTTGAGCTCCGGTACATGGATGATGAGGTTCGGAACCTTACCATCAACATGTGCAAGAACAGTACCCTGCATCGCCTTCTGGTTGACTTCGTTCATATCCATACCGGACAGGAAGTTCAGTCCATCGAGGTTCTCCGGATCGTTCGGAATCGTGAAGGAACGACGAGCCTTGTCGATGACAACGACTGTCTCGAAGAGCATACGCTTACCATCCTGAATGTACTGACCCATGGAGTGAAGGTCTGTGGTGTTATCTACGCCGGCCGGGAAAATACCTCTGCCGTCCTTACCTTCAGACTCACCATAGAGCTGCTTCCACCATTCTGTCATGTAGTGGAAAGAAGGCTCATAGTTGACCATAACTTCTGTAGTGTAACCACGACGGAGCAAGCAGTTACGAGCGATTGCATACTTGTAGCACTCGTTCGCCATCTCTACCTTCTTGAAATCACGGCTGGCATCTCTTGCACCGGTCATCAGTTGACGGATATCGATACCTGCTACAGCGATTGGCAGAAGGCCTACAGCTGTCAGCACGGAGAAACGACCGCCGACATCATCCGGAACAACGAATGTCTCGTAGCCTTCCTTAGTAGCTAAGCCCTTGAGTGCGCCCTTTGCCTTATCGGTTGTAGCGTAGATACGTTTTCTTGCTTCTTCCTTACCGTACTTCTCTTCCATGTATGCACGGATGATGCGGAAAGCGATGGCCGGCTCAGTGGTCGTACCGGACTTTGAAATAATATTGACAGAGACACGCTTGCCTTCGAGAAGATCCATCAGGTCAGCAAGATAGGTTGCGCTGATAGAATTACCGCAGAAGATGACCATCGGTGCTTTTCTTACTTTCTTCTGTGCGATGTTGGCAAAAGAATGGGAAAGAAGCTCAATGGCTGCACGTGCGCCAAGATAAGAACCACCGATACCGATGACCAGAAGCACATCAGAATCTTTACGAATCTGGGCTGCAGCCTTACGGATGCGGATAAACTCATTCTTATCATACTTGCTCGGGAGTTCTACCCAGCCCAGGAAATCATTTCCAGGACCATTCTTCTTGTGAAGCATGTTATGAGCAAGCTCAACCTGAGGCAGCATTCTCTCCATTTCACCTTCCGCCAGGAAAGGCATGACGTTTGTTGTGTCTAAACTAATCATAAAAAATCTCCTCAATCTTTTCATGAATTTGATGCCCCCCGGCACCGAAACTAGTATAGCATGACTATTCGATTTTGAATGAACGATTTTAGGAAAAACATGCAAATATGCCCATAAAAATGACACAAAAAACGTTTTTTCTCATTAATATCAAGATAAATTGAAGTCGAAACCGATTAAGTATTTCCGTGGACGCAGCTACCAAAGAAGCAGAAGTCAGAAGTGGAAGCTCAAGTGATTTTGCCGTATAATAGTCGTACCAAAATTCAAGGAGCGTACCTCATGGCGAACACAGATCTGCCCAATGCAAAGATCATCATCCTTTACATTCTCTCGAAGGTCGACAGCATTCCGTCTTCTCAACTGATGGACTGTGCTATGGAGTCGCTGTACATGGATTATTTTCTGTTCTCCCAGGCCAAGCAGGAGCTTCTAGATCAGCATCTCATGACAGAATCTGTTCGTAAAGACGAACTTCGTAAAGATGCCTCCGGACATCCGGTTCACTCCTGTGACTTAACACCGGAAGGGGCCGAAATCCTCTCACGTCTTCTTCCATCTGTCCCCGCGGGCATACGGGCCTATCTGACTTCTGCGTCAAAATCTTGGCGTCGAGACCAAGCCAGTTCCGACAGCGTCTACGCTGACTATGCACCGACAGACGAAGGAACCTGGGAAGTAGACCTACGGTTGATCGAGAATCGGGCCACAACATTCTCCATCAAGTGGCACGCCCCCACGGAAGAAGCAGCAATCCGTACCTGTGAGCGTTGGCGTGAGCATACCGAAGAGACTTATCTGTCTATCATTAAGACAATGTCCGAGAAGAAATAGAGCCTTCCGATTAGCGTTCTCTCAACCATCCTCGCTCCACCGCACGGTCAAGATTCTTCCTGATCCACACATACACCTCCGGCATAAATTCCGCAATGATATGCATGCGTTCCTCAATTTGCGGACGAACTGCTCCGCCGTTACGCCAAGTATGCCCTTCTGTGAGGGTATTGTGAAGAAGCGGTTGCAGGCGATCAAGACATGCTGCGTATTTTGCATCCACTGTCTCCATCGCATCGAATTCTTCCCAGAGGGCGCGAAGTTCTGCTCCCTGTTCCACAGGCAGTTGCGCATAAAGTTTGTCCGCAGCTATTATTTCTCGTTCCGCTTTATCTGCATTGCCAGAAACATCGTACGCAAAGGTATCTCCGGCATAGATTTCGATCAGATCGTGAACGACACACATTTTCAGCACACGCTCAACATTCGGTTCTTCTACACAGTACTCTTTCAGAAGCAGTGCCATGACAGCGATGTGCCAGGAATGTTCCGCATCGTTCTCGTTACGGGCACCGGAGATCAGAATCGTTCTTCTATATACCTCGGTCATCTTATCAATCTCTGCTGTAAACTTCAGTTGCTGATCCAATCGAACGTTACCTGAACTTAAGAAATCTTCAATACCCATATCCTCTGCTCCATTCCTTCTTAGTCAATTGCGTATGAGGTATATTCATTCTTATATGATACACGCTTACTGTCAACACGCTTCTGATTATTCGTGACATGCTATCAACGAATTCGTGGTTTTCTTCATTGACATCGCATCATGGCGTTAATAAAATAGAAATGGCCATGTATAAGTAGGTCTATTGATTAATATACAACATAAGTGAGGTACGATTATGAACAAGACAATGAAGAGAATTGCATCCATCGTTCTGGTTAGTGCAGTAGCACTTTCTTTTGCGGCATGCAGCAAGAAGAAGGCTCTCTCTGCTGAAGATTTCACATCCAAGATGGAGAAAGAAGGTTTCACAGTATCCGACCCTGTTGAAGAAGGCGGTTATACTATGATTTCCGCATCAAATGAAGATTATACTATTTCAGTCAACTGGGCCAAGTACGATGATAATGACAAAGCGAAGTCAGACTTTGAAACAGTCGAGGAAATGTATAAGTCTTTGAAGAGCGCGATGGAGGAGCAGGGTGTTGAAGTTTCCACTTCTTCTTCTGAAATTGTAGCAAGTAGTAATACTCAGTACATTTATTGTTGCATTTCAGGCAGCACCATTGTAAGCATTACTGCAGAGGGTTCAGAAGATGCGGTATCTAGTGCTAAAGATGTAAAGAAGGCATTGGGTCTTTAATTCTTACACTTCACACAACAATTAGGATGAAAGTATTGCTGTCCCAAATTCATTTTGGGGCAGCTTCTTTTTTGTACTTTTCTATCTGGTAAAAACACTTGAATTTTTGCGCACAATTCAGTAATTCCTTCCTCTCCCCATCTGCTACAATGAAATGGTGAAGCACATTTCGTTGCGATTCCCGAAGGAGGAGAACCATGAAGCGTCAAGTTTATAATCCCTATCTTCCAAGTTATGAATACATACCGGATGGTGAACCAAGAGTATTTGGTGGAAGACTGTATATTTACGGAAGTCACGACCGTTTCAATGGAGAGGTTTATTGTCAGAACGATTATGTCTGCTGGTCTGCCCCAGAAGATGATCTGTCCGACTGGCGCTTCGAAGGAGTCATCTTCAAGAAGACGCAGGATCCTCGTAATGCAGATGGCTCTCATGCACTATGGGCGCCTGACGTATGTGAAGGGTTAGACGGTAAATATTATCTCTACTATTGTCTGGATTTCCTGAAAGAGATCGGTGTTGCCGTAGCAGATCGTCCAGAAGGCCCATACGAATTTCTTGATTTCGTTCGTTGGCCAGACGGCCGCATTCTTGGTACCGGCGAGGATACCCGTCAATTCGACCCAGGAATCTTCATCGATGACGATGAACGGATCTACCTCTTCTCCGGTAATAGCCCACGCTATATAGACGATTCCAACCGCGACAAGAATAGTCAGAAGATGGAACTTGAGCGGGACATGATCACCATCAAGTCCGCCCCGGTGGAGAACCTTCCTATCGTCACCGCTGCACCAGGAACCGAGTATGCAGATCATCCATTCTTTGAAGCAAGTTCTGTACGCAAGATTAACGGCAAGTATTATTTCATCTATAGTTCCACTTGGATGCACGAACTGTGTTGGGCAGTCGCGGACTCTCCGCTCGGCGAGTACCATTTCGGAGGTGTACTGGTCAGCAATTCCGATATTGGTGCAAATGGCAACCAAGAGGCTTTGAATTATCGCGGAAATACACACGGCAGTGTAGCGCAGGTCAATGGCAAATGGTATGTATTCTATCACCGCCAGACCAATCGTCATTTCTTCTCCCGTCAGGCCTGTGCAGAGGAGATTTACTTTGACGGAGAACGTTTCTACCAAGCAGAAGTTACTTCCTGCGGTTTGAACGGCGGTCCGCTTCTGGATCAGGGCACCTATGAAGCTCGGATCGCCTGCCACCTATATAGCAAGAATGGCACCACGGAGAGCCTTGCGGAACAACAAGACGATCATCATCCGGCCTTCACGCAGGAGGGTGAAGATCGCGAATGTGATCCAAATCAGTATATTCAGAACATGCGTGATGGTGCAACGGCAGGCTACCGCTACTTCCAGTTTAATCAGGCTTCCCACATTGCTGTCACCACACGAGGCACCGGCGATGGCCATATGATTGTTCGCGATGCACGTATCGATGGAAATATCGTCGCAAAGATCAAGTTAGAACCATCCCCTTCTTGGGCCACATGGGCAGCCCCACTACAGATTGAGCAAGGCAAATATCCACTCTACTTCACGTATGAAGGAGATGGATATGTAGATTTTACGAGTTTCACACTCAGTTGACTCTCCGCAATTAGTCACCTTTTCGGATAGTCTATTCACAGCACATAAAGAAGCCCCCCCAAAGCTTCCGGCTTTGAGGGGGAATATCTTTCGTCTTTCGACGTTACAAACTCAATCATGAAAGAGAAACTCTCTTGTTGTCACTCAAGCTCTTGGAGGATTCAGATGTTCCAGCAACTTGAGTGAAGATTTCCTGCTGCATCGGTCTGTCCTCCTTTTGTTTTTCTATGGCTTAATGATAAGAAAGAAAAGTGGAATCAGTTTGGCACTTTTGTGAACAATCGAAGAACACACGCACGTGTTTATTAACGAACGGTAAAGTGCGTAATTTTTGCGTAATCCGCATCCAGCAAGTCGACTTCCTTGTTTCTCGTAGAAATCTCTTTGTCAGGGATTATCGATTCACAAGGAAATGTGGTGTGCACAATATGAAGAGTGCAGCCAATCCGACATTGACCATTCCACCAATGGTGAGCATCAGCGGCAAGATATGCAAGACGATGCCAAGCACCGCAAAGACCGCAGACGGAATTAGTCCAAAATACAAGAACAGCATCTGAACGACTGCTTTGATTGTTGTACCCGTATTCCCGGGAACTGAGACATTCAGGAACGTACCGATAGAGGTACTGAAGAAATCAAGGCTCAGGATAAAGAATAGCCACCCAAACATTTGGATGATTGAAGCCTTGGTAATCACTCCAGCTACGATGATTGGAATCAGGATATCGATTCCCGTGACACAGATGCCGCCAAGGAGCGAGCACCAGAGTTTCTCCATAGGCGAGGCAGGTACAAGCACAAAGAATTCTTTCTCAATATCTTCACGAAGCGGTGCGCCCAGCGTGCGATAGAAAACCATCACCGCAAGCGCACCCACTGGTATCAGAAAGAGATTAAAGTTCACCTGAAGTTTATACGTCAGTAAGAATGAGATACCACCAGTCAAAACAAGATAGAAAATCATGGTCTTGGAGAACACTTTCAAGTAAGCCAGTCTGAATCGATTATAGATTGGTTTGAAGAAGAACACCGTCGCACCGAAACCATAGTGGTAGCCTTCACGGTCAAGTTTCTCGCTTCGATTCTTATTACGAATCATGACACCGCCGGAGGAAGCATTTCTCGCATCTTCTATCAGTTTTGCCTTGTCCTCTGTTGCCACCAGTGCATCCTCATAGAAGTCCGCTTTCATACTCCATATGAAGAGTATCAGAAGTGCAAAGGCAAACAGTGTCAGCACAAGATAGAGAATAGACATACTGACCTCACCAATCAGAGCATAATGACATACACCACGCATCCAACCCCAGAAAGGTACATAGTAGGTGTATTTGCTCGTAAAGAAAGCAAACATAGCCGTAAATGTATCCTTTCCACTCGCCACGGTATATACGGCAAAACCACCCATCAACGCAGTAAAGAAGATGAGAAGAACACTCGTAAGGTTAACCCGCTTCGTCATGCGTGAAGTAATCGTATAGAACGTCACCTGGATTAACGTTCCAAACACTAAGAAAAGACCGTACACGACAATCAAGGATACCGCTCCCCATACGTTAAGTTTGAAATTATGAATCAGATTGGGAAGCTGAATCAGCATATAGATTGAGAGAAGGAATGATACCACCAAGCTTCCGAGTATTCGGAAGAACATGACCGATTGTGGTTTCATCGGTGAGGCAAACATCATCGGAACATCCGCAGGCTGGAAGATCTTTCCCGCCTTGCTTGAGCTGCCCACGCTGATGGCCAGTTGAATAAAAAAGACGAGTGATACAACGAGATCGATGAGATCTACCTTACTCAGTCCACGATCATGGAGTGCCTTCTTCAAACCATCCTCTTTCAGGACGACTTCCGTCTCGTCTTGTTCTTCACTTGAAATATCAGACACTTCGCTTGTAGGTGTTTCTGTCTCTTCCTTACTTCCACTCGGCGCAGCAAACTTAACCACCATACCGATACACACGCCGATTACCAAGCAGACGACCAGAAATGCCATCCACGTCTTCATTACACGCTTGATGGCATTGACAAGAGAATGAGAGAAATAATAAAGATACAATCTCATTCAGCCTTCGTCTCCTCTTCGGAGTCAGCTTGTTCGTCCGCTTCGGAGATGCGGACCGAAGTGGCTTCAACTCCTTCTGTCACTTCAAAGAAAAGTTCCTCTAAGGTCTTGCCTTGGCCTTCAATTTCAGCTCTCGCTACATTGGCCTTCACGTGTCCGTCCTGCATAATGATCGCACGATCCCAAAGCATATCAATACTGTCGATGATATGTGTACTGATCAGCATCGTCTTGCCAGCCTGACGCATCTCTTCAATATAGTTCTTCAATTCCTTGATTGCGTGCGGATCCAATCCCAGCAACGGTTCATCCAGAAGCAGGATATCCGGATTCGGCAGAAGTCCGATACACAGATTCAGTTTCTGTTGCATACCCTTAGACAGTTCGTCACCGAATTTCTTCTTGTTATCTGCCATTTCGAAACGTTCTAGGAGCATATCGATTCGTTCTTTATAGTTCGTCAACTTATACGCACGAGCTATAAATTCCATATGCTCGACAACTGTCAGGGTTGGATACAAAGACGGCAGTTCAGGAATATATCCCACGATCCTTCTAGCTTCCGTCGTCTTATTGGGAATCCCATTGACTGTGATCTGACCGCTATACTTCAGAAAACCGATAATAGATTTAATGATTGTACTCTTACCCGCGCCATTCGGTCCAAGAAGAACGGTCAGACTTCCCGGTTGCAAACAGAACGATACATCATCACAGGCTATATTTTTACCATATTTCTTCGTTACATGATTCACTTCCAGCATGATACGACCCCTTCTCTCTCAATAGTATATAAACCCGCAAACAATTGTAATTTCAATGTTTGTAACAGTGTTATTCGACAAAATCGAACTCCAAATCGTAGATTCGAACCGGGTCTCCTTCTTGGATGCCCGCTTTCTCCAGCGCATCAATGACGCCACCCTTTCGAAGCGTGCGCTGGAAATAGGCAAGCGATTCCGGATCGTCGAAATTGGTAGATTCCAGAACCACACGGATCCAATCACCCAGCACACAATAGACGCCGTCCTGAATCTCAATCTTGAATTTCTCTTCTGGTTTATATTCGTAGAGTTTCTCTTCTTTGGCTTCCTCTACTAGGATCGTAGGGGGAAGTGTGGCTACCATAGATGCCACATGATTGACCAATTCCTTCGTGCCCTCGGCAATGGCGGCACTGGTCAGAAATATGTCATACCCGCGCTTCTTCATTTCAGTTTCGAAAGCCTTGACCACATCCGGATCTGCTTGATCGACCTTATTGCCGACCACCACTTGCGGACGTGTCTCCAGAAGCGGGTTGAATTGTCTTAATTCTTCATTGATCTGATCGAAATCAGAGATTGGGTCTCTGCCATCCTGTGCGGATACATCCACCACGTGGATCAGCAGCCGTGTACGTTCAATATGGCGAAGGAAATCATGACCCAAGCCATTTCCTTCATGTGCACCCTCGATTAAGCCAGGAATATCTGCTACCGCAAAAGACGTATCCCCCACGCTCACGATACCGAGCATTGGCTCTAATGTAGTGAAAGGATAGTCTGCAATCTTCGGCTTGGCAGATGTAATAACGGAGAGAAGTGTGGACTTACCGGCATTCGGGAATCCAACCAATCCAACATCCGCGATAAGCTTCAATTCAATGGAGACATCTCTTTCCTCACCAGGAACACCTGCTCTTGCAAACTTCGGCGCCTGACGGATTGCGTTGGAGAAATGGATATTTCCCTGACCGCCACGGCCTCCCTTGCAGATGATCTGTTCCTGTCCTTTTTCCGTAAAATCAGCAATAATCTCGCCAGTTTCGAGATCTTTCATAACGGTACCCACCGGGACCCCGATGCGAAGGTCCTCGCCGCCTTTGCCGTACATCTTACGGTTCATACCTTTGCCGCCATCTTCGGCAACAAACTTATGCTTGAAGCGGAAGTTCGAAAGCGTCGTCAATTCGTCGGTAGCATAGAAGATTACGTCGCCGCCTTTGCCACCGTCGCCGCCATCCGGTCCACCGTTTGTGATGTACTTCTCTGTGTGGAAAGAAACCATTCCGTTTCCGCCGTCACCTGCCTTGATGTGAATCTTCGCGTGATCGATAAACATCTTTCTTCTTCCTTTCCTTTCGCTTCTTCGCGGCATTTTACCGCAAATGGAAAAGAAGGTCTGACGGCTTTTTGTTCCGTGTCAGACCTTCCTCATTTGTAAATACTTTCGAAAGAAAGTTCAACAGAACACCGATTCAGATTACTCTGCCGGATATACGCTGACCTTCTTCTTGTCGCGGCCCATACGCTCATACTTCACATTGCCGTCGATACGAGCATAAAGTGTATCGTCAGAACCAATGCCTACGTTAGTACCTGGGTGAATCTTCGTTCCGCGCTGTCTTACGAGGATGTTACCTGCAACAACCTTCTGGCCGTCGCCCTTCTTGGCACCAAGACGCTTGGACTCTGAATCACGACCGTTCTTGGTCGAACCCATACCCTTTTTATGAGCGAAGAGTTGTAAATTCATCTTCAACATGGTCATGTCCTCCATTATCTCAATTCTTCTTGTGTGACTACCCGTAAAAAATCCAGACCATAATTCTCATTCACCGACTCTTCTGCATCCAGGATACCCCGGACGATTGTTCGGAGGATGATCTGTGCGACCATCTCGTCTGCTTTGGAGATACCATCCGGAACCCAGAGTTCACAGAAATTGTCTTCTCCTTCTTCCACTATATAGAAGTCTTTCCAGCGGAGCTGCTCTTCCAACGAATTAATCGCGGTGGTCATGAGCGTGGAAATGGATGCACAGATGATATCTTTACCTTCTTCTTCATATCCCGCATGGCCTTCTGCTGAAAGCCTCATGACTTGTCCGGCTGCATTTCTTGATATAGTGACTGAAATCATTTTACAGGCACACTTTCTTCTACGGTTCGATCAACCATTGATTTCTGTGATGCGAACGCGAGTATAAGGCTGTCTGTGGCCATTTGTTCTTCTATAGCCCTTCTTTGCCTTCATCTTGAATACAACGATCTTCTTGTTCTTGCCCTGATTTACGATCTCGCCGGCAACTGTAGCCTTCACATCAGCACCTGCCTTGATACCGTTATCATCAGCGACTGCGATAACCTGATCAAATGTAATCTTGTCACCAGCCTCGCCTTCGAGCTTCTCAACGAAAATCTCGTCGCCGCAAGCAACCTTGTACTGCTTGCCGCCTGTCAGAATAACTGCATACTGCATAAAAACGTTTCCCTCCTGTTCATCCAGTCTCGCTGCTTCTTCCAAGGCACTGTACGAATCATTCAAATCACTTTCGTGTGAAAAAACGGCACAGATTTAGTAGCCCGGCACATGCGGTCACCGAGATAGAATAGCACGAGTGACCAGTAACGTCAAGCATTTTCTGATGTAATTCATTGAACTTCTCGGAATCGCACATCAGATGATTTTCTTCACCGAGGCACCGAAATCGATGACTGCCTTCAGGCGGATTCTTCTGGGTTCGCCGTCATACTCTTCTCGCATACGTTCCAGAAGTAATTTCACAGCCGTCTGGCCAATCTTTCGAATCGGCTGGATGCCGATCGTCAGGGTTGGATTATAAACATGCGCAATGATCTGATTCTCGAATCCAACAAATGAAACCTCATCCGGCACACGAATATGTTTCTCATTCAGAAACATGACCGCACCCGTCGTAAGATCATTACCACTTGCAAATACAGCCGTCGGCGGATTGGAATGTTTCATGTACTTCGTCATGGCCAAGTATCCGCTTTCTTCAGAAATATTCTCAAGGTGAATAAGCGTTTCGTCAATCGGGAGCTTACGATCACGCAATGCCGCCTTATAACCGTTCACACGATCGTCAGTAGTATTGACACCTTCCTGACCGCCAATGAAACCAATTCTTGTATGTCCGTTATCAATCAAATGTTTCGTGATTCGGTAGGCAATATCTTCATTATCGATGGTAACAGAATCGCAGGCAATGGTTGGTTTCTCTATATCTACGAACACAATTGGTACGTTGGCCTTCGACGCACGATCGATATCTTCCTGAGATACATTGATTGGCTGCATGATGATGCCGTCAATCTGTTTATTAATCAGAAAATTGATTTTGTCGGAAGCCCCGGTAGGATTGGTCTGCGAATAGTCGCATATGATCGTGCTATATCCTGCTGCATAGAGTTCCTGATTAATATATGACAAGATGGAAACACCATAATAGTCAGCAAGGCTGGGAATCAGGACACCTACAGACATCGTCTTTCTCGTCTTCATACCTCGGGCAAAAGTATTGACCTGGTAGTTCAACGTCTCAATTGCATACTCAATTTGTTGACGATTTTCCTCCAGTACATTGCCGCCATTGATAAACTTGGATACTGTCGAAATCGACACCCCAGCCATTTTGGCTACATCTTTAATCGTTGATGCCATAAAGTGCCCCCCTTCTTTTGGGTCAGAACATCATCCAATACAGACTAGCGTATAGAATCACCGAGAAAAGCTCGCCTTTTCCTCCCTTTCGAATCACACGTCGCAAGTACGAGGCACCAATCAGTGCAAGCAGAAGCAGGATGGTCCGTAACGCATATACTTCTCTTCCTATTATAACCGAGAAAATGAAAACAATCACCATCGGAACGAAACGTATCGCGGAAAAAAGTAGAGAATCCATTACACTTTGTTTGCTTCCTTGATTCTTGCCGAAATATTCATCTGTCAGTTGAAGCATAGTGATTGCGACCCAAACCATGACAGAAAGAAGAATCCCAACTAGAAGAAGCAGGTTCAACTTCAAGAATCCCGTGCCCTTCCAAAGTAGTTTGAGCACAAATATATCTAGGATCAGAAGAATGGTAAAAATAAGGTGGCTCTGCCACATGGATCGATTCTTCCGCACATTTCTCTCCTTGATTCTTCGCAGAAAACGAAGAAGATAGAATGCCGAGGAAAGAAGCGAAATACAAATCCAGACCAACATGACAGTATAGAAAGCAGCTTTGCGTCTTGCTACGAATATACAGGCAACAAGTGCAGAAGCAATAGCGAGCACGCCTTGCAACGCCAGTAAATGGTTCAGTGCACTTCGATATTTCTCCACCAACGGACGTTCTATCGTTTTCCCTTTTGCCCTTCGGACAGGTGGCACAGTATCTGCACCATTCCCTGATAAGTCCGACTGATGCTCGGCAGTGTTGACTGTCACCGAGAACTTCTTGTCTTTGGGCCATGTCGCTGCATAGAGGAAGAAAGCAACGATCGTTAGTGTCGTACATACTGTCTTCAACGCCCAGTATTCAAGTGGTGCACGAGAAATGCCGTCCTCTTCTAGAACATAATTATGGATATAGTTCGCAAGATAGGTCTGTATGACCGGGCTGATTAATAGACGTTCCTGCGAAACCACCGAATCGCTCCAATTGCTCATGCGGGCATAATACTGACGAGCATCGGAAGATAGGAATCGTTCTGGAGCAGATTCATCAGCCTTTGTCCCTCGTGTAAACTGTGTATCTTCACCCGAAAGTCGCTCATAGATCAAATCAGAAGTGATCGTTTTTGCGGAGAAAATCGCTACACGGCATGCTGGCTTTCCGGCACCGAACTCGTTCAATTCCGCTTGCCGTTTGATCTGCGGTGACAGAAGCACAAGATTCGATATGCTCTGGTGGTTGGAAGCAATCTGCAACCCCGCTGTCGTGTACTCGCCTTCACATATTAAGATAAGTGATGAAGTATCATACTGCTTCGCAATCTTCTCCACATGCGCTGTCATTTCCTCAAGTGAAAGACCTCGTTCATTTACAAAAACAGTTCGAATATCTTCACTAGAGCAGAGAAGTTGATAGTCCATCTGTGGAAACATTCGCTCGTCCGACACAAAGAATACCGCTACGATACCGGAATCTCCATCGTCACTTCGAGAAATCAGCAAGTCAAGCGAAACCACAAGTAACACAATGGCCAGAATCGCAATCGCGATGAGTCGAAGTCTTCTGGTCTTTCTCATTTAGCTCTCCATCTTTGCCAGTCGATCACCCAGACTGCGGATGTCCTCTGGTCCAAGAATCAAAATCATATCGTTCTCTTCCACACAGGACGAGAGTCTCTCTACGATTGCATCCTTGGATTCAAAGAATTCGGCATGTCCACCTCGACGATTGATCTCGTCAGCAATATCACGAGAAGAGATATCACCTGGGTTGATCTCACGATCGGAGAAAATCTCATCAAAGAATACATTCTCACACGGAAGCAAAGCGGTGACATAGTCTTCAAACAACACTTTCGTACGACTATAGGTCAAAGGCTGAAAAACCACCCATGTCTTCCCATGCGGAACATGTGAGGCCGCATCCAGCGTTGCTCGGGCCGCACTTGGATGGTGTGCGTAATCTGCAACGATCTTGGCCCCCTTAAACGTGCCCTTAATCGTGAAACGTCCTTCTGCTCCTGTGAATCCTGAAAGTGCCTTGACTGCAGCTTCTTTCGTGCCACCGGTCAGGGAAGCGCATGCAATAGCAGTCAGCGTATTGTACACGTTATGTGTGCCAGGAATGGCAAGTTGGATATGGGTATAGTCTGAACCTTTATAAAGAACATCGAATCCTGCACAACCGTCTGTAAAGGTTATGTTTGTTGCGCAGAAATCCGGTTCGCGTCCAAAGAAATCTACCCCTTCGCCAGCAAGACCGGTCGTTACAATATTGGGCATGCTAAGGCCAAGTTTCTCTCGATATGCCGGCATTCTCTTCACCGCCTCCTGGACGTTTCGATCACCGGCCGGAATGACCAAGGTACCCTCTGCAGAGAGTTTCTCCGTGAATTGAGCGAATACTTCAATGACTTCGTCAATGCTACTATAGCAATCAACATGATCATAATCGATATTTGTAATGGCCGCGACAGTGGAATAGAACTCAAGGAAAGAGCGGTGATATTCACAAGCTTCCGACACTAGAAGCTGATCTTTCGAACCAAGGAGAACCGTACCGTGGAAAGCTTCCAATTCCGCACCTAGGTGGACTGTCGGATTCACACCGCTTTCCATAAGGATAAGGGATGTCATGGAAGTCGTGGTTGTCTTACCATGTGTACCGGAAATATTGATGACATTCTGGAAATTCTTTGTAATCAGTCCGAGGAACACTGAACGTTCCATCACTTGAATGCAATGTTCTCTTGCATAAGCCAATTCCGGATTACCGGGAAGAATGGCCGCTGTGTGCACCACGATATCTGGGTTGAATTCCTTGATATTCGCTTCACTATGTGTGCCATATACATGAATACCGATGGATTCCAATTCTGCTGTGCGTGCCGACGGGTGCATATCCGAGCCTGCAACAACAAGTCCGTAATTCACAGCAATGCGTGCTAATCCGCTCATGCTGATTCCACCGATTCCTACAAAAAACACTCTCTTGCCGGATGGCAAGTCTTTCATTCCTTCAGTTGACATATTCTATACTCCAAAGAATCCTCTTAATCGCACGAATCGATATCGTGCTTCACTATTATACCCTTTTTGAAGGTAAAAGATGAATAACTATACAAAATATGATATATTAATTTAAGCATGAAAATGGGTTACAGGGAGGGCATTATGGAAATCACAGACATCACGATACGCAAACTATCTCTGGAAAACAAGATGAAAGCCATCGTTTCCATCACCTTCGACAACGAATTTGTTGTCCACGATGTCAAAGTGATTGACGGCAATAATGGTCTGTTCATAGCCATGCCTTCGCGACGAACACCAGAGGGCGAATTCAAAGATATCGTTCACCCTGTAAATGCCGAATTCCGCAACAAATTGTCCGCTGCGGTATTGGCCAAGTACAAGGAAACCATCGAGATTTTATCTGAACAGGTCGCCGATATTCCACCGCTTCCGCCCTACACCGAGCTGGGCGAATAATTCTCCTCACGAAAGGATCCATTATGAAGAGACAAATTGCAACCTTGCTTACATTTGCGACGGTGCTCGCTTTGGCAAGCTGTTCGAAAGAAGGCAAGTCAAAGAAATCTCCAAAATTCTCACTTTCAAGTCTGAGCACAACTGAAACCACGCCCGAGACAACTGAAACCTCTGCGGAAACGACTACAGAGACCACTATGGATTCAACGACTGCGACCTCTGAGACAACCCCAAGCGTCTCCAGCGGTTCTTTTACCATCGATCATTCGCTGGAATACTTAGAAGTTGAGAATACACCTTTCGCCACTTGCTATGGATACTGCAAGCAAACTGAGGACTTCGAGCGCATGTTCTACGTACAGGAGTATGGCGACTTATACTTTGTAGGCATCGATGGTTATTCGGCACTTGATACAGCTGTGTTTGATATTTACAATTCGATTTTCACACCTCAGGACGAGGCCTATGTACGGGAATTCGACACCTTTGTGGAGAGCCTCCATTTAACAGGAGATGCAAATCCTTCTATGTGCATAAGTGAAATCGAGGTATATCGTGCAGACTCTCAGATCTACTCTTTCGTCATCGATGAATATCTGACCGGCAAAGATTACAATTACGAGAATCATTATGGATACTATTCCTACAATCTGCGGTCAAGCGATGGCTCACTGATTCAATTAAGTGATGTCATTATTGATCCGGAAGCATTTTGCACCTATTTGGAACAATACATAGCGTCTACTCCTGGGAATGGAATCTTCGGCAAGACCGAGGATATTAACCTTGAGGAAATAACACAAGAAATCAGAAATGGACAAGCACTGTTCGTACTCTCCTATGATAGCATCTTCCTCTTCCAAGGATCGCGATTCTTCAAGGTACCTGTCTACCCAACGGAGAACATTGGTTGCATCGATATGAGTTACTTCGGATCAACACCAGAGCATTATGCGCTACAGTTCGACCATACTGGTACGTTGGATTGGGATATCAACGGAGATGGCACAATGGACACTATTTCCGTTGAGTACGTAAGAAGCGCCGAAGTTGATTTTGGAGGAACTGTAGAACAGATTATTGTAAGCATCAATGGCCAAGCTGCCCCTCTCGCGATAGACGAATTTGATCCATATGTCTTCGATGCCAGTGTTTATCTCATTCAATCGGACGACGGTCTCTACCTCTTCCTCAGTAACAGCGGCATGGATTCATATGCGACGGACTACATATTCAGAATCGATGGTGATCAGGTCACATATGTGACGCAAATATATTCTCGTCTTGACAAGATCATCTACAATCCTGAATATATCGAGTGTTGTGACTACTATGATTTGATTGGTTCCACGGCTCTCTACTATTACTACACCCTAACCAGCAATCAGGGCGAGCCGCTTCTGCTATACTACACCTTCCCCTCCTATGGTTATTTAGCCGCGACCAGCAAGGATTTGACAGTTGATAAAGTCGATATAGAAACCGGTGATGTGATTGGTCAAGGTACGATACCGGTCAACACACCGGTCGAGACCGTTTTCTACAACTACGAAACTGACTCCATTTATTTCCAGACACTCCACGAGAACAGTGAAGAGAATGAATACTTTGTGATTCCCAACGATCACGATTTCATCATTGAGAGTTTCAAAGGCATGGTCTTCGCAGGCTAATTGAGCACGTACTTATCATAAAGAGCACAACCCAACCGTCGAAATGGTAACATGAAGAACCATCTATTCTATTCGTATAGAAGAACCGCCAGCCGATTGCTCGACTGGCGGTTCTTCGTGATTGATTCATGTGTAGGTTTGAGAAGTGAAGTGGATTAGTCTTCCTTTTTCTCGTCAGACTTGACGACGGCATCCATGACTTCTTCAATCTCAGATTTATTCGCTTCAACAGATTCTGTCTTTGCTTCCGTCTCTACCTTTACTTCTTCCTCAACAGATGCTTCTTCAATTTCATTCTTCGCGTCTGTAGCTGGCGCCTCAGTTTCTACACTGACACCATTATTTACATACAGGCTTTCAAACTCTGGGCCTTCGATCTTCTCTTTCTCGAGGAGGCGATGAGCCACACCGTTCAGGATATCCATACGAGTGTTCAAGATCTCCAATACATCGTCATAAGCCTTCGCGATGATTCGGGTGATTTCCTCATCGATCATTGCCGCAGACTGTTCACTGTATGTACGGGTATGTCCATAGCTCTTTCCGATAAAGACTTCATCGTCATCATCGAAGATCACGTTCGGGAACTGTTCGCTCATACCATAGCGGGTAATCATCTCACGAGCAACTGAATTACAATGCTGCAGGTCAGAGGAAGCACCGGTACTGATCTCACCCAGAATAATCTGTTCTGCTGCACGACCACCCAAGGAAATCATGATGCTATCGACCAACTGCTTCTTCGTGGTATAGTAGATATCCTCATCAGGCTTGTGCGCTGTGTAACCACCTGCACCACCTGCAGGAATAATGGATACACGTTCAACATGCTCTGTCTCAGACACTGTACGAAGCACAATAGCGTGTCCAGCTTCGTGGAATGCAGTCAGGCGCTTCTCCTTGTCTGTGATAACACGACTCTTCTTCTCTGGACCGACCATGACCTTAAAGATCGCTTCAGACACATCTGCCTTCGTAATCTTCTTCGCATTTCTTCTCGCTGCAAGAAGTGCTGCTTCATTTAGAAGGTTTGCCAGATCTGCACCGGTATAGCCAGGCGTAATCTTGGCAACTTCTTTCAAATCCACATCATCATCGAGTGGCTTATCCTTCGCATGAACAGCCAAGATCTCCGCACGACCCTTAATGTCCGGACGGGCAACTGCTACACGACGGTCGAAACGACCTGGACGGAGCAAAGCTGGGTCAAGAATATCCACACGGTTAGTTGCTGCGATTACGATTACGCCTTCATTGGGTCCGAAACCGTCCATCTCAACGAGCAACTGGTTCAATGTCTGCTCACGTTCATCGTGTCCACCACCCATACCGGCACCACGGTGACGACCTACTGCATCGATTTCATCGATAAATACGATACAAGGAGAATTCTTCTTAGCACTATCGAAGAGGTCACGCACACGGCTTGCACCTACACCGACAAACATCTCTACGAAATCAGAACCGGAGATGGAGAAGAAAGGAACACCTGCTTCACCTGCAACCGCCTTCGCAAGTAAGGTCTTACCTGTACCTGGTGCACCGTGAAGAAGAATACCCTTTGGAATCTTTGCACCAAGAGAAGAATATTTCTTCGGATTCTTCAGGAAGTCAACTACTTCCGTCAGTTCTTCTTTCTCTTCGTCAGCGCCGGCCACATCACCGAATGTAACCTTATTCTTGGACGGGTCATGAAGCTTTGCCTTGCTACGACCAAAGTTCATGGCACTCTTTCCTTCACTTTGATTTCTGCTGAAGCTGACCCACACAAAGAAAATCATGGCAGCGATCATGAGCACAATCATAATGCCGGACATGATGGAACCCACGTCGATCGGTTCTTTGTACTCGAATGATTCAATCGCGCCCTTATTCTGTGCTTCAATCAATATGGTCAGCACATGATCTTCAGAATCGTAAGGAATGTGATTGCTTACCTCATATTTCTTTCCATCTTCAGGATCCGTATACTTAAACTTCAGGGTATTTCCTGATAGCACTACATCTTCCTTTGAAATGGCTGAATTTTCAATCAGATTCAACGCTTCAGACAAAGACTTATCCTTCTCCGAACCATCATTCAGGAAGAAGTAGCAAGCGATAATCAGGATCACCACCAGAACCAGATAGAACGGCAATCCCGAGAAAGACTTCTTTGGTTTCTTGTCAGTTTGACTCATTGGTCACCTCCTATTAATTCAAGAACACAGACATCCGGAAGATGTCTATACTTTCCTGCATAGTCCAGCCCATATCCGACGATAAACTCGTCTGGGACCTCTAGGCCGATATAATCCGCGGTATAATCCACTTTGCGACGGGAGGGCTTATCAAATGCTGCACACACTTTGATGCTCTTGGGGTTACGATCAAGTAGCACTTTGGTTAAGCTCTGCATTGTAATGCCAGAGTCAATGATGTCTTCTACAAGCAAGACATGCTTGCCCGAAATATCATGATCAAGGTCTTTGCGAATTCGAACATTGCCAGAAGTCTCTGTTGCATTGCAATAACTAGAAACTTGCACGAAGTCCAGAATAATCGGGCAGTCGATCTTTCGAATCAAGTCAGCCAAGAATACTGCCGCACCCTTAAGGATGCCGATTACAACAATCTCTTCGCCTTGATAGTCCGCGGTGATCTGCTTACCGAGTCGTTCCACAAAAGATGCAATCTCATCTCTTGAAACAAGGACTTTGTCAATCTTCTCCATGTTTTCCTCTCCGTTCATCTTGTAATGTCTTCATCCGTGCCGAGCATCCTTTCCGATAAGGAGAGTTCATACCAGCACGTCTCCTGGGAACTCGCGCACTTTCCCCGCGAGAACTCGTCGGTATAACCGACTGCATGAGCAAATCCAGGAATCCAGAGGATTTCATTTCCTACTGCCACCAGAAGTACTCGATCCCGTAATCTTGCCGGAATATGAAGTTCGCTCATATACCGTCTCAATTCCTTGCTGCAGGAAGACCCCGCTCGCTTGAATCGATCTCCTTCCCTTCGGGTGCGTAGGACCGCCCCTTCCAGACATAATTGTGGAAAAAACCACGTTGAACTATTATAAACTACGTGACAATCTTTCTCAATGCAACAAAGCCTTATTTGCGGAAAACTTTGAGAAAAATTAACAGTTTCACCTGTAGGAAGTTGCGAAAGTTCGATGCATCGCTCCTTCTCATTCTCTGGAACCACCCATCCGCTCAACTGACTGAATCCATATTCCTCCGGATCGAAGGTATTTTCCTTCGTATCGAAACGGAATCTTCCCTGTTCACAAATGGCGATTCTCCCGCCAGGCAGACAGATATATCCTTCCCGTTCCTCTAGGACGAGTTCTAGAATCTTCTCCCAGTGGGCAGCTACCATATCCACCACATCACCGAAAGACCGAACAGCAAGTAGTCGCAGGCATCTGCGAAGCATCGGTCGCGGGATGTTCTGCAGGCTTGGTATCGGCACTTCTCCCGCCTCACTTACTATATCTGTCAGCTTCATCTCGGCTAGCCCATCCAAATACTGATTCTCTTCAGAAATGTGAGACGCAAGTTGTGTCAGTGCATTGACTGGATCCCTGTCTGTTCCTTTCTGAATCGATGGGAAAAGCACTTGTCTCCAGAAGTTTCGGTCGTATGTTTCATCGTTGTTCGTACTATCCTGACAGTATGGAATATCGTTTCGGGCGCAGAAATCCAGGATCTCTGCTTTGTGAAGGCCAAGAAATGGTCGAATGATGGCGCCGTTTCGCCGCTTTATTCCCACCAAGCCTTCCATTCCACATCCACGGAAAATATGCATGGCTATACTTTCCGCCTGATCTTCCATGTGATGCGCCACAGCAATGCGGTCATCGTATTGATTACATAATGAGGCAAAGTATTCATACCGTGCTTTACGTCCCGCACTTTCCAGACTCATTTTCTCTCGACGAGCCATCTCCGGTACATCGATATGAGCACAGTTGAAGGGCACACCCAGTCGCTTGCAGAATGCTTCTACTACTTTCTCATCGTGGTCTGCCTCCTGGCGAATGCCGTGGTTTACGTGGGCAACTAGGAGTTCCGTGTCACTATATTTGTTCTTCACAATTTCGCAAAGAACAAATAGAAGCGCCATAGAATCGGCGCCTCCAGAACAACCGACCACGACACGCGCAGCCGGAAGCAACTCGTACTGATCGATATCTTCTTGAACTTTTCTAATCAGGTCATCCACTTACAAATTCTCATCCCCGAAAGTGTCGTCAGGATCGTGGTAAGTATCTTCATCCATACCCTCCGCTTCCCAAGGCACCTCGTCCAAAGATTCAAACTCCATGCCATTGCCGCGGAACAGCGCCGGATCATCTTCCGGAATCGGTACATCGTTCTCAGAAGGCATCGGTACTGGCTCTACAGGCATTCCTGCAGCTGGAGCAATCGGTGCATCTTGCGCAACAGGTGCAGGAACCGTATTCTCAGGAATCGCAAAAGACGGTTCAGCGAAGAGATTGTCCGGAATGTCAATTCCTTGCGAAGTAAAATCCGGCGGTGCATCTTGATCTGATGGTCCCTGTGGGCGATTCGGGTCATTGCGTTCGTTCTCGAAGAATACGGTTCGAGAACCATTCCACGAGAGATAAATCGTCTTGGTCGGACCTTGACGGTTCTTCGCAACAATGATTTCCGCCTTCTCAATCTTCTCCTCGTCTACCGGCATTGGCTTCTTCGCCTCACCGTCGTCTTCTTGGTTCACTTCTTCTTTGTTCTTGTAATAATCAGGTCGATGGATGAACATGACAATGTCGGCATCCTGCTCAATTGCACCTGAATCACGAAGGTCAGAAAGAATTGGGCGATGTGTATCACGTTTCTCCGACTCACGCGACAACTGTGACAAAGCAATAATCGGCACTTTCAGTTCTTTGGCCATCAACTTCAACGAACGGGAAATCTCTGAGATTTCCTGTTGACGACTTGGATTGGGGCGCACCGCGCTCATGAGCTGAAGGTAGTCGATACAGATCAATCCAAGTTTACGACCCAACTGATTCTGTAGCTCGCGACAACGAGTCAGCATCTCCGCCGGGCTCGTACCAGAGTGTTCATCAATAAAGAGTGGCGCTTTACCTAGGAACGGCAATGAACCATTGATTCGATTAAGCTCATCGTGAGAAAGATTCTTACCAGATTGCAAAACTGATGTAGAGATATCACAACGAGACGACAGAATACGATTTCCGATTTCCTCGCCACTCATTTCCAAACTAAAGAAAGCAACTGGGAGTCCACTCTTAATGGCGACATTTGCCGCAATATTAATCACGAATGCAGACTTACCCATAGAAGGACGCGCCGCAACGATTGTAAGCGTACCCGGACGGAAACCATTCGTCACCCAGTCCAGAAGCGCAAAATGGCTCATGACGGCTTTCTCTTTCTTTGGCACTACGATATTCTTTACGGTCTCGGTCAATACGTCTTTTAACGAGAGGAATGTCTCATCGCCAATGCCGTGATCGCGCAATTCAGCAAGTCGGGAAATCGCCAATTCAATCAAGTTGTGTGGATCTGCATCACCGTCATAGGACATCTGCATGATTTCCTTGATGGAATTGATCAATTTACGATTCATCGCCTTCTGACGGACGATCTTGATATACTCGTTACAGTTCGAAATCAGGGCATGGGCATCAACCAATTCGCTGAGATAAGCCATACCACCGGCTTTCTCCAAATCACCATGCTTCTTCAAAGCCTCGCCGACTGTAATCATGTCGACGGTCTTGCTCTCCGCATAGAGATCTTTCATGACCTGGAAGATCAACTGGTGCGCCGGTGTATAGAAATCTTCTGCGTCCAAAACAACTGCACATCCATTGAGTGCATCCTTGGAGTCTAGGCAACATGACAATACCGCTACTTCCGCATCATTATTCTGCGGCGGTACCCGATTTCGTAATAGATTCTCATCTGACTGTGCCATGCCTACCCCCTATTCCGTCAAATTCATCCGGAAGATGTGTGACAAAAGTAATTCCTCGCTATTCTTACGCCTCTGTCGCAACAACTTCTACGTTCACCTTGACGCTTACCTTCGTATGAAGTTTTGCCGTCACTTCGTATGTACCAACAGATTTAATGGGGTTCTTGATAACAATATTCTTCTTATCAACTTGGAATCCAGCCTGCTTGATTGCTTCAGAAACATCCATGGCTGTAACTGCGCCATAGAGTCTTCCACCTTCACCGGTTTTGACAGACAATTTCACGGTCTTGCCGTCCAGAAGCTTACCATTTGCTCTAGCTTCTTCTAGTTCACGGCGCGCATGTTCAGCTTCCGCGCCCTTCTTCAACTTATTCTCGTTCATGTTGTTGGCGGTTGCCTCACATGCTAATTTCTTCTTCAGGAGAAAGTTTCTTGCGTATCCATCCTGTACTTCGACGACATCATCTTTCTTTCCAAGGCCCTTCACATCTGCTAACAAGATACACTTCATATTCTTCTTCCTCCAACTAAAATTGAGCACCCGTATTCGCATACGGATGCTCAATATTATAAACTCTATTAGAGATTATCGCAAATACAATCAATCTGCTACGAACGGCAACAGTGCTACATGTCTTGCACGCTTGATAGCGATTGTCAGTTCTCTCTGATGCTTTGCGCATGTACCTGTCATACGCTTCGGCAGAATCTTGCCGCGCTCAGATACGAACTTGCGAAGACGAGCAGTATCCTTGTAATCGATTGCCTCAATCTTATCTGCGCAGAAAGCACAAACCTTTCTTCTGGAACGTCTCTGCTTCATGCCGCCACGCTCGCCGCCGAAATCACGGCCAGCAGCCTTAGGTGCTCTATTTTCAGCCATTGTTATTGTCTCCTTTCAAAGAAGTCATGGATTCTCTTTGTGAAATCCATTAGAAATTAAAAGTACTGTTTACGTCAAAAGGAAGATTTGTCGTATCGTCAGAATCAATGGAGGCCTCGAAGCCAGGATCGATCTGTTGTGCCGGCGGCGGAGTCTGTGTTACCACAGAAGCCGTAGACGGGGCCTGCTGAACTGGTGCACTGTAAGCTGCACCATTACCAGACTCGCTTCTTGTGTCAACGAACTCGATCTCGTCTACCACTACCTCAGTCACATAACGTTTCTGTCCACTCTGATCGTCATAACTTCTAGACTGCAAAGATCCAACAACTGCAATACGGGAACCCTTGTGGAAATAGTTTCCGAGAAGTGTTGCCTGCTGACGCCATGCTACACAGTTGATAAAATCAGACTGGCGTTCACCATTCTGGCTCTTGAAACGTCTGTCGCATGCAATCGTGAAAGAACATACCGGAATACTGCTTCCTGTCTGCTTCACTTCCGGATCTTTGGTCAATCTACCCATTAGAATTACTTTGTTCATACTCGTTACTTCCTTTACGTTAAATTACTCCTCAATACGGATAACGAGGAAACGCAGTACACCTTCTGTGATCTTCAGCACACGCTCGATCTCCTTCGGGAAATCAGCATCAGATGTGAAGTTGAACAGAAGATAGAATCCGTCTTTCTGATCCTCGATTTCATAAGCGAGACGCTTCATGCCCTGAGACTCCATCGAATCGATTGTTGCACCAGACTCGAGCTTAGCCTTGATTGCCTCTGTGGTAGAAGTAATACCTTCATCACCGAGTACAGGACTCAGAACGACCATTAATTCATACTTGTTTGCCATGATTTTTCACCTCCTCCTGGACTAGAACGGCCCTCATACCTACATCGATGAGAGCGAGGATATTTCTTACATATTCAATATGTATTCTGCATCCTTCGCAGCAGGAGATAGAATATCACAAGTTAGTATGTCGGTCAAGCCCTGTTTTCAATGTTCTTGGCACTTTGTGTCACCGCGTCTGTCTTCCACCAGAGGGGAAAGATGAAAGACAGATTTATTATAGACAATTCGCAGATGTGAATCTATATGATATATCAGTAGTACTCAACTTTTTTCATTCTGAATCTGTGGTATCATATTGTCATCTCGAAATATGGAAGGAGTGTTTCCATGAAGAAGTTTGAAATCAATGCTGTTTTAGGCGAAGCTTGTACGCAGGGACTTCACTGCCGTATGTTTCTGAAAGCAGATCCAAACTGTTACAGTTGTTTTCCCGTGCGAGCCGGTGAAGAACTATTCATATATATGGAAGAGCAGGATTTCCGTCTGGACGGTTATGTCATAAGACGTGTGAAGGACATTGTGGAGATTTCCTCCAAAGTGGACCTGACCGATGAGATTCTAAAGAGCGAGGGCGTAATCAATGAGGTCAAAGATGTAGACATAGATGTGTCCACCTGGGAAGGCATCTTGTCTTATCTTTCTTCCCATAAGCTGAACGCCATCTTCGAATCCGAGAGTCGGGATAGCGGCATGATGGATTACGCCATCGGACGCATCGAGAAGAAAGATGACCGTTATCTCTATGTTCGTGCTTTCGACGCTGAAGGCAACTGGGAAGAGAAGCCAACTCGCATTGCTTTCTCTGAACTTTGTTCCATCTCTTGGGGTACCCGATATGTAGATATTTTTGCCAAATATCTCCCACCCTGCCCCATCGAGCACGACATCTCACTTCTTCCGAAAGAATAAGGAGTTTAATTATGCATTATACTTATCGTACACGCGGCACCTGCTCCAGCAAGATTGATTTTGAAATCAACGATGGCATTATCTCTGACGTTGTTTTCACCAGTGGATGTAATGGCAACCTCAAGGCGATCAGCAAGCTAGTAGATGGATGGAAGGCTGACGACATCGCTGCGAAGCTTGCCGGTAATACTTGCGGATTCAAGGACACTTCCTGTGCGGATCAACTGGCTCGCGCCGTCATGGAAGCACAGGTAGCCGAGAAAGATTCTTAATTCCCGCCACGCATGGAGAAGTAGGCTTTGCCCTTCTCCATTTCTATCTGCTTATATTCAGCAAGTTCACTTATCGTAACGAGTGTGAAACCAGCCTCCTCCAAGGCCGGTACAATTACCTCAACTGCGTCCGCCGTGGTCTCGTAGAGGTCGTGCATCAGGACAATATCACCATCTTTGGCGTAGTTGAGCACTTCGTTGATGACATGCTGACTATTCTTATATTTCCAGTCGTTCGTATCGATGGACCAGAGGATCATGGGCATGCCCACATTAGCAGATACCGTGCTGTTGTAAGATCCGCCGCATGGTCGCATAATTGTCGGACGGATTCCGGTCAGTTCATAGACCGCATCTGCACACTGGTTGATGGCAGAACTCACCCCTTCACCACTCAGTCTTGTCAGTGTCTGGTGACTCCAAGTATGGTCACCCACCTCGCATCCCAAATTAATCTCACGGATGATGCATTCAGAATAATTACGGATGCGGTTTCCTACAACGAAGAATGTGGCATGCGCACCGTATGGTTCTAGCGCATCCAAGATACGCATCGTGACAGGCGTATATGGTCCATCATCGAACGTCAGCGCGATGACTTTCTCTGGGATTTTCGGTGTAACCTTTGAATCAATGCCGTACTCCGCCATCTTCTCGTCGAAGGCCGGGTCTTTCAGAATCTCTGCCAGCACACGTTCACGAGTGATTCCATGAGACAGGCCGATCAGGTAGGATTCGATCTCTCTTTCTTCCGGCACACGACCATAGAACACCTCATAGACTTTGATTAAAAACTCCTCATCGGATTCGATCAACATCTGACATTCCGATGAAGTCAACATTTCCGCGACAACCGAACGAAGCTGTCCCGGATCTTCCGTAAGGTGCTGAACATATCCGTTCAGCTCTTCCCCCGTCGGTTTCTCGCCGGCAAAACTACTGTAGAGGCGGTTCATAAGACCGGTCATCTCAAAGTTGGCATCTCTGGGTTCCGTCAGTTCCACTTCTCCGGGCACCAAGCCGAGTTCTTCCACATGATGAATGTACGCATAAGTCTCACAAATCATAGCTAGGACATAGTTCTCGGACATTCCGTTATCTAACGCATCTAAGCAGACCTTCATCTGTTCTTCGGAAATCTCCTGACCAGTCAATACTCGATATAGTTTGGTCAACTGTGTCTCATCAAGGTATACCTCTCTTTGATTCTTCGTCTTTACGGTCTCAGCTACCACCGGAGCAATACTCTCTCCGTTCATGAATCGGGTACACCACTCATTACATTCTTCTGGCGTTGCCGGATGATCGTTGACGACCTCCGATAAGAGATCATATACATACATAGTCACTTGCGGATTCTGGTCACGCACTTCCAATTTAGAAAGACCATAGGGGGACATCCGGTAGTGATAACATACATCGAAGAAAGCATCCGTCTCACTAAGATCGGCGATGACTCGTCGGAATGACAGTCCTTTGGTCAAATAAGAACAATAGATATTCTTCTGTGCATCAGATAGTGGTTGGTCCGTCATAAGCATGCTGACCGCATCCATGAGTTCAGGGATATTCACATCTTCGTTGGTAGCAAGTATCTTCTGTACTTCCGCATCAACCATACCGGAAGGGGTAACATGTCCATCTTTCAAATCACGATACCAAATTAAGAAATCTTCTTGGGGAGCTACTTGCCCATAAAGCATCGTATAGACCCGATCGATGTAATCCGAAACCAGATTCGGTTTCTTTACCCGGCGAGAAGGAAGCAGGCAGGTTGCAAGCAAAACCGCGCCAATGACTAGAACAGCAAGGATTCTGGCCACAATTCTTCTTGGACGAATCGACTTCTCGCGCACGTTTCTACCTCCCCTATTTTCAAGACTATGTTCATTGTAACATCGGATTCTTACCGCAATATAACAGTATCCGTTCGTTACGATTGCGAAATTTTGTTATAGTATTGAGAAAAATTCTGGTTTGTACTCCTTGGCAAAACGTAATATATTGAAAGTAGATTAGGTATGGGTAAATGGAAAAGAGAAGAGAGGGTGGTTTATGTGTTTCCCACCCTCTCTTCTTTTAAATTCAAAAAACCAGTTAATGTGATGCTTACTTGTTATCCCGAAAGAACGATTAGATCATCTTCTCAGAAAGCTTCACACCACCCAATACATGGAAGTGTACATGCTTCACGGTCTGTGCGCCAAATTCGCGGCAGTTGTTGATGATGCGGAATCCCTCATCGATACCCGTAGCCTTCACAACCTCTGGTACTGCATCGAGTACATCGCCGAGCGCTGCCTTGCCTTCTTCCGAAGAGGACATATCGAGAATATCATCGAAATGCTTCTTCGGTACGATCAGTACGTGAACCGGTGTGGCAGGATTGATATCCTTGAAGCACAATACCTTATCATTCTCATATACTTTGGTGGACGGAATCTTGCCGTCAACAATATCACAGAATAAGCACATATCTTTCTCCTCCTTCTACGAATCAGAGCATCTTCTCCAATTCAGTCTTCACTGCCGTCAAAGCATCTTCGATGCCAGCTGGGTTCTTACCACCAGCCTGAGCCATGTTCGGACGTCCGCCTCCGCCTCCGCCTACAATCGGAGCAATCGACTTGATGAGGTTACCGGCATGTGCGCCGGCCTTCACTGCGCTATCGGAAGCCATGATGACGATATTTACTTTACCATCAATCGCTGAAAGTAGTGCAACTACGCCATCCTGAATCTTATCTTTCATGGAGTCGCCCAGATCACGAAGTGCGCCCATCTCCACGTTATCCACGCGAGCAGCCAAGAGTTTGAAGCCCTTCACATCCTGTGTCTGGCTGGTCAGATCGCCCAATGCGTCCTTGGCTGCCTGTGACTTCAAAGATTCAATCTCAGAATTCGCTGCTTTCAAACTGCTCTGCAGATGAGCAATCTTCGCTACAATCTCGGAATTGCTGGACTTCAACATCTTCGCAATCTCTGCAACCATATCTTCCATTTCTTTGTAGTAGTTCATGACGCCTTCACCGGTCAGCGCTTCGATTCGGCGGATACCTGCTGCAACACCGGACTCAGAAAGGATCTTGATGCGAGAGATCTGAGAAGTATTGCTAACGTGCGTACCACCGCAAAGCTCAACAGAGAAAGCTTTCTTGAAGTCTTCCTTATTGTCGCCACTGGTACCCTTACCCATGCTGACTACGCGAACAACATCCTTATATTTCTCGCCGAACAGCGCCATTGCACCAGTCTCAGCCACTTCCGTCAGGTTCATCTCATCGGTGCGAACAACAAGTCCCGCTTCGATCTGTGCATTGACGATGCGCTCCACCTCAGCAATCTGCTCAGCAGTCATGGCCTGATCGTGAGAGAAGTCGAAACGCAGACGCTCCGGTGTAACCAAGGAACCCTTCTGCTCAACGTGATCACCCAGAACGGTCTTCAGAGCCTTCTGGAGAAGGTGTGTCGCAGAGTGGTTCTTACAGGTGTTCTGTCTGTTTGCAGTATCAACAGCAAGATTTGCTTCCTCGTTTACACGAATCGTTCCTCTTGAGCAATAACCGGTATGGCCGATTCTTGTCTCAGAAAGATGAACTGCCTCGGTCACGATAAATTCACCTTCCGCGGTCACGATGATACCCTTATCGCCGACCTGACCACCCATGGTGCCATACATGCAGGATACGTTGGTAATGATCGTACCTTTCTCGCCTTCACGAAGTGCTTCGGTGAGCTTCTTCTCATCTGCAATCGCCAGTATGTGACCACGGCAGGACAACTCATCGTATCCTACAAACTTCGTGGCAATACTGTCATCCAACTCGGCGAAAACACCTTCCGAAGAACTAAGCTTCGCAGAGAAGTTCTGGTTGTCACGCGCTTTCTGCTTCTGCTCTTCCATAGCAACCTTGAAGCCTTCTTCGTCAACAGTCAATCCTTCTTCTTCCGCGAGTTCAACGGTGAGCTCGATAGGGAAACCGAATGTATCGTAGAGATAGAATGCATCCTTACCTTCGATGCTCTTCTTACCGGAAGTAGCAACACCGTCCAAGATTTTCTTAAATTCCTTCATACCGTTCTCAAGTGTGCTCTCGAAACGGTCGATCTCCTTCGTCAGTTCATTCAGGATGAATGCTCTGTTCTTGATAAGAAGCGGGTAGCTATTGCAGTAGATCTCATCAATGTAGATGGTAGCAATCTTCAGGATATCGTCCTTCTTCATGTTCAGCGCACGAGCGTGACGGACTGCACGACGGATTAGACGACGAAGTACGTAGCCTGCACCCGCATTGGCCGGAACCAACTTCGCCGCATCACCAATTAACATCACAGAGGTACGAGTGTGGTCAGCAAGGATACGCATAGAACGGGTCATCTTCTCGTCCTCGTTATACTTCTGTCCGGAGACCTTCTCGATATATGCAATGATCGGTGCAAATAAGTCGATCTGATAGACATCCTTGGAACCGTTCAGGAAAGCGAGGATACGTTCAAGACCCCAACCGGTATCTACGTTCTTCTGCTTCAGCGGTGTCAGTGAACCATCCTTGTGCTTCTCATACTGCATGAATACGTCATTACCAAGTTCCGTATACTTGCCGCAACTACAACCAGGACCACAATCCGGACCACAATCCGGCTTATCTGCAATATAGAACATCTCACTGTCCGGACCACAAGGACCATACTCCAGGCCCCACCAGTTGTCCTCGGCAGGAAGATAGTAAATATTCTCTTTCTTAAAACCGGAAGCGATACGGTATTCAGCACCTTCTTCATCACGGGGTGCATTCTCATCGCCGGCAAAAACAGTTGCTGCGAGGTGATCCGCATCGAATCCGAAGACCTGTGTCAGAAGATCGAAGCTCCACTGGCAACGCTCTTTCTTGAAGTAATCGCCAAGGCTCCACGACCCCATCATCTCGAAGAAAGTAACGTGGCTCTTATCGCCAACAGAATCAATATCATTTGTACGAACACACCCCTGTACGTTGCAAAGGCGTGTGCCCAGAGGATGTTTCTGGCCAAGAAGATAAGGCATGAGCGGCTGCATGCCGGCCACGTTAAAGAGCACGCCGGTCGATCCGTCAGACACCAGTGATACGGCGCCAACATCCACATGACCACGATCGATATAGAATTGCTTCCATGTATTTCTCAATTCATCTGAGGTAAACTGTCTCATTCTTCAAGTCTCCTTCTTCCCACACGACCTGCGTTCTGATTTCACAGAAAACAAGGCACGCCTTCAATTTCGCGCGCCTTGTAATTTTACATGATTTCCTAGAGAAAATCTATATATATATTGACGAATGTACGGTCGAATCTCGAACTTTCTTCTTCCTTACGCTTCCAACGCTTTGCGTAGATGTTCGTGATACTGTTTACGAACCTTCTGTGGTCCTTCGATCGTAAAATCACCCGCATATTGACTCACCCAGCTAAAGAAAGTAGGACTAACATGAATATTCACATTCGCGATAAGAAAATCCGGATCTTTCGAGTCGCGCATGACATTTACGGACTGATCGAACTTATCGAAGAACTGATTCAGTAGTTTCTTGTGGAAGCGAAGTTTGACTACCTCCTCTTTGTCGGAACCATACATGCTGAATGTACTGTCGATATACTTTGCAACGTTGAAGCCCTCCGGTGGCTTGAGTAGCTCTTTCTCCCTAGCAACCTCCACATGCTTCATACGATCTACACGGAAGTGGTAGAGCTTCATCTCATCGCCCGGCGCACTCTGCTCCGGTCTTGTCCCCACACAGTAGTAGAACCCGTTATCCCACACGAGTGTATAGGGGTGAAGGATATACTTCATGCCACCACGCTTCGGCACAGAGCCTTCGCCGAGCACATACTCGTAATACTGGAATGTCACCGGATGCTTCTCGTTAATGGCGGTACGAATTGCAGAAGTTGAATAAAGCACATCGTTGTTCTTGGATGAATGGCGGCCAAGGTAATGAATCTGGGCGTTTAGTTCCTGGGCCTTATGGAAGGAAGTGAGTGATTTTAGCTTGTGGATCAAATTGGATTTCTTCTTCTCGGTCATGAAACTTGCAGATTCCACGGCATCGATGAGAATCATGATTTCTTCCACTTCGAAATCACGATGTTCTACATAATAACGAGGTGGTTTGCCCGTATTCTCCACACCAATATGCTCACGAAGAATATCGATGTCTCGGGCCAATGCCTTTCGTTCAACCGGGAGGCCCATTTTCTCGAGTCTGCCTTCGATTTCCACTCGCGTCAGACCATGTTTCTCATCTGTTTCTTTCAGCAAAATATCTGCCAATTGTAGTAATCTCAGTTTACCATTCTCCGTATTCGCCATTTCGAAACTCCTTCCCGCTTACCGTCATTTGCAGTCTTTTTCTCATATACCAATAATGGTACTTCTTGTCTTTTTTCATTATGCCACAGCAAATATAAAAACACCAGTATCTCGTGCTTCATTTCTCGATGTTGGATCGCGCACCGCATATGGACGCAGAATTCGTTACACGAATTGGTATTTACTTTTTGTCATGCGCGTGTACGCGTGATATAATAGTTGGGCATTTTTCTAAATTATCTTACATGGGAGGATCACCATGAATTCTATTTATGCTGATATTGCCGTAGCGGCACCGAAGATTCTGCTTCCGAAGCAGGGCACTGATTTGAGCAAGTGGGCAGTGATTGCCTGCGACCAGTTCACTTCTGAACCGAAGTACTGGCAAGATGTTGAGAACACCGTTGGTGAAGCACCGTCTACGCTTCGTATGTTCTTGCCGGAAGTTTATCTGGAGAAAGAATCCAAAGAGCAGATTGACGCACGTCTTTCTGCCATCTCTTCTTCCATCAACCAATACATTAACGAAGGTATCCTGACAGAGTTGGATCCAGGCTTTATTCTGCTGGACCGCAAGACGAAGATCAATGATTCTCGCAAAGGTCTGATGCTGGCACTGGATCTGGAACAGTACGATTTCACACCAGGTAACAAGAGTCGCATCCGTGCGACAGAAGGAACGGTACTCTCCCGTATTCCACCTCGTGTCCGCATCCGTGAGCGCGCGCCAATTGAGATGCCACACATCATGGTACTGATTGACGACCCGAAGCGTACAGTTATCGAGCCGGCATTCTCTGCTCTATCGAAAGACAATGCAAACCTCGTTTACGATACCGACCTCATGATGGAAGGCGGCCACATCAAGGGCTATTACACACCGGTTACTTCTAGCGTTGCATCCTCCATCATTGACGCACTGCGCAATATCCTTGCAGCTTCCGAGGACGGATTCCTCTTCGCAGTCGGCGACGGCAATCATTCTCTCGCTACTGCCAAGAAGCATTGGGAGAACATCCGTGAGAATCTTTCTGATGCAGAGAAAGATTCTCATCCGGCCCGCTATTGCTTGGTTGAGATCGTCAACATCCATGATGATGGACTTCAGTTCGAGCCGATTCACCGCGTAACCTTCGGTCTCACCAGAGAAACTCTTCTTGAGAAGGCTTCTGCATATTTCGCAGACTGTGACCTCAAGACCGCCGATGCAGGTGCTTTTGCCAAGGAAGGCAAGCAAGATGGTTCACAGACCATCCTCGTGACAAATGGCACGGAAGATTTCACTTTGGTAATCGGCCGTCCAGCCCACACCTTGGCCGTTGGTTCCCTTCAGGGCTTCCTCGATTCCATCGAATCCGAGAGCATTCATACCGACTATATCCACGGCGAAGATTCCGTCCGTTCCCTTGCGGCCACTGATAAACTCGGGTTTCTCCTGCCGGATGTTTCGAAGAATTCCTTCTTTGAGACCATCAGCAAGGAAGGCGTGTTCCCGAGAAAGACTTTCTCTATGGGCGAAGCCGTTGAGAAGCGCTATTATTTAGAAGCCAAGAAGATCTAATGTTGAAGGAGACATTCAGAGGAGATGAGTAAACAACCCTCTATCTGCGTAATCGGTGCCGGTCTTTCCGGACTGGTCTGTGCATATAAGCTGGCACAGTCCGGCTTCCGTGTACAGGTCGTGGAACAGCAATCCACGCCTGGTGGCATGCTGGCCTGCTCACGTCTGGGTTCTGAATACATCGAATTACTTCCACATCACGTTCGCAAGTCCGACCGTGCCCTGTTGTCCCTCTTCAAAGACCTCGGCCTTTCTGACGAACTGCAGTGGTATGATTCCTTGTGGTATGGTCGTGCCGGCCGAAAGAAACTCGGTTATCCGAACAACGGATTCCATGCGCTTCTCTCTGCACTGGTCCAGGAAATTACTGACCACGAGGGCATCATCCAATACGGTTACACTGTCACAGAAATCGCCGAGAGTGAAGATCCGACACGTCCGAAATATCGCGTGCGTTGTATTCTTTCCGACTCATCTTCCATTATTCTGGAATGCGATACGATTCTGTATACCGGATCCTGCAGAAATCTCGTACATATCACGCATGCGCTGGATATGCCGACGGATTTCCGTGACTCGCTGATGGATGTCACCTATCAAGCCAACATGTGTCTTATGCTCCTGCTTAAGGCGCCTTTTACGGAATGTTATTCGCGCCAAACACCTGAAGATGAACCTTTTCAGCGCATCATCCAGCATACATCCATGGTCGGTGAACGTCGGTATGGTGGACATGTTCTCTACCTTTCCGGAAGTTTTCTTACTTCCTCTCCACTCTGGACTGCTACCGATGCTGAAGTATTCAAGACATTCTTCAAACGCCTACAGTATATGAATCCGAGTGTAACAAGGAGTGCTGTCCGCACGTGGCGTCTGACGCGCACGCGTTATTCCAAGCCAATCAATCGTCCCCTCGACGAGTTTATCCAGCCTATTGAGGGACTCTATGTGTGCAGTCTCGCAATGTCTCCTGCACCAACTGAAGATGCAAAGTACCGGATGGACGCCTGTGTTGCACAAGCGATTGCCACCGTTGCCAAAATAAAGGAGGATTTTTCTCGTGAAAAAGAACTCGACGTCAAACCGTAGTAACTCCCCTTTGAGTTCCAACAGAAGTTCCGTGCGTTCAACGCATAGTCCAACGTCGTCCATCCGTGCATTCTCACTTGAGAATGTTGATATCAAAGCGGTCTCCATCCGTCTAGTATTATTACTGCTTCCTGCCTTGGTTGCCGTCATTGCTTCGAGTTTTCTCCAGCAAGACAAAGCGGATTTCCTCAGCTGGTGGGTCATGTTCTACCTATATGGGTTGGCAGCTTTTCCATTGGTTGCATACTTCTTCCGTGGATTTGTCTCCGTAGGATATGGCTTCTCCCGTTCCATTGGTATTCTCTTTACCGCAGGACCGGTGTGGTTGATCTCTTATCTTGGCATATGGAATTCTTTCAATCGTCCTATGACGATCGTGATGTTCTTCCTTCTGCCCATCGTTTGCTGGGGCATTCCAAAAACCAGAAATGCAGCATTGAACGCTTTATCTGATATTTCCAATGTATACCACATTATCTTTGAAGAAGCACTATTTATCACCATCATGGCCATTTTCTGTTTCTGTAAAGGTATGTACCCGATCATTAACGGCGAGGAGAAATTCATGAACTATGCCTTCATGAACTCCATGGTTCGTTATGATGGTCTTCCGGCCAAGGACCCTTGGCTCGCCGGCAATTCTATCAACTACTACTATTTTGGCCAGTATCTTTTCTCATACCTGACCAAAATGATTGGTACCAGACCCGCTGTTGCCTATAATCTGTCTATGTGTGCCGCCATTGCCCTTCCGTTCTCATCTGCTTTCTCGTTGGGTCAGATGTTCATTGATGCGGTCCGTCAGAAGCGCGACTGCCAGGTTTCCAAGTGGTATCTTCCTTTCGCAGGACTTCTTTCCAGCGCTTGTGTGATACTCTTCGGTAACTCCCACTCCTTCTTCTACGATGAACAGAGTTTCGGTAACGGCATGCTGAAGTGGGGAATCTGGGAGAAGATCGGCGTGAACGTTGGAAGTATCGGCAACTTCTTCTATCCGAATTCCACAAGATTTATCGGTCACAACCCTGACCTGAAAGCTTTAGGTGAAGCAGCTGTAGGAGACTACACCATTCACGAATTCCCTTTCTATTCGTATCTCATTGGTGACCTGCACGCCCATGTCGTCAGCATGACCATCGTACTACTTATCATCGCCTTTATCTTCGTAGTCGTCTATCGTGCCGAATTCCCGAAGAAGCAAGACCTTGAGATGCATCATTTCAAGCATTTCCCATCTCATATCGCAGAAGAGATGAATTATGTTTTCCGTCCAGAGTTCTTCATCTGTGCTTTCCTTCTAGGACTTACTCAGATGTGCAATTACTGGGATTTCCTGATTTACTTTGTTTTCTGTGCCATGGGCATTCTCATTTATCAGACCCGTCGCTCCACCTTCATGGTGACATTCAGTAGTTTCTTGGTATTCATATTTGAGCTGGGTGGCATCTTAGGTGTCTACCTTAAGTGCAACAGCAATGTCTTTGTTCACCTTAGTCTGCAGATTCTCATCTTTGTCATCGCCTATCTGTTGACGACATGTTTCCCTTCTGCTTTCTCCAGAACTGGTCTTTGCATGTCCATGTTGTTCTGTCTATCGAGTACTGTGGCACTGTCTTTCAATTACCACTTTGACATGATCTCGAACTTCATCGCATTGACAGACCGTCATACTTCACTGTTCCAGTTCTTGATTGTGTGGTGCATTCACATTCTCATACCACTTGCTTTGATCGTGCTGGTAGTCGCTACACGTCGCCGTGGCTTGAGCAGAGGAATGGCTGCCGTTCTTCCTAATCCATTACCATTGGTACGACCGATTCCCCAGGAAGAACCCGTTTCTTCTTCAGAATCAGACGAGCCTTCTCAATCTTACCTTGAGATAAAGCGTGAGTTGGAAGAAATGGAACATGAAATCGATGCATTGGATGAATCCATTGATCCAGACCTGGATTTAGATGACGAGCCCAACACCGATATAGTGAAGCCCGTAGAAAAGGCCGAGGCAGATACAAACGATTATTCACATGCCGAGAAGTCGCGCTTACTAATGATTTTCCCGTTGCTAGAGTATTACTTTGCCAAGTTCGGTGATTTCCTGTTATGTAAATTCTTTAGGAAAAGATCCATTATTGATATCTTCATGGTAGGTATGGCCGTTGTCGGTTTTATGCTACTTCTTGCACCGGAGATCATGTATGTACGAGACATCTATGGTGCGGACAATCAACGATCAAATACCATGTTCAAGTTCACATTTGCCGGATTTATCATTCTGTCTTTTGTCGTTGCCTATACCGTCTTCCGTTTTATGGCTCACATGACAAAGAAAGGCAATCTGTCCTATTGGGGTTTGACCGTATCCATCGTCATGTTGATCCTTATTATCACTATTCCTGGACACTACACGCTTCGTTCTCTCGACCAGCGTTCCGGCGAGATCAAATCCGAGAACTACCGTGGCCTTGATGGTACTGCTTATCTACCAGAGTGTGTCCCGACAAGTTCTACGTTCTATTCATCCGAGAAGCAAAGTGCCGGTGCGTTGATTCCTTACCAAGAAGCAATTAATTGGATCAATGAGAATGTCGACGGTTCCGTGAACATCTGCGAAGCATATGGTAACAGTTATACAGAACGATGCATTGTCTCTGCCTACACCGGTCTTCCGACCGTTGTCGGCTGGCAGACACACGAATGGCTCTGGCATTTCCAAGGTTGGATCAATCCAGAAACCAATGAATTTGAAAGTGATCCGAAGAAAGATGTATGGTCACTTTACCTCTCACCTCGTCACACCGATGTCGCGAAGATTTACACAAGTACGAGCTTAGCAGAAGTCTCTGAGCTTCTGGCGAAATATGATGTCACCTACGTCGTATGCGGGCCCATGGAACTCGATGAATTTGGACTCATCTACTACCCCTGCCTACAGACCATCGGCCAACTGGTCTTCACCTCCAGCGACGGTAGCCTAATGATTTACAAAGTACAGAACTGACGCGCCCCTTTATTGCTGGCGTGTTAGGTCTGGCTCTAGTTGGTTTCTTAATCGCGCATACTAAAACCCCGCTATGTACCTGTATATTCCATACAGATTTCATAACGGGGTTAAATTATCTGATGCGGTTCGAAGAGGCTGTCTCTTCTTCAATCAAGAATTGGATTACTGGATGTAACCAATCTCCTGTGCGAGCTTCTTCTCGATTACAACGGTTGCGTCACGGTGCATTCTCATGAATGTTGCCGGGCACATTGGATCGATTTTGTCATCCATCAGGAGCTTCTTTGCTGCATCCTGCTTGTTGCCGTTGATGATCATCAAGAGAGCCTTGGCACGCATGATGTTACCCATACCCATTGTTACTGCATAGCGCGGAACTTCATCACGAGATGTGAAGAAACGTGTATTGGCATCGATGGTAGACTCATCAAGCACTTCCTTGTGTGCGCCATCGTAGAGCACGTGCTGTGGCTCATTGAAACCAAGGTGACCATCTGGGCCTACACCCAGAACCTGGATCTCAATATCAGCCTTGTCCAGAACTTCATTGAATTCCTTGAGGTTTGCATCTACATCACCAATACCCTTGGCAACATATGTGTTGGACTTATCGATGTTGATGTGATCGAAGAGATTGCTATCCATGAAATAACGGTAGCTCTGATTGTGAGTCGGCTCAAGACCAACATACTCGTCAAGATTTACGGTGTGAATCTGAGAGAAGTCCAGACCCTCTTCCTTGCAACGACGGGACAGTTCCTGATACATGCCAACTGGGCTACTACCTGTTGCTAATCCCAATGTGCAAGTCGGGTTCTCACGGACGATCTTCTCCATGATATCAGCCGCTTTCTTGCTGGCTTCCTGATAATTCTCTGCAATAATGACTTTCATAAATACCTCCTTGTTGGACATGAAATCAATTATTTCTTCTTGATAACGATATTTCCCTGATCTTTATATATGCTGTTTGCAGGAATCACACCACGCACGCAGGATGTCGGATAGACATTACTGTCTCTTCCGATTACCGTACCTGGGTTTAGAACACTGTTACAGCCAACTTCAACGCGGTCACCGAGCATTGCACCGACCTTCTTGCGTCCGGTCTCAATCTGCTCATCACCGTTCTTGATGACAACAGGAAGCTTATCGCTCTTCACGTTACTTGTGATGGAGCCTGCACCCATATGGGACTTATAACCCAGAATGGAGTCACCTACGTAATTGTAATGAGGAACCTGTACGTTGTTAAAGAGTACCACGTTCTTCAGTTCTGTTGAATTACCAACCACACAATTCTCACCTACCAATGCGCTACCACGAACGAAAGCACACTGACGGACTTCTGTATTGTGACCAATGATGCAAGGACCACCGATATAAGCCGTGGCAAAAACTTTCGCATCTTTGGCAATCCATACATCCTCTGATGGATGATCGAATTCATCTTCTGGGAGAGACTTACCAATCTCAAGAATCAAATCAGAGATACCGGACAAGGCTTCCCAAGGATAAGTGAATTTCCCAAGATACTCCGCCACCTGCGGATAAGTCTGTGTCAAATCGTAAAGGTCGTTAATCGTGTACATTACTTCTTCACCTCAATCAAATGGCCACTCTTGTTCATCGCCTCAATGATGGCATTGACCTGCTTCTCACATTCTTCGATGGTGCCAGCTTCAGACATCACACGAAGAAGCGGTTCCGTTCCGCTCTTACGCAGAAGAACACGACCGTTATCACCAAGTTCTTGTGTAGAAGCTTCTACCTGCGCCTGTACTGTGGGATCATTGAGTGTACCATCTTTGTCATCAACGATTACATTCTTCAGTACCTGCGGATACTTGGTCATGCCGGATGCCAATACCGAAAGCGGAAGGTTCGTTGCAAGGACAACTTCCATCAGCATCACTGCAGTGATCAGACCATCACCGGTGTGTGCGAATTTACGGAAAATAACATGTCCGGACTGTTCGCCACCAATCATGTGTCCATTCTCTTTCATATTCTCATAGACAAAACGGTCACCAACAGCAGTCTTCTCATAGCTGATACCTGCTTCATCCAATGCCTTATAGAGGCCGAAGTTGGACATCACAGTAGTAACAACAGTATTGTTGCTCAACTGATTTTTGGACTTCCAATACTTCGCACAGATGTACATAATCATGTCGCCATCGATTACATTACCCAATTCATCAACAGCCAAACAACGGTCTGCATCACCATCGAATGCAAAGCCCAGATCAAGTTTATTCTCAACTACGAATTTCTGAAGTCCTTCAATATGCGTGGAACCGCAACCAGTATTAATATTTACTCCATCCGGTGCATCATTGATCACATAAGTCTTCGCACCCAACGCATCGAACACGGAACGACCAATCATCCAAGAACTTCCGTTCGCACAATCCAAACCAATCTTATGCTTCTCATAGGACTTGGTTGCCAGACCAATAATATATCCGATGTAACGGTTGCGTCCGGAATAGTAATCGATGGTCTTACCGATCTTATCCTCTGAAGCAAATGGAATCTCTTCCATCTCTCCATCAATATACTTTTCAATTTGATCCTGAAGGGCATCATCCATCTTCTCGCCGACTTCATTCATCAGCTTGATGCCGTTATCGTAATAAGGGTTGTGGCTTGCAGAAATCATTACGCCGCAATCAAAATCTTCTGTACGTGTGATATAGCTCACACAAGGAGTAGTCGTAACATGCAACAAGTACGCATCCGCACCTGAAGCTGCAATACCAGAAGCTAACGCGTTCTCAAACATATAAGAAGAACGACGTGTGTCTTTACCAATTACAATCTTTGCTGCGGTCTTTCCGCCTTCTTCAAGATGCTTCTTGGAATAATACCAGCCGAGAAAACGACCCGTCTTGAACGCGTGTTCTGCAGTCAGGACCACACCGGCCTTACCGCGGAAACCATCCGTGCCAAAATACTTGCCCATAAAAAAATCTCCCCATGGTTCAGTTTCACTTTTATGCGTAAATTTTACACTTTGTCCTACATGATGAAAATACTTTTTCTTGTTTTTTTCTTTGCGATTTTGTATTTTCTTGCAGGTACACTAGCAAATTGCCTAAACCCGAAGTGATTTTCATTTATTTTAATGTGCAATGCGAGGCGTACTTGGGCGATGGTGGGTTACACCACAATTGACTTTGATTCCACGCTGCAGGTCACGTTCATAAGCTTTAATTTCTTTCCCGCATGAGCACTTGCAAAGCCACTGCAGATTCTTACCGCTCTTAATACCGGTCATCTTGATTGCTGTCAGTTCACCGAATACCTGTCCGGTAATATCCGCCATAGCGGTTGCACACTGACGTGATTCGCCGGAAAAATCTTCTTCTTTAAGGACACGGCGACTCACGTCACGATACGGACAATTCTCATCAAAGCAGTTGCTGATTTCCGTATGGAGCAGGCGATGCGAAGTAATCTTAATTGTATTACCGCAGTCGCAACGGCAGATCCAGATGACCTTGCCGTTAAAGCGTTCTGCAGTCTCTTCGATTGCTACTAAATGACCGAATCTTTCATCCTTTATATCTTTAACTTTACGTCCGCGGCTCTCCGCTTTTTTTGTTTTGACATTTGAGGGCATGTGTGCTTTTGCCTTCCTTGTGGTAATATTCAGGTATAAATACCCGTAGGAATACATCTATTCTACCAAAATAATCGCCAACCTCAAGATAAAGATTCTTGATTATTCAAGTTCGAATGCACCCGTATAAAGCTGATAATATTTTCCCTTCTCAGCAATCAACGACTCATGGTCACCACGTTCGATAATATGGCCATTCTCCAATACCATGATTGCCTTACTGTTCTTAACGGTAGAGAGTCTGTGCGCGATAACAAATACCGTACGTCCTTCCATCAGAGCATCCATACCACGCTGTACGATAGACTCCGTACGAGTATCGATAGAACTTGTCGCCTCATCAAGAATCATGACCGGCGGATCCGCAACCGCGGCACGGGCAATCGCAATCAGCTGACGCTGACCTTGAGACAATTCTGAACCGTTCGCAGTCAGTTCTGTATCGTAACCATTCGGCAATTTACTGATGAAGTCGTGCGCATTAGCAAGCTTTGCCGCTGCGATACACTCCTCATCGGTCGCGCCAAGATTACCGTAGCGGATGTTCTCCATAACCGAACCTGTAAAGAGGTTCGTATCCTGAAGAACAATACCCAATGAGTGACGCAGATCAGCCTTCTTGATCTTGTTGATATTGATATCGTCATAACGGATCTTACCATCTGCAATATCGTAGAAGCGGTTGATCAGGTTGGTGATAGTGGTCTTTCCTGCACCGGTTGCGCCAACGAAAGCGATCTTCTGACCCGGCTTCGCATAGAGGGAGATATCGTAGAGTACCTGTTTCTCTCCGTCATAACTAAAGTCTACTTCAGTCATGCGAACATCTCCGCACACTTCCTTATAGGTCAGCGTGCCATCGCCATGTGGATGCTTCCAAGCCCAGACATACGCCGTCTTTCCATCCGTCATCTTTCCGCCGTGTGCACGCTTGAAAGAGATTGCCTCTTCATCTGGGACCTCGATCAGCCGGCCACCTTCGGCACGGCAGTAAACCAATGAAACATAGCCATTATCTTCTTCCGGTTTCTCGTCCATGAGTTTGAAGATACGTCCTGCACCGGCCATAGCCATGATGATGGAGTTCATCTGCTGGGACACCTGTGAGACCGGCATAACAAATGCTTTGGTCAGCTGTAGGAAGGAGGCAATCGCACCAATTGTAATGGCACTGACGCCACATTCAATGGCCAAGAAACCGCCAACAAATGCAACCAGTACATAGAGAACGTTACCAATGTTACCCATGATTGGCATCAGAATATTCGCGAAAATATTCGCAGAGGTCGCATTGGCACAAAGTTCCCCATTCTTATTATCAAATACCTCTTTGGCACGAGACTCATACGTAAATACTTTGACTACTTTCTGTCCATCTACCATCTCCTCGATGTAACCATTTACATCACCGAGAGAAGCCTGCTGCTTCACGAAGTACTTCGCACTCTTGCCACCAATCGTACCCATAACAGCAATCATGCTGACTGTACCCACCATCACAAGGATCGTCAGTTGCCAACTGGTAACAATCATACCGACCAGTGTCGCAACAATAGAAATGGCAGAAGATACCATAGACGGGATACTCTGTGAGATCATCTGGCGAAGAGTATCTACATCGTTCGTGTAATGACTCATGATATCACCATGCGCATGCGTGTCGAAGTAGGAAATCGGCAACGTCTGCATGTGCTTGAACATATCATCACGAACATTCTGAAGAACATTGTTGGATATGATTACCATAATCTGCCCTTGGAGCAGGTTCGCAAGCACACCACAGAAGAATATGCATGCAACCATTCGAATCCAAGATAGAAGTCCTGAGAAATCCTTATCACCGGAAACCAGAAGTGGCTCGATATAATCGTCAATCAGATTTCGGATAAACATGTTGCCCAATACAGAAGTCACAGATGCGACCACGATGCAGATAAACACGACACCTAGCATGGCCTTATTCTTACCGGTCAGGTAAGAGAGCAGTCTCTTAATCAGATCTTTAGAAATCGGGTTTTTCTTCAAGTCCTCCCGATTCATCGGACGTCCTCCTCTTGGTGGCATTACTGATCGCCTCCCTTCTTCTGTGATTCATATACTTCTCGATAGATTGCGTTGTCACGGAGAAGTTCCTCATGAGTGCCTATAGCATTAATCTCGCCATTATCAATCACAATAATCTTATCCGCATGTTCAACAGAAGATACACGTTGTGCAATGATCAATTTCGTCGTGCCAGGTATATACTCAGCAAAGCCCTTCTGGATCATTGCATCCGTAGCGGTATCAACCGCACTGGTTGAGTCATCCAGAATAAGAATCTTCGGGTTTTTCAGCAGTGCACGTGCAATACAAAGTCGCTGTTTCTGTCCACCAGATACGTTCGTACCACCTTGTTCAATGTACGTGTCGTATCCATCTGGGAAAGCCTCAATAAAGCTGTCAGCTTGTGCAATCTCGCACACATGCTTCATCTCTTCGTCTGTTGCATCGGCCTTACCCCAACGCAGGTTCTCCTTAATCGTACCGGAGAAGAGCACGTTCTTCTGTAGTACCATTGCAACGGCATCACGCAACGTATCTAGGTCATAATTACGAACATCTACACCGCCGACCTTCACCTGTCCATCTGTTACGTCATAGAGACGTGGAATCAGTTGAACAAAGGAAGACTTACCGGAACCGGTACCACCGATAATTCCGACTGTCTCACCGGATTCAATATGAAGATGAAAGTCAGATAGGCAACTCTTCTCTTTGCGCTTGGAATAGCTGAAGTAAACATGGTCAAAATCGATTGAACCGTCTTTCACTTCCGTAATTGGCGAATCCGGGTTGGTGATATCAGGTTCTTCCTCAAGAAGTTCAGAAATACGTTCAGCAGAAGTCTTGGATATAACAATCATGACAATAATCATGGAGACCATCATAAGGCTACTGAGAATCTGCATGATATAGGAGAACATACTAGTCAACTCACCAGTTGTCATATCTCCGCTTACGATCAGACGTGCGCCAATCCAAGAGACCAATAGCATCGCCGAATATACACAGGTCATCATGATAGGCGAGTTGAAATTGATGGCACGCTCCGCTTTCACTGCATCGTTACGAATATCACCGGATACAGAGCTAAACTTATCGATCTCATGCTCTTCTCTTACGAAAGACTTCACAACGCGAATCCCTCGCACATTCTCCTGAACAACATTATTCATCAAGTCGAAACGCTTGAACATACGAACGAAAATCGGGTGTGCATAACGGAAGATGATTACGAGGAAAATCATCAGGATTGGTGCGATAATCAACAGAATCATTGCAATCTTAAAGTTAATATACGCACACATAATCATTGCGAAGATCAACATGAACGGTGCACGAACTGCGATACGAACAACCATCTGATAGGCATTCTGTACGTTCGTGACATCAGTCGTCAATCTGGTAATGATACTGGATGTCTTAAACTTATCGATATTGGAGAAAGAGAATCGTTGCAGATTATGGAACATATCCTGACGCAGATTCTTGGCAAAACCCGAACATGCCTTCGCCGCTTCTCTTCCGGATAGAGCACCAAAAGCCATGGAAGCAAACATGCAAACCAAAAGCAGAATACCCATCTTCCATACATAACTCATGTTTCCTTGGTCAATACCTTTATCAATCAGTTTCGACATCAGAAATGGCATCAACACTTCCATAACCACTTCACAAGCAACCAGAAGTGGTGCCAGAAGTGATGGTTTCTTGTACTCACGTACAGATTTCAATAACCGTCTAATCATTCTTCAACATTCCTTCTCATTTTTTCTGTCAGTTCTATATATGTCCGAATCTCTTCGTCAGAGAAACCGCTCACCAGTTTCTTCTCCACCATGTCGATTGTAGAATCGACATGGTTCTTCGCCTGCAAAGCCCGTTCTGTCACCGTGATCCGCTTCAAGCGTGCATCGTGTTTCTCACACTCTCGTGAGATGAGGTCTCGTTGCTCCAGAAGCTTCAGGATCTCCGTCGCCGTGCTTCGTTGTACGTGGAAGGCCTGCTCAATATCTCTTTGGTAGACCACATTCCCCGATTTGCGTTGCTCGTAGAGGAAACCCATCACATGCGCCTGAACCGAAGTCAGTCTTGTCTCTCCGACAGCGGAGAACACGCGGTCAAGTTCCTCATCGATAGCACTTCGGATCGATTTGGACAAGTGCCGAACATAAGGACCGATATGCAGATCCCGCTCGCCACCTTCTTCAAAACCTCTCTTCTCACAAGACATAATATACTTCACCAAGCATCCCATTGTTGGGACAAGACATGCGAATTCACCCTGTTAATTGTTAGGGCGCTAACATTCTATCGATTTTGCTCATCTAAGTCAACTACCTATCTATATGGTAAAATCACTATATGACGACGCTACTTCTTATGATTATTTATCTTGCCTTCATAAGTCTCGGCTTACCGGATTCACTCGTAGGAGCCGGCTGGCCGGTCATGCATCAGGCATTGTCTGTACCCATCTCGTATATGGGCATACTCACCATGACGATTTCTTTCTGCACCATCGTCTCAAGTTTGTGTTCTGCGCGACTGACACACAAGTTGGGAACACGGAACATTACCACGATTAGTGTTTTCTTGACCGCCGCCGCACTTCTCGGGTTCTCCTTCTCGACGCATTTCTGGATGCTGATGATCTTTGCCGTACCTTATGGTCTTGGCGCTGGTTCCATCGATGCAGCACTCAACAATTTTGTCGCACTCCACTACTCTTCCCGTCACATGAGCTGGCTTCACTGCTTCTGGGGAGTCGGAACGATCATCAGTCCATTCGCGATGCGCTACGCACTCTCTTTCTCAACCTGGAATCTAGGTTTTCGAATCGTGTCCGTCATCCAGTTTGGCATCGCCTTGATTCTGCTGGCAACAAGATCACTTTGGCACGTCAAGGTCGATCAAGCAGAGAAAGGCTCCGCTCCAGTTAGTCTGAAGCGAGCTTTACAGATTAAGGGCGTACCCACTTTACTCATTGGATTCTTCGCCTACTGTGCCGCCGAAGCTACTACCATGGGCTGGGCCAGCACTTACCTGGTCCAGTACAAAGGTATAACGCCGGAGAGTGCCGCCGGACTCGCCTCGCTCTTCTTCATTGGCATGACCGTCGGACGTTTCTTATCCGGGTTCATCATGAACCAGCTCGGAGACAGAAGAATGATCCTCTCAGGAACCGGCATCTTGCTTCTTGGTATCCTGCTTCTAAATCAGCCAGATACCCCTTCCATCGTTTCTTATATTGGATTCGTCACCATTGGCTTCGGCTGTGCACCAATCTATCCCTGCATCATCCATGCCACGCCACAGAACTTCGGTGCGAAGAATTCCAGTGCCATCATCGGCATTCAGATGGCGAGTGCCTATGTAGGTTCCACCTTCATACCTCCGGTATTCGGCGTGCTGGGAAGCCACCTTGGTTTCTGGATTATGCCTTTCTTTCTCTTCCTGTTTACCGCACTCATGCTCGTTATGGTGGAGACGACCTTCCGCCTTTGTAGCCAAGTGCAAGACGTTACGTCTTCCCAGAATTAGGATCCGGTAAAATCGTACTTCTTCACGCCCAGCATCCAGAACTTGTAACTAAGGTAGAAGAACAGTAGTCCCAGGGCCGGTGCACACCATGTAAGGACCGGAACATGGTCGGATTCTAAGATTGCCAAGCTCGGATAGTACGCAACAAACGCAATCGGAATCACGAATGTAAACAGGATCCGGAACACGCCATGGAAGATGTTGGATGGATATTTTGCAAAATCCTTGAAGCGGAACATGATGACCATGACATAACCTGAACCGATGATCCAGAAGCAGGTCGCAGCTGCTGCATTCATGATGGCGATCATGAAGAGGGATGCCGTCAGGAGGAACAGCACCAACTTCACAATTACCCAAGGGGTCACCGGAATGCCGATATTGACCCACGCATAGACCAGGGTACCGATACCAAACGCTAACTGACCCAGGCCCTTCACGTCGAAGACTTCCGACATGAAGTAGAAGAACACGTTAATCGGACGGAAGCAGTACTTGATGAAGTCGCCGCTCTGTACCTGGAAACGCAGGTTCCAGTTGTTATCGAAGAAGCACTGCACCGGCGTCAGTGCAATCAGGGAGAATCCATAAAGGAACAGCATATGGTGATAATCCCATCCATTGATGCTGGGGAAGTTCTTGAAGAGGATCAAGAACGTCACGAATCCCGATAGGTTCGTCATGATCATACCGATGGTCGAGATTACAAAATCCGCTCGGTAGCTCATCTTACTTTTCAAGTCCTGCACAAGGATCTTCCGATAGATACTTGCGTAGAACCGCAACCCTCTTCTCGGGCGCTTGCTCTTATTTATCGTTGTACATTCACTCATGTTGTCACTCTCTTTCTCAAGTCGACGCTCGTATGGAAGTGTTTTTCCACGGGAAAAGCACCCACACCATCAGCCACCGTTCACCGTGATCTTCCGAACCGCATGTTTCCAGAAGAGCGTGCCGCAGATGGTCAGAATCACTATCCAGGCTAACTGAAGTCCATACATCGGCAGTATCCCCTTGATCGTATCCGTGCCGTCCTTCTGAAGAAGGATCGTCAACGGGATATCATATACGGCACGGAAGGGTAAGTAATCCACGATTTTGCGCATAGCTTCCGGGAAGAACGCCAACGGGATGGAAGCGCCCGAAAGTAGCAGTACGACGGTCTCTTTAACAATGTTAATTCCCCAAGTTGACTCCGTGTAGAGACAGATGGTGGCCACGATCATCTCCATGTTGAAGTTCACGATCAGCGCGAAGATAGTCGCTACAATAAAGTATAGAAGATTGACACCCATATTGATCGCACCGTGGGTCACGATTATGACCACAATAAATGTCGGGATGAATGTCAGGACAAATTGAATCACATGGCCTCCGCTATAAGACCAGAACGTATACTCACGGAATTTCATCGGTTTCAGTAGGTCGAGGATGATCTTTCCGGACTGGATTGAACGGCTCATGTCCCAGACCACAAACATTTCGAGGAAATTGAAGAGTGCCGTGGCCAGGATCAAGTAGATCATGGTATCGGTAAATGTCATGCCGTTGACCACGTCTGTTCCCGCTGAATCATAGATGGCTTTCCAGAGGAAATACACCAACACAAGATAGATCAGGTTGGCAAAGAGCGTGACCGCTGTGCTGAGACGGTACTGGAGCGACTCCATAATTCCCGCACGCGTCAACGCAAGATGTCGTCTCATATTCATGAACGGTTGCCTCCTTCATAGATCTTCTTGATGACCTCTTCTGTTGAGATCTCCTGAAGCTGGATGTCCTTGATCTTCTGCTCTTTCTGCTTCTTCATGATGACATCCATGACATCCTCGCGGCTTTCGTCGATCAGACGCTCTTCCCAAGTATCATCTGCCAGACGCATGCGCAGGGTACGATAGGAACCGAAGTAAGACTTCAGGTGTTCGATATCGTTGTCGTAGATCTTCTTTCCTTCGTCGATGATCACGATTCGCTTACAGAGCGCATCAACATCGCCCATATCATGCGTGGTCAGAATTACAGTTGTGTTCTTCTGCTCATTCAATCCCGAAATCAGCGAACGGATCTTATCCTTCATGGAGACATCCAACCCAATGGTCGGCTCGTCGAGGAATACGATCGGTGGATTGTGAAGGAACGCTGCCAGAATATCACTTAGCGTTCGCTGGCCCAGAGACATCTGACGCACCGGCTTATGGAGGATCGGCTCGATATCTACGAGTGAGCGATAGAGTTCCAACATCTCTTCGTAATCCTTCTGTGGCACCATATAGATATCCCGCAGAAGTTTGAAAGATTCAATCAGTGGCAATGACCACCAAAGCTGGCTTCTCTGTCCGAACACGACACCGATATGTTCTGAATTCTTCTTTCTTTCCTTATACGGCACCAACCCGTTGACCAGAATCTCACCGGAAGTTGGCTCGAGGACTCCCGTCATCATCTTGATGGTCGTTGATTTACCCGCACCGTTCGGTCCAAGGTAACCAATGATCTCACCTCGGGTGATCTCTAAGGAGACATCTTTCACCGCTTCAATCGTCTTATAATCACGGGAGAATAGGTCACGGATACTACCTTTCAAGCCTTCGTGCCGATTCAGGATCTTAAATTCCTTGCAGACATTCTTCATGACAATTGCTTTTTCCATTCTGATTACCCTCTTTCTCAACTTCTGTTGAATGTGCCTCTTCGCACTTCTTTCTCACACTTGATTTCCTTACTGATTGCAAGTATATTGTAGACGAAAGTGCTTTTCTACCTGAAATATAGGCTAATTTTATAACAATCTTCTCGGCAAGTACAATATAGTTGTAGTATAATGGAACATATTTATAGTAGCGAGGTGATACGATGAATCGAGATGTAATGGGGCTGATCGTCAAGCGCGATGATGGCTCAGAAATCGTCAATTACGATAACCCGCAATTCCCTTCTTATGTATATGAAGGCTGGGTCAAGCCCAATGTCACTTGGGAACGTGTCCCCCATTTCCATGAGGATGTTGAGATCTGCACCGTGATCGCCGGCAAGATGGCTTACTCGGTGAACGGCAAGACCGTCATGCTTCACGAAGGAGATACGATCTTCATTAATACTAATCAGATTCACTACAGCATGTGCATCGATAACGAAGGTGCACGATACATCATCTTCATCGCACATCCGAACATCCTCAATGCATCGGTGGCCGTAGAGATGTCCGCTATTCGTCCAATCACAGACAACAAGGAACTTCCTTACGTTCGTTTCCATGACATCGACGAGCCAACAACGCGCTTGTATGCGCTCATGCTTACCCTGCCGCCCATCCGTCAGGATGCTTTTGAAATGACCAAGCAATTCTTCCAGATCTGGGATTTGATCTTACAACGTTCGAGAGTCATCGGTTCTTTCGGTTCGGAAGAAACCATCGATGCGCGGATGCGCACCTTCAAGAACATGATGCATTTCATCGCGGACAATTATCAGCGAACCATCACCTTGGAAGAGATCGCCGAATCAGGCAACATCAGCAAATCTCTCTGCAACCAGTTGTTCAAGCGCTTCGTCAACGAATCGCCGATCAACTACCTGATGCATCTTCGGACAAGGAAAGTTGCAGAGTATCTACGTTCGTCTTCTTTCAGTATGAGCGAAATCGCTTCGCTGACCGGTTTTTCCGGCATCAGCTACATGAGCGAGACCTTCCGTAAATTCTTCGGCATGACACCACGCGAATATCGCAAACAAAATAGTAATGCTAACCCTGAACCAGAGATTGATATCAACAAGAAGAAATAGACGTCCATATTTCTTCAAACACGAACGTGCATTCTACAAGCAGAAAAGTATAATTGAGATACTATATAAATGAGAGGCAAAGATAAGACATGGCAACATTATGTAAGAACTGCGCAGCACCACTTCTATTCGATCCGGCTACTCAGAAAGTCGTCTGTCCGGCTTGTGGAAGTTCTTGGCTTGCAGAAGAAGTCGAATCAGAAGAGAAGTCTTTTCGCGAAGATCTTCGCGCCGTCGAGGCATCAGAAGTCTACGATATCGACGAAGATGTAAAGGATGAATTCTTCAATTGTTATATATATATATGCGAATCCTGTGGTGGCGAGATCTCCATCAACGGCACAGAAGCGTCGACCAAGTGCATCTACTGCGGCAGTAGTAGTGTCGTCTTCAATCGTATCTCTAAGGAAAAAGCACCGGAGTTCATCATTCCGTTTCAGATTACACGCGAGCAAGCGTTGGACCTCATTAAGAAAGAATTTGAACATGCTCCCTTCGTGCCAAAGGAAGTAAAGAAATTCTCTGAAGTGGATATACGCGGTATCTACGTTCCATACTGGCTGACTAATGCTTATCATGTCGAGTCGGATGTTTTCGCAAGCGAAGTCAGCACCGGCAAGACAACTGTAACCAAGTACTGGGCATATGCAGGACAAATGGCCATCCACAATCTTCCGGTAGATGGTTCACAGATGCTCTCCGATGAGAGTTCTCAACGGCTAGAGCCCTTCGATTTCTCTGCAATCAAGTCTTTCGACGAAGACTATCTTCTCGGTTTCTATTCCAATGTTTCGGATATCAAGAATTCTGATTTGGAGTCAGCCGTGAGAACCCGCGCTCGAGAATCCTTCCGCGAACAGACTGCAAGACAAATCCGTGGCAGTTCGAAGCGGGTAACAACGGAACGTTCATCAACCGTAGTTGACCGTGATGTTCGTTATGTCATGCTGCCTGTCTGGTTCGTATGCTACGAATTCGAAGGCAAGCACAACACCATTATGGTCAATGGACAGACCGGAAAGGTCGTCTGTGGTATCCCGTGGAACAGGGAAAAGTTTACAACACTCGTCATAGCACTCTCCGTCATTCTCACCACGCTACTCTTTTTTGCCATTAAAGGAACCCTTTTCCCTTCACTTCTACATACCTACGAAAGTAGATCGTATCGTAGTAGTCATAATGAGAACTCCGGATCCATCATTGCCTTTCTTTTGATTGCCGGACTTACGATATTCATGGTTGGTGTTTCTTTCTATCGGAAAGTCAAGAAGCAGCTTCAGCTTTCGCAATCCAAATCGATTTTTAACTTCGCAAAGAAGAGACAGGGGTGAGCGACATGAATACGTTTACTTTTATCTTAGTACTCGTCATGGCAGGTTTGATTGGCTCCGGACTCGCCTTCCTCATCTGTGCATTCATTCTGAACAAATCGAACAGCAAAGGAGACAGCCGTTCCCCATACGAGGATTTCAGTTCACCAATCGCATATTATCAGAATGAGAACAACGTCAAGCATAACAGCCAGATGTTCATCAACTGGACTGAAATGAATATTGAAGTGATGTGCCGCAGCAAAGAATATCGTGCTCACCTAGAGAAAAGTCTTCCGTTTGCTTCGAAAGATCCTGTCTCCCGATATATTCCAGGTAGCAAGGAATCAGAATCTGACGATCACTTCCGCGAGCCTGTTATCTTTGCCGCGGATTCCGTCAATTCCTTAGGTCTAAAGAAGTTATATAACGCTAATGGCTTTGAGACCACGGTCGCGGCCAGTCCCATCGGCACTTTCCGAACGCTCTCCGGCGAGAATATGACCGCTTCCGCATATAATACCACCCGAGCGGGTCTCGGCACCTCCGAATCGCCAAGTTCAGAACCCATTCTCTCCGACTGGGCTCAAGCAAGAGCCCAAGCGCAGGCACATGCCCAAGCTGAGATGTCCAAAGCGAATGTTGCGCCCATAGATGAGGTCGGTGATGAGATTGATGCATACTTCGACACTCACGAAGAATCACCTTCTCCATTTTCATCATCTTCTAGATCTGGCGATCAGAGATGGCACTAATTCCAAATAACAAGAAGCCTGCAAGACGATGTGCGAAAGACACATCCATCCTGCAGGCTTTTTTCGCTTATCTTTTAAACAATCAATACTCTTTCTGATAGTTGGGATTCGGTGAGCCGTCCGGCATAAACTCGTTCTTGACATTATACTGCCAAGCCTCTTCCTGCGGGACTTCTTCTCCGGTTTCAAAGTCCATCAACTTCGTAACCAGATCATCGAAATCTTCATCCTTCAAGAAGTTACCTTGGAGCGTATAGGTCACTTTATAGTACAAGAGGGGGGCGCCACTATACATGTACGCCGATCCAACATAGTCGTCAAACATTTCTCGACGTTTCTCTGCATCCAAGTTTCTCACAAACTCATCTGGATCAGAGATATGTTCAACTGAGGTATCTCTTGCGGCTTCCACCATCATTTTCGATTTAATGCATGCAGCGCCGCTTTCTGGCGTAAATGTTCTTTGCACACTATAGTAGATTGTGACCTGATCGCCTTCCTGATGAAGTGAGACCAGTCTGCCGATCGGTTTGACATAGTACTGATACTGCGAATCGTTGAGCATCTCCTCATCCGTGGCCCAGAACTCACTCGCCTCCATTCTCAAGTAAGTCGGTACCAGTTTATCCAATTTCAGGATATTCTCTGTATTATCGTATTCGAAACGGAAGTTTGTCTTCTCACTCAGACGCTTATACTCAAATTGATCTTTCTGTAAATAACACGTTACCACAGCATTCAGTTTTCTCTCTAGACTTACGCTGTTATCATCAGCAATCAGATAGGAGGCCGGTTCCACTGAAGCACCGGATTCGACGGATATAGCGGACTGTTCTCCTCCATTTCCAGTGGCTTCAGAACTCTGATTCTCTTTGCTCTCCAGCTGCTGTTCCTCATTCAAGGTCGTAATTTCTACGTTCTTCTCCTCTTTCTTGTCATGGATAACCTTCGTGGTGATCACACCTGCCGTGCCTACGGCTACTACTGCGACTGCTGCGATAATTGCTTTCTTACTGATCATTTTAATTCCTTCCTTGCCGGCAGTCTTGGCCACTCCCTTTGTGGTCTGCTTCACTGCCAAATTTGATTTAGGTGAAGGAATTTGTTTGATGAATGCCGATGGTATCGGCGGGATAGTTGGTATTTCGGCCATTGCCTGCTTCTGAAACAGAAGACTCAGGAACGGAACAGCCGCATAAAGTTTATCATTCTTTTTCTCATACATTTCGACTCCTTCCTTGATTTTCCTACGGGAAGTATTGAGTCGAGATTTAATCGTGCCCTCCGGGACGCCCATGGACTTGGCGATATCGCTGATGCTCATCTCATCAAAGTAGAACATGATGACCGTAAGGTACTGCTCTTGTGTCAGGCTCTTCCGAACAATATCCATGACAATCGTTCGTTTCTCCTCGTCAATGGCATACTCATCCGGAAGGAAGTTCTCATCCACAGGTTCTGAAGCTTCGCCCGTTTCTTCATCTTCCATTCTCTCATCCAGTGAGACGGTACGACGAAGCTTGAGCACGTCCAGACACTTATGCGCCGCCACGGTCCGAAGCCAAGAAGAAGCCTTGGCCTCGTCTTCAAACTCCTTCAATTTCTCGAAGGCCGTGATGAACACATTCTGTGTAATATCTTCCGCATCATCCTTGTTCTTCATGAAAGACAGGCATGTCCAATATACCGCACGGTAATTGTCCTTGTAGAGCTTTTCCCAATCAAATTCTCTCATTACTCACCTCTCATTTGTACTTAGGTTTTCCTTCACCTGTTCATATAACGAATCAAGTATGCGGAAGGTTCATGATTTTTAGAAAAAAGTTGAAATATTTCTCATTGGATTTTCTTGGCGAGCAAAAATCTTAGAAGAAGACGCCTTTGACGAAGATCTCGATGCCGATACCAATAAGGATCAAACCACCGAGAATATTGGCTTTGCCGGAAAGTCGTGTGCCAACTTTCTTGCCGATTTTTAGTCCGACCATGCAGATCATAAATGTGACCACTGCAATGAGTAGTGCACAGACGACAGCCATCAATACACCATAATCAGCGATAGTAAATCCAACCGAGAGCGCGTCAATTGAAGTCGCGACACCTTGCACCATCAGTGCACCAAATCCAAGCGACTTCACTTCTTCCTGTTCATTCTCGCCACGGATTCCTTCAATGAGCATCTTCCCGCCAATCAGCAGAAGCAGGATCAACGCAATCCACGGAATCATCTTCTCAAATGCACTGAAATATTTCGCAATCGTATGCACGCAGACCCATCCGATCATTGGCATGGCTGCTTGGAATACGGCAAAAGTACCCGCAATCAAAGACATGCGGCCTACCTTCATCTTGGTCTCATGAAGTCCATTGGCCAGTGACACGGAAAATGCATCCATGGCAAGACCCACGCCCAGCAGGATGCTATTGAGAAAGAATGTTAAAGTAAAGTCCATAGGTTATTGGTTTTCTTTCACACTTACTGGATCAGCACTCATAATCGAAGCAACTTCTGATCTTCGAATATGGACGGACGATGTTCGTCGCAACTTCAACATGCGCCGGGTGAACCGCGTATCCCTGAAGCGATGCTTCATCTTCGAAAGTAGAGTCCAGCATCAGATCTGTGTTGGAACTTGAAAGTCCATCGATGTTGACCTTGATCTCAACAAGTCCAGGGATCTGTCCCTTGAGTCCTTCGAGTCCGGCCTTGATGTTCTGCTTCGCCTGTTCTCTCTCTTCTGCAGAAATATCGTCCTTTAGTGTCCAGATAATAATATGCTTTACCATGAGTAGAATCTCCTTCATCGTTATTCGTATGATTTGAAAGTTCCCCCATATATTACCACAGATTGTCCCCTTCTCGTATAGCATCTAAATATGTGCCGTCGCTTTCTTTTTCGATATATATCAAGTAGAATTCCTATAAGAACTTAATTTGTTACCTTTACTGGAGGATAAAGATGAAACGCCAAATTGCAGGAATGTTAATCATTGCTACGCTTCTTTCTTTGGTAGGTTGTGCCAAAGAAAGTGAAGAAACCAAGAAGAAGAAAAAGAAGAAAGCCACAACGACCACATCTGAAATAGAAATAACCGATCCTTCCGAATCTACAGAGATGCCTTCTGACACGTCGGAAACATCCGACGTGACGGCACCCACCGACCCAGCCACAACCACCTTGATGCTCACACATGATCTACAGATGCTGGCGATACAGAATTACCCAATCGAACGTGCGTACGGAGAAATGTCATCAGCAATGGGTGAAGATTTCTTCTTCAGAATTGACGAACAGTGCGATTACTACACACTTATGACAGATGGGTATCCGCTTCTCGGGAATGCCGTGGAGCAAGTTTTCAATGAGAAACAACGATATTATGACGCAATGTATGAGGAAAAACTGTCAGCTTTCCCCGACTTTCTCGCCTCACTTACACCAGAAAGTCAGGTCTACTTCGATACATATATCGCGAACTCCTCCATTGTCGTTCGCGCAGACGAGAAAGTCCTATCTTTCTCATGTTATGAATTGCAATACGACTTCAATGACAACTATCATACGGATCTCGAGTACTACACGTTCGATTCAAAAAGCGGTAAGCTACTCACCCTCTCAGATGTCGTCACAGACATGAACAAATTCGCAGATGCACTCGAGAATTCCAAAGCAAGGATCGTTGAGTCTTCGAATACGAGCTATAACGATTCGATAGATATGGCCATAGAGGCTCTTCGCAGCGGAGAAGATCTCCCCTTTCTGGTTTTCCAGAATTGCATTGAGATCATGCTTCCTGGTTCAAAAAGCGATTATGATACACCATATACCTGTATGATCTCGGCGATGGAATGCCTGGATTCCCTGGACATGAGTTATTTCACCTCTACTACACTCAATTACTCACTCATGCAAGACGACCACGGAAATATCGTATGGGATTTCGATGAAGATGGTAATGTTGATACACTTTCAATCCAAAGTCATGGTATAGACGAGAATTACCTTCTTCAGATCTCACTCGAGTATAACGGCGTACCCTGCCCAGATGTTCATCAGGAATTGTATGACATGCAGTGCATCGACAATGCCGTCATTTGTAAGACCGACAATGGCTTCTATCTGTACCTGGGTCTGGCATCAGAAGATCCGGTATATGCCATGATGATTTTCCATTTTGAAAATGGCACCTTCGTACAAGTTGGTTATACGACAGAATTCAACAAGTATCCCTATAACCCAGCTGATTGTATGATTGCTACAAGATCTGATTTGCTGGGTACCGGTTACAAATCTCAACGAATCACACTCGTCGGCGGTAATGGCATGCCGATTCCGGTAGAAGATTTCTATGATAAGACAGGAATCGCTTGCACCAAAGATGACATGACATTAGAAAGTTTAGACATTGACAGGAATCCGACCGGCGAGTCAATCTTCATTCCTGCCCACACCCCTGTTCGTCTGATTGGCATAGATGTAGGACAACAGTTCGCAGTATTTACCACACTGAATCCGAACGAAGAGGAGAATCGCCTGTTCAAGATGCTTGTGTATGAGGATGAATATGGTGACTTCGATGTGGCCTATAATCTTATGGGACAGCAGGACCTGTTCGATGGTTTGTTGTTTGCAGATTAATTCATGAACACTCATTTAAGAAAGGCGAAAGCAAGGGCTGCCTCAATTTCACTTTCGAGGCAGCCCCATTTTTGTTGTGTTGAAGTCTATATCCGTTGGATATTAGAAGAGTAACTGTGTTACGCGGAGTACACCATCGATGGACTTCAGTTCATCCAGAACATCCTCGCTGAGCTCTTCGCTGATAGCCAAGAAGGACTGTGCCTTATTGGACTCTGGCTTTACACCCCAGTGCATGCCATTGATGTTGATGTTGTGATCGCCAATCTTGGTGGCAATCTTACCGATGATACCCGGCTTATCTTCGTTCTGCATCGCGATTACGATTGGTGCAATTGGGAAGTTAGCCTGATAACCGAAGAAGCTAACAAGTACCGGAATCTTACCGTCTACTACCGCACCGGAAACGCTAAGTTCGCGGCCTTCTTCTGTGATGAAGTTCACAACAATCATGTTGCTACCTTCGCATGCAGAGCTCTTGCTCTCCACTACTTCAATACCGCAGTTCTCAACGCCCTTACGAACGTTTACGAAGCTTACACGCTCATCAGAATGAACAGAGAGGAAACCCTTCAGAACAGAGAGTGTCAGAATACCTGTCTCCTGCTCAGCGAGTGCACCACGATACTCCACTTCAATCTTCTTTACAGGTGTCTGCTCAGCCTGGTAGTAAATCTTACCGAGTTTCTCAGCGAGATCTGCATATGGACGGAAAGTTGCCATATCACCGGAGAACGCCGGCATGTTGATGGCTGCAACCAGTTCTCCACGAAGTGCTTTCGCAACGAGAGATGTAACAGCAGAACCAACGTTGTGGTTTGCTTCCTGGGTAGAAGCACCCAAGTGAGGGGTAACTACGCAGTTTGGAAGTGTGAGCAATGGGTTCTGATAGCCCTGCTCGCCCGGTGCCTTATCGTAAGAAGGCTCCTTATCAAATACGTCGATGGCAGCTGCTGCAACCTGACCGGACTTCAATGCTTCATAGAGAGCCTCCTCGTTCACGAGACCACCACGTGCTGCATTGACGATACGAACGCCCTTCTTACACTTTGCCAGCTCTTCTGCGCCGACCATGCCGACTGTTTCTTTGTTCTTCGGTGTGTGGAAAGTAATCAAGTCAGCAACAGCAAGGAGATCTTCCAGCTTTGCGCAACGCTTTACACCAACTGTGTCGAACTTCTCCTGCGGAACATATGGATCGTACGCAACAACAGTCATGCCGATGCCCTTGAGCTTTCTGGATACGATAGAACCGATACGGCCGAGACCAATAACACCGGCTGTCTTGCCTTCCAGCTCGTTACCAATCATCTGTGCACGACGGAAATCGTCATTGTGTGCCGCTTCATTTGCATGGCAGAGATTTCTGAAGATAGAGAAAGCATGTGCCACAGCAAGCTCACCTGCTGCCATGATGTTTGCCTCAGGTGTGTTCACAGCAATGATGCCCTTCTCGGTGCAAGCTGCAACATCAATGTTATCAATACCGTTACCGGCACGGCCAACTACCTTCAGGTTCTTGGCATTTGCGAGCAGATCCTTGTTAACCTGTGTAACAGAACGAACGATCAAAGCATCGTAATCACCAATGAAACCCTTGATCTCGTCTTGGGAGCAACCTAATCTCTCATCTACTTCAAAACCTTCATCCTTCAGATACTGAATCGCATCTGCAGCAATCTTTTCTGCAACTAAAATCTTCATTATCCTGTTCCTCCCTATATGTTATGCGTTCTGTGCTTTCAGTTCAGCAACTACTTCATCGAGGTCGGCAAGCATTGCCTTCACCTCATCAATGGTTGTATCGGCCATGTGTGCAATACGGAATGTGGTCTCCTTCAATGCACCATATCCACCGGAAAGGAGATATCCTCTCTCGCCCATTTTCTTATTAATCTCAGCAAATGGGAAACCGAGTGTGTTCTTAATACATGTTACCGTAACGGACAGGTGATCTGGATTGGAGTATAGTTCACAATTCTTTCTTGCCCAGTCACGAACAAGTTCAGCCATCTCACAGTGTCTCTTATAACGGTTCTCCATACCTTCAGCAAGGATGCAATCAAGCTGGTAGTCCAATGCGAACATGTGAGACTCAGATGGGGTGGACGGATACTGATATGGCTTCTCTTTGACGAACTTCACAAGTTCAACATAGTCGAAGTACAATCCTCTGTTCGGAATGGTCTTCGCTTTCTCGATTGCACGATCAGTAACCGACGCAATGGACATTCCCGGAGGCAGACCGAGGCACTTCTGTGTAGAAGTGATGCAAACATCGATACCCCACTCATCTACCGGAATATAATCACCGCACATAGAACTTACAGTATCTACGCAAAGGATCACATCCGGATACTTCGCCTTGAGGACCTTGGAAATCTCGCCAACCGGATTGTGAATACCGGTAGAGGTCTCGTTGTGTGTGATCGTAATGAGGTCATACTCACCTGTTGCAAGTACTTCATCAACCATTTCTGGTGTAGTAATCTGTCCCAATTCGGAACGGAAAATATCTGCCGGAACACCGTTGCTCGTGGCCATCTTGTACCAACGCTCACCGAATGCACCGATGGAGAAAATTGCAGCCTTCTTGGCCGTAAAACATCGTACGGCGCCTTCCATAAGACCACTTCCTGATGATGTTGAAAGAACGATTGTGTTCTTCGTACCCATGACCTGTTGCAGTTTCTCGGTAATTCCCTGCTGCAGAGCAGATGCATCTTTGGTACGGTGGCCGATCATCGGTGTAGCCATCTTTTCCAATACTTCGTCACGGACTTCGACCGGACCTGGAATGAAAAGCTTCTTATGCGTACTCATGATAGTCTCCTCCAAGTAATTCTATAATTTCATACCGTACTATTTTAGTCGTAATTGTCTGATTTTTCTAGTATAAATACATACCATTAGTCAATTTCGACAAATTGTCAAGAAAAGCCCATTTCTTTTCAGGTTTGCCGACAACCTGACATATGGAAAAACGAAATGATTTTTACTATGGAAAAATCTCTTCGAAGAAACTCTTCTTCAAGAAGAAAACATTTATCATTCTATGAAGAAATGCGAAGGGGCGTCTCGATGCTCACCGAGACGCCCCTTATGCCGTAAACACTTATCTGACGCGTGTTCGGTATTGCAATTATACTGGTAGCATGGATACCGGCGGGAGCTTGATGGTCTTGCCTTCCTCTGGCTTGAAAGATGAATCCAATCCATTGTATGTAAGGATCATGGTGACAAGCGGATCAGAATCGGAGTCAATATTGCGTCCATATACATAGTGGAAGAGATCCCACCATGTGCGACAACCACTCTTATTGGAGAAAGTATATTCACCGATTGGATCACTGCTGGATGTATCTTCCGACGTTGGCGGAACTGTAGATTCCGGTGTGGTCTCAGCAGATTGATCGGCAGACTCATTTGTCACTTCAGTGATTACACTTTCAGACGGAATTGTCTCTTCCTTCTTGTCCTTGCTACCACTGCATGATTTCGCAATCAACACAATGATGATGATTAAGCAAACTACAGAAACAAATGCCAAGACAAACGGCAGGAAGTTATTGCCCTGTGGTTCCTCATCGTCAAAACCGTCATCGATGGTATCCGGACGACGCTTGGCTGACTGTGTGTTCGGACGATTGCTTGGACGCTGGTTGTATCCCTGTGCCGAACGTTTCGGCACACCAGGTACAGAGTTCGGATGAACGGCTCCGCTTTGCTGCATGTACGGCGGTACAGAAGACGGCATCGCTGCAGCCGAATTAGTCTCAGAAGCATGAGAGGTCAGTGCCATGCTATCATTCGGATCAATATCGAAAAGGTCTGCCACAGCTGGAGGCGGATTATTCAAATTGTAACCGTTGTCTACATATTCCTCTTCTGGTGCCACATAACTGTTCTGCACACTTTCTTCCACCGCAGCGGACTGATCAAAGGACGTTTGATCCTCAGGACTTGCAATAAACTGAGAAGGTGTCTCCTCGGCAGGTGCCACGAACTGCGAAGCAGCATATGCGTCATATACCTGTTCAGCAGGCGTCTCGCTTACGAATGGCGAAGCAGGCTGTTCCGGAGACGGAACAACTTCTTGCTCGGATGGGGTGACGAATGGTGAAATTGCAGGAGCAACTTCGTCTTCATCAACTGTATAAGAACCACGTGCATAGACTCCGGTATCTTCATATCCGACCGGTGTATCACTATTCGTCGGATACGTCGGAGGCGTATATGTCGGTGCGTTGTAAATTGGCATCTCTGGAATATCGTTCGCCGACGCAGTTGCCGCATTGGGCGTATCTTCTGATGCAAAAGGAATCACGAATTCATCATTGTTTGCACTCGAAGTTTCAACACTCTCTTCCGGTGCAGCTTCTGCATCGCCGAAGAACAGTGGCGTCTCATCAAATTCTTTGGGATTGTTGGAATACTCAGGTTCGTCGTTCATGGGCTTCTCTCCCTCACTGTCTGCCTCGAAAACAAGCGGTGCTTGATCGTCTGTTCTCGCAACAGCTACCGGCTCCACATTTGTGTCTCCAGAAGTCTGTTCAATTCCTGTATTCGCCTCCTGACTGTACGTATTCGGCACAGTCACTCCGCCAAAAGCCTCATCTCCAAGATAGAGCGGTACACTATTATCCGGCTTGGACGCTTCATCTACGCCAAGATCATAAGAAAGATTGGATACAGCCTCATTATCTTCAGCCGCCAATGCTTTCTGCGCCGCCTTGAAGAATGGATTCTCATCATTTTTCACTGCTACGAAAGGTTCCGAAGCCGCCGGTGTCTCAGGTTCATTCTCCGGTAGAACAGATGCAACTGGTGTTGCAGGCACAATCGGTTCTGCCTGAGAAGGCACTTCTTCTGCCGATGCATTGACAAAAGGATTTGCAGGTTGAGACCCTTCATTCATCTGTTTGTCTAGGTTAAATGCAGCCTGATCGAAAGGATTCACAAATGGAACGACTTTCGTCTCGCCCAAATCTTCTTCAACAGGCGTCGTCGGTTGCGGTTTCTCAACCGGCTCCTTCTCTGCTTCTGTACTCATCAACTCGGAAATGTCGCCGAAAGACAATGTCGGTTCCGGAATCGGTGTATTGATAGCCTGTTCAACAGAAGATGCGGTCGCACTTGCGGAAGAAGCAGCAACTGAAACTGCTTCGGCTCCGGCAACTGTCGTCGGAACTACAGGCTCAATTGGCGCAGGTGCGGGAGAGTCTGATTCAGCATCACCAAACAGCATGGCATCTTTCGGTATCGGTGCCGGTTCTTCATTTGGAGATTCGAGCGGAACTGGAGGTGCTACACTGAACTCGTCATCGTAGTCCTCTTCTTCCTGGGCTTTCTTCTTCTTACGTCCAAATCCGAAGAAACCGCCACGATCACTATTCGTAATATCTTCAACAAAGGAGATCATAAACTGAAGCGGAACACCTGGAAGCTTCGCTGCAGCTTCTGTGATGGCAACGCTTGCCGCATCGCTCTGGTCTTCCGCATCATAGAGGATTCTCAGAAGTTCCTGCTGACCCAATGCCTCATACACTTCGCGATTACAAATGATAATGCAGTCATCAATCTTGAGCTGTGCAATATTCGAGCAAAGTGCAGGCGCGGTCTTCGTCGCACAGAAATTGTAGAAATTATCTACTTTCTGTCGAGCAGTATTGATGGCATCGATACGGATATCCGTAGCAGTCATCGGGTAAAGGGTATCATCACGATATAGGAATGCCAAGCCCTTGCCCATGGTAATGGCAAATGCTTCTGCGTCCTTCACCATGACACCTGCATAGAAAGGTGTACGGTTGTTATCTGATTGAATTTTCATTCTGCCGGTGATGGAGACCGCACTGTTCACCATCTCACCGATCTGGTCATCAAGTGTTCGACGTCCAGACTTCAATTCCGTACCGAGACGTCTGAGAACAGGCTCATATGGAGGTAATGCATTGGGATCCTGATCAGGAACGCTCTGGTGAGAGAATACAGAAAAGAAGAAACCTCTGTCTTCTTTATCATTAGTCAGGTCGGCCGAACGTGACACTGCCTTGTTGGTCACTCGTCCGTCCATGTAAAAAGCATCTGTTAACTCAGCTGTAGGAAAGTATCTTGCAGTCAAAGTGGTTGCAAGACGGGTCTGCTTTGCCATATATGCGCGCCTCCAAAACATGGGATTTCCCCACTTCTTCTTGTTAATTATAACATAATGTCTTTTTATACAAGTGATTGTGCGCGACTTTTTCCTACAATTTCATAACAATTTGAAGTCAAGGTTTTTTCTCGTCTATAAAAGCCTGCATATCCGCTTCCAACACGTCAAAAGGCGCGCATCCCATGTTAAGATAAGCCTGATAAACTTCCTCTGGTGTACAGATTCCATCCAATTCAGAGATTGCATGTTCGATGATGTTCGAAGTATAGATATATCCGAACGCGTACTCTACACCGAAGCATTGGGTGGAAGCCATGTTGCGCCAGAACGAATCCAGATACTCTTTTCCCTGTCCGTATTGGGTAACGTATCCCAAACACTCCTCGTAAGACCAACCTTCATACTCGACGCCAATGGAGAGCCTCGCTGCTACGAGCACATTGAAGAGTTGTCTGAATTTCCAGTTGTTCTCCGCTAACTCAATATCAAAAGGTGCGTAATGAATCATAATCCACTCGGAATAATCCGCCCATCCTTCAGCATAGGCTATACTGGTCGCAAACACTTGGTACTTGTTATCCAGTACCTCATATTGATACTGATGCTGATATAGATGACCCGGGTACATCTCGTGGGCCACCAATGTATACATATCGTAGTCCGGTGAATCCACAAGGCCGGTGTTCAGCCAAACCGAATGCTTCGATACATGGTCGATCGGCGACGTCATGTAGCAGGCAGGTTGCATGGACTGGGCGAATTCCTTCGGCACTTCATACACGGACACCTCATTATCACTGATTGGCTGGAAGTTCTCTTTCGTAAATCTTTCGCACCATTTGCACGCATCTTCAAATGTCAGATGATTGAAATTATACTGTACGCCCCGCTCATTCCATCTCGGAGTATATTCGTTGTAAATGTGGTCAATCTCCGATTGAAGCAATGCAATTCCTTCTTCTACTGTACAATCAACACCGGAACGAAGATGGAACAAGCTCTCATAGTATGCTTTGCCGTCTTCCGTAGATGCCAGATACGGTTCGTCGTTACACATGCCTTTGAGTCCTTCAAGACGCGTTGCCAACATTTCCATCGCTGGGAAAAAAACCGTTTCCAGCAATTCCTCATTGCGTTCGATATACTCTTCTTTCTCGCTTTTGGATAGATCCAGCGCTTCTAATCTTTCTTCAAATGTCGTCTTGAGGAAGTGATTATCGCGGTTCTCAGCCATATAATTGCAGTCTGCTATGATCTGATCCAATCCCGCATCGTTCCATCCGATTCCCTTCTGGCTTCTTGACTGTTCAAGCGTGACTGCCGCTTCGAAATAATCGTAGTAATCCTCTAAGATTTTGAAGTAACGCTCCACATCGTCCTTTGATCTGAACTGGATCAAAGAAGTCATAAGTGGATAGGCAATCTGGTTTCCGCCGGTCGGATTCAATACCGGCGCGTAGTCGTAGTACTTACAGATCGTGATGGATTCTTTCATTTCGAAGATCATGTACTCAACAAGACGCTCTTGAGACGCATCCATCTGTGTTAAATCCAATTTCTCCAATTCGTCAATGACCATCTGGTAGTATGCAGAAGCCTGCTGGTAATCTGTTCCCGATGCCATATACAAGCCGTCTTTCGGCCACTCCGAGTAATAGTTTGTCGGATCATCGAAAGAATAATACGCATTCAGAATGTCTGATGAGCCGACAAAATATCCCAGATCGATTTGCTGAAGTAAAATCTCATCATCAGTCATTTGATCTGCTGAATGTTCTCTAATTTTGTTCCAATCAATGTAGTTGGGGTCTTTCTGTCCCAAATCATTGGTCGTTGCTCGGGGTGGCTTCGCTACTTTATTCTTGTCGTTTCTGCTACAACCGACAAGTTGTCCCATCACAAGACTCAAAGCAAGTATAATAGCACCAGTTTCCAGCTTTTTCCTTCGAATCATTTACGTATAATCCTTTCACCTGTCATTCATGTGACGGTTGCTTATTCTTCTGCTTATGGCATGTGCCAGCCATGGCGCAATCGCCACAGTTTCCACATGTTTTCCCATTCTTTCTGTCGCGCAGAAGTTTCATGATAGCAATGAAAACGGCCAAGACCAATATGGTCGACACGATGATCGTTCCTAAGTTGTCCATTATCCACTCCATCTTATCAACGCCTTTCATGCACAAGGCGCCCCTTCCCAACATTGCGAAGAGACGCCATGCGTAATAATAATACTACACTTCTGTGTTATTTTTCTACATCAGTGCTGTTTCTCCACAAACAGTGGCATGTATTCTTCAAGCACTTCATAATAACAAGGACCCATATCCAGATATGCCTTATGAATCTCTGTCATTGTGTACTCATTTCCATATTTCTCAACTGCATTGTTAATGATTCGGCAGCAATAGTGGTTGCCAAACGCATATACAGTTGGGTAGCAAGGAATCTCAATACAGTAGTTCACCATGGTCTCTGACAAGAGGCTCCATATTCTGGAATTGTAATAATCGTTAATCGAAGTCCCCTTAAACAACTCTTCCATTTGTTTCGCGCACTCTTCCACAGTCCAACCATAGTAATGGAATCCCATATCCGCATAAGCCCAGAGGTACAGATTCAGAATTTGACTATTCAGTACATAACCCGCACGATACATATTGTAGTCGTAATCCGTATACTGCATGATGTAATTCTCGCTATAAGTGGACCATCCTTCCTTATAAGCCGTCGCACCTTCAAGCATATAGTAGTTATCCACATTCATCATGTGATAAACAGTCTCATACATGTGACCTGGGAATGCCTCGTGTGCCGAAGTAGGAATATCCGCACCATTTTGATAGTCATTGACCATCAGAAGGTTCTTCGAAAGTTTATCATACGGGCTACTCATATAAGCAGCAGGAGAGAAGTTATCTGCGAGCGATTCTGGAATATGGTAGGTGTTGTACGGGATTTCGCCAATATCTGGGAAGTCTTCACGATATACCTCCTCACAGAATTTGAGATTCTCTTCGAAGGAACCCTTGGAATAATCTTCGCCTCCCATTAGGATGCTCATCACCTGGTCCTGTGACATGTTCGCGGCAAGTGCATCAAATTCTTCGAGATAATCGAAGATTGAACTCTTCATCACTTCCATTGCTTCCGGAACAGTCAGGCAAGTACCAGACTTCACCTGGAAGTAGTTCTCATAGAACTCCTTACCACCCTCCATCTCAGAAAGACTTCCCGACGTCTTGGCTGTACCATAGAGGGTCTCCATATCCTTGGCCAGATTTACATATGCCGGGAAGAAAGAGTTGTCCAATGCCTCTTTGTTACGAGCGATATACTCTTGCTTCTTGGCAGCATCTAGATCCATATCATTGATGCGCTCTTCGAAAGTAGAATACATGTAACTATCCTCTTGGCACGAATACACTGCTTGCAAAGACTCGATTACACCTTCCAAAATTACATCTGGCAACGTATAGCCTAATTCAGCACGTTTCTTCTCGAACTGGAAAAGTGATTCAAAATATGGCTTGATGTCATTAAGGATAAGCAGATAGCGTTCAATGTCCGCTTCATCATCAAATAGCAAAGTAGCCAGAAGGATCGGCAGTTCCACATTCATGCCGGTGAGGTCGTTGATCGAACTGACATAATAATCTTGGTTGATCATTTTGATACTTAACTGATAATCGCGAAGCAACGACTTATAGAGGATCTGGTCTTCCAGTTCAAGTGCGGTCTCATCGATTTCAAGAAGAGAATCCACTACATAATTACAGAAAGTGGCCGATTCTTCATCATCCGGCTCCCATGGCTCGATACCCTGTTCCGTCCAAGATAATCCGTACGTCTCAGGATTCTCAAAACAGAATGTCATGTCAATGACATCCATGTCGCTGTACTCATGTTCAAATATCTCTCTGTCTAATTCGTGCAGACGTTCTCCAGCTTTCTCACCTTTGTATTTCTTACCGGAAGATTGTAAATCGTATATAGTAAATTTCGGGCCATCTTCGGACCGTTTCTCACTCGAAGTGCACGCACAACTCAGTAGCATTGAAATTACGAGTGTGGAACTTCCCAGAACTCGAAGGACGTGCATTAATTTCTTCTTCATTTTCTCTTCCCTCCATACATATGTCATCATGTATTTGACGACTACAATACTATATCTGTTGCGCACAAACAAAGAAAAGCTTGCTAATAAGAATCATTTTCCTATGGAGTGATTTAAACACAAATCCCTACGAAAGTAAATTCTCCTCATTGGCAAAAACACTCCTACGTGCGCACCTTCTCGTTCTTATAAGATAACAAGGTTGCTACAAGTACCGTCACTGCAAGAATCAGCAAGGAAACGGCGACGCATAGCATGTTGTTCAGACGTGCGCGGCCATTGAGCAGATCCTGGAAAATCAAGCATAGGTTGTATATCGGTATGAAGTAGTGGAATGTTGGTGAAACACCGAAACGGAACATAGACATCAGTGCTGACACCGTGCAAATGAGCGTAACAGGAATCTGTGCCGACTGTGCCTGACTGACATCTTTACAGAACAAAGAAATCAGCACACCAAGATTAGAGAAGAAATAACTGAGCAGCACGGCATAGGCTAGAATCAGGAGTACCTGTCCGGCGGAGACGTGAACATTGGCAAAACCGAATAGGTCCTTGGTGCCAAGTTGTTTACATATCAGACTGCCCCCAACATCCAGACCGATATAGATCATACTGCTGATTAAACTGATCAGGCTGACAGACATCACTTTACCCATAACGAGGCTGATCGGTTTGACCGGAGATAACATCACCTGATAGAACGTTCCTCTTGCTTTATCACCGGCTACCGTGTCGCTTGCAAAATTGGTGATGTTTGCAGTAAGCGGCAGTACGAGCATATAAGGGAGCAACATGGCAATGAGCAAGTTAGTATCTTCTTTCTCCTTGATATCCAAACTCTGAACCTCTCGGAAATCCACATCTTTATTTCTTCCCCTCAAGATTTCGGAATAAGTTTCATTTACAAAAGACTCCGCACTCCATTTCAGAATCTTCGAGACATTGTTATGCTCATGGTAGTAGATTCTCACGCTTGACGACTGGGTGCTTTGCGATGGACTCATTATTTCCGAGAAATCAACCAGTACATCACTTGCTTGAAAATCGCTGGATTGGACAAAAACTTCCGCCTCCGTAGAAATCGACTTGAGCCAGATTTCGTGGTCATCTAGTGTGCCAATCTTCTCGCTTCCAATGTCAATGCCACAGAAATACATCTGGTACACTTCGATTTCCTGTTCGGATGTCTTCGGCTGAAGGAGCGTCATACCAACGGTAACCAACAATGAAATAATCGGCAACAGAATAAAACCGATCAACATACCTCGATCTTTGAGGATCTTCCTCATTTCATGATCAAATATTGTTCCAAATCCACGCATCATGTTTATTTTTCGTTCTTTCCGGCAATCGCTTTCTCTTCGTGATTGTCTCGATAAAGCTTCAAGAAAGCTTCTTCAACCGTCTCCACCTGTTGACTTTGCGCCAATTCGGCCATAGATCCTTCGTACACACTTCGACCATCCACAACAATGCCGACCCGATCTGCCAATCGACGCGCCAGATCCAAGATATGCGTGCTGAGAATAATGCATTTTCCCTCACTTCTTAGTTTCACCAGGTATTCCTCAATGAGATGTTGCGTCAGAATATCCAGTCCGTTGGTCGGTTCATCGAAGATGATCGTATCTGGGTCGTGAAGCAGACAGATTGCAATTGAAGTCTTCTGCTTCATGCCTGTTGAGAAAGTCTCATAGCGACGATTGCCAAACGCAGTAATGTCGAAATAATCGAAGAGTTGATCTCTTCTTTCAATAATCTTCTCCCGACTCATTTCGTAAAGTCGTCCATAGTAATCCGCCAGTTCATTCGGGGTGAATTGTCCGTCCAGACGAATCTCATTGGTCAGGAAAGCAATGCGACGGCGAATATTCTCCGCATCGCCCTTCAAAGGCACATGGTCAAATTCAATCTTCCCGGCTGTTGGCGTCAATAGTGTAGAAATCATACGCATGGTAGTTGTTTTACCTGCGCCATTCGGGCCAAGTAATGCGTAAATCTCTCCATCGCGAATCGTAAGATTGATATCTTTCACGGCTTCCACCTTGTTCTTACGGAATGTCTTCTTCAGATGTTCTATGGTAATCATTCGTGACTCCTTTCCCATAGCCTTCTTGACAGGAGCACGCACAGGATACAGACAAATATTGATAACTCAACACTCATCAGCACCGGCACGTAATCAACTTGATGTTTGCATGTTTCTTTCATAATTATCGAGAAGTTCGAAATTGGTATATATCGAAAAGCCGACCAATCGGCAAAAGTCGGAAGCATCGATGCGACGGAAACAACGACCATGCCCAGTGAGCCGAACAGTGCAGACTTCTTTGTCTCTGGAAACACGGAAGAAATAATGGTGAAAATGCCCGTGATCAACAATGCATTACCAATCAGCAGAATCAGCAGAATCAAGATCCATTGGATATCTCCGCCGACTTGGCTCGCGATCAACTGAAAATCCTCATGTGACCATATGTATAAACCAGCCACTGCCCCTACACTCCCCATGAATCCTGCGAGGAAAACCTGCGTGCCAACGACGATTGTTTTGCCACTTAAGATCTTCTGAAGCGGTGTCGGGCAGAGAACCAAAGTATCGAATGTCTGACGTTCTTTCTCACCGGTTATGGAATGTGAGGCCAACGTCATGGCATTGCTGGCCATGGACAAGAAGAGAATCATGCCCAGCACGCCTATGACCTGGTCAAGTGCACTGTTCAACTTCTCATCCGTTGTACTTAAATCTATCTGCTGTATCTGCGGCATAATCTGAAGGAAAGCGGTGTGTAGCGCTTCATCTTCCAGCAGGAAACAAAGCTCCCAACTGAGCGCCGAAGCCTCTTTCAAAGCATTGGAAGAAGCAAGCAGATTGCTGTCATAAACGATACAGATATCTTCATCGTGAATAACCAGAATGACATCCGCTTTTCCCGCATGAATCTTCTTTTCCGCTTTGTTCGTATCGCCCACCTCACAAGTAAACGATGGATACCGATCCGTAAGAGGCATGCATGTGGCCACTTGCTTGTCATCGAGGCAATAGACGAGGCCATCGTAGGAGTTGGTATTGGCTTTCACAGTATGAAGCCCCCAGAATAGAAACAACATCAGCACAAACGGCATGATCAATATCATGAACATTTGGATGGGCGTCTTGCAGACTCTGCGCCACTCACTGCGAATGATATGAAGAATAATATGATTCTTACTTCCCATCCGAGTCCTCTCAAGCGTCTGATGATTTCTTCTCGTTGTTCATCTTCTCTACTGCCATTTCCTCGATGGCACGGTAGTCAATCTTTCCTACCAGTGTCTTCGGAAGGTCCGAGCAAAATTCGTATTCTACTGGGCAGGCATACGGGATTAGCTTCTCCTTGCAGGAAGCCATCAAAGTCTGACGGATGATTTCCTTCTGTTCGGTTGTAGCCTGCTTATCGTTCAGCACGATGTAGGCCTTCACTACGTGGAGACGGTACGGGTCCGGAATGGCCACTGCACAAGCCATATCCACCTCGCGATGGGCAGTCAGTACATTCTCGATCATACTCGGGAAGACCGGCACACCGGACACCTTAATGATTCGTTTGATTCGCTGGTCAAAATAGAAGAATCCATCCGCATCGCAATGACCCATATCACCGCTATGCACCCATCTACGGCCGTCGGAATGCGTATGAATCGCGATATCTGTTGAAGCCTGATCATTCAGGTAACCTAACATGACAGTCTGGCCACTTACACAGATTTCACCTTTCTCGCCAACCGGCACTTCTTCTTCCGTACCTTCCCTCACGATCATCATATCAATTCCCGGAAGTGGGAGACCTACTGAACCAGAACGACATTTCAGTTCTGGATTGACCGCACATACCGTCACCGTCTCAGTTAGGCCGTATCCTTCACGCAGGGAGATTCTCGCACCACGTTCATGAATAAACTTCTCGAATCGATTCTTCAGATCCTCCGGCAAAGAGTCGCCGCCGCAGAAACAATCCATCAAGAAATCAAGCTTCGCTTTCTTCAGTTTCTCACTCTTGAGAAGACCCTCATAAAGTGTCGGCACTGCAGCCAAGAACTGTGGCTTCTCTTTACAGATGATTTCAGCCAGATCATCCGGCTTAAAATTCGGTACCAGAAGCATATTGATCGCGCAACAGATCATACTGTGCATACTCATACAGAGTCCAAAACCGTGGAAAAGCGGCAGGACAGCCACCATTGTGAGTTCTGGAAAATGTTCCGGATCTTCGAAAGGATCCTGCATGCGAATAATCTGTGGTACAACGACTGCAATCGCATTCAAATTCGTGGAAGATAATACCACGACCTTCGGTGCGCCAGTGGTGCCACCACTATGCAGAAAAATCGCTGGATCATCTGGTTCAATGGGGCGCACATAGGGTGGTTGTTCTTTCTTGGTCACTTCTTCAAAAGGATTGGCCCAATCGTATTTACCTTCGAGTTTGCCACTATGTAGCATCTCGCCGTGTTCGATCAAATTGCGGTATGAGATATAGAAGCTATCTTCTGGGAAATCGGGAATCTTCTTGCCTTTCGTCATTCGGAACGCAAGTGATTTTGCCATCGAAAGGTAATCCGGAATGGAGCAGACAATGACCAGACCGGGATTCATCTCATCCAACATATCCATACTCTTGGGCAGAAATGCGTCCACAATCAACAGACATTCACTACTAGTCTGCTCCATGAATGTGCGCAACTCCTTCGGTGGAGTCTTCGGATGAACCATGTTCGAAATGGCACCGATCTTATTCAATGCATATACCGCAATGACAGCCTGTGGAATATTCGGCAGGCAGACGGTCACGACAGTGCCTACGCCTACATTGCAGTCTTGAAGCGCAAGTGCCATCATATCTACTTCGTATAACAACTCAGAGAATGTAATTCTTGTGCCCTCAAAGGTCACTGCTCGTCGATCTGGAAAAACGCTCGTTGTCCGTAAGAGCATCTCATATAACGTTGCATCGGGGAGATTCACTTCCCCGGTCATTTCTTTATCGTAATGGTCAAGCCATGCTCGATTCATGTAATAATCTTCCTTTTTCTAAACAATCTTTACTATTTTACCTAATTTTCAAGCAAAAAGAAATACACCTGCGCCTCATGGCATCTTGTGCTGTTCATATCTGCAGAAGCACACTCGATGACGACCAAAATCGGGTGAAAGATTCTTCAATTCGTGATACCATTATTGCGATAGTTTCTGGTCGAATCCGATTCGAAAGGATCGGATATCGCACAATCAGAATGAGGAGGATACGCTTATGGCGAAGAAGAAAGCCCAATTTGTCTGCCGTAACTGTGGTTACGAGACATCTGGTTGGATGGGACGTTGCCCTGGATGTCAGGAGTGGAATACTTTTGACGAATTCAAAGAAGCGCCTTCCGCGCCTGCCGATGCGAAACCCTCTCTGAAAGCTGGTTGGATTGCCGAACGTGGAGTCTCGAAGTTAGCGGAGGTTACTTCTGAGAACGAGCCACGTTTCTCTTCCGGTATTGCTGAACTGGACCGCATCTTAGGTGGCGGTCTGGTAGAAGGCTCCATGACTCTTGTTGGCGGTGACCCAGGCATTGGTAAATCCACCTTGCTCATGCAGGTGTCCGGTCTCGTAGACATTGACGGTGAGATTCTCTACGTTTCCGGCGAGGAATCTAAGTCGCAAATCAAGATGCGAGCAGATCGACTTGGCATCCATCGTGAGCGCATTACGCTCTGTTCCCAGACTTCGTTCGAACATATTTCCGCACTCATTACTGAACGCAAACCAGGGCTTTGCATTATCGATTCCATTCAGACGCTCTATAGCGAAGAAATTTCTTCTGCACCTGGGTCAGTTACCCAGACGCGTGAGGTGACCGCGGGCCTTCTGCGTCTGGCCAAATCATTAAACGTCTCTATCATTCTGGTCGGTCACGTGACCAAGGACGGCGCCATCGCAGGACCACGCATTATTGAGCACATGGTCGATACCGTGCTCTATTTCGAAGGGGACGGCTCTTCGGCACTTCGCATGCTACGTGCGACCAAGAACCGCTTCGGCGCTACAGGCGAGCTCGCCTTCTTCGAAATGACTCAGAAAGGTCTGGTTGGTGTCGAGAACGCTTCTGCGCTACTTCTTTCGGGGCGTCCACATATGGCACCCGGGTCCGTCATCACTTCTGTGGTAGAGGGTTCCCGTGCAGTCTTACTTGAGATCCAGGCACTTCTCTCACCTTCTTCCTATGCCAATGCGCAGCGCATGACACAGGGATTGGACCGTGGGCGCGTCTCCATGTTACTCGCTGTTTTGGAGAGTCAGTGCCATGCGGGAATCTCAAACATGGACGCGTACATCAATGTGGTAGGCGGTATGCGTATCGACGAGACCGCCTGTGACCTTGCCGTTGTGTGCGCCGCTTTCTCTTCTTTCTCGGGAAAACCACTGCAAGAAGATACGTTGGTACTTGGAGAAGTGGGCTTGACCGGTGAACTTCGTCCGGTCAGCGATCTTGAGAAACGACTAAGTGATGCAGCTCGTCTCGGCTTCACCTCATGTGTATTGCCAAGTGCAAGCAAGAGCGCAGCCAGCAGATTGCCATTGAAGATTGACTACATTTATGTTGACAAGCTTTCCGAAGTGATCGACGTACTTTTTACTTAATTGAAGAAATAAGGAGCGAATATGCAGATTAAGAAAGTAACCGATTCGATTTCTCTAGATGAATTGTTGCGACCAATATACGTTGTGATTCCAGCTGCGGGATTAGGGCTTCGCATGGGCATTTCTGACAGCAAGCAATTCTTGAAGATCCATGGCATTCCTGTTCTGGCCCACACGCTTCTTGCTTTCGCCAAATGGAAGGCAGATTACAAAATAAAACTTCACGCCGTACTCGTCACGAATCGCGAGAATCTCGACCGAGCACAAGAATTGGTAGATGAATACCAGATTGATTTTGTGGAAAGAATCGTTGAAGGAGGAGCCACTCGTCAAGAATCCGTCGCTGCAGGGATTGCTGCGCTGGCTTCACTTCCCCGTGCACCGGAGGACGATGACCAAGTCTTCATTCACGATGGGGCCCGTTGCTTGATTGATCAGAATACCCTCTCAAAGCTTTATGTATCCGGCGCTCGTTACGATGTCTGCGTTGCGGCGACACCATGCAAGAACACCATCAAGGCAATTGTGAAGCCGACCACAGAAGAGAATGGTGCCGCTTCGGTTTCTGCAAATTCTAATGCTTTCGGAACCTCCGTATCCGAGGCGCCGATCGTAGATCACACGCTTGACCGAGATACACTTTATGAGGTGCAGACACCGCAAGTCTTCCGTTATCGCGTACTCCTACAAGTCAATGAGAAAGCCAAAGAAATGGGCATCATCGCAACCGACGACACGGCTTTGGCCGAAGCTTGTGGCATCCCCGTTCATCTCATCACTTGTTCTTATGGAAACATCAAGATCACAACCCCTGAGGATGTGGCGCTGGCCGAGTTCATCTTGAGCCAGCAATCATGAATCAGGATTCGTTATTCCTGCTCTTCGCGACGCATCGTCACGCTTGCAAAGACCATCATTCCTTCGCCTTCTCCAAACCGGGTCAACTGTTCGCCGGAGGTAGCCGTAATTCCTATTCTGGTTAAATCCAGTCCGGTCAAGGCACAAATGCGTTCCTTCATGAAGCCGATCATGGGCGTCATCTTTGGACGCCTCGCTTCGATGGTAATTGAGATGTGTCGGAGTTCCCAACCCATCTCGTTCGCAAATGAAAGTGATTTTGCCAAGTAGGCAGCACTATCGGTGATGCCCTCTTTGCACATCTGGTCCGCAATCGAACCCAGGACATTGACGCCGGACACGCCTGAAATCGCATTGGTCAATGCATGAAGGACAACGTCTCCATCGCTGTTGGCTACAAGCGGGGTCTCTCCTTCGAAGACAACGCCGCCGAGGATCAACTTCTTCGGCCATTTGTCAGCTGATTTCAAGCTTGCTTCACACGGTTGCATGAAGCGATGGCTATCCTGCCCGATTCCATGTGCATATTCGTATTGCATTTGCGTAACCGCCTTTACATTAAATTGCGAAAAAACGATGTTCGCTTTCTTTCGATGTCATCTCATTATAGCATGAGGGGTTTACTGATTCACCGCATTTTCCATGATCCAGTTCGCCAAGTCAATTGCCGACCACTCGCCTCGTGTTGTGCCATCAAATCGTGCAACCTGTAAGTTATTCCGAATCACGATGGCATCTGGCATCGCCTTGATGCCGTAAGAAGAAGTAAGTTCTCGTTCCGCAATACCATCTATCGCCACAATCAGAAGCTTGTCGTGATATTTCTCAGCCACCTCTTCCATGCTGGCAAAAACGCCATAAGTATCTCCCTGCATGCCAGAATAGAAGAAGAAAACTACAGTCAGTGGGCAGGACTTTGTCAATTGTTCGAGGTCAACCACCTGCCGATATATGATGCCGGGCTCTGTCTCACCTTCTGGTATTTCGTATACCATGGCACTGATTGTACAATCATAGTAATCGTTGCCGAGATACTCGTGATAGTCTCCTAAATCCTCATTGGTTGCCTTACTCTTTTTCTTGCAAGCAACAAAAAAGCCTGCCATGCCTAGTGCAAGCACCAAGCATGTCAGGTCTTTCATAAGTTTTCGAAACTTGTATGTCATCCTTCGATCATCTTCTCGACATACTCAACAGCACCGGAAAGAATGTCAGAAGGCACTTTCTCAATATGGCCTTCGTCTACCAAAGCTGTCACTTCCGGATCGAGCGGGAGCTTGTCAAGGAGCGGTACACCCATTTCTTTGGCTGCCTTCTCAACCTTGCCCTCTTCACCAAAGAGTGGCGTCTTCTGACCACAGCACTTGCAGACTGTGTAGCTCATGTTCTCAACGAAACCGAGTACCTTCACCTGCATAAGCAATGCCATGTTTCTTGCCTTGTTCACAATCATGTGTACAAGGTCCTGTGGGGTAGAAACAAGGAAAATACCATCCAGTGGAATAGACTGGAATACAGTCAATGGAACATCACCTGTTCCCGGTGGCATATCGATTAACATAACATCAATGTTATCCCAAATTACGTCTGTCCAGAACTGCTTCACGACACCGGAAATAACCGGTCCACGCCATACAACCGGCGCTTCTTCATTGTCCATGACCAGATTCACAGATACAATCTGGATACCAGAGTGAGAGACCATCGGCAGAATGCCATTCTCATCGCCTTTAAGCTGACCTTTGAGACCAAATGCCTTCGGAATAGAAGGACCGGTTACGTCCGCATCAAGAATCGCAACACGATAGCCATCACGTGCCAAGCGAGCAGCCAATACAGAGGTTACGAAGGACTTACCAACGCCACCCTTACCACTACAAACACCGATGACTTTCTTTACACTAGATTTCTCATGGAGTGGTGCAATGAGAGATTCCGGTTCAGAAGAACCACAAGAGCCACCTGCAGAAGCAGACGGGCAGGAATCTTTCGATTTGCATGAATCACAAGAACCCATAGAACTCACCTCAAATCATTTTATCGTCCCGCCTATTTTACGCCTGGGCAGGAAGAAAAGCAAATCACGAATTGACAAGAGTACTTGTAAGAATCAGAAACTACTCTGGACAATGACAAGGTCCGTGAATTTGCCAAGTACTGCTCTTGAGTCAAAGTTCCCTTCAAAATCTCACTTCAGTTTCTTTCTATTAAACCATGTATACTTATCCGATGAGGGCATAAGCCAATGTTGCTTGTGCTCCTAAAAAAGCAACTCCCAATACAACTAATCCAGCAATAATCATCGATATTTCCTCCGAAATCTTTTTACTATTTGGAAGGTTTTTGCCTTCCAGTTTGTTTCCATCTATTTATACGAACGACTGAAAGAAAGTGCTACAAAACAAAACACTTTTTTCTATCTCTTATGAAAAAGAGCGTCTCCCGACGCCCCTTCCAATTCTATTCTATTTGTTGATCTTGAAAATCAGTAACAGATTGTGTTCACTATGTCCTTACTGCGCAGCTACCGCTTTGACCGACTTCATGATCCAATACCCAGATTCTTTGGCGATAATCTCACAGTTGCCAAACTTCTCAATAAGATACTTCTCCGAAGATGGCGCGCCTTGTTTCTTCTGCAAGACCACATATAGCGGGCCACCTTCGCTCAGATGTTCGTAAGCACCATCATAGAATGAGAAGACCGTCTGCTTGCCGGCACGCACAGGTGGGTTGGTAAGTACTACGTCAAACATCCCTTCAACTTGTGCACATCCATCAGACTTGTGAACATCCACGCATTTCACACCATTGGCCTCTGCGTTCTCACGTGCTAACGCCAGCGCCCGTTCATTAATGTCCACCATGGTGACTTCCATCGATGGGAAGACGCGCTTCATAATGATTCCGACAGGACCATAGCCACAGCCGAGATCTAAGAGTCTCCCCTTCTTGCGATTCATGGCAGAAAGATCTTCGATTGCAGTTTCGAGAAGCGTACGAGAGCCAAAGTCCAGAAACTTCTTTGAGAAGACTTCTGCATCGGTCGTAAAGAAGAAATCCATCCCGTGCATTCTTGCTTGAATGACGTGACGATCAGATTCTCCCTGCGGATTTTCTTCATAGTAATGTGCCAATGCGCACGCCTCCGTTCATCTAACGAAATTCGATATATCGTATGTACAAAAAACGCCTTAAGGAACCAAGTACTCGATACCGATAACAGAACCGTTCTGCACGGTCAGCATCAGTTCAGAAGTACCACGGGTGAAGATCCACTGTACATCAGACTCAGTGTCCGGATCTCCATACAGTTCGCGAGCCTTATCCGTTGTCATGCCGATCTCCAAACCTTCCGGCGTGGCAACCAGGTCAGAAAGCAGACGAACATCAGAGATAAAGCCCTTCTCTTCGCCAGTCAGATAGGATGCGGTAACGACGATATTGTCGTAGGTGTATACGAAGTCTGTACCATCGTGTGCACAGGAAGGAACTTCCAACTTGGATTTTGCCTCGCCCAGTGCTGCAATCGTTGCTTCTGGCTCACTACCCAATACGATCTGTACGTTCTGGTATGTGAAGACAAAGTTATCCTTTGTATCTACAGTAATCTCAACGCCACTCACCTCTTCGCTGGAAGCAGCCTGACTTTCTTCCTTCGAAGTGTCGACCAATGCCGCAGTAGCAGATGTCTCGCCACCTGCAGCCTTCGTCGTTGCTTCTTTCTTATCCGAACAAGCAGCTATGGATGCTGCCATAATTGCTACTAAAACCAAAGATCCTAATTTCTTCATTCTTATCCTTCTCCTTAGAAAAGCTTCTTTAACAACACGTTTATTGTCGCACGATTACTTGGTAGATTCAATCAGCAAATTGTCACAAATCTTGTGATGCTTAGGTGCCAGCTTTCTTCGCCTCATCGTATCGAGCGCAGACTTCTTCCCAATACTCTGCCATATCTTCATCGTTGCGGTGATCCTGAAGTCCATATTTCTCCACCAGTACGCCTCCCAAATAGGACGCACACTTCTCAGCACCGGTCACATTCATATGTAACCCCGCATCGTATGTATCTAGGCTGTAGTCGATGCCCACTTCACTTTCCGCAATCTCTAGCATATTGATATAAAGCAGGTCATGCTCCGCTGCATACTTCTCAATCTCCTGATCCCACTCTTCGTACCAGTGTGGGTATAGAGACGGCGACTTAATAAGTACCAGGTGAATACCCTTCTCCTTACAAAGCTTCGTCATCTTATCCAGATATTTCATGGCCTTGTCGCCAAAGCCAGGTTCGGCCAACGGACGTGGCGGTGGGAATTCACCGGCCGGCATGATCTCTGTACGAAGATAGTACCCGTTATATGAGATAATGTCTTTCTTGAACCAATATTTGAAATCATCCTTGGACAACTCGTTCCAACGGCTGTGATACCGTAGAATCGGGAAAAGGTACTCCACCATGCTTTCGTCTTCACACATGGAGGCATTGATAGCATCCCACTTGGTCTTGCTCCATCGCATGCCATCCAGTGCCATGCGGTTATATGCCTCATTCTGCGGTTCGTTGTACATCAGGGACAACACATTGAACACCACAACATCCGGTGTTTCGTATCGCAAGGCATCCTCAAGAAGATAATAGGACTGCCACACCAGTTGCTGTGCACCACCACGAATGAAAGAATTCAATCCATACTCTCGCCACAGTTGTACAGTAGAGAAATTCTCATACACCTCGCAGTCACCAACGAAGAGGACATCGTGGTCGCCATAGGCTTCGTAATATTCTGCAGTCAAGGCACCTTCCGTAACATCGCCCATGTACTTCGGTCGAAGGAGTAGATCCAGAAGATAAAGGAACACCCCGGACACCACGATCAGTGCCAGCACCAGCGCCACTTTACGAACCTTACTATGTTTCTTTTCCGATGTTTCTTCCATTATGACTCCTTGTCACTCTATTTCACGTTCTGTCACGAACTAGGAGTGGTATTCGTCCAATACTGAACCGGACAGATGCATTGTAGCACAATGCACCAACCTTGTGATAGAATAATTGCTTGGAAACAATTAACTTCTTGGAGGTTCGGGATGAAATATCTGCTTTATGTGCTCTATGCATTACTTGGTTTGATCGGCGCATTGGTCGCTGCGATCGTCCTTTATTTCTTGTTCGTATTTGCAGCATCTATATTTATCAACACGAAGAAAGAGTACAACAAAGACTCCAAGTTCTATCGTTTCCTTCTCCAGTCTTCCACTGGCATTGGCATGAGAGTCATGCGCATTCGTTATGATCTTCAGGGGCTCGACAAGATTCCGGAAGGCCGTCAGATGCTCTTTGTCTGCAACCATCGCTCTGGTTTCGACCCGATGATCTCCTGGCGAATCCTTCGCAAGCACGCCCCGTCTTTCATCTCCAAAGAAGAGAACTTCAAGGTGCCTTTCTATGGTCGCCTGATTCGTCGTTGCTGCTTCATGTCCATAGACCGTGAGAATCCAAGAAATGCCATGATGACCATTGATCGCGCCAGCAAACTTCTGCAGGCTGATGAGGTCTCCATTGCCGTCTACCCAGAAGGTACCCGAAGCAAGGACGCGGTGTTGCTTCCTTTCCATAACGGCGTATTCAAGATTGCGCAGAAAGCGAATGTACCGGTCATTGTAATGACTATGCAAGGTACCGAACTTGTGAAGAAACGTTATCCTTGGCACAGCACCATAGTCCGTCTCAAAGTCGTCGGTGTCATGGAGGCAGAACACGTCAAGGGTACCAAGACTTCCATCATTGCAGATGAGGCCCGCGACATGATGGTCAAGGATCTCGAAGAGAATCCCCTTCACCAGAAGTAATTGAAATCAGAACTGATTGTAGATGAACTGCGCGGCGTCGTAGCCCTCACCGTACGCGCCAAATACCAGAATGATCATCACTAATATGGTAAAAGCACCCCACCTCAAAGGCAAGGGCATCTTCTTCTCCATCTTGTCCCGTACAGACCCGGAACGTCCCATCATGCTGACGATAATCAGTATCAGCGTACCAATACCTAAGATGACGTAATCTGCACGGTTGATGCCTAACTGCAGCATCGCATTACCCGAAAGAAGATTCCAGTTCCATGTCGTGAACAATGTCCCGAACATCTTAAATGTCATCGGCACATCCCGATAACAGTCGAAGAGTCGGAGTGCGCTCATTAGGAGCACTGTTCGGCCGATCTGGAAGGTCTTATAGGATGTACGCGTGAAGGAATTGCGCTCCGTATTGACCTTCTTATGGAACTTGACATAGAGCGGTTCCAGTTCCTGTGAGATCATAATGACTACGAAGTTTCCAAGTCCCCATACGATGAAGTTCCAGCTTGCACCATGCCAGATACCGGTTGCAAACCATACAACAAAAGATGCCAGGTATACCGGCACACGCTTGCCCATCTTCTCCGGAAGATGCTTACGGCTCCATTTGCTGAGTTTGAGCATCGGGCCACTGACTGAAATCGGATAGAAAATATAGTCAGTGAACCAGGTACCCATTGTAATATGCCAACGACGCCAATACTCGGCGATGTTTTTGCTGAAGAACGGACGCTCGAAGTTCTCTTTGACAGGAATCGCGAGCATCTCCGCAATACCGATCGTGATATCGATACCACCTGTGAAATCAGCGTACAATTCAAGTGCGTAGAACATCATGACCATAAAGACGAACATGCCCTTATAGTTCTCCGGTGTCTCAATCATGACCTTCACTGCCGGTAGAATGCGGTCCGCGATGACCAGTTTCTTGAAGAAACCCCAGATCACACGTTCGAGTCCTCTTTCCACTACTCGTCCAGAGAATGCATGTGGAGAATAGAGCTCCTTACTTAAGTCACCATATCGGCTAATCGGTCCCTGTACAAGCTGAGGGAAGAAACTGACAAACAATGCATATTTGAAGAAATTCTTCTGGGCTTCATGACGGTCACGATACACATCAATGACATATCCCACCGCCTGAAAAGTATAGAATGACAATCCCATCGGAAGTGCGATATTCAGGAAGCTGATGCGCTTCGAGATCTTAAAGACCGACATGAGGCTGTTGATATTATGAATGGTAAAGTCGGTATACTTCACGACCGCCAGGATCAGTAGTGCCAAGATAATGCCTACTGCCATGATATGACGGCGCTTCTTCTTCTGTTTCTCCTTGTAGATCTTCCGAGCAGTCTTATCAACCGGTTCCTCCGTGCTTGTAGCAAATGCCGGATCGTCTTTCACCAGTTGTGCTCGAGCCTTCTCACGGGCTTTCATGTCCGCAATCGTAGCATCCGCCTGTTTCTTATTCTTCGAGATCAGTAGGCCCGCCACATAAGTGATCACGGTAATAGCTAGGATATAGATGAGACATTTCCACCCTGCATAGTAATAGAAAACATAAGACCCCAGCAGCAGGAGCGGCCATTGGGTCTTCTTAGGTAGCACATAGTAAAGTGTCACCAGTGCCAGCACAAAACCGATAAAAATATACGAAGCAAAATGCATAGGTTCGTCTTCATCTCCGTGCGCGCATCATGTCATGCTTTCACACGACTACCGTACGGAAGCGTCTCTTACTCCTCGTCCTGAAGTTTCTCGATCAGCGTCCACAGCGCCTGCGCAGAATTGAAGTTCTCAGGAATCATGTACTCCGCAGAGATCACCACGTCGAATCGGTCTGCAATCTCTGAAACGAGAGAAATAATATCGAAAGAGTCGAGGATCTTGCCATCGACCAGATTTGTAGCGGTTTCATAATCCACATCCGGGTGGATCTCTTGTAAAATCTCAATCAGTTCATCCATTTTTCTTACCTCAAGACTTCTTATTCACCGATATGATACCATTTTCCTCTGCATTTGATAAGCATCTAAGACGGATTTGACACAATCCTATTTCGAACATACAATTTACTTATATAGGTATGAGAATACTGTAAGACTGTCGGTCCATCAGAACGATGCAACAGATTAAGTAGGGAGGTTGTCCTTGGAGTCTAAGTTCAACTGTGATGAAACAAGACCCTATATTTTCATCAGTTACGCCCATCTGGACTGGGAACGTGTGTGCCCAATTCTGGAAAGGCTAAATGAATCAGGCTTCAATATCTGGTACGACAAGATCATCACCGCCGGTACTTCTTGGGATGACAATATTGCCTTGCACATTGATACCAGCGCGTATTTCATCGCTTTCATCAGTGAGAATTATTTGAACTCCGATAACTGTAAGGATGAGCTCAGTTACGCAAGAGACCTAAATAAGGAGATGCTCCTCATCTATCTTGATGAAGTAAACCTCCCCGCTGGGCTGGCTATGCGTCTCAACCGAAGCCAGGCCGTCATCTGGAACAAGGAAGATGACACATATTCCGATGAAGATTTCACGAAGATCATCAATGCCAAGGGCATTCGAAAGGCCCAACTGAATGCGGATGATACGGATGATTCTTCAGAAGAGAAAGAGATCGGCACCTCTTCGCCGACTACCGTCTCCGAAGCCATCCCGCCTGTTTCCCAGGTGCAACAACCTGGGGACACTTCCAACAAGGAACTTGTGGATCTCTCTAAGGTAAAAGCTCTCCAGATTGCCTTATTTGCTTTAGTCGCGGTACTTGCAATCGGACTTACCATTACGCTGTTGTATATTTTCACCAAAGACAAAGGGACCACTGATAATAGTGAGATCACGTCGTCGACAGAGTCCACTTTCGACCTTGACGAGTACGAATCTCAAGAAGAAGATTATGAATTGAAATATAAAGACGCGCTGGATGCCGAGCTGGTCACCTTCGAATATTGGGTAGAAAATGATGTGGAGGAACAAGAATCTACCATCCATTATTGGGTAGAACTTCATAATCCTAATCAAGCGTTCTTCATTGAAACTGCTGAAGTGAGGTTTTCTATACGAAGCAAAGATGGTTCAATTCTGGATACACAGAAAGATTATTGCAACAGTATTCTTGCAAGTGACACCGTAGTCTTTTGTGGAGATATTTCTTCCGTCTACGAAAGTGCTGATGCGGTTCCTGAGGTGACCTGTGATGTCGTAAGTACCGAGTGGGCAGATCTTGATAATCCGGAACAGAGTCTTCACTCTGAAATCAAGATCACCAATCCAACCCAAAGGGTCGATGAGTTGGGTAACCTCCGTTTCACAGGAGAGATCACCCTCGGTCTGCATTCTGAATCGAACATCAATGTACTTGTAGTTTTCTATAAGGATGGGAAGTTTTTGTATATGGAAGAATGCTCCATATACGACCTCATACCTGGAAAGACGCAGGCATTCTCTTTCTCGCTTCTTACGGATCCTTCCGATATTTATGAGTATGATCGCTTCGACATCAAGGTTCTAGGCTGATTCTCCTACGTTTATAGTTCGCGTAACGCATCCATGCCGTAATGCCGCTTAGCGCCCAGACGATTCCTACCGACCACCAGATGCCCCATAGTCCAATGGCCGCAATCGATGTGAGGAACACCGGTACAGCAAATCTTCCGATGACTTCCACTACACCGTTTATGACTGCAAAGATGGAGTCACCCAGACCATTCTGAATGCCACGGATCATGTAGATCAGACCCAGCATGATGTAGAACAGGCTCGATATACGAAGCGCTTTGGCGCCCATGACAATGACAGGCTCTTCTTTCACGAAAATACGCATAATCCATTCGCCGGAGAACTGCATGAAAGGAAGCATCAGTACGGAGAATCCCACCATAATCCACATACTCTTTCGGAATCCTTCCTTGACTCGGTCCATCTTCTTCGCACCATAGTTCTGCCCTACAAATGTCGCCAGTGCAGCGCTCAGTGTCTGGTAAGGCTGGTGGATAATCTGCTCGATTCGGCTGGTCGCAGTAAAGGCCGCGACAGTCTCTGTACCAAATGCATTGACTACTTTCTGAAGCGCCATGCAGGAGATTGCAATGAGCGAGAACTGAAGTGACAGCGGACCTCCCAGCTTCACCACTTCACGGGATATTCCACGGTTATAGGTCAACTCCTCCTTGGTCATCTTGAAGTACATATTTGTCTTCTCCGCATAGAGCAAGCATAGGACTGCCGAGAGGAACTGTGAGATAATGGTCGCAATACCGGCGCCGAAGACACCCATGTGGAAGACACACACGAACAGCAGGTCAAGTCCGGTATTGAGGACACTCGAGAAAACCAGGAAAAGCAACGGCGTTTTGGCGTCACCCAATGCACGCAGCATCGAAGACGCATAGTTATAGAGTGCGACAAAGACCAGTCCGATACACATGATTCGAAGATAGATCGTCGCATCCGCCAGAATATCCTCCGGTGTATCGAGTAGTACAAGAATCGGTTCAGACAGGAAGAAAGCCGCAATGCCAATCAGCAGCGGAAAGATTGTCATAATAAATCCCGCATTGACAATACAAGACTTCAGGGACTTCTCATCTTTCCGCCCAAAGTATTGGGAGGCAATGATTCCACCGCCGCTTCCGAAGCCGTTACACATCGCAATGAAAAGAAACGAGATGGAACCGGTCGCACCAATGGCCGCTAATGCATCTTCCCCGACGAACTGACCGACCACGACCGAATCCACCAGATTATAAACCTGCTGAAAAAGGTTGCCTATCAACATAGGAATGGAGAAACGAATCAGTAGGGAGGTCGGATTTCCTTCCGTCATATTCATCATGGATGAATTTTGCAACATGTTCACCTTCTTTTCTCGCGCACTTCCGGAGTTCACTCACGGATTCTCAAGATGTATGCTTTTCTGTTTCCGATTATAGTTGATTAGATAGATTCCTGTGAGGATAATTGCAAAAATCGTCGCACATGGCGTCGCAAGTCCGACTTGGAAGAGTGAAACATCCGGTACTTTACTCATGAAGTAGGAGAAGGGTATGCGGACCAGAAATGTGCTGACGATACCTTGAATCGAGACAAACAACGTCTGCCCGCAGCCGTTCAAATAACCCATCATGTTGAAGTTAAAGCTAACCAGTGCACAGTCAATGGCATAGGAACGCAAGAAGTCTGCCGAAGCTTCGATTACATCCTGATCTTTGGTGAAAAAACTCGAAAGCAGGTCGCCATGGAAGAAACTTAGGTAGAACATGACCAACCCGACGGCAAGTGAAATGATCATGCCAATATACATGGATTTCTTCGCACGTTCAATCTTCCCAGCACCCTTGTTCTGTGCAGTAAATGCAGATACAGCCGCCATGATAGCTCCTGGCACGATGAAGATGAGACCGACGATTTTCTCCGCAATACCGACACCAGCCGAGGCCACCAAACCGAAATCATTCAAGATGGCCATGATGACCGCAAAGGATAGACCTGTCAAGGCTTCTTGTGCTGCAATCGGCAAGCCGTATTTCAGAATCTTGCGACTGTCCTCGCGTGTCGGTCGAAGGCTCACACGCTGCAGTTTAAATCCGAAGCCGCGCTTCACGATGATCAGCACAGAGGCTAAGACGCTCACCAGCTGGGCAAACACCGTCGCAATCGCCGCGCCAGCCGTCCCCATATCGTAGACGCCGACCAACAATAGGTCCCCGCCGATATTCACTAAACACGAAATCAGCATCAGGATGAATGGACTTCTCGAATCACCGACGCCTCGGAACATACTACTGATACCGTTAAAGAAGATAATCGCGATAATACCGACGCCGCAAATACGAATATAGGAGATTGTCTGCGAGACTGCTTCCGTTGGCGCATTCATGTACCTAGCAAGCAATGGTGCAGAAAGTGGAACTGCTCCCATTAAGAGTGCACCAAGGATCAGGAATATCATGAAAGCCGATGCAACAGCATTCGTCGCACGCTTGAAATCCTTCTTCCCTATTAAGTGACCAAGATGCACCATACTGCCCATGGACAGGCCTGTGATGATGCCGTTGATTGTCTGCATCGCCATACTGCCGGTAGCCACGGCAGACACCGCCGCTTTGTCGGAAAAATAACCCACCACAATCAGGTCGACCGTGCCGTACATTGCCTGAAGCAAGTTGGCACCAAAAATCGGCAACACGAATGCGATGAGCTTCTTAAATACTGATCCTTCAGTTAAGTCGTTCTTCATTTCTTCAACATCGCGGTCAATGTGACACGATCTGTCTTACCATTACTGGTCAGTGGAATCCGTTCCAGTTTGCGTGTCACATTCGGTACCATATATCGTGGAAGGCTGTCTTTCAGGAGGACCTTCATATCTGCTTCTTCCTTGCTTCCGCTATAGAAAAGCACAATCTTCCCCTTCTCTTTATCGTAGATACAGGCCGCCCCGGTGATACCTTCGATCATCTGTGCATTCACCTCGATCTCGCCGAGCTCAATACGGTGTCCCATGTGCTTGATCTGGAAATCCTTACGAGACACGAACATCAGCTCGCCACGCTCATTGTAGCGTCCAATATCACCGGTCCTGTAGATTAGTTCCGGCCATCCCGTCTGTAACGGATTCAATGTGAAAGCTTCCGATGTCTTCTGTGGGTTATTCATGTACCCTAAGGTCAACGATGTACCGCGGATACAGATCTCACCTTGTTCGCCGCTTTCCTTGGTGACCTCATGATTGTCCTCATCCAGAAGAATGATGTCCGTGTTGTCGAATGGGCGACCAATCGGAATGGCTTCGCCATCTTCGAATTCACGATTCACGCGGTAGTAGCAGCACATGCCTGTACCTTCCGTCGGTCCGTATAAGTTGGTAAAAGTTGCCTCCGGCAACGCTTCTCTCCACATTCTGAACTGCTTGATCGGGAATACTTCCGAGCCAAATGCGATGGTTCGCAGGTACTTCGGAATCTCCGTCTTGAAAGTGTTGAAGGTGGAGATAATGGTCAGCGCCGATACCACCCAGCACACGGTGTTAATCTGGTGTTCGTTGAGATATTGTACCAGTTTCAATGGTTGCATGAATAATGTCTTCGGCACGAAATACGTCGTTGCACCATATCGAATCGTCGGATAGAGTTCCTTGAAGCAAGCATCAAGATAGAGCGGGGTCTGGTTACCGAACACCGTCTCATCTGAGAAGCCCAGCACCTCAGAAAGTTGGTCGATATAGTCATTGACTGCACGATGACATCCCACTACGCCCTTCGGCACACCGGTACTTCCGGAAGTAAATACGATATATAGCGGATCGGTGTCAATGGAAGCCTGATATACGTTCTCCAATGAAGCCGAGTCAATCGCACAGGAGAGGAGTTCCTTGTAGCGAACGATTCTCCCTGCGAAACCAAGTCTTTCCGCCGCTTCAGCCGTCGCTTCGTCACAGATCAGAAGCGGCGCCTTCACATTCTCCAGAATCAGAGAAATACGCACCTGCGGCATCTCCGCATCAATTGGCACATAGTAGCTTCCCGCACGGATAATACCGAAGAACGTCGCAACCTCTTCAGGTGATTTTTCCATATAGACGACGATCGGACTTCTACGAATACCGGTCTCAAGAATGAACGATCCGATGCGATCGATCGCCTCATCCAGTTCGCGGAACGTAAGCATCGACTGCTCGCCGCAGAAGGCCGCTTTGTCCGGATATTTCGCAACCGTATTCTTCAATTGAGAAAGTACATGATTATGCATATTTCATCTCCTAGGCCATACATGCCTTGACGCAAGCCGCGGCAAGCACATCAATAATATCGATATAGTCTTCATTCAGATTCATGGTGACTGTCGCCTGCGAGAGCTCCGTGCAACCCAGAACCACCGCCTCAGCCCCCGCTTGGAGCAAGGCATTGCCGACTTGGGTAAAATCACCTTCCGAGATGATTCGGCCGGCTTTCACATCCTGGTAGATCATATGCATGACGCGGGCCTGATCCGCTTCCTCCGGCCAGATGCAGGAGACATCATACGCTTGCAATATCGATTCATAAACACTGGAATCACGTGCCCCGTCCGTGGCCATGATGCCCACTTGGCGGATACCACGAGCTTGGCAGGTCTTCCCCAGTTCGCCAATTGCGTGAAGAATCGGGTGGCCGATTCCTTCTTCCAGATCTTTGTGGAAAGCATGTGCGGTCACGCATGGAATCGCCAGCACGTCTGCACCAGACTTTACCAATGAGATACCCGCTTCAATCATTTTGGGACGAGGATCTTCTGTACTTCTTCCAAGGAGGAACGCCGTACGATCAGGAATAGAAGGGCAAGAACGTATCCAGGTCTCGATGTGATCTTGATCGGATTGAGCAGGAGTCAGTTCCACGATACGTCGATAGAAATACGCCGTCGCAAGTGGGCCAAGTCCGCCAATGATGCCTAATGTCTTCAAATCTCTGTCCTCTCTTCGTTCTACGTCGCTTACGGAATCTCGACCGGGTACTGAGAAGCGTCGTAATAGAAATAACCGCGATGGCCATCCGCATACTGCTTCACTTGAGCCGAACTCCACATGAAGAAACGTGTACCTTCTCTTGTGGTCAGTGCATCGCAGTGATACCATTTGCCATCGATCTTGACTGCGTTCCAGAAGTGCTGGGCGTAGGTGATCGGATCTCGGTTTATGATGAAGTTCTCAAGTCCCGCACGGGTATAGAGTGCGTAGCAAGCACACGCAGTATTGTAGCAGTCGCCGATTCGATTCTTGATGCCTTCGTATGCCCCCTGAATCCAGCTGGTCTTCTCGGCATGTCCCTGGTACTTGATGTTCCAGTCTACCCAATTGAAGATTGCCTCTGCTTTCTGTTTCTCAGACATGTCATCGTCGATGATGTTCGCTAGGATCTCATCGCAAAGTGCCCAGAGATCATCTTCTGTATAAGGCTTATACACCACAGTTACTTTGATCGTTACCTCGGTTTGATTTCCCGCTGCATCGGTAGCAGAATAGGTTACTTCGTATACGCCTTCTTTCTCCGTATCTACAGCAGAGTTATCGACTGTAAACGTAACGTTCGGATCGGCATTGTCCGTTACAGTAACATTGTTCTTATAAGCAATCGCCTGTCCGGTGATGACACTGATATCTTTGGCACCAGAAATCACCGGTGGTTCTATATCCTCCTGAAGACGCAGATGGGAAGTGACAATCTGTTCATTGCCACCTAGGTCCGTAAGGCGAATCTGAATATCTCGCTCGCCAGCCGTCTCAAAGTGAGGATCATCTACATACTCTACCGTAACAGCCGTTGCATCAACAAGCTCTTCGATCATCTCGGAAGCCTCTCGGGGATATCCGGCAAAGCCATCAAATTCGATTCCTTTGGCTTGCGGCGGAACCGTATCTAGAAGATGCAACACACTATCGTAACGAATGCCATCTACACTGAATGAAAGTGTATAATCACCTGGCTGATCCATCTTGACATCGTTTAATGGTGTCACAAGTCCTGCATGTTCTTCCGAGAATACGAAATCATTGAACTCAACAGGCGAACTACCCGCTTCTTTGGTAATCTCGGGATAAATACCGACTACGCGAAGTGTAGTTGTACCTGTAGCGACATTGCCACCGAGATCACGGAACAGAATTGTCACATTCTGCTCTCCCACCTTCTTGAAGTCGGGCTCAACCTGATACTCTGCAGACACCTCGGTCTGGTCATTCATGGTTACGATGAAATCGCTCGGCACAAGCGGCATGCCATACATGGTCGTCTTGGGTGCTACGGCCACGGCCGGCGCAACTGTATCTCGAACAGTCAACTTTGAATCATAGGTCTTGTTGCCGATTTGAATTGTGATGGGGTACTCACCTGGTATGGATACATCAAAATCAGATGTACCGAAAGCAAAAGAAGCGGTGCGTTTGTCATGTTTGAAGCGTACGAAGTCCGATGCTTGTACCGGAGTTCCAGCCTCGATTGCGCATTCTTTGAACACACGTTTCTCCTTATCAATATACAAGTAAACGGTTACAGCGAGTGCAACAACTACTGCCAACACAACGGCAATAACGATCAACTTGCGTTTGATGGATCTCTTCTTCGGTTTCTCTATCGGTTTTTCTTCTACTGTCTTCTTCATACTTCTATACTATAGCACCTTCAGAATGAATTATCACTGTTTTGAGCCAAGAATTTTCATGGTCCAATTGGCATCGATCAACTCATATGTCGTCGTCTTCTCGGACTCGACGCGGTCACCAAACATATTAATCACTTCATCGTACAATCCCTCCGGCCAGACAACCCACAGTGTCTTTCCGTCCTTGCCCATGATGACCAGTCCGTCTTCTCCGTCCTGTCTGTCATAGAGGACCTGAGTCGCTAGGAAATCCGGTTGTTGTCTAAGAAACTGTGCGAATACAAACGCCTTGGTAATCTCCACATATCGATCATCTAGGTCTGCATCGGCAATCTTGATCTTCTCACAAAGCTCATTTACCGAACGAACCGCACGCATGGTGCATACTTTGGCTGCCTTCATCATGTCTTCTGACCACTTCTCCTGCTGGGCATTCAGTTTCGCCAATGCAACTTCCGTCTCATCCGGCAGAAGATAAATCATGAGTGCTTTTCCCATATCGTCATAAAGACATGGATAGGTAACTGCGATGGATTCGCCACAGTCCGGGCACTTGTATTGGAAGAAAGAACCATCTAAGACTTGTGCTTTCTCCTCCGGATGAAGCGACACATTCACACATGCGCGAAGTGTCAATGTGTGGGGTTTACCACACTTCGGGCAGGTCAGATCTGCTTTGACTGGCTTGTATCGCTCATTCTCTCCCGGTGTCAGATTGAATTCTTTCTCGTTTTCCTTACTCATTGTCTCGTCCTCTTTTCTGAATATCTACTATACATTTTGTTTTCTTCAAGCTAGATCAACGACTCTTCATCTTATAGCAGAATGCCGCGATGCCTTCGCAGATCTTATTCTGATATTCCGGATCACTTAAGAGCCGGTCGTCGTCACTATTCGTCATGAACCCCATTTCCAATAAGAAAGATGGTACAGAGGTACACCAGTTCAGTCCGCTATAGGTGGTGGAGGCATTACATCCACGGAAATGAGAACCCGTAGACTCCTCCAGACAGTTTCCCAGCCAATTGCCCCATTTCTCCTGGCTATCTGCCAATTCACCTCGACTACAAACAAATACGCCGATTCCACGTGCAGAAGAACTCTCTGCGGCATCGCAGTGAAGTCTCAAGAAAACATCTGCATCGTTCTCCACAGCGATATTTGCACGTTCAATGTTGGAAATATCTACATCATTCGAAGTTCTTGTCATGATGACCGTAGCACCCATGGATTCTAAATAATCACGGAGTACCAGACCGATTTCTAGCACCACCTCGTACTCGGGGCGACTCGTTGCTACACCCTTCGTTCCGGAAGAAACCTTTGGTTTGCGTTCATCAGACCATGGCGCAACAGCCTCTGTGTCCGAGTTGGCATGCTTCTGATGACCTGGGTCAAGAACGATGACCATGCCCGATAAATCGTATGTACCGGAAGTGGTGCTCGGTGCACGCGTAGCAGACTCGGTCGTGGCTTCCGTTTCGGTCTCTTTCTTGGTGGTTTCAGAAGTAGTCGCGGTGGTCGTTGATTCCATAGTAGATTCCGTAGTAGTTTCCGTTGTCGTTTCAGAAGTAGATGCTTCGGTCGTTTCTTCCGAAGACACTACCGTTGATTCGGTAGACTGTTGCGAAGTTGGCACATATTCTGCACAACTTTCTGTACTCTCCGAATATGTCGTGTCTTCCCCCGTTGAATTTGTCATCAGATCCGTCGTGACCTCCGTCGCGATACTCGATGGTGCGGCTGCGTCCTGTGCGTCATCCTTACTGTCATTCTTCCATGGAGTTGTAATGAACAGAAGTACTACTGTCGTTACAACCAATACTCCTGTGATACAGGACAGGATTGCCGTTTCTTTCTTCCCAATTTTCATTACATCACCTCTATTGCATCTGTAAGTAATGGCGTTCCATTCGAATTAAAAACTTCTAACTTCATATTCCCTTTTGGTGCTTTACTCATATCACAATTGATACTGCATCGATCATACCAGATTGCTTCGACTGTACCTTCGTCAATCAGTTCACCGCTTTCATCATCGGTAAGCTTGTATGTGAATCCTACATAATCATATATTGAATCCAGCTGGAACTCATAATATATGGTATCGCAGGCGGCGGATACATATTGAATGCGTTGTGGATCACCAGGTTCTGTCGTCCAATATCGATCAATATAATCCACTTGTGACAAAGTGTACCTGAAAGTATCCTCTTTCGGAATCACCTCGAAGAAAATCACGCCGCAAGGCATTCTCTCCTTACTATAAATCGTAATTGAATAACTGCCACACTCAAGTGCGGGCAGATCCGCACACGAGAATGTCATGTCAAGTGCATCTACGGGCACGTTCTGATATGCCAAGCGATTGCTATCACTCACCTCTTCCGTAGCTACTTTATCAAGCTCGTAATAGATTGAAGTTGGACCATCCTCAAACATATATGCAAGCTGAACATTTATGCCCACATAAGTATCCCCCTCATAGAATCCAGGCACAACGTCCCCATTCTCGTTGACCAATCGTATGTAAATACAATCTATTTCCGTCGGTGCTTCTTCATCTTCTCCATAGATATGGACCCAAGCATTGTGAACCAAGTGATTGTCATCATCGTAAATATTGCAACATAATGCGCTCAATCCATAAAGTGAAGCGGAATTCCATGAACATTGGATAGAATTGTTACCATTCGTCGCTTTGTACTGCCCATCGTACAATTTCTCGCCTTCCGGCGTTGTAAATTCGTAGTAGAAAATCTGATCATAGAATTCTTTATTCGTAGAAATGAAGAGAATGACGTACGTCGCACGCTGACGATATCCTTCCACTTGGTTAAAATAATCATTCAACCAATACTCGTAATTCACATCAAATTCCAGCACCGCAGATTCTTCAGTTGGTGTAATCTTGGGTGTTGTATCAATATCAAGTTTCTCAATAAATGCATATATCTTCGCGATTGCTTCATCTGCTGACTGATTGGTAATCGCCCAAGAACTTTCTGTTTTCACTAGTTGCAATGAGATTGTGATTTCTTCAAATTCAGCTTCTTTGACTATATTTCGAATCTCTTTTCCAGATTTTGCATTGGAAAGACGCGCAATCACCTCTTCGGATTGAATCGTTGTGAAGGTCACTTCTGCCTCGCCGGTTTCTTCTTTACTATCTACTTCCACATTCTGAACCTCATAGGTCATATACTCGCCGACATGCTCAAGTATCGAAGCAACATCTGATAATTGGTAGGAATGAAGTTTGTCAACTTCGGCACTACTTCCATCGACTAATTTCTCGACGCGGTCCAGATTGCCATTCTTCAGGAATTTGCAGAAGTCACTGACGACAGTCTCTGTTCGTCTTATTTTGCTACTTGAATCTTTCTTCTCCTTCTCCTTCTTACTGCAACCTATACAGAAGATTCCAAGCAAAAGTGTTCCCGCAATCAGCAATGCCAAATACTTCTTTCTTCTCATTGCTACCTCCTCATTACACTGATATAAGTTTGCACTTCGGAACGCATTTTCGCAAGTAGGCCGTACTTGTCATTATTTCGTTTTCGTTAAATTGAGATAAAATCAGTGATAAATCTTTCTGAATCTTTCTTCCAACCCAATTCCTGTGCTATTATTAGTAAGGACCTTGCTTAGTGGGAAGGAGCGGTTCGGGGTATGAAATTATCAGAATTGACACAGTATCAGAACATCACGATACAGTGCCATGACAATCCGGATCCAGATGCAATCGCATCAGGATTTGCTTTATATCGTTATTTTAAGAGCCATCGTTGTCGCGTGCGTCTGATTTATAGCGGGCGTTCTAAGATTACGAAGGTCAACCTTACGATGATGATAGAGATGTTCCGTATCCCGATAGAGTATTGTGTTTCAGATTTCGGTACCTGCGATCTTCTGATTACCACCGACTGTCAGTATCGTTCCGGCAATGTCCGATTCTTTCCAGCGCCAAAAGTCGCGGTCATTGATCACCACCAGTTCTGTGGCATAGATGTAGATTACTCTTATATCCAGCCGAATGTGGGAAGTTGTTGCACCTTGATCTGGCAGCTCTTCAAGAACGAAGGAATTGAGATCAACAAGGATCCTGTCTGTGCAACTGCACTCTATTACGGACTTTATTGTGATACGAACCAGTTCAGTGAGATGTATCACCCACTGGATCGAGATATGCGTGATGCCCTGGCATTTGATCAGGCTGCTGTGGTACGACTTTCGAACTCGAATCTATCTTTAAGCGAGTTGGGTATTGCGGCGCAGGCCATGAATGATTTTACTTTCGATAATGATTTGCGCCTTGCACTTGTTCAAGTGCAACCCTGCGATCCAAATATTCTTGGTCTGATTAGTGACTTCCTGATTCAAGTTGACCGAGTGGATATCTGTATTGCGTTTAATGAGACCTACACAGGATACAAGCTCTCCATCCGAAGCTGTATTAAAGAAACCAAGGCAAGCGAACTCGCAGAGTATATCACAGACGAGATTGGTTTTGGTGGTGGGCATCGAAACAAGGCAGGTGGCTTCATCGGCAAAGATGAGTATTCCGCTAAGTACGGTAGCACGCGCATGATGCAATTCCTGCGTCAGAAGCTCACGGAGTATACCGGTGAATGTGAGATTCTCCGTGCCGGTGTTGATAAGATCAGTGTCGAGGGACTTAAGTATTATCGTAAGAAACGCATTCCTGTCGGTGTTGTATTCTGCAAAGATTTCGTCCGTACAAGTACGCCGATGCTTGTTCGTACATTGGAAGGAGATATTGACTTCAATGCCAGCGAGGACACCTGTATCATGGTTGGAATCAATGGTGACATTCAGCCCATCTCAATGGAAAAATTCCAAGCCACCTATGATATGTGCAGTGCTAAATCTCGTGTATCTTCTGAATACCGACCGACAATCAAGAATCTCCGTTCGGGCGAGACCTTCGATCTGACCGACCACATCCGTTCCTGCATTACCAAAGGCTCTGAGTATGTCTATATGAAGCCAATTGAGAGCTCGGTAAAGATTTTTACTGTATGGGATGCCAATAACTACATCCGCGGCACCAAGGGAGACTACATTGCCATCCGCGAGAATGACCTTTCTGACTTCGATATCGTTGAGAAAGATTTATTCAAGAAGATCTACGAGCCTGCAAATAAATAATTCATCCTCTTGCGCAGAATGGGACTATGCTGGATTACCAGCGTTTTCTGCGGTTCCTCTTCTCTTCCTCTTTCTTCTTTCTACGTCTTTCGAGCCAACTTAAGCCTTCGTTCACCACGATTGCCGTAGCAATATCATCCAAGAGGCTCTTCTTCTTTCCATCACCATAGTCTTCGAAGTCGTCATCCTCATCTTCCAAATCATCACCATATTGTTTCTCGAAATAATGGAGATTCTGTTTCTTATCGATCTTATGGATCATCTCATCATGGTTTCCGTCATCGAAATATTCCAGGTCATCAAATGTAAAAGTCAGGTTCTTCTTCACCGCAATATCCAGCATCTTGGATGTCATCGCATTCTCATCGTAGCTGTCAATCATTTGTATGATTTCCTTCACCGAGAAGACTACACCCATGGAGAGTGCTTGCTTCTCAAGTGCCAGTGCACAATCTTCGGATATATAGTCAATGATTTCAGCAATTTGATCGGAAGGACCTATATCAGAAAGAGATTGAATCTTCCTAAGAAGCTCATCATCCTCCCACTCATCATAGTTCTCATATACTTCTTCCCATGTCACTTTACGTTGCATGCCATTTCTCCCCGTTTCATCATTCTCTGCGTCATGCGTGTTCTCCGCATCAAGCATCTCCGATTCATCAAGGATCTGTTCTTCATCGAAGATAATTGCTTCCAATTCATCATCCAGATCGGGGAATCGTTCGCTGGCAGCTTCAAGAAGTTCATCTTGGCCAAGCAATTCACCTAATTGGTGTACCTGCTTCTTGGTTGGCATTCCTTCCATGTGACGGATTGCTTCAAGCATTACATCTTCACTGAGATCATCTTCTAGTTCAATGATCTGCTCCGCCGAGAACTTCATTCCTTGGCTCATTACATTCTGAAATAGAAGATCTAACACGTCAGAATCGAAACACTTGCAAATCGTCTTCAGTTCCTGATAGGAGAAAACAAGTTTCTGCTGATTGGCCAGCTGGATGAGCGCAATCATCTCCTTGTCAGAAAGCGAGCAGTCTGTACTGAGCGTCACAAACTCTTCTACTTGAATTGTTTCATTACGCGCAATGAGACCCAAGAAAGGTTTCTCGTATTCTTCGATATCAACGTATTTGAAGATTTCGATGACCTGTTTCCATGTGAGAGGCATGTTACGCTCGATCATCTGCTCGAAAATTCCAAGGTAAGCATCATCGCCCAATGCACGATACAGATTCATTAGATCTTCGCCTTCAAAGACGGCGCCAGATTCCATTCTGTCAATGATATAACCAGACCACAAAGACGCTTCTGTCTCCTCCCATATTCGATTCGTAAGCAATCCAAGATCCTTGGAAGTCAAAGCAGGTTCGAAAGATAGGAAATACTGGATATACGTCTCATTGGAATCAAGATCAAGCGCATCCAGAAATTTGAGAAAGGTTGGAAGTTGAAACTTCATGCGTTTCTGCATCGCATTCTGAGCCAAGACAAGCTTCGCATAATCTGAATCGAGCTGAGTAAGCATCTGAATGAGCACTTCTGGGGTTTGAATATGCATATCGAACCACCGCAAAGCTTCCAAGCGTTTCATGAAATGGTCAAGTTCCGATTCGCTTTCGAAACAATCCAGCACATTGAGTACTTCATTCATAGTGCCCGCATTCTCGAGTGAATCGATTTCTTCTATGGTAAAAGGACTCAACATTTCTACTGAACAAGCATCATAGAAATCCTGCCACACCATAATGGCTCCTCCCTCACGACATGAATAGAATCTTATCTATAGTATATATCAGAAAAGAGCAAACAAAAAAGCCATCCGTTTGGATAGCTTCATTAGACTTTTATTCAGTGACTCCGGTACCTTTGCATCGATAACAAACAGTCCAAAGAGTTCCACCGCAACGCGGACACGGAAGTCCTCCAAGCCTTCCTGCGCCTTTGCAATCATAGCATACCTGATAACCTGAACCATCCCCACAACGATTGCATGGAGTCGTTCCTGAGCCATGGCAACCAAAACAAACACCATCATCCTCTGCTTCATCAACTCCGCTGCCACCGCAATTCCCGCAAGCAATACTTCCGGCTCCTTCACAAAGCGTACAAAGTGTCCTACCCTCACCTGAACACATTCCGCAAACAGTCCAAGCGTTTCCGTCAAGATAAGTAGTTCCGTTACATCCATCACAAACAACCACAAGGGATCCGAGACACAAATCGCAGACGTGCTCATGTTCCGGTTCTACTTCCACTTCAACGCAAGCCTGGATAGGGCAATTATCAAAGCCCTGATTTCCAAGTTCTTTTTGAGTTGCATCTCTTACGTCATTCAACTCGCCCATAATAGCCTGTCCATCAACATTAGAATCCAGAAGAGTGACAGTAACAGGCTTGCCATTTTCCAGATAGCCGTGTTCAGTGGCCGCCTCAACAATAAGCTCGGTTGCTTCTCCGACGGGCATGTCAATCAAATCAAGTGATCCGTAGGCATCCTTTGCATCGTCATTGAGATATTCTATCTCGACAACATTTCCATCATCATCCGTAATAATATTAATCTCCGGATTGATCGTGATATTGATTTTGTTAACATGTACTGAATCTTTAGATGCTACCGCAGTAGTAGCCATGCTTTCAGAATGCGTAACTTCAGTGGTAGTAGCCATGCTTTCTGAATGCGTAACTTCAGTTGATTTCGATGAATCTACAGTTGTATCTACATCATCTGTTGACAGCCCACACGCAGTAGATAACAGCATACCGATAAATAGCCCAAATGCCAAAACTCTTTTCTTCATATCATTTCTCCTGATTTCAAGTTTGATAAGCTAACTCTATACTGGAGTATAGCACATAAGAAAAAGGGTTGTCACGGAAACTTGGGAACAAAAAAAGCCATCCGTTTGGATGGCTTCATTTGGCTCCTCCAGTAAGACTCGAACTTACGACCCTGCGGTTAACAGCCGCATGCTCTACCGACTGAGCTATAGAGGAATATAATCCGGCAGCGATCAATTTTCCCAGGCCGTCTCCAGCCAAGTATCTTGGACACTGATGAGCTTAACTTCTGTGTTCGGAATGGGAACAGGTGTGGCCTCATCGTAATAACCACCGGAATGGTAGAGGGATTAAATAACTGCACCCTCAAGACTGCA